>NZ_JCAXEL010000011.1:0-210711 GCF_059759055.1 Paenibacillus sp. GQ49
TATAACGAGAAAATGCATCTACGCCTCTTTATTTTTGAAACAATTGCGGGTAAAGGGCAGCAACACCACCAGCAAGACCCTGTTGTACATTCCGACTGGTATCATCAGCAATAATCTCGTAGAGATCCGCTTCGATTGAATCTATTGCAATTTTGGCAATATCCGTTGGGCTCGTTTTTGGTGCGTCGATACCTGCCGTCATATCCGTATCCATGAACGCCACGTGCAATCCGGCAACGCTAACGTTCTTAGGGGCTAATTCGAGACGTAATGCATTCGTAATTCCCCACTGAGCGGATTTTGCAGCTGAATATGCACCTGAGTTACCAAGGCTGAGCCAAGATAGAGCGGACAGGATATTCAGTATCGAACCGCCCCCATTCTTCTCTATTACCGGTGCAAATGCACGAATCATTGAAAGCGTACCGAATACATGTGTATTGAATTCCAAGTGAATATCGTTCAGCTCACCCGTGAGCAGAGAAGCACCCGTAGCGGAACCAGCATTATTGATTAGAAGGGTTACATCACTGGCTACCTCAGCTGCAGCCATGACAGATTGTGAATCAGTAATATCGAGTTGCAGTGGAATTGCCCCCGGCAGATCAATTGATTCAGGGTTTCGTGCGCCAGCATACACTTTGGTTCCCCTCGCCAACAGTTCAAGAGCAAGTTCCTTGCCCAACCCTCGATTAGCCCCACTTACAATAGCAACTTGTTTGGAAATATTCATTTATTATTACTCCCTCTCATTGAGAATGTATTTATTTTTGAGCTGTTATGGGAATGATCATTCTCATAACTCTCAATAACAATCTATCACATCGGGAACGATCAGTAAAGAATAACTTTTATGATTCATGTCTTTATAAAAAGAAGATGCCCGATAACCTTTGAAATAAGGCTCCGAGCATCTTTCTTTGGTCCTTCATTGAGAACGGATTTAGATATGGATTATGATTTTATGTCATACAGATTCGCAGGTAACGCCTGCACAAATGGTGACCAGTCACTCACTGTATATAGACGAAGTCGGTGCATGGCTCGTGTGCAGGCCGTATACAGAAGCTTGCGATCATATTCCTGGCTGTAAGCGACGGGTGAAGCATCATAGATCAGGACAGCATCGAACTCAACGCCTTTGGCGAGATACACAGGAATAACCATGATCCCTTTTTCGAAAATCTGTGTATCCTTTGTTATGAGCTGTAACCCTTCGCCGCCTTGACTTTGCAACCTTTCATAGGCATCACGACTTTCAGCTGCGGTTTTCGTAATCACAGCGATGGAATCAAACCCCTCCGCCTTAAGCGCGGCGATGTCTGTGAGAATCTGTGCACCACGCAGATTTTCGTCCTTCAATTTTGTTAAAAGAGGCTTCTGATCTCCCCTTTCAAACGGTCTTATCTCTTCTCCCCCTGGTAACATCTGTCTCGTGAATTCAACAATCTCTTTGGTTGAACGATAACTGCGTACAAGGCGTATCAATGTAGTTTCGCCTTCTCCGTAAAGGTGAACCAGTGGCGAGTTGGATGCTGCCAAATCCGTAGCCTGCATAAAGATCGCTTGCCCGAAATCCCCCAGCACCGTCATGCGGGCACGAGGAAACAGTTTCTTGAGATATTCGTATTGAAACGCCGAATAATCCTGGCCTTCATCAACAAAGACATAACGAATCTCTGTGTTCGTCCGTACGCCTTCGATCATCTCTTTTACATATAAATACGGAGTAGCATCCTCATGGAACAGCTTGTTCTGAAGGATCATGGCCTTGGTCTGTTTACAAATCTCAGGCCAGTGCTGTGGGGGGATTGCCCCATTCGTTTGTTCCCGATAAGCGGCTTCATCTACAAATAGTTGTTCGTATATCCCTCTCACATCCACGAACTGGAATTTCCGCACGCTCTTTCTTAACGGTTTAAACATGTCTTTCACCAGTTTCTGACGAAGCAACTCCTCTTCCCGCACTCCAAAGTTAAAGGCACCCTCATCTTGCTCTGCGCTGTTATTACCGTTATCTCGAGCTGCGTATTTTTCCGCCACATCAAACACAGGCTTTTCTTTGTGCAGCATGCGGAAAGCTTCCACATACTCATCCGTGTCCAGATAATTCAATTCCTCCTGAACCCAGTCTGCTTCCCGTTCCAGACGTTCCAGCGAAACAAGTTCTCTCAGCAACCATTCCTGCAAAAGAAGAATACGGTTGGACAAGGTAAGATTTTGATCCAAACTGTAAAATTGAGTCTTAATTCGGTCCGCAGTGATGAATTCACGTCCCCGAAATTGAATGCCGTTGAACCGTATGCCCTCCCGCCCCAGCCACTTACCGTAGTTTTGGAGCACTTCAAGGAATGTCTCGGAAGCTTTGTACTTAATCGCCTCCAGACGAGCTTCATAACCCGGATCTTCTTGGGCTGTCAGCACATATTCAATCTGATCAAAGGCATCCTCTGGTCGTAAGGAGGAATCCAGCCAATAATTCAGATATTCCTGGAAAGTTGTCTGCTGCATGTTCTCTTCGCCAAGTTCCGGAAGCACGGTGGAAATATAACTGGTAAACATCGGATTCGGCGAGAAAAGTACAATTTGATCTGCTTTGACGGTCTGGCGGTGTTTATATAGTAAGTAGGCCACTCGCTGTAACGCAGCGGACGTCTTGCCACTCCCAGCTGCCCCTTGAACGATAAGCATTCGGCTTCGGTCATCACGGATAATGGCGTTTTGTTCCTTCTGGATTGTTGCTACAATGCTCTTCATTTGTGAGTCTGCACCCTTGGCGAGCACTTGCTGCAACAATTCGTCACCAATCGTCTCAGTTGAATCAAACATGCTATGAAGCTGCCCATGTTGAATCTGGAACTGACGCTTGAGCTCCATCTTTCCGTCGATTCGTCCTGAAGGTGTGTCATAACTTGCTGGCCCGGGAGAGTGATCATAGTACAGACTCGCAATTGGCGTACGCCAGTCATAGATTAGAAAGTTCAATCCATCTACATCCATGAAGGATGATACACCGATGTAGATCTGTTCAGTCCATGTCATGCCTTTTTCCTTATAGTCGAAACGGCCAAAATACGGCGTTGGAAGCAGTCTCTTTGTATTTTTCCATTGTTGTGTTAACAGCTTGTGTCCGCGCTCCCTCTCGGCCAACACTCTGGACTGCTGATTAATGGTATAAAATGCATCTTCAAAATCCGTGTACGAACCCGTATTAATTGTCACTTCTTCCCAGAACCGTTTACGAATTTCGGCAGCCTGTTCATGCAGTCCGGCAACCTTCGGTTCTAACTCGTCGAGTCGTGCCTGAAGTTTGTTCCTCACCTGCACTAGTCTTTCCTCTTCCAACTTCCATTCCACTGTTTTATCCATGAATGAGTCCACTCCCTTTTCCATTTATTAGGACCAAAAAAGAGCATTGACAAATCGGAATGTCGGATGTAAAATTAAATTAGGAGAAATAATGATTCACCCTTTACATTCAATATTAATGTCAATTGCGCTATAGATTATATCATGGCTTTTTTTCACGTTCAATGCTTTTTTCTGTTCTGTCTGAGTTTGAAAAATAATTTATATTAAATAAGGTGTCCCTCGAGCTACACTGGGGGCATCTTTTTTTGTGTCCTGGGCATGGTTCATACCCTGAATGCGCGGTAAGCTATACACCCCTTTATAAATTCGATAAAATGAACAAAATATGAAACATGAGTTGATGCTTTTGGGAGGGATACATAAATATGAATATAGAACCTGTGGAGGACCGGTGTCCTGTTGAGTTTGCAGTCAATATGATTGGTGGGAAATGGAAGCTGTTAATTATAAATCGGCTCATCCGCCATTCAACAATTCGTTTCAATGAATTACAGAAAATGCTTGACCCCATTACGCATCGCACGTTAACCAGGCAATTACGAGAACTTGAAGAAGCTGGTTTAATAAACCGTGTTACCCACCCTGTAGTTCCGCCTAAAGTCGAATATTCCCTTACAGAAAAAGGACAAAGCCTGACTTCGATCTTGTTTCAGCTAGGTGATTGGGGATCGAAACATATGTAAAACGCCTTCCCATAGTATCCCAAGGGATACTTTATATCATTAATGTGCGTACTTACGCTCCTATTCTAAATCCGTTATGCTGAGGTCAATGCTGAGTGTTAACTCATCCATTCCAATGACATATTGAAAGGAAGTTATTGACCACTATGACACAGAATGATCGATTTTTAGTATATGGAGCATCGGGCTCCCAAGGCGGCGCTGTCGCTCAATTACTCGTTCAACACGGTTGTGAGGTTCGCACGATTACTCGAAATGAGGCAACAGCCAAAACACTAAAGGAACAAAACATTGAAGCTTTCATCGGGGATCTATCAGATGTGGAACAGCTTCATACGGCACATGAAGGTGTAAGTAAAGTCTTCCTGAACCTGCCGGTGGAGTTCAATCCGGATAAGATCAGACAATATACCAAAAATGCAATTGATGCTGCTATACAGGCAAACGTTAAATTGATTGTAGTTAACACGGGTACCTATGTTCCTGACCCTATCACCCATTCCAAAGGAATTGAATTGAAACGTGAAGTTATCCATGAATTGCAGCAAAGTGGTCTTCCATATATCATTGTGGAACCCATTGTATACTTGGAAAACTTCCTGATTCCCGGAATACTGAACAATGGCGTTTTGGCCTACCCGGTACCAGCAGACAAGCCGATCTCCTGGATTAGCTTAAACGATGCAGCTCAATTCCACTATTATGCCTTGACTCATTCGGAATTGGCAGGAAGCATTATCCCAGCACCCGGATTAGAAGCCCTGACAGGTGCACAATTAGCGGAACAATTCAGTGCTGTATTAGGTGAAAAGATCAGCTTCATGTCTCTACCTTTTGATCATTTTGAAGCAGCGATTCAGCCTTTGTTGGGAAGTGAGACAGCAGCAGGTCTTAAAGGATTGTACCAATGGATTGATGAGCATACAGATCTTCTTCCTCGATATCAAGAGTTGGATGATAAAATCAAAACCAATCTTAAATTAACCAAAATAAGCGATTGGATTCATCAAACAATGATTAAATAATATTTTATGAACCAAGCCATTTGAATCTCCAACCAGAGAAACGAATGGCTTGTTCTTTTTATATGAGAACTTTAATGGACTCAACTGATTCAGATTCAGAGATTGTGATAGGAATAGGCAAAACTTTGATAGAAATGTGGTACAGATTGGTTCATTCGATATGACATAATAATGTGTATATAGATCACCATACAGGTGGCAATAATAAACAATTAGAAAGGATTTGAACATGATATGGAATATACAAAACTTGGTAATACAGGCTTGGACGTGTCTCGATTTTGCCTGGGATGTATGGGATTTGGGGACGCCAGTAAATGGGTTCATGAATGGGTATTGAATGAAGAGGACTCTCGCCCTGTGATCAAAAAAGCACTGGATCTAGGCATTAATTTCTTCGATACAGCGAATGTATACTCTCTGGGTACAAGCGAGGAATACCTTGGTCGGGCGTTGAAAGATTACGCAAATCGGGATGAAGTTGTCATTGCAACCAAAGTACACGGACAAATGCATAAAGGACCCAACGGTTCTGGCCTTTCCAGAAAAGCCATCCTGAGTGAGATTGATAAAAGCTTGAAACGATTGGAAACGGATTATGTGGATCTGTATATCATTCATCGTTGGGACTACAATACGCCTATTGAAGAAACTATGGAAGCCTTACATGATGTGGTGAGGTCCGGTAAAGTTAGATATATTGGCGCTTCAGCCATGTTTGCTTGGCAGTTCCAAAAAGCATTACATGTAGCAGAGAAACATGGTTGGACCAAGTTTGTCTCCATGCAAAACCACTTGAACCTCATCTACCGTGAAGAGGAACGAGAAATGTTGCCTTTATGCAAGGAAGAGAAGATTGGTGTAACTCCCTACAGTCCTCTTGCTTCAGGCAGATTAACCCGTGACTGGTCCGTATCAACACTCCGATCCGAGACAGACGAAATTCAGAAATCCAAATACAATGCGACTAGCGATGCGGATCGGCTTGTTGTTGAACGAGTTGCATCCATTGCAG
This sequence comes from Paenibacillus sp. GQ49, assembly GCF_059759055.1. Lineage (NCBI taxonomy): Bacteria > Bacillati > Bacillota > Bacilli > Caryophanales > Paenibacillaceae > Paenibacillus > Paenibacillus sp. GQ49. The sequence continues at coordinate 6,096 of NZ_JCAXEL010000011.1, forward strand.
AAAAATACGGTGTCCCTCGCACACACATTGCACTTGCCTGGTTACTACAAAAAGACACTGTAGCGGCTCCAATTATCGGTGCTACCAAAATATCGCATCTGGAAGATGCGGTAGGTGCTCTTTCCGTTAAGTTGACTCCAGAAGACGTCACATTCCTTGAAGAGCCCTATGTACCTCACCCTGTAGTAGGTGCTCAATAATCGCTTTTGCTTAAAATATAGAAGACCTCCTCTTTCCATATCCGGAAGTTGGGGGTCTTCTTTTTTATCGCGATTTATTTGCGCCAGAATGTTGAACATTCTGCCTTATCCTTTATATTGAACTCAATCATTCGCTCAAGTAACGAAAAATCAATCTCCTGTTTCCACTTCATCCGCACCAACTCTTTGGTGTGATCATACCCCGCCTGTGTGATCTCTTCCGAAAAACGATTAATTCCTGCCTTCTCGGGAGCAACAGCCAAATGTTGCTTGGATACACTAAAACCAATGATAAAGGTATCATGGTCGGTAAACATCGGTTGGTTCCAGGCTATTTTTTGTTTTAAATTCGGGAATTTTTCAGTGACCCAGTTCAAAACTTCTTCCGTCCGTGCCTGGTGTTCCGGGTTATCGATGCGTGCTATAAATTCTGCAAAGGTCTCCATTGGTTCCCCCTATATCATGAAATATACTATTTAATTTGCCCCATTCAAACTCATTCTATCATGAATATCAAATTCAAAAACCCTTATCTGCCCGATAACTCAACAAAAAATGAGCGCCTGCTAGACTTTAAATGTTTTCCTTTATCCAAGAACGCAACTTGTTCGCATAGAGAGCGCGTTCATCTGAATCGGACTGAGAACCATTTGACAGATACAGTTGATCATTCACGTATCTAGGGTAAACATGCAAATGATAATGCCACACGTCTTGATTGCCAGCAGGTTCATTATGTTGCCGTGTCGAAATCCCATCACATCCATATGTACTTTTCATTGCAAATGCTGTAAGCTGAGCCGCGCGGTGAATTTCAACAGCGTATTCCGCGGGGAGTTCAAAGATGTTTTCGAAATGTTGATTCGGGACAATAAGAACATGTCCTTTATTGTTTGGCCACCATTTGCCTGCTATAAATGCCGTTACCTTTTCATTCTGATAGATGATATCCCTTTGTTTAGTTCCCTGATCAGGTCGCTCGATACCCCAAATACGACAAAATGGACATTCGTACCCTTCAGGCTGATGTGAAAATGATGCTGTCATCTTTCTCATTCCACTCCTTTCATATTTTTCCAACTAGTTACTAGTTATTAGACGCAGGTATCTTCTGTTCGTTGCGATAAGAAGAGCGCGGGTTAGAATGCCCCTTCAATGAACAAAACAGAAAAGCAGCTGACCTTGACGGCAGCTGCTTTCTTCTATCTTTAACTATCACTATTGCAGAGTTTACACTTACATAGTGCTGATATCAATAACAAAGCGATATTTTACGTCGGAAGCCAATACACGTTTGTAAGCTTCGTCAATCTGGTCGGCGGAGATGACCTCAATGTTAGGTGCAATATCATGTTCTGCACAGAAATCAAGCATTTCCTGCGTCTCACGAATGCCACCAATCATGGAACCTGCAAATGAACGGCGATGACCGATAAGAGAAAATACGTTTACGGCTAAAGGCTCTGCAGGAGCACCCACGTTCACGAGTGTACCATCCAGCGTGAGCAGTGAGAAATAAGCGTTAATGTCAATATTCGCACTTACTGTGTTAATCATCAGATCAAATGTGCCTGCAAGTTTCTCGAATGTTTCCGGTTCACTTGTGGCAAAGTAGTGATCTGCACCAAATTGCAGTCCATCTTCTTTTTTGCTCAAGGATTGGGAGAGAACCGTTACTTCGGCACCCATCGCATGTGCAATTTTGACAGCCATATGACCAAGACCACCCATACCTACAACGGCAACTTTTTTACCTGGGCCAGCTCCCCAGTGATGAAGTGGTGAATATGTCGTAATACCGGCACAGAGCAAAGGTGCAGCAGCATCAAGTGCAATGTTATCAGGGATCCGAACGATGAAATCCTCTACGACAACAATGTGAGTTGAATATCCACCTTGCGTAGGCTCACCGTATTTGTCTACCCCAGCATAAGTGGGGATATTTCCTTTGAGACAGTATTGCTCTTCACCTTTGCGGCAGTTATCACATTCACCACAAGAGTCAACCATACATCCGACCCCTACTCGGTCACCGACCTTGTATTTGGAAACTCCGGCTCCTACATCGGTCACAATTCCGGCAATTTCGTGTCCAGGAACGAGTGGATAATTCACAGGCCCCCATTCACCGTGGGCAGTATGGATGTCAGAATGGCAGATACCGGCATATTTAATCTCGATTAATACATCATTGGTATCCAGATCACGTCGTTTAATTTCAGCACTTCTGAATTGTTGGTCTGGTCCGTCAACGGCTCTGGCTTTAGCTATAATCAATGGAATAACCTCCTAGTAATTTAAAGTTCAAAATAATCTTACCCCCTCTAGTTAACTCTAGGTCAAATGTTTATCTTACTTTTTTTATCTCCACCTCACTTTGACATGTTGTATGCAGCATGGTAGAATTCACTCGGATCAATCCTAGAGTTAACTCGAAGTCTACCCCTAGTAGAAAGGAATTCATTCTAAATGACCTATTCAATCGGTGAAGTTGCCAAAAAATTAGACCTTACGGTATATACATTGCGTTACTACGACAAGGAAGGACTTATGCCTTTTGTGGAACGTACCACAAGTGGAACACGTTTGTTCAAAGACTCCGACATTGACTTTCTAAAGATCATCCAATGTCTGAAGCTGACCGGCATGCCTATTAAAGACATTAAGGACTTTATTGAATGGTGCTCTGAAGGGGACTCCACGCTGAAGCAAAGATATGACATGTTTACGGAGCGAAAAGCTATTGTGGAAGCACAAATGGAGCAACTAAGAAGAACCATGGAAGTCATTGAGCACAAATGCTCATATTACGAAACTGCTTTGGAAGCAGGAACCGAAGAGATTCACAAAATTAAACCGATGGAAAATGCCATCACCAATTGATGGTTCATACTTTCTATTTTCTAAAATTAGCGCACAAAAAAAGTAGCTTGAAGTCCTCTAACGGATTTCAAGCTACTTTTTGTGATACGTCTCTACTCATCATTTTTCCAAAAGTTTCATCGTTACATGGATAATCCGGTTTAATTTCTCCTTATCCGTCGAGGTTCTTGCCATGGCTCTGATGCCGACAGAAATATTGTGCAGGTACTCTGCCATTTCCTTCGCATCATGATCAGAGGAGAATTCTCCCTCCCGCTGCCCCCATTGAATGATTTGCTCAAACATCTGCTCTGCTTCATTAAATGAATCAAGAGATCGCGTATCCACGTCCGGATCGCGTGTGCCTAGCTCCACGGCGGAGTTCACGATCAAGCATCCCGATGGCGTATCCTCTGCTTCACTGATCAGAACATCGAAAATTTTATGCAGTGCCTCCACTGCCGTCTTGGATGCCTTGATTTCTGCAAGTAATGTGGTACTGACCTTACCTCTGTAACGATCCATTGCCTGCAAAAACAGCGAATGTTTGTCATCAAATGTATCATATATACTTCTGCGATGAATTCCCATATGCTCAACCAGGTCACTCATCGACGTTTTCTCGTAACCTTGTTCCCAGAAGATCTTCATTGCTTTATCCAATACTTCATTCACTTCAAACTCTTTACTTCTAGCCATTCGACTTCCCTCCCAAAATCAATCTAACACATCGGGAACGATCAGTAAATAAAAGATGCAGATCCCCTTTTCATTCTCATCTTATCATGTATTAGCTGAACCGTAAGTGTATATCTTCTGTACTTGTTGTATATCATGACCTGTGTACTTGTGATTATGTAACCAGCAATCAGAATGTCTTATCCATTCACATCAAATGTTTGCCTATTCCTATCCGTTTTCTACCGCCTTCGGTCAATATACGATAGAATGTGATTATTATGTTGTGAGGGAAAAAGGAGAACTTTGCATGTCTGATCAAATACACGAACAACAGAACGAATTAGCCACACTCATTGACCGTTATTCTGACAAGGATGGGGTGCACCTGACGGCAATCCCTTCATTATTTCTAATCCGTGAATCGGTCGTTACTGAACCTATATTTAGAGTGAATGAACCATCCTTTTGCATTATCGTTCAGGGTGAGAAAGAGGTCCTGCTGGGACAGGATCGTTTCCGGTATGGTCCAGGAAGTTATATCGTCGCAACCGTTGACTTGCCGGTTAGTGGACAAGTGATTCAAGCCTCGTCTGAGGCTCCCTATCTGGCCCTGAAGCTTGAATTCACATCCAGTGAGATTCTGGAGGTATTGAACCATTCCGATTTCCCAGCAAGACCGCGGAAAACAACGAGACGTGCCATGTTTGTCAGCCAAGCTGAGCCGTCTCTGCTGGATGCAGTCTTCAGGTTAGCCCGTTTGTTGGAAGATCATTCGGAAGATATCCCTCTGCTCGCTCCTTTGTTCAAAAAGGAAATTCTCTATAAAGTTCTGAAAGGCCCACATGGGACTGCCCTGGAACAAGCTACCATGGAGGGCAGCCATACCTATCGAATCAGAGACGTTATTGAATATATTATGAATCATTCTGAGCGGAATTTTCGGGTTGAAGAATTGGCGGATTTGGCAAATATGAGTACTGCCTCGCTGCACAGACACTTTAAAGAAGTGACTGCCATGAGTCCGATTCAGTTTCAAAAACAACTGAGGCTGCAAGAAGCTCGCCGCCTGTTATTATCCAAGTCCACCGATGTAGCAGATGTAGCATTTCAGGTAGGTTACGAGAGCCCTTCCCAATTCAGCCGTGAATATTCACGCATGTTCGGATTTCCGCCCAGAGAAGATATTAAACGCCTGCGAGGTAAAACCGATGAGACGACTACCATCTCTTGACTGGTTACTGGCTAATATCGCTCCTTTATAACTAAAAAGAGCATCTCCCCGTCATGTAACGACGTTTGGAAATGCTCCTGTACTACTCTACCATTTATGCAGTCTAATCTTACTTCGCGGTAAGCAGGCTATCGGAAATAAATTGCAGCTGACCTTCCAACGTTAACGGATCATTGTACGAGTCTGAGGTCGGATCAAGCTGGAACACATGATTTGCCTTCACCGCAGGCAAGTTTTTCCACAATGTATTATCATATACGATCTTTGGATCGGTTGTATCTCCCGACCACGGGCTGGTGAAGATGATATCACCCGCATACTCCGGTAATAGTTCCATGGAGATTGAAGCCCATCCAGTCCCGCTGTCAATCGCTTCAGCTTGGGCCTTGGCTGGTGCCTTGAGATCAAACTCCCCGTAAATAATTTCACCGCCTCGACCATAGTTATGACCAAATACAAATAATCCTTTGGCGTACGGATTCAGTATGGAAACAGTGCGATCGCCTACAGCTTCATGAACCTTGGGCTTTAGTTCGTTGATCTTCGCTTCCCATTTAGCATTCCAAGCTTTAGCTGCTTCTTCTCTATTGGTGAGCTTACCCATTTCAAGCATTAAATCCTTGAAATTGCGCTTACCATATGCAATCTGTACGACAGGCGCAATCTGCTCCAGCTTGTCGATGCCCTCTGTGCCAGTGTACACGATCAATAAGTCAGGTTTTAAGCTGATTAGCTTCTCTGGCGTAGGCTCTTCACCCAGATCGCTGGTGCCCGCTGCTGCAAGTTGATCCTTGATATATTTGTTGTTCATCGCTCCTGATAAAGCGCCGACTACCGGTGCATCCAGGGCAACAAAGTAGCCTGTCGAAAATGATGTCAAATCAATAATACGTTTTGGATTTTTGGGCACCTCTACTTCACCTGCGTCTGATTGATATGTAACGAGTTCCTCTTCGCCAGTTGCCGTTGATTCACCGGAAGAAGCTGAATCCGAGTTCGTCTTGGTTTCTGTCTCCGCAGCTGCATTCGTGCTATCACCGGTTGTACTATTGGTCGTCGCAGACTGACCACATGCACTAAGTACAATCAGTAAGATAATTGCCATCATGATCCATATAGACTTTATCTGTTTACGCAAAATAAACCCACCTTTTCATTGATATTGATAATCGTTATCAACGATATCATGCTATGCAGGATTTGACAAGCTATGTTTATTTCACCCCTCTACGAACTCTAACTTGCAAGTCACCAAGTTAAACAGCTATCATCAATAGAGTAAACCATTCACTTTTTTATAAGAGAGAGTTTTGAAAAGCCAAAAAAACGTATTCAAGGAGGAAAACATGGAAGAGATTATATTGTGGTTAAAGTATTTGTTTTTAGGTATTGTTCAAGGTGCAACGGAGCCGATTCCCGTCTCCTCAAGCGGTCATCTGATCATCGCTCAGAGACTAATGGGCATGAAGCAGAACGGATTGTCATTTGAGATTTTAACGAACACGGCATCACTTATCGCTATTATTTTTATATACCGGGAAGATATCAAAAAGTTGATTATTGGTGCACTAGGTTACCTGCGTACTCGTAAAGAAGAATATCGAGCAGACTTCATGTTTTGCTTATACATAATTATTGGTACCATCCCTGCTGCTGTCGTTGCAGTCCTGTTCAAGGACCGGATTGAAGAAATCTTCTCGTCCGTATATACCGTTTCCATCGCGCTATTGATCACCGGGGTTGCCTTATGGCTGATTCGTAATCTTCGTGGTCGCAAGCAAGACGGTGATCTGTCTACGAAAGATGCATTGTTGGTAGGTCTGGCTCAGGCGGTCGCTCTTATTCCGGGCATTAGCCGCTCAGGGGCAACCGTAATTGCGTCCATCGCTGTCGGCATGAAACAGGAAACAGCTTTGAAGTTCTCCTTTATGCTGTACATTCCCATAAGTATTGGTGGACTCATTATGGGGGTATCCGACATTTCCAATGATCCGAATCGGTCACAACTGGCTATCCCTTATCTGATCGCATTCATCACGACACTTTTCGTCACGTATTTCTCCATGAGATGGTTTATGGGCATTATGGCCAAAGGCAACCTGAAATACTTTTCGTATTATTGTTTTGCCGCAGGTACTTTGTTACTGATCTTCTTATAAAAAAAGTCCACACACCAAAGGGAACAACCAGCGATGGTTGTTCCTTTGTTGTATAGTGGCAGAACCATAATGACATATAGCAGGAGCTAGACAGTCAGGCGTGTAGCCTTGTTGCTTCTGTTAACCAGCTCTGTAGCCCCGAACATGACACTAAACAGAATCAGCAGGATCAGGGGTACCATTGACATTCCCCATTGGCTGGCTATGAGTCCCATACCTAACGGGATGAGTGTTGAACCTGTATAGGCACTGGCCATTTCAAGTCCAATTACACTTGGGGAGGCCTTCTCTCCGAACCGTTCTGGTGTCGCGTGAACAATACTCGGATAGATCGGTGCTCCACCCAATCCGACCACAAACAGCGCGCCTGCTGCAATCCAGTACGGAATCGGCATAACCAGGATGACTAATCCGAAACATCCAACAATTCCACCATACCTGATGAGATGTTTGCTCGATATATGCGTCGATAGAAACCCAGAGATTATACGTCCTACGATGATTCCGATAAAGAACAAGGAAGATAACGCTGCCGCAGTACCTGGAGATACGCCTTTACTACCTATGAAGAAAGAAGCCATCCACAGACCGGCAGCAGTTTCGGAACCATTATAACAGAGCATCGCAAGCATCGACATTTTCACGCCGGGGATACGTATGGCCTCACGGTTGCTTACGCGTTTCTTCTCATCACCTGAACCCTCTACTCTTCCCTTCTCAAAAATCTTCCATAGAGACAAAGTTGATAATAAGATCACCGCGATCCCAAGCAAAATCAACCCCACAGTAACGTATCCTGCACGCCAGTTGTTTGCTTGATTCAGCCAATATGCCATAACGAGTGGGCCTGTCACTGCGCCAATTCCCCAGAAACAATGCAACCAGTTCATATGCTTGGCCTTGAAATGTAATGCTACATAATTACTTAGTGCCGCATCCACCGAACCTGCACCCAGACCGAGAGGGATCGCCAGAATCAGTAAAAACACAAAATTCTCGGAGATAGAAAATCCCAACAGAGCAAAGGTTGTTGAGAGGATACTGAATAACGTGACCCTCCCCGTTCCGAATCGGTGTAACAATCGACTGGCCGACAGACTGGACACTACTGTACTAAATGAAATGATTAGCGATATGTAACCAGCCATTTCTGTTGTCGCATGTATATCGTGTTTCATAACGGACCAGGCACTGCCAAGTAAAGCATCCGGTAATCCCAGCCCTATAAATGCGAGATAAATAATGATTAACAATAACGTGACCATCTGGGTGTACTCTCCTCAGTTTGTTTGAATTCTGATTTGCATTGAACCACCCATATAATAATATTGATATTTCTATTGATGATCTTCCTCAATATTGACTTAATATATCAGTATTCTGATATATTCTGCGACTTATAACCTATATCACTGGTTCAGGATAGGTATTTCTCCAAGCAAATGCTTCAAGTTAATGGCATCCCACGGCATATGCTCGGTTATCCCTAATCCAACTACATCTGTTTCTTCAGACAGTTCTTTGATCAGATGAAGCAAGTGAGGTATTTGCATGGTTCCCGCTGGTGAAAACACATAAGGTTCCCCTGGTTTGGCGAATAACAATGAACGGAACATGTTGGGATCAAGCACATCCAGATCAAGGTGAATTGCCAGGTGTTTGAACCCATTTTCTTTAATCCACTTCTTAATCGAACCCATGCCATGGGTTAATTCTTCAGTTCCAGCCGTTCGGATACCCATTCTTTGAATCACTTCGGTTTCCTGTTCCGTGGGGGTTGTTAACCCGGCCATGAAGACATGTTCGGGCTTCAAGGGGACACTCACATGTTTGGCAAACTCCGGATCGCCTTCCCCAAGAAGGTTCCCGAGCGGTAAAGTATGACCGTTGTCATAGCCCTCGTATCTAACCAGATCACCATGTGCATCAATCCATATCAAACCAAGTTCTCCGCCATATCGTCCATTTAAATAAGCAAACGGGGCTTGTTCAACCAAACAGTCACCACCAAACATGACAATGCGATCAGGCTGGTGAGCTTGAATAATATGCTGGGCAGCCAGCAATTGCTGAAGTAGCTGTGTTCTGCCTTTTATCCCGTTCTCGCTTACCAGAGGTGTTCCATCATATGCTTCGACAGGGACATGAATGAGAGTTTGATTACTGTCAGGTGCGAGCCAAGCAAGCAGTTCCGCTCCAAAAGAGTAGTTTGGATTATCTCCACCTTGCCATTGTGGCATAAGCAGACGTATTGTTTTTTGAGTCATCGTAAATCCCCTTTACTTCAAAGTAAGGTTAGTATAAACTGAGCCCAAACAAATAAATAGTACGGTCTTTTATGATAGGTACTACCCGGAAGGATAGTGTAAATGATGAGTATGGCTGAATACCACGGTAAAGTTAAAAACATTCAAGATACCCCTTTTGGATACACGTTGTCTGTCATTGGTGGCAAATGGAAAATGGTGATTATGTATCTTCTGGCTGATAACCAGCCTGTCCGTTTCAATGAACTAAAAAGACAGATTGGCGCCATCACGTATAAAACACTGAGTTCACAGCTCAAAGAATTGGAAGCAGATGGTATGGTCGAACGAAAAGAATATCCCCAAGTCCCTCCTAAAGTCGAGTACCGTCTGACAGCGAAAGCTGAAACGTTATTGCCCGTTTTGGAAGGCCTATGTGAATGGGGTGTCCAACATCAAGACCCTTCGATCAATAATAACGAAACGGATTGAACGCTTTTGTCTATATTTTCAGATGAAATAATTGAAGTAAATGAAGTATGTTAAAATGCAAAAAGTCGCCAATCGGCGACTTTTTTACTTTTATCTTGTGTTCCTCTGTCCGTTCAGCAAATAAAAGCAGTAATTCGTAGAATTATACTTTTTCGTGTACCAGATCTTTCTGGTAGGCCAACACTCTGTCCCAATTTCCACTGAAAACAGGAATTCGATAATACCCTACACGCTCATACAGCGCTGCAGCTTCTGGTTGCAATGGGCCTGTTTGCAGTTTCAGATTGGTATAACCAAGTTCGTTCGCAAGACGCTCTGCCTCGGCCAATATAGCTTGGGCAATCCCTTTACGGCGGTAACCACTGCGTGTATACATGCGTTTAACTTCTACAGATGTTTCATCAAGGGGTCTAAGTGCTCCGCAACCAACCGGATACCCGTCGATCCTGGCAACGATAAAAGCCGCACGTGGCACCTCAACATCTGACAGTTGAAATCCCGCAGTTCCATCACCACCATATAACAAACCGAGTTCTTCACTCAGTTCCTTGATCAGTAACAGCGAATCCTCGCTCCGAATATCTTCAGCTGCTGCATGCACGATATGTGTCATCTCACATACCCCCTTTATCTTATTGGAATTACTGGTTTAAAATGATATATCTAAATTATCATTCCCAACACCAAGCGTCAATTCCCCCATTCATTGAATATTTCTATAAGCATCCGAACGTATCTTTTTGCAGTCTTTATTCGTTTACATAAGAAATATAACGAGCAACGATGTATATGAATTTCAACTCTCGGAGGTCTGATATTATGGAAATTTCAAAGGGAATAGCGATGCTTCAGCTTGATTTTGAGGGGAATATAATTCATCCTGTACTGATATGGGATGAAGATATGGCTGTGTTAATAGATACCGGTTTCCCAGGACAATATGACGATTTATGTATCGAACTCGCAAAGATTGGTGTGCCGATCAGCCGACTTAAAGCAGTGATTTTGACGCATCAGGATGTGGACCATATCGGGTGTCTTCCCGAGATTTTGAAAGAGTGTGGCTCACAAGTCAAGATATATGCGCATGCGCTGGATAAGCCGTATATTGAGGGACAGCTCCCTCTTCTGAAAGACGGTCACCTTGAGCATCCTCCAATGGGCAAAGTAGATGCAACGGTGACTGATGGTCAGGAACTGCCGTTTTGTGGTGGTATTCGCGTTATTCATACACCTGGTCATACGCCAGGTCATATCAGTTTATATATGACGGACAGCAAGACGCTCATCGCCGGAGATTCAATGTTCAGTGTAGACGGCATGCTTGGAGGCATTCATGAACCAACTACACTGGATACAGAGACAGCTCGATACTCTTTGAAAAAGTATATCGAACTCGACATTTCATCTGTGGTTTGTTATCACGGAGGACTAACTCATAGGAATGTAATTGAACAGATCTCAGAGCTATATAATTGAACTAACGAATATTTACACTGCACACTCCGATGACAGAACAACCTTCCGATCGCTGTTATCCCCAGATTTTTTTGATTCCTTTTATAAAGGTTAAATCTGGGGATAAAGGCGAACGCTCCGCTTCTTCAGGTTCTTTCTGTCCTCTTCGATTTGTGTACATGTTTAGTTCAATTTATATAGTTAAGGGTTTATAGTATTTGAATTTGCTGTTGCGCGAATAATTCCTGTATATGCCACTACAATTCTCTATCATTATGCATAGTCTTCCTATTATTTGGCATACTGCAAAATGGCTGTAGCCGCACGAATTCGCAGCTCTTCTTCTTCACTGTGTAACGCTTCTCTAAGCACCTGGAGAGCTCTCTGAATCGTGGCTTCATCTACCCCTGTTGAGAGAGAGTTGGTTGCTTCGGCTGTTACACTGACTGCAAGACCTCGATCCAGCTGTGCTTGTGATATGGGATACTCAAACTTCGCAAGGATGGCTGAATCATTTTGCAGTGCCTGCACTTTGTCATTCAGCTCAGGGAGAGGAATACGACCCAACCATGTGACTCCGCGACGGTGACAGATCAAGTCGTTTTCTGTGCCAGCGGAATCGTCGTAATAATAATCCCCGATATCCCCAACATACGTCCATTCATCATCGCTAATTATTACATAATCTCCATCCTGCATGAGGTTAGCAAACATATGTAATGTCGCGAGTGTGCTCGCCAATTCTGCTTCTTCCAAGGGATAGTGTTGAACCAACTGTTCCTTCCATAACTCCGGGGGCGTTTGCTCCAGATCCCCTGTACCTGACCAAGCAATACCAATATAATTGTCTTCCAGAAATGATGCTACTCTGTTGACTCCGTGCACGGTGGACTGGATGTGATACAGATTCATGCGTACCGCCTTCCTTTCAATCATTCGTATGAACGTAGTTCACCATTGTAACATTAGTGGGGTCTATTTCAAACGTAATGATCTCTTCAAGTTCTATACTTCATACTAAACACACTTTTTGATATAGCCCTAAGCTATAACTGGGTATAATTTAATGGAATTACATTATAACTCCGGATCTGTGATAAATTTTGTGTAACATAAAAGCAGAGGGGTTTTAAACGATGACAAAAAGTAGTGTATTGGGATATCCGCGTATTGGTGCTGATCGGGAATGGAAGAAAGCGTTGGAAGCGTTCTGGGCAGGTAAGCTGGAGGAAACAGAATTTCACGCACGTTTGCAGGAGATCCGTATCGATCATTTGCGCAAGCAACAAGCAAAAGGCATCGACATCATTCCGGTTAATGACTTTAGCTATTATGATCATATCCTGGATACGGCCGTGATGTTTGGCATTATTCCTAAACGTTTTGCTTATGATGGTGGGTCGGTTCCGTTGTCCGTATATTATGGCATTGCCCGGGGAACAAAAGATGCCGCAGCCAGCGAAATGACAAAATGGTTTAATACCAACTATCACTACATAGTACCTGAACTGGACGGGGCTTCCCCAACTCTGACGGAGAACAAACCACTTCTCGCTTATCGTGAAGCAAAAGAAAAACTCGGCATTGAAGGCAAACCGGTAATCGTTGGACCGCTAACCTTCCTGAAACTCTCTAAAGGCTATGATAAATCCGAGACAGACGCTTGGTTGGACCGCTTGCTTCCACTCTATACTCAATTGCTTCAGGAACTTGCAAGCGAAGGCGTTCAGTGGGTGCAGGTCGACGAGCCTATTCTGGTAACCAAATTAAGTGATGAAGACGTACAGCGTCTGAATAAAATATATAAAACATTTGCCACAGCCGTTCCAGGCCTGAATATCATGCTGCAAACGTACTTTGAATCTGTCGAAAACTACAACGATATTGTTGCACTGCCAGTTCAAGGTGTAGGACTTGATTTTGTACACGGACTCTCTGGTAACACACAATCTATTCGGACATCCGGTTTCCCGGCAGACAAAGTGTTGGGAGCAGGTATTATTGATGGGCGTGGGATCTGGAAAGCTTCCCTTCAAGCAAAACTGAAGTTGCTGAATGAATTGACTGAGTTCGTGACACCTGAACGTATCATCGTGCAATCATCTTGCAGCCTGCTGCATGTGCCAGTTACGACAGACCGTGAGGCAAAACTTACATCTGAACTGAAAAATGCTCTTGCATTTGCAGATGAAAAGCTGGATGAGATTGTTCTTTTGACTGCAGCCTTATCTTCACCAAGTGCAGAGATTACCGCCAAAATAGACGAAGCAGAGCTTCCTCTTCAGGCGCTACAGCAATCCGAAGATCGGAATCGTACTGCTGTACAGAAAGCCGTTGCTTCCATCAGTGTTCAACAGCCAGAGCGCTCCCGTCCTTTTGCCGAGCGTCATGAAGCTCAACAGGCCAAATGGCAATTGCCACTCTTCCCGACAACAACGATTGGTAGTTTCCCGCAATCTGCTGAAGTCAGAAAAGCACGTCAGTTGTGGCGCAAGGGTGAGTTGAACAACGAACAATATGCTGCCTTCATCCGGGAACAGATTGATATCTGGATTAAGCTTCAGGAAGAGATTGGAATTGACGTGTTGGTGCATGGTGAGTTTGAGCGTACCGATATGGTTGAATTCTTTGGCGAGAAACTTGCCGGTTTTGCCTTTACACAGTTTGGCTGGGTACAATCGTATGGTTCACGTTGCGTGAAGCCACCAATTATCTTCGGCGATGTTGCGTTTACTGGTGAAATGACAGTTGAAGAAACGAAATATGCCCAATCGCAGACAGAGCGTCCTGTCAAAGGCATGCTGACTGGCCCAATTACCATCATGAACTGGTCATTCGTACGCGAAGACATTGCTCGTGAGCAGATCGCCTATCAATTGGCGTATGCGTTGAGACAGGAAGTCGAAGCACTTGAACAGGCAGGTATTGGTATGATCCAGGTCGACGAGCCTGCTGTTCGTGAAGGGCTTCCGCTGAAAGAAAATGAACAAGCCGATTACCTGGCTTGGGCAGTCAAAGCATTCCGCATCTCTACATGCACGGTTCACGAAACGACTCAAATCCATACACATATGTGTTATTGCGAATTCCATGACATGATTGATTCCATCGAAGCTATGGATGCGGATGTTATCTCCATTGAGACATCCCGTAGTCACGGTGAACTGATTCACAGTTTTGAAGAAAATACGTATGAGCTCGGTATCGGTCTTGGCGTATATGATATCCATAGTCCACGTGTTCCGAGTGTGGATGAAATGAGCAGCATGATTGAACGTGCCCTGCGTGTTCTTGATCCGAAGCTGTTCTGGATTAACCCGGACTGCGGATTAAAAACCCGTGGACAGGAAGAAACGGTTGCTTCTCTGCGTAATATGGTTGACGCAACCAGAATCGCTCGTAACAATCACGCTTCAGCTGCTGTATTGTAAATCGGCTGTGAAGCAACATAACTTCAAAAGTAAAGCCGGACACTCCTTCGTTAAATGGGTGTCCGGCTTTTTTTATGGCTACTTTTTGTAGTTACTTTTAACGTACATTCATTTCACTTGTAACATGGCAATCTCTGGCGTTCCCGCCCTTTTGATCATCATTCCAACTCTTACAATTAGATACTCTCTTCCAGCCATTGCTGCAATGGTATATCTTCAGTCAGTTCGCCGAGCAGTATATGACGGAACTCTCCATCCCCATCAATAACCATCGTTGCGGGCAAACCTGTAATACGATACATACCTGATATGTTGCCCGTCACATCAATAATCACCGGAAAATCAAACGCCTGCTTATCCATAAACTCACGGATCGTGCCCTTCGATTCCCCCACGTTAACAAACAGGGTTTCCACATCGTTCTTATAGTCCTGAGCAATCTGGTGAACAAGCGGCATCTCCCTTACACAAGGTGTGCACCATGAAGCCCAAAAGTTAATCATGACGGCTTTGCCCTGATAATCGGACAGCTTGACCTGTTCCCCTGCTGAATTAACCGCTGTGAACTCAGGGGCTTTTGCACCTGCTTCAATAGCGTTGCCTCGCTGAGACTCGGGTGTCGATACATTTTCGAAAATGGCCCATGTACCTGCGAGCAATGCGACTATACCAATCAAAATTGTAAGTGTACGTCTGCTTTTAAAACTCTTTTTCTGCAATAAACTCACCTTCACTTTAAACCAAGACTTTGATGAAATGCTGCTTGGAGCGAACCGAATTGATCACGAATGTCGTGAGTCGAGCCCTCTCCAACATTACGTCCATGGTTCATGAATATCACCTGATCCGCAATATCGTCTGCAATCTCCAACTGATGGGTCGAGAACACAACCATGTGACCATCCTGTTTGATTCCCTTGAGCAGCTGAGTTAATTCCTGCATCCAGAATGGGTCCAATCCATTTGTTGGCTCATCCATGATGAGCAGTGGAGGTTTGGACAGCACAGCTTGAGCGAATAACACACGCTGGCGCATGCCTTTAGAGAAGGTCGTAACCCGGTTTTTCTTTTGATCCTCCAAGCCTACCATGGTCAGTACTTCCTGTACTCTCTCCTTGGGAACTTTCCTCAGAGAAGCCCAGAACAGAAGCATTTCCTCCGCACTCAGTCCTTGATTAAATTGATAATCGTCCGGCATATATCCAATCCGCTCTGAATAACGCTTGCGCTCCTTCAACCATCGCACATTGTTCACCGCAACCTCACCGGAGGTAGGCCGAAGAATTCCGGCAATCATACGCAGCACCGTGCTCTTTCCTGCACCATTCCCTCCACAGAGGGCAAGCACTTGGCCTGAAGTAATGCGAAAGGAGATATCCTCAACAATTGGTTGCTTTTTAATGGATTTGCACAATCCCATCACTTCGAGTCCCACTTTATCCATGAGAACGCCCCCTCTCCCAGATCGCGTATACCGCCAGGACAGAGAAGGCAATCCAGAACAGGCATATCCCGATGAAGATCCAACTGCCACTTGGTTGTTGCACCCACTCCACCCATCGATAATATTCTGGTCCAAGAATGGAGCCGCCTCCCAGTTTGATGACTACAAACAATCGCACCAGCTCGGCCGGATTGATGAGCGTGAACATAACCAGCAGCGGTTTCACCCACAGATAAGGCATCAGTCCCAGCATAGAGAGCAATAACGTCGGCCATCCAATGACTGCGAAAAACCATACGGTCACGGAGATCGTCAACGCCTGCCACCGATTACGCGACAACGAACCGATAAAGAGAGCCAGTGTCAGGAATAACAACACTAGTCCACAGGAAAATGCCAGAAAGAGAAGATATGTCATGACATCCATTGGATTCCCGATTACTCCGCTAATGACCCCCATCAGGCCGTATCCAAACGCAACAATGGTGATTAAAACAACCGAGAGTCCGAGATACTTCCCAACAATAAAAGACATCGTGCCGATGGGATACGTGGATAGCAGTTGCCAGCTACCGTCTTCCTTTTCGGATGTTAGTGAGAAGGAACCGAGGAATAACGTCATTAATGGCAAAAGGTAGAGAATGAGATTCAACATGGAACCTGTGGTTCCCGAATATCCTTGAACCAGATTCTGTGAATTCAGAAGTAACAAGCTTAAGCTAAAGGTACAAAAAAGGATCAGAAACGAATACGCCCAAGGATTGCGAAATCCCATTTTCACTTCTCGTCTTGCAATCTGTATCATATCTGACATCATTGATCACCATTTTCTATTGTCATTCCTAGTGGCCTGACTCTTCTTTCATCTCACCTTCCTGATGCATCTCATTACCGTCTCCTTCTTCACCATGCCCATGTTCACCCATCATGTCCATATTCTCTTTGTTCTGTTTCCAGTCATGAGAGGCAAGATCCTCAGCGGTCATAATGGTTCCCACTCCTTGCTCTGCAATGAAAGCTTCAGCCGAGGGCTTGTCCTTAAAGTTAAGAATGCCATAGGCCATAGGCGTACGTAATGAAGCGTCGTATACATACGTGGCTTTGCTGTATTCAATCCATTCCTTGTCATTGTAATCACGTACATAGTCCATGCCGATGTTTTCTGTGCCATTTTCTGTTTTCCACTGGTTCATGCAGCCGATATCATCGAACTTGTAATTTTGGCCGTCTTTCGTAGTGAGCTGTGTTGCATATGCGTCGTCCTTCACCTGCATTTTACAGATCGCACAGATATCCACGTCCTCATTGATCGGCAATGCCGCATATTTTGTTCCGCAAGCGGTTAACAATACCATGCCAAACATAAGTACCATGACCAATGTCCATCTTCTGTTCAAGCCTTTGTTCATTTTCGTAATACCCCCATATAGATGATTATAAAAGTTGCCATACCCAACAGAACTAACCCCAACATCCACACCATCTTGGAACCTGTAGCACTTTCCACTGACATGTTCAGATCAGATTTCGTATCCATGCTCATTCGTGGCGATTTGTCGGTAGTCCATTGTTCTCTGCCTTCTGTAAACAAGTCACTCAGAAAGACCATACCCGGTGATTGGAAAAAGAGCTGATACGCAGAATTTCGACTGACCAGTTGCTCATAAAAAGGATTGATCGCATAGGGAATTTCACTGATTCCATCCTGATTCAGATCGAGCCCCTGAAAAGAGTCCCAGTAGTTCTCCATCATGACATTATTCGGGCTATCCAGCGCGGAAGCCTCAATGACATTGGATACCAATCGATTACGTGTAAACTCATTACCTTCTGCCAGGACCAGCTGGATTCCAACAAAATTCCGAAGCACCGCATTGCCACGGATCTCATTGCCTGAGGATTCTGCAATATTCATGCCGACACGATTACCCTCCACTACATTGTTGTGAACAGAAGATTGATGTACGTCATACAACAGAATCCCTTGGGAGTGAACATTGGTACTTTGTTTGCGAAAGGAATTCCCCGATATGACCGTATTCTTGACACCCATAATCATGGCACCTGTCATGTTCTCCTCTCCGGTATTGTCCATGACAGAAGAGCCGTCAATGTACATACAGTGGATGCCATACCTTGTATGTAACAGCCTGTTATTTTGCACGGTAGACTTGCGACTGTTCTCCAGATAAATTCCATCCCTCATACCGGTGATCTCATTGGCCTCAATGTAGCTATCATGGGAGTTGTACAGATCAATGCCATTGCCCTTCTGGCCACTGGAAGCAGAATCAGCCCCGGCCCACGTAATGTTGTTCCGTTGAATCGTTGCATGACTCGAATTCCGGATGATCATCCCATACCCTTGGGTCTGAATATGCATATCCGTAATTTCACTGTTTTTCCCTTCAACCTGAATCGCTGCAGTCTGTTCATTCGTATCATGTTCAATTGTAAAACCGCTCAATTTCACCCCATCCGAGCGAATCATTATCGTAGAGGTGGCTTCCGCATTAACAACGATGACCGTAGGATCACCCTGAATGGTGATGTTTTTGTCAATCGTCACCGGTCCAGAATAACGACCTGATACAAGTTCAATGACTTCTCCAGGTGCAGAACGGTCAATCATAGGCTGAAGGGGAATGAGCTCACGATGCCCGGAGGAGGCCATAATTGCACCATGCGGAAGGGATAGTAGGAGCATCATCATTCCGATTAGAAAAATTAAACCCGTAACCCGACTCTTCTTACAACTGTTGAATACACCCAAGCCTGCCCGAGGATTACTCATGATTCAAACCGCGCAATTCCGGCTTCTTGTTACAGTTGCTTATTGCTGTGGCAATGTATTCAACGGGTCTTACGTTAATCCAAAATATACGTTGGTTGTACACACCATCCCTCCATTCCACTTAAATCAACTATTCATGACTCTAATTCATTAAAGCTAAGCTAAAAATGAAGCGTTATCACAATCCTGATCATAGTGTACTTAAAATGATATTTATTCCATATAGCTCAATTAGGCTATAGACGCAACATTTTTGTGTCGATATTGTGATGTACATCAAAAAAAGCCGCCATATAGGCGACTTCCTAAACGAGGGTGTATTGTGATCAATAGTCTTCTTCTTCCCTCTTACCCAGAATTCCGTAAAGAAACAGCTTGCCCAAGTCTTTTCGCACATTTACGTTAAGTTTTTCTACAAAAGACGGTTCGCTCAACATGGTCATAATTCCATTCATAAAAATCATGATGGCTTCTGCCGATACGCCTCCTTTTATTTTCCCCTCGGCTTTGCCTTGTTCGATCAGCTTCATAAGCTCAGGAATGACAACGTTTCTGGCATAATCCTCAACATGCTCTTTGAATGCTGGATCTTCGAACATAAAATTCTTAATGCCCTCACTATTCAACGTCTCTTGATTGTTTACGGATACCTCATACATTTTACTCATCTTATCTTCAAAAGGAATATCGGAGTTCATTACAAGACTGAATTCCTTTCCCGACTCCTCTATTTGATGGTAAAAAATCTCCTTGGCCAATTCTTCTTTGCTTCCAAAAAAGTTATATATGGATGCAGGAGAAACACCAGCATGTTGCGCGATCTCCCTTACACCTATTTCTTTAAAATTTCGAGTCATGATCATATCGATTAGCGACTGCAGGATTTGCTTTTTTTTCTGTTCTCTGCGTTTTTCGAAGCCATTCATGAAACCTACCATCCTATCCTCCGTGAATTATGTAACAATATACCTCTATGTTATATTTTTATTGACTTCTATTCAAGTCAGTAATATTATGTAACTTAGGTGATATTTGTTACATAATTATCCATGGAGGTTGAGATCAATGATCAAGGTCCACTCTTTAACCAAGATCTATTCGAATGGCAAGGGAATTCGGGATGTAAGTTTTGACGTTGAAGAAGGAGAGGTCTTTGGATTTCTTGGGCCAAATGGAGCCGGAAAAACAACCACTCTACGTCATCTGATGGGTTTTGTGAACCCCTCCAGCGGGAAATCAAGTATCAACGGTTTAGACTGCAGAAGGGAAGCAGCACAAATACAGAAGTATTTGGGTTATGTGCCTGGTGAGATCGCATTTTACGATAACATGACAGGCATGCATTTTCTGGAATTTATTGATGATTTAAGAGGACGTGACGATAAATCCCGGCGTGATCAATTAATCAACCGATTCGAGTTGGATTCAGGTCGGAAGATCCGCAAAATGTCCAAGGGGATGAAACAAAAAGTAGGGTTGATCGCCGCTTTTATGCACGACCCTGCAGTGCTTATCCTTGATGAACCTACAAGCGGCCTGGATCCGCTGATGCAGAGAAGATTTGTCGAATTGATTATTGAGGAAAAAAACCGGGGCAAAACGATACTCATGTCTTCCCATCTCTTTGATGAAGTCGATCACACTTGTGAACGTGTAGGCATCATACGAGAAGGGTCAATCGTAACCGTGGAGAACATAAACTCGCTAAAAAGGACACTGCCGAAGAGCGTTGTAGTCACTCTGGCGCATGCGGAGGATATGAAGGTCCTTCAAAATAACGGACTCCTATATACTGAATTAGGTCACTTACGTGTAGAGATTAAGATTACGGATGGATATGACCAAGTGCTCAGGGTACTCTCCCAGTGTAAGGTTATTGATATGGAGTGCCCTCCCCAAACGCTTGAGCAAATTTTCATGGGCTTTTATGGGAAGGAGCAAATTTAATATGTCTTGGGCATTATTTAAAGCAAACATGCGGGCCAATCGGTTCATTTGGTTTCTTATTGTAGCCATTTATTCTTTTTACTCCATTATGCTGATAGGTATGTTCGATCCGGATAGCGTCGATGCACTAAAAGAAATGTTGAACATGCTTCCTCCTGAGCTCATCAATGCTATGGGAATGAACGTTGGAACCACTTTGCTCACCTTTCTTTCCGGAACACTTTACAGTCTTCTTCTCTATTTGTTCCCCATGATTGTTTCCATCATTACGAACCACCGAATAATGGCCGCTCATGTTGATAAAGGAAGTATGTCCTATCTGCTTTCAACGTCCAACTCAAGAAAACGCATTGCTGTTACCCAAGCGGTTTACAGTCTGATTTCAATAACAACGATCTTTTGCTGGATTACGGTACTAACTCTTGTTGTATCATCTATCATGTTTCCGGGGCTTATGGATATTAACAATTTCATTTGGCTTAATCTTTACGCCCTTCTGATGTATTACGCCATCAATGGCATCTGTTTTTTCGCATCTTGTTTGGCAAATGAAAGCAAGTATAGCCTTGGACTCGGAGCCGGTGTTCCTGTAGCGTTTGTACTACTGCAAATGTTGGGCGATTCAGGAGAAACGTTGAGCTGGATTGGCAATATGTCATTGTATTCCTTGTTCGATCCGGTGCGCTTGTTCGCAGGTGACAGCTTTGCGTATGTGGGAATGGCTGTGTTCGCCAGTCTCGCAGCACTTCTGTATGCTGCAGGAATCATTATTTTTGATAAAAAAGATTTGCCTATTTAATCCGGGTATAGTTTGATCTACTCCCGCAAAGGGCCGCAATGATGGATTAACGTAAACGGGACGAAGCAGGATAAACCTCTGCTTCGTCCCGTTTGAACGTGTGCGACTTCCGATGAATCATTTATTTAAATGGATAGGTCCAAAATGTTTCTCTGCCAAAACGTTTCTTGATTTCTTCATTATTCAGCTCACGATTTCCTACAAGCTCTGCTGCCTGGAATTGTGAACGGTGGGCACGAATGGACGCCATTTTCCGATCCAAAAATTCGGATACGTCAACAAATACATCCGGTTTGCCAATGTACTGTTCCTGATTATTAGCGAACGCAACGCAATGAACAATCGGACGTTCATCCACAGGAAGTTTAGTGATTGTACGTATAACAGCGGCTCCCGTTGCATCATGATCGGGATGAACACTGTACCCCGGATAGAACGTAATGACCAGCGTGGGGTTCAACTCTTTAAGTAGCGACATGATGGTATCTTCCAGTAACTGTGGGTCTTCGAACTCCAGCATTTTATCGTGGAAACCCAGCATTCTCAGGTCCTGAATACCAATCGCTTCAGAAGCTTCGATGAGTTCCTTTTTACGGATGCCAGGCAACGTCACTCGGTTGGCAAATGGAGGAATCCCCATATTGCGCCCCATCTCGCCAAGGGTTAGACAAGCATAGGTTACATGGGCACCGCCATCTATGTATTTGGCTAACGTTCCCGATACAGAGAAAGCTTCATCATCTGGATGTGGATATACCACCAAGATGCGCTCATGCTCATTGTGTGTAGTATTCATGATTATTCAATCCTCCGCTTTCATCAGAACATCTCTCGGCTTAATTGTAACGCCACAACTAGTTTACCTTGGCTGTCGTGACCGGCGAGAATCAGTCTTTCTTGTTCCTGCTCATCAATATGTGTAAGACCTTCGGCGTAAAGCCATCCCTGCGTTGTTTTCAGACCAACACGGTATGGACCTGTACCTGAAATGGACCCCTGCGTATATCGTATGGCCGCATTAGTAATGAATGCCGATGCTGGATGTTTTGTACTGTCCATATGTTGTGCGTAAGCACCTGACGTAAGTTCTAGATGTACGTATAAGTCCTGATCAGCAAGATTATTGATCCGGAGCTGAATGTCTTGAGGTTTAATCGGTTGCATAGCGGCCTCCTTGTCTAATGTAATTGTACGAATTTCATTTTAACATAACCACAAGAGAATATACATGGAGTGACCCTGTTGACCGCTCATAGAATTGCCCATATGCAAGAATCGCGGTCTGATTATGACCCTTGTTCGGAACCGTTACCTGTCTTCACGGTCTGTACCTGATACATATTTACGGTTGTACTTATTAGATAATCAGGTTTCTCCTGTGCTCTCTTCTCACGATGGCCTTTGATATGAACATCACTTTTCTCCCAGTTTTTCCATGCTTCTTCCGATTCCCAGCGAATGATGACCATCACTTCTTCGTTCTCTGTACTTTTCTTGTTGACCATGACACTAAAATCAATCAGACCGGGCATGTCCACAACAGGAGTTGGACCACTGAAACGTTCCAAAATCTTATCGCTATGTCCCTTTTTGACAATAATACTTCGAGTTTGAATCAACATATTCATTCCTCCTGGTAGAGTCACATGCCTCGCGTTATGCGAGACGTAGTGAGCTTTTTATTCTTTCATTCTAATCTAATTGAAAATCATTATCAATTAAGGGTGTTCGTTTTAATTTGAAAACAAGAACAGATTTGCGTGGTTTTTTCTCTTTTTATTCATGGAGCATATCTATATTATGAAGTGTAGGCAAAAACGTCCGTGATGAAGAACCTTAAATCTTAAATGAATCTTGCTCCAACATGTTTGGAAAGGAGTTTAACTCAACTTTGAAATCTCTAATACAACTACTTCATTTTGGCTATCATCAGGCCATGAGCTGCATATTTCCCGTAGCGATCTTTGGAACACTGGCACTGTCCAGCGTAATTCCTATTCCTTTCCTTCATCGGTATGATGCCATTCTGCTCGTATTGCTTGCAGTGCAGTACCTGATGTATCGAAGCGGCTTGGAAACCCGGGATGAAATCAAGGTCATCTGTGTATTTCACATTATTGGCCTGGTGCTGGAGATTTATAAAGTATGGATGGGATCATGGTCATACCCTGAGCAAGCATACAGCAAAATCCTGGGTGTCCCTCTTTATAGCGGATTCATGTATGCAAGTGTAGCCAGTTTTATGTGTCAAGTGTGGCGAAGACTGCGAATGGACATGACCGGATGGCCTGGTTTTGCACCTTCGATGCTGCTGGGAGCAGCCATCTATATTAACTTTTTCACTCATCATTTTATGCCCGATTTTCGATGGTGGCTGACGGCGCTTGTATTTATTGTCTTCTGGAAAACCTGGATTATTTACCGGGTACGAGCAACGACCTATCGAATGCCCTTATCGCTTGCTTTTATCATTGTTGGTTTCTTCATATGGACTGCTGAGAACATAGCTACATTCTTCAATGCCTGGAAATATCCTGATCAGCATGATGCCTGGCAACTGGTTAGCTTTAGCAAAATTAGTTCGTGGTTCCTGCTGGTCATCATCAGTGTCATCATCGTTGCACAGCTCAAATATGTGAAGGCCAATCGAACCGCAGATGATCCAAAGTCCAGTTAACTATTTATTCTCTAACCGTAAAACAGCAGCAATCTTAGACTCGTACCTAAAGTCTTCGAATGCCGTTGTTTTTTGCGTGGTTCTATTTGAGATTATTCAACAAATAATGAGCCAAAGCCATCTGCCTCTTCAATGTCTTTGTTGATTAAGAGGTTCTCCTTTTCATCGTATGCTTTGATTGTATAAGGAGGAGTCGCTGATGAAGGCAGGAATGCGTACCAGATTTGTTGGTTCTCACCTGCCTCAACCAGCTTCGCATTGAAAGTGGCGAGATTTTCATTTTGCTTGATTTCAACAGTTACACGTCTGATAGTGGAGTCTATGATGTCACCAAATAACATCGGTAACGGGGCCGAGACTTTTTCCAATTTCGGTATGCTCATATAATTCAACGCAAACTTGGATTCAACTGATTCATTAATGGAATATCCTCCACCCCATACCCATTTCCATCCGAAAATGTTCTTGCGGGTATACTCCATCTGCAGATTACTGTTGTTTTCCCGACCTTTTTTGTGCGTGAACAAAATCATGCCCCCGTCCACAGCCTCCTGATGAATGAATTGGGAGGTATAAGATTCACCTCTAAATTCTTGAACGGCCCCTTGAGGACTGTTCGCTATAGGAATATGTATAGGTTCATTCAATCCCCAAGCTTTGGATATCCGTTGATCGGCTAGCCCGCCAGCTCGTTCATTCATATACATATATGCCAAGATTGACAGGGGCGATAGTAAAATTACCATTGCAGTGATTAGCAGAATTCTCCTGTTACGCTTGAACATCTCCATGTACACTCCTTATGATAACGATGAAATATTAAATACAATCACTCTGATATTACCATAATTAGCATGTGGATACTTGTTTCAGTACCATTCCCACAAGCAAAAAAGGCCGCCAAAGGCGACCTCCTAATGATTCCAATGAAGCTATTCTCCCAGAAAGATTACTTCGGTTTCCAATTCAACTTGGAACGTATCATATACTTTCTTCTGAATAAATTGGATCAGATCCATATAATCCTGGGCAGTAGCGTGATCCACATTTACAATAAAACCTGCATGCTTCATGGAGATTTCAGCACCTCCGATGCGAGTGCCCTGCAAGTTACAATCCTGAATCAGTTTACCAGCAAAATGTCCCTCAGGTCGTTTAAATACACTTCCACAAGAGGGGAACTCAAGCGGCTGCTTGGATTCTCTCAGGAACGTTAATTGCTTCATTTTGCTTGCAATATCTTCCTTGTTTCCTTTTTTGAGCCCGAATTCGGCCTCCAGTATGATATAGTGATCCATCTTGAAGAGACTATTTCGATAACCAAACTTCATCTCTTCTCGCGGAATCTCCAACACTGCACCGTCTTTGGTGATCACAGTCGCACGTTCCACAACATCGGCGATCTGACCGCCATAAGCACCCGCATTCATGTAAAGTGCGCCCCCCGTGCTGCCAGGAATGCCACAAGCAAACTCCAAACCGGTCAAGCTATGCTCCAAAGCAAGTCTGGATACATCAATGATATCAACGCCGCTTTGCGCAATCATGCTGTCCTCATTCACTTTAATTTGATCAAAGTGGCTAAGAGAAATCGTTACTCCCCGGATACCCCCGTCTTTAATAATGACGTTTGAGCCTTTTCCAATGACCGTCAGAGGTAACTGATGTAAGTTGGCAATTTCCACGATTTTAGTGATTTCGTCTATCGTTGTTGGATGGATGAGAATATCTGCGTTGCCACCTATTTTAATAAACGTGTGATTTTTTAGTGGTTCATTGAATTTCACTTTTTCCAAAGGTATCTGATGCTCAAAAATATTCATGATTTTCTCTCCCTGAATTCATAAAGAAATGATTGCACCATCCCGAAAATGAGATGCTCCTTCTTTATTATATGCTAAATAGGAGATTTTGTTTGAAATTATGTTGTTTTCATTATAATTAATCGTATTCTCTTTAGATTTTGAACTTTTCCGTGAGCTCCTGCATGGAAGCAAGCCGTTGCTTTGTTGCCGCAACTACATGATTATGAGAGTTCTATGTCTGTTTGAGTCAGCTTGGCCGATAGCTCCCATAAACGAATAGCTTGCTCAGGGTCGATAGCATACTTCTTGACCCCGTAGAAACCTCCATCCTCTGGAGCCAATTCACTGATGTCACAATCCTCGCAGTAGACACCGCCTTTTCCCTCAAGCTGAAGTGAAGTTGCTGCCCAGACTTGCGTCGCTGCCCCCTGCTCAGGCGTTTTGAACGCAGGATTGGCCACTTGTCCAGATTCATCAATCCAGCCCAGAGCAATCATTTCCTCTTTTGGCATATGACGCTGTAGTGGTGTCATAATTCCACCTGGATGAACTGAGAAAGCCCGTACGCCGTGCTCTGCACCTCGACGATCCAGCTCAACGCTGAATAAAATTGTTGCTGTTTTGGACTGTCCATAGGCAGGGAATTTCTCATAGCCATGTTCAAATTGGATGTCATCCCAACGAATCGGTGAGAAATGATGTCCCGCTGATGCCAAGGAAATAACACGTGCTCCCCCTTGACTTGCTAGTGCTGGCCATAACAGATTAGTCAGGGCAAAATGACCCAGATGATTTGTTGCAAATTGAGCTTCCCAGCCAGGACCTACCCGCGTCTCCGGACAAGCCATGATACCCGCATTAAGAATCAGCATGTCGATCTTCCGATCACTCGCCAGAAACCGCTCGGCAAAAGCACGAACGCTGGATAAATCAGCGAGGTCCAATGCAACTATTTCAACACCTTCCAGACCAGAAAGTGCTTCCTTCGCAACCGCTGGACGACGCGCAGTCACCACTACACGTGCTCCCGCGTTAACAAGCGCACGTGTCGTCTCTAACCCGAGGCCGGAATATCCACCCGTTACAATAGCCAGCTGTCCTGACAAGTCCAGATCTCTCAATACATCCTCCGCTGTACTGTTATGGTTGAAGCCAGAGCCCATTTTATGTTGTAAAGTTCTAGTATTATTTTCCTGTGTCATTCTATTCATCTCCTTTGGGATCGTTGCTGATGCTAGTCTACACCTTAGAGTGTGCTCTAAGTCAAATGGAAGTGAATATTTCATCTCGCAACTTCTCCGTGCAATTTTCAAAAGTAAAAAAGCCGCCAGTTGGCGACTTTCGTTGAAATGATTATAGTCATCCACGTTACGAATCACCCTGAACGGTGGATAACGAAACAAGGACCGGACTGGCGAAATCAGAGGCCTCTTCTCCTTTTGGATTATGAAGACGGAATAAAAATGCATCCCCTTCTTCTGATTTCCAGACCATATAATCACTAATGCCTTCTTCACCTGAGGCCTGAAGATAGAGCTCGGCATAACCAAGCGGGTGTTCTACCAGTTCTCCACTATAATCAGATACCTTACCGGCTTTTTCTAATTCTTCTTTACCCGCTGTCTCCAATTCTGCCAGATTATAATCCGAAGGCAGTGGTTCAATATCCACATAATAGTCAGCGTTACTAGTCAGTGACAGACGGCCTTGAGCAGCATCAAATGTAAATTTCTCGAATACGTACAAGGAAAATTCTCCTCCTTGTTGTAAGGTCGCCTCTAGTGATTGATTGCCATCTGCGGTCAACATTTCAAAACTTGCCGTCTGTGGACGCTCCGTTTCATTTGCTTCTTCTGTTTCACCTGCTGGCATTGATGGTTGAGGGCTAGGCAAGGGTTCATTACTACCAGAGCAAGCTGCAAGTGTTAGAACTATAACGATTAACGAGATACTCATCATAATAGAACGTGGTTGAAACATCAGGTTCATTCCTCCCTGTCTTTATTCTGTACTTACATGTTATTACCCATGGCTGAGACTAGGAATCCATAGGTCCAACCTATGAGTTTATTTATGTCTATTGGTCATGGATAGTAATTCCTCCTGTTAAAAATGAGCCTGATATTTAACTACATAAATATAACGAGTAGTGAATGCGAATTGTTACCGGATTGTTAAATTATTCTAATAAAAAATCAAAAAAGCCGCCACTAGGCGACTTCTTGATAACTGTATTTTTTCGGTGATTAGTTGCGAACCTGACTCATTAATGAAGTTTCTGCTCTACTTTAATTCAATCTGGAATACATCACCGGCTTCCCCACCAAAAACGATAAAACCAC
The DNA here is from genome assembly GCF_059759055.1 of Paenibacillus sp. GQ49. Taxonomy (NCBI): domain Bacteria; kingdom Bacillati; phylum Bacillota; class Bacilli; order Caryophanales; family Paenibacillaceae; genus Paenibacillus; species Paenibacillus sp. GQ49. Next base: position 34,664 of record NZ_JCAXEL010000011.1, read on the forward strand.
TTTTCGGGAGCTTTGTCGATTCCTGATTGGTTGCTACAGAGAAGTCAACCATTTCCCCTTTATCATTATACACTGCATAACCTCCGGTCTTGGGAGAATCCACCGTGATGGATTTGTTACCCGATCGGGCGTCGATCGCATACCACCGGGCTTGACCGTTTGCCGGAATAGTCGTAATTCCTTTTTTTCCACCAAAGATTGGAGTAATCGCATCCTCGGCAATGTATTCATGCCCATCCTGGATCAAAATCTCGGCGCCATTCTTCGTGTAAAATTGCAGATCAAACGCGTCTCTTCCATTCATCACAGGAATCTCGGCGATATTCTCTGCGTTGTTTGCATCCATAATTTGCGTGCCATTAGCATAGCCATTTTTGGCATCAACGGAAAGGTTCTTGATCAGCATCGATGGAAGCAGATAAAAGATCGATGTTATTTTTTCATCCAACGCGTAATATTTCGAGCCGTCACGAGCTGTCCATTTCTCTTTGGTTGCTGCGTCCAGCGCATTATGATCCAGTTTTTGATAATCATACGTGTTCATTACCGTTTGGCCTATGCCGGGTAACGTAATCATGCCCTGAACTTTAACATACACCTTGTCATTACGTTCCTTCACAAAGCTAGCTTTTACACTGCCATCCTCACTTGTAAAATGTTCGTCGCCTGAGTACACATAGGTCTGCTCAGGAATAATTCCTCCCAGCAAAGCAGGCAGTTGCATCTCACCATCCTTAATCGTTATATCCAATGTCTCTCCTACCGTACCATAGAGACCCGAGTAAGAATTTAATTCTGTTGGCATCTTCACTTTGACAGGTGGTGAGAATGTCTGATCAGGCTGAACATCATCGATGATGCCCTGATCCTCCAGAACGTCCAGCAACACTTTGCTGGCAAACATCTGATTGTAGACGGAAGATCCACCAGATGATAGAACCGCCATTGAAATATCATGTTCAGGTATAGTGATTAACACGGCATGGTACAACATGGTATCCCCGCCTTTGGCAAGCGCGGTAATCCCATAATCGCTGAACGGTGCAAGGTCAACCGCGTCCCAGCCCAAGCCATAATTGATCGTATTTTGTTCATCTGATACCCATATGCCATTACGATATTCATGAGATTGCATGGCCTTCACAGCAGATTCGGACAGAATATCCGGCCTGTTCCCCATTAAAACCTCTCCGAATTGACTCAATTCTTCTGCGGTAGAGTACACTCCGCCGGTGCCGATAATGTTAGCATTTTCGGTAGGCATCTTCATCTCAAGTGTAGGCCAATAGGTTTCGGATAACTGCGCTCTATCAAAGGAATCTAGTGGTGTCTTCGTTGATTCCAACTTCAATGGCTCGCTGATATACTTGGCGATATATTCGCTGTAGCTTAACCCACTCACCCGTTCAACCAGGATTTCAAGCAATTGAAAACCGTCATTGGCGTAGACGGAGTATGCGCCAGGTTTGGATTTCAGTTTTTCGGACTGAAGTTTGAGCAATAACTCATCATGATTGCGGGTGTCATTATCGTCAAACAACATGCTGTTTCCATAATGTGTACCGTAAAGACCGGATGAATGATTCATCAACATGCGCGGTGTGATTTGAGTATAGCGCGCATCTGCCATTTTAAAGTCCTTGATATACGAAGTAAGCGGCTCATCCAGATCTATTTTACCGGAATCAACCAGCTTCATGGCGGCTGCCGTAACAACCATTTTGCTAACCGAACCTATGCCATACATACTATCCTTGTCTATTGGCTTCTGTGATGCCTTATCGTGCAGTCCGACACTATCTGATAAAATATATTCCCCTTCATCCATGATCGCATATTGCACACTGGTGACACCGTAGTTTTGTACCATTTCCTTGGCAATTTGCTCCGCCCGTACCTCGATCGTTGCATTGTTGTTCGCCTCTGCGCTGACATCTGTAAGCGGCGTAATTACAAGCACTGCTGTACATAAAAGACTAATTAATTTTTTCATCCCATGTCCTCCCTCAAATGTTCTTATGAATGAATTCATCATATCCGGGAAGAGACTGTTCGAACGCAAACGGACCCTCAATGGAAAAAAACAACCCCTGAACGGCAGGTTCAGGGATTGTCGGTGTGGAACGGAAGCACAACCATGTTGTTAAATTTCCGATGCTGATGCTCAATACTCATATGTCCACCATATTTCTCGCACATTCGCGATATATTGGTTAGGCCGATCCCATGGTACTCCGGATTGGGCTTGTCACTTTTCAAGTCAACGATCGGTTGCTCCACATGATTCATAATCTGGATGACAAGTGCAGTTGATGTGGAGTGAATGGCAATCAGGATGTATCGATCCTCGGCCTGTCTAACCTTCTTGGAGGCTTCAATTGCGTTATCAAGCATGTTACCAAGCACCACACACAGATCATACCGATCGATCTGGATATGCTGCGAGTGAAGCTGGATTTTGGTGTCGATTTTGATCCCGTTTGCCTGCCCCATAGCAAGCGTATTTGTAACGAGAGCATCAATGACCAGATTGCCGGAGTTCACCCGCTGATACGCACCTTCAATGGTATTTAATGTTGACTTGATATGGTCACCTGCCGCCGCCAGTTCGTTACGTTGGATACATTCATCAATATACAGAAATTGCTGATTAATATCATGGATGATGGATTTAATATTTTTGAAACTATGAACAGTCTTTTCATAGTTGGCATCCTGGTAGTCCATCTGACGCTGTAACTGGGTGTTTTCATGCGCAAGCTGTACCTTTTCCACCATATTATCGAATACATATACAATGAACACGTTGAGAAATAGAGAGCCCAGTACAGAAAAGACGTAGAATATGTTTTTTTCACTGTATATGGAGGCCACATTGATCTGATAGATCGTAATGATCGGTACGATGAGAAACAGCAAATAATACCGATAGTGAACGGCAAAACTTCTACGTTTGGCGACGAGACGGACAACTTGAATGACAACGAACATGATGCTGCAACCAAGCAGCATCACTTTGGAGAGAATCCAGTGGTCTTCTCCGTTGAACTGATCCATTGAACTGTAATCCGCGGATTCCAGAACACCGAGAATATATACAGCGATGGCATTTGCCATAGTAATCAGAACCGCATACAGGATGGTAAAAACAAGCTTGATTTTGAACTCCACTTCATAGGACTGTGCCAGACTGAAGATTAATAACAGAGCAACAGCAGTAGAAACGATATCTGAGAAAGAAGAGACCAAATAAAAATAACCCAACATGACAAATACCAAGAAATAGATCGCTCTACGCGGCTTCCGGCTGGACTTGCCCAACACAGAATCAAAATAAAAATTTGCCTGAAATGCCATAAGTAAGGTCACGAAGATGATGGAAAAGATCATATAGGCATCCATATTATTGAATCCTCATAATCATGTATTTGGTATAGGCATCCTTGACTTCCTTGACCTTGGAGCGACCTATGGGCAGTTCCGTTCCATTCAACATGACGACTTGGGTGCCGGAAAACTTCTGAACATGCATCAGGTTGATGATAATCGAGCGATGAATCTGCAAGAAACCATGATCTTTCAAACCGGTAGCGTAGCTGGATAAAATGCCTTTGGTCTCATGTACATTTTCCTGAGTCACAAAATTCAACTTGTTCTTGATCGTTAAACTTTTGACCACCTCAATCCAGAGAATATCATCATATTTCAGCAGCAGTTCATCATAGTCTGATTTGATTAGTACATACTTTTTGTCCAATGCCTGAAAATATTGACACAGCTTAATCATCTTTTCCTCGAAAACTTGCGGCTGGATTGGCTTGATCAGATATTGAAAGGTGATGACATCAAAGCTCTCCACCATATATTCCGGGTAACTGGTCAGAAACATAATCTGTACATCCAGAAACTTCATGTTCCTGATCTCTTTAGCGGTCTGAATTCCGTTCATTCCGCCCATCTCCACATCCAAGATAAGAATATTGAATGTGTCCCCAACCTCTCTGTAGTGTGAGAGCAGTTGTTCACCAGATGTGAATAGGCTAATTTGAAAATCAAAATTGGTTTTTAGAGATAAGGAGACCAGCATGGATTTCACACGTTCTCGTTGCTGCTCCTCATCATCACAGATTGCAATATTGAACATGGGGGAACATCCGCCTTTCATAGACATCGACTCTGAATTTCACTCTCGAATATACTATTTTAGCATAGGTTTCGGAGTCAAATTGGGATGAAATGCATTATTCCGACCTTCAAACGCAAATCAACAAAAAAAGTCGCCACATCGGCGACTCTTGAGCTTGTAACCTTCTCCAGCATTCCTATGAAAAGTCCAGTCTGTTATTTTGTTTTTTTGGGGAAAGCATGGCGGTAATATCGTATTACCTTGCGATACATCGTCTTGTCCTTTAATTGATTGAATATATATGGATCAGGTTTGACATTCACTTCAATAATCCAGGGTTTCAGACTGTGGTCAAGGCCGATATCTACACCGATTTGCATTAGATACGGGTACTTTTTTTTCATATGACGAGCTATGCGCAGGCTAAGCTCATTCATCTCTTGAACCAGTTCATTTCTGCGTTTGGTGGATGCATGTGATTTTAGCAGCTTGTGAATATCCATCGGTGTTCCACCACTATGATAATTGGTTACGATTTTCTTTGGATGGCCCAGTCGGCCGATGATTCCGGTAGCTTCCCAATGTTTGGTCGGGCTTAGCTGTATCATGACTCGGATGTCAAAACGTCTGTTATTGTGCTTAAGAAGATGGATTCCTCTCTGAATCAGATAACTTCTTTTATTCACCAGACGAGTCAGACTGTTATAAAACGATTCAAAGCTGTCAAACGTCAGGCGTTTTTGCTCTATCTGATAGACAAAATGTTGATGACTTTCCATCTCGGCCTTAATAACACCCATCCCGAAAGTACCTCTCTCGGGTTTGACATAGACCATTCCATATTTGCTGATCATGGATTTCAGATTTGTCTTGTTATATTTCTGTGTGTCGGGGATAAACGGTTTAATTAATTCATTATTAATGATCAATTTTGTTTTTAACCACTTGCTTCTTAACGGCTGCAACTTATCGACTCCCATGTCGTAAACTCTCCCTTCAGCAACCGCATCAAAGCCTGCTGTTTGATCAAGATCCTGCAAGCATTATATGTAATACCGATAAATGAACCCTCAACATAAGCCCCTATTGGTAAAAATGTATATTTGCACATGCCCTGACCAAAACACTTTTGCACACATACCATATAATGAGTCATCACGATTTGTGCAAGGAGTTGAGAAGATGTCCGTCCAGCCTGGAATCCGATTGAATAATGCGCCTAAGATTGATGTTCTTATACCAGCGATCGAGAAAGATTTAGCTACCCTTCCCCTCGTCATCGATAACATTCGCCGTTATGTAAAACATCCCATTGGAAACATATATATTGTTTCTCCGGTCAGCACCAAAATCAGAAAGCTCTGTTCCCTTAAAAACTGCATTTTTGTTAATGAGCGATCCGTCTTGCCTATAACCAAAAACGACATACACTACCAGTCCTCCCGATGGAATCGGTCAGGCTGGTTATATCAGCAGCTGCTCAAAATGAACGGAGATTCCATTGTGAAGGCAAAGTACTTTCTAGTCATGGATGCAGATACCGTACTGATTAAACCTCATTCATTTCTTGTAGAAGGCAAAACAGTCTTTTACTGCCGTGACTGGAGCCAGCCGGAATATTTCAATACCTACAGCAAGTTGTTAGGTATGAAAGCTCCGCGTCCCCGCTCTTTTGTCACCCATTATATGCTGTTCGACAAATCGAAACTCGCTGCCTTAAAACAGAAAATTGAAGCGGTTCATAAGCTGCCATGGTACAAAGCGATCATCTCCAATATCAATAAGAAGAAACAGTTTGGTTTCTCCGAGTATGAAACGTATGCCAATTTTATGTATACGAAAAACCCAGGCAGCATGGTCCTTAGAAGTTCCAAGAATAAAAGTCTGAATGTGAACGCTTCTTCGTTAAAAGAGCAACAAATCCGCAATCTGGCTCTTAAATATCGTTCTCTTTCCTTTCATAAACGGAAAATCTACAGTAAAGCTCCCTGAGCTTAAGGAGGAAGCCCATGCATATCGTACTGCTGTGCGGCGGCTCTGGCAAAAGGCTCTGGCCGTTATCCAATGAGCTTCGCTCCAAGCTGTTCATAGATATACTTCCATCACCCGCTGGAGGTAGGGAATCCATGATCAGCAGAGTATGCCGCCAGCTTGACAGTTCATCCCTAACGGATTCAACACTCATTATTTCACATCAGGATCAGGCTAATATTACGGCACGACATACTCAAGGCAAAATACCAGTCATTGGGGAGCCTTATAAACGAGGCACTTTTACTGCGGCGGCCTTAGCGACGTTATATCTGCAAACCTTCCGAATGGCCAAAGATGACGATGTGATCTGTATCGCGCCAGCTGATGTATTCGCAGGTGAAGATTTTTTCAGCAACTTCCAATTACTGCCGGACATAATGAAACATTCTCAAGCCGATATCGCTTTAATTGGGACAAGGCCTACACATGCTTCAGAACAGTATGGATACATCCTGCCGGGTGGGGAAGAACGTAATGCTTATGCGCCTATAACACAATTTATAGAAAAACCCGAAGCCACCATTGCTGAAACTCTGCTACAACGTGGGGCACTATGGAACTGCGGTGTGTACGCATTCACCGTCGCGTTTATGATATCCCATATTAAAAAAATGGGGCTTCCGGTTCATTATGATCAATTGTCTTCCTTGTATGAAGGGTTGCCTGAACGCAGTTTTGACAAGCATGTTGCAGAAAAGGCGCAGCGGGCCGTAGTCCTGCCTTATAAGGGAGTATGGCAGGATATCGGAAGCTGGGATACGCTGTGCGCACAGTTAGATACCCATGTAATCGGACACGGTGGAATCTCGGGTTCTTCCTCCGATTCCTATATTATTAACGAGCTTCCCTACCCCATCCAAGTCATTGGCGTGCCAGGTATTATCGCTGCCGCAAGTCCGGATGGCATTCTCATTGCCAACAAAAATAATTCAAATGAAATTAAAGCGCAATTGGGTAACTTGCCATTAAAACCGATGTATGGTGAAGCAATCTGGGGCAGTTATCGTGTCATTGAGAGTTCGTTAGACGATGAGAATACAACTGTAACCACATTAAACATAACGGTTCTACCGGGCAAACATATCGGGTTGAACTGGCATAGAACTGGGTGTAGAGCATGGACCGTGCTTGCAGGCAGTGGGCAAGTGCTTGTCAACGGAAAGGTCATGCAAGTGAGTATGGGCAATCAGTTCGTGATTACCAAGGAGAGTCTCTTTTCTATTCTGGCTGAAACCAGGATGGTGATCCTTGAGGTCCGGATCGGAGTAACAGAGGATAAAGACAACATACTTTTTGAAGAAGAAGATTGGAATGTAATCCTAAAAAGTGCAGGTTCATCTAACGTTTAATGGGAAATTGAACCGATTCAATCTGCATGTCTTATAGCCCCTTCCATTCGCGGAAGGGGCTCATTGGCATAATGAAGGGAAACCTGACACTTCTTCTCCCTACATCTTAGTTAAACAACTTGCGAAGTTCCTCTACTTCCAGACGTGCAACTGGCTGGTAAGCGGAACTTTGTACATAACGCTGGAAGCTGTATAACAACTGTCTGCCCTCCAATGTAGTCATCAGACGCTCCAGATTCAGTGCTCCCATCAGCACTCTCCCCTTCCGGACCCGACACTCCATCAACAGGCCGAGCTTGTGGTTTCGCTCAAAATTGTCAATGGTCTGCACGATCGGATTCAAGTCTTTATCCAACTCATCCAAGATGATCGATGACGACTCGGACACGATGCTCCACCACGGATAGGTCGAGTGCTCCTCTGTGACAAAATGTTCGAAGGCCGGATGATCCTGTTGAATTAACAAGCCCATTGTGCCCACAGGAACTTCTCTTTTCATATTCTCCGAGATGGATCGGAACATAGGGTAAGACCAGAAATCGGTGCTATAGAAACCTTGGATCGCGTGTTGAAGCTGATTGGGATTCGGGAAAAGTAAAATATCCTCGCCCTGCTCAAGCAGCGCCAACGCCTGTTCCGAGAGTTCGGTAAATAGATTCAAACCGGTCAGGTCCACTTCCTCCTGACTCGGGTAGATCCACAGGTCGTAAGACTTACGGATATCCGTACCCGGAATGGACAGTCTAAGCTCCACTTTGGTCATATTGGAGACTTCAGGAATGCAAATGCTGAGATCCGCGACATTCACATAATGTTCTCCATGGGTCGCTGGCAGGTCTGCTTTCCCTTCCAATAGGAAGCTTCCTTCGATCTGCTCGCTTTGAATTTCCCACTTCAATTGAAGTCCATCCAATGCTTGTCTCCGAAAGTAACTTAGTTCAATGCGTGCTTCGAACAATTCACCCGCTTGATAATTATATTTGGGGAATCTCGCCAACAACACAGCGTCGGAACAAAACGTTCTCCACTCCTCAGGTGTAATCATGCCTTTGGAATCCATGAATGCGTCCAGTACACCCACCAGCGCTGTTCCCTGACCACTGAAATCCTGGAGATCCAGCAGCTGGAACCCGGCTAGTTGCTGCGAACGAAAAGCAGCTTCCAGTTCTTCCTTGTAACATGCGACGGCGAGTTTACCAGAGGCTCTGAAGTATGCTTCCGCCAGATGTCCCAGTCCTTTGGCATTCAGACGCTCTCGAAACACTTCGAAATTCTTGGCTTTGAGAGAACCCGTATACTTGTTGATCTCCTCGAAATTGGGAAACGTGGCGTACTGTCCAATTTCATGCGAAATGATTGGTACGTGTGAGACAAGTTGGTCACTTCCAGCTTCGGCCTGCACTGTTTTGGAACCTGTCCCATACTGAATCTGAATCTCTTTGTCCCCAGTCTGACCAGAAGGGTCAGCATCGCTGCCTTGCTCAGGTACAATGTTTAAATCGTAATCTTTCAATGTATTTGGCAGGTCGGTCTGCACGTGACCGAGCGGAGCATCACACATCGCATATGAACCTCTGAACAGGCGCTCTTTGGAGAAACGAACCCCGCAGAAGAATTCACTTTCCTCCAGAATGTCCGGCACAAACTGAAAGTTATTCGAACCTTCGGTGTATAGATGACGATGATCATATGCTTTGTATGCCTTCAGGATCGAATTCAATCTGTCCTTGCTTCCCCATAGTTCATTCCCCATGGACATCATGACAAACGAAGGATGATTACCAAAAGCACGCAGCATCGCAAATCCTTCGCTAATCAAGTAATCCTGCTCTGCTTGATTATGCCCATCCGATGATTCATCCGTAATGGTTCCCCAGAACGGAAGTTCAGGTTCCATGTAGATGCCGAGCAGATCCGCTGCAATAAAAGCAGCCTCCGGAGGACAACAGGTATGGAAACGGTAGTGATTGATACCGTAGGACTTGGAGATAGCGAGAATACGAACCCATTCATCCACATCTGTTGGCGCGTATCCCGTGAGCGGAAAGATCAGCCCGTCATGTTTGCCTCGAAGAAACGTTTTGCGACCATTAATGGTGAATTTGTCTCCAGCAGCCCGGAATTCCCGTAATCCCGTCCATACTTCGGTGGAATCCAGCACTTCGCCGTCCTGATCTTGCAGATGAATATGAAGTTGATACAGGTTAGGTTCATCATCACTCCATAACATCACATCTTCGCCAATCTGGTACGTCAGCTGGATTTCCTGCGAATCCGGGACGAAAATTTGTTCCTCGGTCGTATATACCGGATCTGCACTGACTGCAACAGCCGAAACCACGATTCGTACTTCTTGCAGGTCACCAACAAGTGCTGCCTTGATCTCAAAAGATCGAGTCGCAAGATCTGGATAGACCTGAACATTATCCAGAAAAACACGCTCGAAAAATTGAAGTTCCAATTTCCCGGTGATGCCGTTCCAATTCGTCTGTGTGTCTTCGGATGTAAGGTGACCACCTTTGGTTGGATAATTGGTATTGTCCACTCGAATGGTAATTGTATGAGTCCCAGCGGTTAGCCCTGCCTCAATCTCGTAACGGTGAGGTGTGTTCAGACTGTTTTGTGTTCCCATTTCAATGCCATCGATCCAAACTGTGGTTACTCGTGTTCGTTCCAGATGCAAAAAGCAACATTTTCCAGCCAAGTGTTCGGGAATTTCAATCTCTCGTGAAAACCAGGCATAACCCTCAAATAAGTACTCATCCGTCAGCGCACCGATTAACACATTCTCGTTTTTCTTGCCCTTGGCCGCATGAGATGTAGTATTTGGCAATGTAATAACGTCTGAGAAATTCAGACCACGTTCCACCTTATGTTCATCGAGTTGGAGTTTCCATAGGCCTTCCAGATTTATTGCTGCTATCATGATAGTGTCCCCTTTTAGAGTCATATAATCGATAAAAAGTAATCGCTTCCAATGGACAGAAACCGTTTTCGAAAATCATACCTGTATTATAAACTCGATTGACGCCCTCGCATAGATCATTTACAAATAAAAAAGTCGCCAATGCTGGCGACATCTTATGGATACCTATCCTGTATCCTGAACAATTTCAAAATATGGTGGGAATCATGCCCCCGTCCATCCGGATGGGAGAGCCTCTGAAGGCTGAAGCATATGGGCTGCATACAAATGCAGCGACTCTGCCTATTTCACTTGGCTTGATGAATCGCTGTAATTCGGACTGTGGCAGATTACTCTTCATAAAATCTTTCTCTTTTTCCTCGAAAGTCAACGTCTCATCAGGATATATGCCCTCAATGATTTTTTGTACGTTTTCGGACAGTGTTGGACCTGGCAGGATCGTATTGATCGTAACCTTGGTCCCTGCTGTCAGTTTGGACAAACTTTTGGATAATGACAGCAGCATTGACTTGGTCATGCAATACTGGGGCATCTGGCCTGAAGGCATAAGGGCTTCTTCACTTGCGATGAAAATAATACGCCCGTCATTGTTCTTCGCCATTTTAGGTAAATAAAATTGGGACAAGCCATTGGCAGCCAACACATTAGTACGGAAATATTTCTCCCACACTTCATCATTTATGTCTTCATAACTCATGATTTCATATATCCCCATGTTATTGATTAATATATCAACTTCAGGAAATTTCTCGAATAAAACTTGGCGTTGCGCCAGATCCACAAGATCAGCGGTAACCTTTTGCGGAGAGGTCTCCGGAAAAGTGGACTTGATTTCGCGAACGGTTTGTTCCACCTCTTCATCATTGCGTCCATTAATCAGAACGTGAACACCTTCTCGAGCGAGTTCAAAAGCTATTGCTTTACCGATTCCTTTTGTTGATCCTGTAACTAAGGCTGTTTTCTCTTTTAGTCCCATATCCATCCTGCATTTCTCCTTCATGATTACAACTATCCGTCAGCACCGGATAGATATAATATTACGCAGTCTGAAGGGTCTAGTAACTAGCACTTTGCGCCAGAGTTATTGCCTTACACGCCAATTGGAAGGTGTATCCCCTTCCCAATTTCGGAACGCACGATAGAACGAATTCTGGTCTTCATATCCAACCAGAAATGCCACTTCTTTGATATCAAGCGAAGGATCTGCAAGGTACTCTCGGGCCTGCTCACGTCTGGCCTCGGTTAATAATTGCTTGAAGTTTGTGTTCTCCTCCGTCAGTCGCCGCTGCAAAGTACGATCACTCATGCGAAGCTCTTTGGCGACCGTCTGGATGTCAGGGCGCTTTCCTGTGAGGCTGCGTTTCATGATCCATTTGACCACTTCAGTAATGGAACGATTGCTCTCTTGTTCGTCCAGCGACCGATCCAGTGCCGGGGTCAGAATCTCCAGTAACTCCTCGTTATACGATAGAAATGGAAGACTCAGATCTTTCCGTCCCAGCGTCAACCGATTATAGTTGGAATTCGTATCGACTCGGCAGCCGAAGTAAGCCTCAAGGGTGGCTACGTCACCCATCGGTTGGGAGAACTCAACCCGTTTTGCAGTCAAAGGCTGTCCTGTGCCCCTCCGTCCAAGTTCGATTAGAAATGCCAGCGTAATACCGACCAGTAGTGGCGGACCTTGTTGACCCTTATGTAACCATTCGAGTTCAATGATACATTCCTCCCCTGCTTCGGTAATCTGCAAACTTTCGGGAGGACACATTTGCTTGTAACGCACCATGCGATTCAACGCATCACGATAATCACGAGCATGATACATCGCCAGTACAGGCGGAGGATACTTCGATATTTCATATCCGGTTGCAAGTTTGATGATGCCTTCGGCAGTGTCCCCAATAAGATCAGAGTAGGCCTGCCAGATTGCAAAGTACTGAGATTGGGTCACTACAGGTTTATTTATTGTCTCAAGAGATAGTTGTGCTGTACGAGCGATGTCATCAGCACCAATCCCTAATTGATGTAATCCAGCCCAAAAGCCTGGATGAACTTTAATCCGATCATTCGGTTGAGGTTGCATGTATACAGACTCCTTTAACTTGTTCCATTTTTATTCTGATTTCTAATTATAGAATGGATGTACCTATTTTTGAAACTTACCTCAGCGAGCCATTTCCGGGTAATACGAAAACACGACTAACCATGAATGGTCAGTCGTGTTCAAGTCAATCATTCAGAATATTATGAAAGAATGCACATTTTGTAGGTTCAGCTACTCATTCAATGCAGTTTTGATCAGGGCATTCACCCGTGAGTTAAACAGCAGACCGATATGGGATACGAGGGAAACCGAAACGTTGTTCGCCCCGTTCAAGCGGGAAAGTACCGGGGACACAATCGTGTCACTGGTGGAATAGATCGAAGTCACCTTTATTCCACTCGGAGCTGTCGTTGTGGTCAATCGATTAGCCCCGCCAAGGGTAATCAACTTGTCCACTTTGGAAGCGCCTCCACGGTTAAGTATGTAATAGAGACTATTAGCACCACCCATGCTATGAGCTATAATATTCACTTTCGTATGACCCGTTTGGTTTAGAACATCATCTACGAATCGACTAATTGCTGCGGAGTTCAAAAGCTGGTTTCCTTGTTTGCTAGGAAGGTCAATCGCGAATAGTTCGTCTCTTGTCCACCCTTGGCTACGCAAATAACTCTCAATTGCTGTAAAATTGCTATCTGAACCGGTCAATCCATGTACCAATACAATAGGTGTACGCGCCGTAGCTGCAGAAGCCTTTGTACTCGATCCTATTCCAGGTACCGATAAGGCAAGGATCATACTCATGAATACAACAAGTATTAATTTGGTCTTTTTCACTTCATTCACCCTCCTGTAAAATGTTTTATATTCCATATATTACAATCTAACATATGGAATATAAATGAATCTTTAGTCTCATTTTTACAGGAATGTCTAAAGTAGACTACCACTAACATCATTACATTTTATCAAACTCTAGTTCTCTACTTCTTATCCTTCAACGATATCTGCACGTAGATCCGTTGCAATCTCGACCATTTTGGGTACAATTGCTTCGTTAGAAATAGCTACATACAGATCCCCCATGTACAAACGAAAAGCAATCTGTGCACCCTCAAGGTCCCACATAAAAAAGTCCCCCTCGATGGTCATGGTGCTTTCAGCTCCTACAATGTTAAGAACCGGTGAATAGGTAAAATCGGGTTGGGATTCAAAGTAAAGTTTGCACTCTTCCAGCGAGATGGATTGTTCCGCATTGCTTTCTTGCATGGATCGGGTAATTCGAAAACGCTGATTCATTGATTTGCCTCCAAAACTTTATTAATATATACATGTTCCACAGCATTATATTTTCTCATTTCCGTCTTCCACTGTCAAAACCATACATGATCGATTCTTCGAATTCATATATACTGAATACAGTGCACAACGAATTTCTACAATCAGGAGGAGTCAGATCAATATGTTAAAAACAGAATTCATTGATGTACTATCCATTGTCTCACATAAATTATATGATTCGGCTGCTAACGTTATGGACACGGCAAGCAGATTAATTCCTGCAAATACGTTTTGTATTGCCCAGTTGGATCATCTATCCACCAAAGTTCTGAACGTATATAATCGCGACAAACTAATCCTGGGTGAAGGGCTGGTCGTTGATAACGCCGAGTCATACTGTGCACTTGTGACAGAACATACCCAAGGTCCGTTGGTGATCAATAATAATCTGACTCATCCATTAACCAGACATATGGACGCAACTGAATTCGTAGGTGGCTGCTCATTTGTCGGTGTGCCTATACATAATGAGAACGGAGAAATTTACGGCTCCCTTTGCTCATTTGATCAGGATTTCTATTCCTATCAACAAAAGGACGTGGATTTATTACTCTCCTTATCTTCATTTTTCACGAGTCTTCTTGAGATGGAAACAACTCTGCAACAGTTAAAACAGGCGGAAGAGACCGCTGCAAAAGTGCTTGAAGAAAAGAAAAATCTGCTCGCCGTTCTCAGCCACGAAATCCGGACGCCAATGAATGGTGTTCTTGCCATGGCCAATCTCTTGCAATCGACCAGACTGAATGAGGATCAATCGTTATATGTTAATGTCATTGAGTCAAGTGGCACCAGCCTTCTGTCGATGATGGATCAAATTCTGGACTATTCCAAAGCAGAAGCTGGTGCGATCTCTCTGGAGATCAAGCCCTATAGTGTCACTGAAACAGTTGAACATGTATTACAATTATTCTCTTCTGAAGCACAGAAAAAAGGAATTAAGTTGTACGCAGAATATAATATTACTGATCATCTGATGCTTATGGGCGATCAGCACAAAGTTCGTCAGATTCTAATCAATCTCGTTGGAAATGCGCTTAAGTTTACGGAGAAAGGTGAAGTATGCATCTCTACCGAGGTATCTGCTGATACAAAAGGTACTCTCCATGCATCCTACGAAATAAAGGATACAGGCATCGGCATCCCGCAGGATCGTCAGGATCTGTTGTTCAAATCCTATTCCCAGATTCATGGTAATTCAGGAAAGTATGGCGGAGCGGGGCTGGGCTTGTCCATCTGTAAACAACTCGCTGAATTAATGGGTGGCGTTGTATGGCTTAAAGAGTCCAGTCCTATGGGCAGTCGGTTTGTCTTTAATATTTCCAGCGCTTCACCCAACGTCCATACGAATATCTAAATAGTGAATATATTATTCTATCTGAAACAGATAGGAGGTATATACGTTGACTCAATTTCTGGATGCAAGATCATCGCAAAATGCCGCCTTGTTTAATTCTATCTCCATATCGATTCCAGTGATTTTTACGCCACAATTATTCGGCCAGATTGGTCTCATCACCGCTGGAGCCGGAACCAATCTAAGAGTATCATTAAAAGGAACCATCACGGTGCAATTGCCGCGTGCACTTTTTATAGTGAGGATTACTGTTGTAAGAGGAACATTCGCAACCGATCCAATAGTTTACTCGGGAAACTACACATATGGTCTGAATGGTCTGCTTAACCCTGAAGTGATTGTCTTCTCTTCCACTGACTATAACCCACCGCCCATGCCCCAATTAACCTATACCGCATTTATCAGTACAAACCTGCTCGGTACTACTCGGGTGGGACCCGAGAGTTTCGACGGATATGTCGTTTCAGATTAAAAAAACACGTACACCCCCATACCTCTAATCGGTTTCCCGTAGATTAGAGGTATGGGGGTGTTTTTACGATTAACATAACTATTTTTAGAGAGAGCTATTAATCAGAGACCACAAATCCATCAAAATTCTCGGGACCAACACGGACAGGATTGGAACAATATGAAAATTTTGTTATGCTACATATGTTAGATTACTAGATTCTGTTCAAAATATAATTCTACTATTATGTACAGAGTTGGAGGACACAAATGATGCTTATTAAAAGAGCAGGAAAAATCGCTGCGGTTACTGTAATTGCTCTCTCTATCCTTGGAAGTACCCCCAATATCGGTGGAGCCTATGCTGCCCCGGCCATCTCAGTTCAATTGGATGATGTTCCCCTGACATTTGATGCAGCTCCACGTATTGATAGAGGTGTCACTTACGTTCCGTTTCGGACAGTCGGTGAAGCCCTAGGTATTGATATTACCTGGAACAGCAAATCACAAACTGTAAAAGCGACGAACACGGTGAAAGGACAAACTACCGAGGTACTATTACAAGTTGGCAGCACCACAGCGACCGTAAATGGAAAAAAAGTTACACTCGCAGCAGCACCCGTTCAGCGGGAGGGCCGCGTACTTATTCCACTAAGTTCGTTCAGTAACCAATTCGGTGTACAAGTAAGCTGGAATCCAGCAACCAAGACGGTCTCCCTTGTCTCCCAACAACGCGAGATGCACCTGAGAGCCTTCTATGCATTGCAATCCTTTCAAGAAAAGGACCTTATTACTTCCATGAATTCCGTGGCCTTTGGCTGGAGCCGCATTGATCGTGAAGGTCAGTTCACGCTCCAAGGGGATGAGTATCGTCTCCCTGCTGCTGCAGGTGATATTACACCGCAGTCCATCGTTGCTGACGCATCAGATCAACAGATCCAACCACAGCTCATGGTGTATGCATTGGATGGAAACGGCGAACTAACCAAAGTTCTGAGCGACAGCAGTCTGCGGCAGAAATCGATTGAAGGTATAACTGCTGCTGTAGCAGAGCATGGTTTTGGCGGAGTTATTCTGGATTTTGAAGGACTGGGCTTTAAACTGGATGCGGTAGAACAACAGAAGCTGCTCAATGCTTACGTGAAACAATTAAAGAGTTCCTTGCCCCAGGACACAGCTTTATCTCTGGCGGTACCGCCGCTAAATAGTGCATATAAAGGTTATGATTACAAAACACTCGCCTCTATTGCAGATGATCTTATCATTATGGCCTATCAGTATAATCCGGTTGGCACCAAATCTCAGGTACCTGAGCCAAATAGTCTTGTGGATCAGGCGATCCAATTAGCCATACAGGTCGGTGTCCCAAAGAACAAACTTCTGCTCGGTATCAGTCTGAGCAGTGAAACGCCGTCCTCTGTTGATGATAAGCTCGGTCTCGCCAAACGTTATAACCTCAAAGGAGCCGCGTTCTGGCGTCTGGGTCTGTTCCGTTCCTACAATACAAAGATGGAAGATGCCGTGAACGCTTCTGTTATTAAAGAGTAAACATTCTGACTGGATACAGCTCACTTAAATAAAAGAAGGACCGCGCTTCTGGTACGCAGAGACACGGTCCTTCTTTTTCCCATCATCTCACTTCATAAATTTATCCACACTTCCAAATATAAGCTTCACAAACTGGGTAGGACCAGGCAAACGGGGCTGAAAGAGAAGAATGATCCCAAGTACTGCCGCCACTGCGGTAATTCCCGCGCTTACTACTCTGGCTCGCTTCTCTTTGCTATTCTTCCACTCTCCATACACTATCGCAGTCGCCAGCATCAAAATCCCAAGGATTGAGCCTAGTTTCATGCAATCACCTCTATTCTCAGGCTTGTAACAGGAGCCAATTGTGTTCAACTTTCGTCCTCATCAGGTATCCCCTGTGGTCCTGTTGATTTTCCGGTACGTTCTACGTGTGCATCTACTTTGACTTCCACGTCCAATTCAGGATAGATGGTTTCCCAGTTCTTCTCCTGCGCCTTCCATTGATGCGGATAAAATCTGCGGAATTCAACTGCGAATTTGAAGAAATCGGAGCGCAGCTCTTTCTGGGACATGGCTAAAGCATCATGAGCCAAAGATGTGAGCTTAGCCGACCATTCCTTTTCCAGTTTTGTTAATACTGCGGGATCCGTCAGATTGGCATCTGTCGTATTTAACACCACTTCTCCCCTGGTTTGGATGTCGACCTTCATACTCCACTGTTGGTTTACAATTCGCGGTTTCAAGGAGGTTTTATTTTCAATGAGTCTTATCGAGAAAGAACCCTTTAACGGCTTAATCTCAACAGGCATAATAATGTTGTTCAGTTCTTTTGCAAGTAGTAATACACCTACGCTTAGTGGTTCTTTGATCGTCTTGACATAACGATCCTTCTTATACATACTCAGACCTTTCACATATGGCGTAGTCGTCAGTTTATCCTGATCGGGCTCCGGAGGTAAGATTAACATGCGAGACAAAATGGCGGAACTGCTCGGACCTTCAATAGATTTAGCCAGTTCAAGGGCAGTAACACGTGTACCTAACTTCAGATTGGCCATCTCACGCAGCGATTCAGCAGAACTTCGCTCCAGTGGATCAAGCAATGCAAGGATATCTTTCGAAGCCTTTTCGCTGGAAAAAACATATGCATGCTCCCTGAACTGAGGGTAACGCAGGAAAAAATCGATATACTCGCGGATACCGCGTTTGCCGGCTTGCTCACTAATGATGATAACTTCGCAGTGGCCCCAGAACATATTCCGGGGAACTTTACGTTGTAACCGATTCAATGCCTCGGCAATTGTACTTCCTTCCGCTGTTCGAATCATTGTAACCCCGCTTGGACTGCCTCCACTCCCACTGCTATCTCCTGCACTCGCCTTCCGCGGAATGAAAATCTGTGAAGTCAATTGTACTTTACCATCTTCATAATCTATCCCTGTAGCCAGCACGATAGCCAAATCGTTAATCTCGATACGATCCCAGCATCCACTTAAAAGCACACAACACAATATTGGCATTAGTAGTACTCTAAATATTCGCAAGTGCTCCTCCCCCATCAATCAGGTGTTCGCTCGATTCTTCCGAAAATGTGCCCACCCTTTCTTCAGCCATGCGACACCGTAGATCATAGCCGGAAGGATTAATAAAATGCTGATCGTATACAAGTTGGCTGAAGCGCTAACCAAACTGGAAATACCGGATCCACCGGACACAACCCAATAAGCAAATACCATGCACAGGAACGAAAGTGGACCAACCACAGGTTTGTAGTCCCGCAAACCAAACCATTCTGCGGTTGATGTAGCAAAGATATATAGAAAGACGGAAATTTTAACAAAAATACCGAAAATCCAGATGGCAATAATAAGGGATTCGATATGCTGCAGAAAGTCCGCAATAGTTATGTATCTTGCTGCGATCATGACCGGAAATACAAATGTATCCGTCAAATCACCAATTAAAAACAGGCAAAACAGATTGGTAACTGTCATTGCAGTTGTCGTAAATACAAGGGAACCCAGCATGACCCGGGTTATTCGTTTTTTTTCATTCACATAAGGTAGCAGAAAAGCCAGCACGATATATTCACTAAACCATGCAGCAGGTGCAGCAGCCCCCGTAATAATGGGAATTGGACCCTTCTCCATGAAAGGAAACAGCTCGGCAGGATTCAGTTCACCAATCAACAATATAAAGATCAAAGCCAGCAGCACGATCAGCAGGGTGACAAACACCTGAGAGGTTCGTCCAACAACTTCGATCCCGAGTCTGACATTAATCGCACATACAACAACCATCGTACCCATCACCACAAACAAAGGTGTACGTGGAAGTGCATTATTGACAATGAATTCACCGTATTCCCGAATAATCAAGCCCGTCAGGTGAGGTAAGAAAGCGATATAGATCAGACCGAGTAACTTACCCGGAATCCGACCTGCAATCAACACACTGGATTGTATGAGGGTTTTTCCAGGGTACAGACGATCAAGTCCAACGGAAATACCAATGGCAGCCAAACCAACGATAGAACCTATAATTGGAGTCATCCACATGTCATGTCCTGCATAATGCATTGTAATTCCCGGCACAGACAGGATAGCCGTCGCGAAAATGGCGGGAAAGACCATAAAGGCCAATTGAGTCACCGATATTTTCCCTTTGTCAGTTAACATGTGTAATCCCGCTCCCTTGATTGCTTGAGTATAGATTGTCCTAATCCGGTTTGTTCCTTGGTGCTGGTCGCCACCATACATCCTTGAGTTCCTTGCTCATCGTGGGGGCTACAGGTGACAGATAAGGTGTTCCAAATGAACGAAGACTACTCAAATGAATGACAACCAAAATGACGCCCAACATGACACCTGTGAGTCCCAGCGTTCCTGCCAGAAACATCATGGGAAAACGTAGCAGTCGGGTTGCTATACTGGCAGCATAGCGAGGGATCATGAACGAGGCGATACCGGTAATCGCAACAATGATAATCATGGGAGCTGACACAATACCTGCAGTCGTCGCCGCTTGCCCAATAATTAATGCTCCCACGATACTGACCGCTGACCCCACCTGTTTCGGCAATCGGACGCCAGCCTCCCGCAGTGCTTCAAAAGCAATTTCCATAATGAGTGCTTCCACCAGTGCAGGGAATGGGATCTCTTCTCTCGCCCGCGCAATACTGAGAAGTAATACGGTAGGAACCATCTCTTGATGAAACGTCGTTATGGCTACATAAGCCGATGGAAGCAGCATGGATAAAACAAAAAAAATGTATCGCAGCCAGCGTACAAAAACACTCATGAACACATTTTGATAATAATCTTCAGGGGATTGTAACATGGAAAAAATGGTTACTGGCGCGATAAGGGTAAATGGCGTTCCGTCAACGAGAATAGCAAATCGACCTTCCAGCAAGTTGGAAACAACGACATCCGGGCGCTCCGTCGCAATCATCTGTGGAAATGGTGAATATCGCTCATCGATAATGCCTTCTTCAATGTATTGACTCTCCAGTACGTCCTGGAGCTTTAAATCGCCAAGTCGTGTCTCCACTTCCTTTACAAGTTTGGGATCAATAATCCCCTCCATGTATACAAGTGAAATACTGGTGTTTGTACGATCTCCCATGTTACGTGTATGAATCTTCAGTGCAGGTGTCTTGAGACGTTTGCGCAGTAATGACATATTCATGGTCAACGATTCTGTGAACCCATCCCGTGCACCACGCACGGTCGATTCAGCTAACGGTTCTTCCGTTGAACGATTTGCAGCTTGGTATAGAGGGTATGTAGTTCCTCCTATTGAACCATCCAGTAGTAACAGAGCTTCTCCTTCAAATATGGCCTGTACTGCTTGAGTGGTCGTTTCAACATGCTTAACAGAA
Organism: Paenibacillus sp. GQ49; assembly: GCF_059759055.1. Classification (NCBI taxonomy): domain Bacteria; kingdom Bacillati; phylum Bacillota; class Bacilli; order Caryophanales; family Paenibacillaceae; genus Paenibacillus; species Paenibacillus sp. GQ49. The sequence goes on from NZ_JCAXEL010000011.1 coordinate 55,698, forward strand.
GCTAGAGGAACTTGCGCAGCTTCGATCCCCGTTTCCTGAAGGGGCGTTAGTACCTGGCGTTCCAGTCGCTCCGTATCGCATACACCAACACAATATACGCATAATGCTGATGTAAGACACGCGGTTTGGAATGTATGAAATACAACGTCCGAGCAACCCGCAAAAACGGAGCGTAACATTTCTTGATCAATAGCAAGATTTCCGGTTAATGGCAGGTCCTGTTGTGTTATCGTTGATGTGTCCATGACGCCTCCCCTTTCCGTAAACGCTCCGTCCAGATATTCTCAGTTAAAGGTATCCTTTACTTATAAGTTGGGATATATACGCAAAATATTGAATAGCAAAAGAACCGCCCTCTTGGGCGGCCCTGATGATATAAAACGCTATTCATTCCCTATGAATCCGGAGATCTTGCTCATTGCAATTCTCTATTTACTATTTGTAAACTATCCTTTCACAGCACCCAAAGCAACACTCCCAATAATCTGTTTGGAAAATATAGAGAATACAATGATAATAGGCAGGATTGAGATCGCTACACCCAAATACAAGAGCCCATAATCCATTCCATAGTACCCCTGCACTAGCGCAACCAATACCGGAAGCGGATATTTATCCAGGGAGAAAAATAGTACCAGCGGTGTCAGGAAATTATTCCATGATCCGATAAACGTGAATATGCCAAGGGCGGCGATTGCCGGCCCCAGAATAGGCAGTACAATCTGATTGAACGTCCGGAACTCACCGGCACTGTCCACCCGAGCAGATTCAATAATCTCATCCGGGATGCTGCTCTCCATGAACTGTTTGATAAAAAATACATTAAACGCGTTAGCCGCAGCAGGCAAAATAATTGCGGCATAACTATCCAGAAGTCCCATCATGCTGAATAGTCGATATACGCCAATCAAAGCCAGTTGACCCGGTACCATCATGGTTGCTAACAGAAACAGGAACAACCCGTTTCGTCCTTTGAATTTAAATTTGGCAAATCCATACGCAGTTAAGGCCCCAATATACAGAGACAGTACGGTCGATGTTCCGGCAATAAATATGCTGTTGGCAAACCCACGCCATATGTTGATTTTGGATACCATGTTCATATAGTTATCAATCAAGAATGATCCGGGAAGAAAGGTGAACGTTGAAGCAATCGTTGCATTGTTATGTGTGGAGTAGATGAGCATCAGATAAAATGGAATAATGCAGAGCACGGCAAGACCTGTCAGCAACAGATAGATGATGATTTTGCCTGCCGTCAGCCCCCTTGTATTGGCATATTGCTGAATCGCCGCATTTGGTTGTTCAACTGATTTTGCAGTTTGCATAAGAACTCCCCTCCCTATGAACGGCTCTTCCGCTTGGTCATGATGAAGGATGCAACGGACAACAATATGATGATAATAAACAGGCAAAATGCGATGGCAGCACCGTAACCAAATCGTGTGCTCTGAAATGCTACATTATAGAGATACATAATGCTCGTCATGGCTGCCCGGTCAGGACCGCCATTGCCGTTGGTTAGTGTAAATGGCTGATCGAAAATCTGGATGCCACCAATAATGGATGTAATCATCTGAAACAGAATAATTGGACGGAGCATCGGCACGATAATATGAATGAAAATATGTTTCTTTTTCGCGCCATCCATTTGGGCAGCTTCCAGCAATGAAGGATCAATGCCCTGAAGACCTGCAAGGTAGATGACCATGGAATAGCCGAAGTATTGAAAAAACAAAATGGATGATACAATCAGACGCATAAACCAGGGATCATTTTTCCAGTTAATTGGATCCTGTATTATGCCGGTCTGCACCAAAAAATGATTCAGTCCGCCAGACTGCCAGTCAAAAATCAGGCTGACAAGCAATCCAAGTGATGCCGCCGTAACGATGTTGGGAAAAAAGTATACGGCTCTGAAAAAGTCCCGTCCTTTGAGTAGCTTATCATTCAGGATAAAAGCCAACACAAGTGAGATTGTGAGCTGTGGAACTACAGATACGCCCCAGATGAATAACGTATTAAACAAGGTTTTGTAGAACAACGGGTCTTGTAGTACGGCAACGTAGTTACCGATCCCTACAAAATCAGGTGTTGTGATCCCATCAAAGTTGGTGAAACTGATGTAGAGGGAATATAAAATGGGATACAGCCCAAAAGTGGTGAAAATAATAAAAAACGGAGCAATGAAGTAGTAGCCGTAATGGTCCTTGCGAATCGTTTTGGCAAACATGTTCTATCCCCCCAGTTATCATCGGATGTGTATATTCATTCGCTCGCTTATAAGCTAATCCACTTCCAGCTCCGGAAATCTCAAGGTGACATCACGTTTGATTCGCTTTACGACTTCTTCCTTGGTCTGAATGTCCTTATTGAGATATAACTGGAGTACAATCTTGTAGATATCATTGTTAATCGTGGCATCATATTTGGTGCGTTCGTATACAGGTACCCGTTTTGCAGCCTCCGAGAAAAACTCGAAATGCTTCTGTCCTCCCAAATAAGACGATGAGAGAGACGGGGCAAGTTCATCATTCACAACCATGTTGCTGGTGAAATAATCCTGTTCTTTCGCTAACTCGGATAGAAAATCGTGGTCAAAATTATAGAACTCAATAAACTTCCAGGCTAAATCCTTTTTCTCACTTTTACTGTACATCGCGATATAGGTTCCACCTGAACTAAAGGCTGACGGTCCCTGGGCTAAGCCCCACATGCCTTCGGTATCCGGAGCGTTCGCCTTGAACGTATATTGCAAACCCCAGGTTGCCCCGGGATAGAACATGACCTCTCCTTTTTGCATGGATGCAGCGTAACCGGCACTTCCATCTTCATACTCGGCAAGTACATTTCGCTCACGTGCTTCACGTACAAGATCGAGCACTTCCAAGTACGTTGGATCGATGACAAGTTTGCCGTCCTTCACCCAAGGTATACCATCATACGAATTCGATATAGCATTCCAATTCGCCAATGCATGTACTTTATTCCCGCTAAGTTGCTGTACCTTCTCTCCAATCTGGAAGATCTTCTCCCATGTATCGATCTGTGAACCCACCTGCTCAGGATCATCGGTGCCCAGATATTTCTTGGCCAAATCCCGACGATAGTAGATGCCCCCTGGTGTTCCCTGATAACCTATCGCTCTGACATTTCCCTCACTGTCCTGTTCATTGGCCTGAACAAAAGCATATTGTTCCTGAATAAGTTCATTGGCGTTATACGGCGAAGCTGATAGATTCTCCAGATATGGAACGTCAATCAGTTCTCGAATATTAGCATTTTCAATCATAAATACATCTGGAGCCTTCGAGGTTGTCTGTAGTGCAGATTTCAGCTTGGTGATATAGAAATTACCGGGGATGTTGACAAAGTTCACTTTGATGTCAGGATATTTCTGTTCGAATTTCTCGATGGCGTACCCTGCTTCATCCGTAAAACTCCACACAGTAATCTCCTGTTGCTTGGTTTGATTCGATGGACTGAACTGACAACCAGCTAACAACATCGCTGCACATACAAATACAATAGTTGGCTTAAACCACTTCTTCATAGGCCCCCTCCTTCAAAAAGGAAACGCTTACAATTTATTAGAGTATATTGATTTTGGAGAGGGCTTTCTCCACAAATATTGTGCATTACCCTCCATATTTTGTGATATTCGTACGATGTTTCTTACGAAATTCGGAGGGTGTGCAGTCATTATATTTTTTGAAAAGACGATTATAGGAGTTAACATTGTTAAATCCATGTCCGATCGCAATCTCCAGAATTGTATCCTGACGGAACAATAAGGCCCACTCTGACTTGATAATTCGAAAATGATTCAAGTATTCCATCAGTGTTACGCCCTTGATCTCTTTGAACAGCTTGCAGACATGGAACTTGCTAAATTTAATATGTTCCGCCACCTGTTCCAGCTTAATGGGCTCAGCATAGTGCTCCTCCAGGTATTCACAGACCGATTCAAGGAATTCAAATTTTTTGGAGGAGGTACAAGCCCATCCTGAAGATGATGATTCATCGGTGGGAACCGGTACTTTTGTACGCAATAAAAGTATGATGAGATCATACAACCTGGATACCATTAACCATCGGTATCCCGGCTTCTGATTTTTCTTCTCGGTAATGATGTCATCTATATATTGAGTCAGATTGTTCTGACTTCCCGTATTCGAGGGAATAACTGTTGTTTTGTTGAACAGTTGCCCGAGATCCTGAATTTCGGCTTCGGTCGTGAAACTCCCGGTTAACAATTCGAGTCGGAACAAGATAATGGTCAAATGTTCGGTCCCCGGCAAAAAGCAGTGCACATCCCCTGGTTTGATCAGCAGCACATCCCCTTTTTCCAACTCACACACGTGGTCGTTCACACCAATTCTGGCGCTTTTTCCATTGACGAGAACCAGCTCAACCTCATCATGCCAGTGTGCAGCATAATTGAACTGATTTCCTGTATGAATTACCCGAATGGGAAAACCTTCTTGCATGTGGCCTGTCTCCAAAAAAGTGGGTACGCCCATCGTATCAACCTCCATTTATTTCCAACGCAAATAACTCCTCGTCTTTATATTATGCATAAATGTCTACTCTCCTTTCTTTTTAAGTATTTAAAATTTCTATAGAATGGAAAAAAACTCCTCAACTCAGGTTGAGGAGCCGAACAGAATCACGTTCCACGCATTGGATGTCCAGTGTATATAACGTCTCTACGATCTCTCCGTTCAGCAGTTGGAAGAGAACATGACCTGCAAGCTGGCCTGCATCCCTCTTCGGCTGACGAAATGTGGTTAAAGGTGGATTCATGTACTGAGATGCAGGTATATTGTCAAAGCCAATTACGGATAACTGCTCAGGTATTGAGATATTATGCTCCCTGAAGGCTTCCAAGCCGCCGATGGCCATTTCATCATTGGCAAAAAATACAGCGGATGGCAACTCTCCTTCAAGCAGTTTCTTGGCTGCATTGTAGCCATCTTGCTTCATGTATTGTCCGCCAATTTTCCATTCGGGGTTCTCTTCAATGCCTGCCTCCTTCAAGGCTTTCAAATAACCTTGATAACGATGGAGATTACATTCCGATTGTGACGGGCCACTAATATAAGCTATTGTCCGATGCCCTTTATCGATCAGATAACGGGTAGCCAAGTAACCGCCTTGCGTATCACTCATCAAAACCTTTACAATATGTTGAGCATCCAGATCCCGATCCATGACAACAATCGGAAACCCTGCTTCAGATGCTTCAATCAGCAATTGATCTTGAATATTCTGAGCGATAACAATAGCTCCGTCAACTCTTCTTTCACGAATGTAACGATGGGCTGTAGATTTCTCTCCACCTAACGAACTACATACGATCATATCGTATCCATGACTCATGACAACGGTTTCTATTCCGTTCACCAAATCCGAGAAATACGGACTGGACATGTCATGGACAATAACACCAATGGTTTGTGTACTATTTCGTTTTAATTCCGATGCAGGACCATGCCTAACGTAATTGAGTTGACTCGCTGCCTCAAGTACTCGGAGTCTTGTTGGCTCACTTACATTCCCTTTATCGTTGAGTACGCAAGATACGGTCGAACTGGCTACACCAGCCATCTTGGCTACATCTTTAATCGTTGTCATCATATATACTCCTCAAAGACAGTTTCATCTGTTTAGTCCTTCATGGCAGTAACACAGCAATACACATGGGATAGTTCACTAGCATTTTAACACGTCAGTTCGGTCATGTCTCTTAGCAGAACATCAACTACGAAAAAACATATTAAAGAAACCGAGGTGCTTCATGAGATTTAGTGAATATGTAATAGGTCAGCGCTACGAAACCACATCCTTGGCATTATCCAAGCGTGATATTATTGAGTTTGCCACAATCTTTGATCCACAGTACATGCATTTGGATGAGGAAAAGGCCAAGCAAGGCCGATTCGGCAGTTTAATTGCTTCTGGCATGCAAACGATGAATATCTCCTTTAAATTATGGATTGAGGTTGGGGTCTATGGAGAGCATGTCGTGGCGGGCACCGGAATGAATAACATTCAATTCCTGAAACCGGTCTTTCCGGATGATGAACTTCATGTCATTGCAGAAGTCATTGGACTGACTCCCAGACGAAAAGGAAATGGGATTGTTACAGTACTGCTGAGTACTTTCAATCAGAAGAATCAAAAGGTATTTCAGGCAGAATTAAGTGCTTTAATTGATAATTAAGGACGAGAAAAAGCCCAAAAAAGCCGCCAATCGGCGGCTTTTCGTAAATATATCACATTGAAGCATTTTTAAGCGTTATACCCTTTCAATACCTGCCCCAAAATCTCTACACCCTTGACAATCTGTTCGTCTGACGGAGTTGAGAAATTAAGTCTGATGGCATTACAAGGGTCTTGCTCGTTCACCAGGAATGCATTTCCCGGTACAACCGCAACCCCTTGAGCTGCCGCTGTCTTGGCATAATCAAGCATTGGCACATGTGCTGGCAGATCACACCAGAGGAACAGCCCACCATCCGGTTGGGTATAGGTAATGGACTCACCCATATGCTCTTGCAGCTTGTCCATCATCAATGTTGCTTTTCTCCGATATACCTCACGAATACAGTTAATGTGCCCCGCGTAATCATACTCTGTCATGAACTTGTACGCCAGAATCTGTGGAAGCATGGCTGTATGTACGTCTTCTCCCTGTTTGGCAACAACCATCTTCTCTACGACTTCATGTGGCGCTTGTACAAAACCAACGCGCAGTCCCGCCGACAGAATTTTGGAGAATGATCCAACATAGATGACCAGACCCTCATCATCCATAGACTTGATGGTTGGCACATCATCTCCATTGAATCGAAGTTCTCCGTACGGGTTATCTTCCAAAATCATCACGCCATACTTCTTAGCCAGCTCGTATATGGCCTTACGTTTTGCAAGACTCGTTGTTACACCCGTCGGATTCTGAAAACTTGGGATCACGTAGATCAGTTTCACATTAGGCTCCGTTTGCAGCGCCTGTTCCAGCTTCTCGATATCCATACCGTCCATTTCCATCGGAACACCGGCAAGCTTTGCACCGGATGCCCGGAAGGAGTTCAGGGAACCGATAAAGCTCGGGCTCTCACAGATGATCGTGTCCCCTTCATTACAGAATACTTTACAGGCCAGTTCAATCCCCTGCTGCGCTCCAGATACAATGAACAATTGATCGGATGGTTTACCGGTATCAAAACCTGTCTTCAAATGTTGAGTCAATGCTTCCCTGAGGGGAACATATCCTTCCGTAATCCCATATTGCAGAGCTGTGACCGGGTCATGCTCCAGAATGGATTGAGTGAATGTGCGAATCGCCTCAATAGGAAAGGTTTCCGGAGCAGGATTTCCTGCGGAGAATGGAATCACATTTTGTCCAGAAGAAGCCTTCAGAATCTCACGAATAATGGATGGTTGCAGTGCTGCGATACGATTGGAAAATGAATAGTTCATCTTAAATAGTGCCTCCCGACATTTCATCTGAATTAACTCTCTATCATTACATTAGATTCTATTATACGAGCATTTCCCGAATTTCCAAACTGTCTCCACAAAATTAATGTTTGTACGCCAAAAAAGAGGCCGCCGTCAGCAACCTCTTTCGCATAAGTATTGAGCAAAATTTCAGCCTATTAGCGCGCTGTGTTCATCTCGGATAACCGTGTGGCCTTCACTACATAAGCGGCTAGACCAGGGATCATCCGGGCCAGACCAGGATAGAATTTATTGGTTTTGGCAAAAGCCAGCTTTTGAATTCTTCTTGCGCGTCTGAGCAATTGGGTGAATTCACGGCTTGCTTCCAGCGTGTAATTACTCTGCCAATCGGCATGTTCAATGTCACCTTGCAGGTACTTGTCAGTCCACCTTGCACACAGGAGTGAGGAGCGAAGAGCAATGGACATTCCGTCTCCACATAAGGGTGGTATCATCAGCATGGCATCCCCAATATGCGGATATTGGGACCACGGCTCAGGAACGTTGGACAGATGCAAGGGCGCAATCGACACTTGCGTTCCATCTACAGGTTTTCCCTCGGCTAAACGGGCCGCCAAACTCACGTTTGTCAGGGATGCCGCCTGTAAAATATCGTTTACAGACTTGCCACTTCCCTGGACGGTATCCAGTGTCAACAATGCGGCGACATTCACAATACCATCCTCAATCGGAGAAATGCCCACGTAACCACCCTCGCAAAAATATAACTCTACGCGTGCGGGAATCTCTATCCCGCTGAAGTGGGACTTAACGCCAACGTATACGGTTTGGTCCCGCAGATCAGGTGCGGAAGCCATCCCGCGCGGCTTTTTGGTCCCATGTGCCCCGATAACGGCTTTGGCTCTGTAGCTGATCCGCTCATCTCCCTGTTTCACCTGAACCTCATAACTGGCATCCTCAAGCTGCTCGATGCTCGTTATGGTCGCTTTGGTCACAATCTGGGCTCCGGCCTCCAGCGCCTTCTGATGCAAATTCTGGTCCAGCTCATATCGACTTATGCCATATGCGAATCCCGGCAGCGGTGCTTCAATCACTCCGCCTTGTGGCATAACGATTTTGGCATGATCCATGGTGCTGGGTTTCTTCGACTGGTCCAGAAGGTGAATGTCCAGAACTTCTAACATCTCCTTGGTTTCGGGTGACATAAACTCACCGCAGGTTTTGTGCCGCGGGAACTCCTGGCGATCCAGCAAAAGCGTCCGATGGCCTTTTCCTGCCAGTTGCATTGCACATGTACTGCCGGCAATTCCGGCTCCGATGACAAACACATCTATCGATTTCGACACGTAAGATCACCTGCCTTTCGTGGGAATAACAACAGAGTAACGGAATAAGGGCTTCCATTCATAGGTCATCGTATCATGATTGAGACGTTGTTTAAGTTCCTTCCAATCCCTCCCTGTAAAACCTTTGGCTACGGAAAGAGGCCCATCATGACGAATATAACGATTGCGCGAGATCATCCGTGTAGTAATCCAGACCGCCTTATAGGATACGGGGTGGCGGTGAATATCATTAATGACGACACCGTATCTGGATGCTCGCAGCATATGAGAAACCATATCGACCAGCTGATCTCCGTCAAAATGATGTACAAACTGGGAACCTGTCACGATATCTGCTGAAGCATCCGGCAGTTGTGTAAGATCGGCACGTTGTACCCGGACTCGGGGTTCGTGACGGAATAGTTGTCTCGCTTCCTCACACGCTTCTTCCGTCAGATCAACCAGCGTAATCTCCAGCTGAACGCCCTGACGGTCCGCCCATTGCAGTAGTTTCTGGTTCACATCTCCTGAACCTGCCCCCACATCCAGCAGGGTCAGCTTATTCGGCTTACCGACTGAGTTCCATAACTTCTCGACACCAGCCAGAATTGGGCCAGGTGCTGCAAATATTTTGTTAAGACGTCTCAGATGTCTAAGCGCTTCACGCAGCTCCTCCCCTCCCAGAGAGAAGTCATCCATCAACTCATCTTCCTTGGCTCGAATGGATAATGTTCTAAAAAAGGACATGATCGTGCTCCTCCATCACTGAAGATAATGAGGGTACATAAGTGAATTTCATCAACTCTGCGGTGAGTCCCGGTCCAAATGCCATGGCTACACCATCTGTAGAGGATTGACCCTGTACCTTCATGTCCTCACGCATCGCATTCAGTACAAACAGAATGGTATTGGAAGATAAGTTACCAAACGTTCTGAGGACATCCCTGCTATACTTCGTTTGCTCGTCTCGCAGTTTCATTACATTCTGCACAGAGTCCACAATCCCAGGTCCTCCCGGATGAATGGCCCACAGTTCAGGAAGCTGTTCACTTTGCAATAAGAGACGCAGTTCCTCTTCCAGGTGAACACCTAACAGCTTCGGAATACGTGGGGATAGATACAGGTCATACCCCAGATCCCCCACCTCCCAGGTCATATCTTCAGTCGAATCCGGAAGAAGCACAGAATAACCCGTTCCCAGACTCAAATAATTCTTGTGCTGAGATTCTGGTGTGCCCACTACACAAGAAGAAGAAGCGTCTCCGAAGAATGAAGCTGCAAACAGCGCTTCCCGATCTTTTACGGGCTGAAAATGAATGGTGCACAACTCTACACAGACCACAAGGACCTGTGATCCGGGAGCTCCCTGCACGACATCTCGTGCCATCTGGATGGCTTTCAACCCTGCGGCACAACCCTGAAAGATCAGCGGCAGTCGATTAACTCGGGCAGACAAACCCAAATGACGGATGAGCATAACATCAAGACCCGGCAGATATTGACCGGTGCAGCTGACCGTGATGATATGTGTGATGCTCTTTGGAGATACGCCTGAATCCTCCAGGGCTTTCTCTGCCGCCTCAATCCCGAGCGGAAGCGCCTCTCGCTTGTATGTATTCATTCGTTCTTCGGTTGTCGGGATGTCAGATCGCTCACCTGAGGGCAGATAACGGCATTCTTCCAGTGAACCCAGATAGCTCGGTTCCACGGTATATCGTGTTTCAACACCACAGGACTTGAATATTCGTCTGGCAAAACGGGCCAAATCTGGCCGATCCTGAAGAGAAGAAGCGATTAATTCTGCAATATCTGACTGCGCTACGGGGTGAGCAGGTAGAGCCGTTCCCATGCCAAGAATCGCGATATCGGATGGACTGTTATATTGGTTCATAATAAACCTCCTGGTATTGGTCATTATTTCCTCTAATTTAACAACTCTTACCCTTAACGATATCGTTATAATCTCAATAAGGCTCCTAATCTAGTTTATTAACACATCCGCAAGCTCAGAAGCTTGGTTTCACCAAGCCATTGAAGCAATCACACCAATGAACGAAAAAAGCCGCCATTAGGCGACTTCAAGGTAACCAGATTCCTTCTAAGTGTCATTCTGATACACGTTATTTGGAAAATGCTTCTCTGATCTTGTCACTCATTCGGTACCAGGCATCCTCAGCCATCTGGAGATCCCCAGAATGCGTAAATCCATGAGCGGCTCCCTCGTACTCCTTAAGTGTCATCTTCACACCGCTTGCTTCCAGCCTTGCTGCATATGTTCTTGCTTCTTGGGCCAGTGAATCTTTCTCCGCGGTAATAATCAATGCTTCTGGAAGTCCCTCTACTGATGTTGCAAGCACAGGTGAAGCCAACGGGTCATGCGCATCTTCTGGCGTTTCAAGGTACATGGCATTGAACGTTCTGGCGATATCGGCTGGAATGGCTTCTTCAAAACTCGGTTTTTCGGCCGGATCTGTAGCCACATCCAACACGGCATAATCCATAATTTGCAGAACAATCGGCAGCTCGCTACCACGTTGCTGATTCAGTAAACACACTGCTGCAGCAAGATTACCACCAGCGCTATGTCCCCCAATAGCGAATAGAGACGGGTTAACCGAGAAGGATTGCGGATTGGCGTGGACCCACTGTACAACGTCGTAACATTCATGAACCGCCGTTGGGAACTTGTGCTCTGGTGCAAGACGGTAATCGATATTAACGACCACACAATCAGCACGGTCAGCGATCAGGCGACACCATGGATCATCCATCTCTGCTTGTCCCAAGATGAAACCACCCCCATGCATATTAAAGAAGACCGGCAGATGAGCGGAATGATCCCTATCCGGTGTATACACAAGTACACGTGTATCACCTTTAGTTGTAGGAATCATGACTTCTTTTACTGTGACAGCATACGTGGAACTGGGTTGAAGAGCTGCTCCTGTACCGACGACATTTTGACGCATACGTTGTACCATTGCCAACTGTTGTTGTTGATCCATAGATATCACTCCTTTAGTGGATTGCCAATAATGCTTCAATGTTAACATTCAGTGCCAGGAGATCGGTTTGGATCCGTGCTTGTTTCCCTTTTTTTGTGAAACATCATCCAGACCCCCATCAAACAAAATAAAACGCTGCACCCCATGCCAAACAAGCTACTGGTTTTTAATGCAAGAGGTGAGCCTTGCATGGTAAGTAATGTCGCTTGGGTCACCACGATGGATACCATCGCATCGGTGAAGTTAATCATTTTCAATGTAGATATGATCGGGTTATGGAGATGACGGTTCGCCCAGGTACCATACACGGCAAAAACCAACTTGGTAAAAGCAACTGTAGATACGATATACACAATGATACCCTCATATATGAAAGCATCGCCGATTAGATACATTCGCAGGCAGACCATCGAATAGGACACACCCAGTAAACACAGGAACAGACCTCCGCGCTTATATACCGTAAGCTCCAATCTGTATCTTTCTTCGGGAGAGTCCATTCTCTTGGTAACTGTATATTTATGGAGCACTTGGCCTTTAGCCACACAAAGAATCAGATAATATACAGCATTTGTAATGAACCATCCCGAAAACAGATATATGCCCAGGATTAACTTGCCTATCCCTGTTACAGCATTGATAACAAGGGAAGCCACATTAAACAAGGCCGTTCGATCTTGTTTATTTCCAAGGTAATGGAACCAAATGGACTTCAAATATGTCTTCATTTTCATAGGATATTCATTCTGTTAGAGAAGCAGACCATTAGCCTTTTACCTACCTCATATATTTCTTCTTATCTCTTACCGTTCAGAGAATCCCGAATCCTTTTCGGAAGGGATTGGACAACCATATCATAGGAGTGATCGATCATGACATAGACATCCTCATCGGATAAGGAACCATCCAGCGTAATGGTATTCCAGTGCTTTTTGTTCATATGATATCCCGGTTGAACTGCTTCATGCTGCTCTCTCAGGTTCTCTGCAATAATTGGATCACATTTTAAGTTTAAGCGACATTTCTTTTCTTTGTTTTCAAAAATAAGAGCGAACATCTTACCCGCAACCTTAATCGCGACTGGATCAGGCCCAAATGGATAATCCTTGGTCGCACCTTTCTTGTTCAAACTGTATTCAATCATCGTATCCTTCAAGTCAGTACCTCCCTTTCACCAGTGGACGATATAATGATACCGAATGTAAGTTCGTATGTAAATAAGCTCGTTGTACATAAAAGCACATAATAAAACCTCCTCCAAATGAATGGAGAAGGTTTTATCTGGATTTATTTAACTCTTAATTGGCTCTATCATTCCTAGTTTTGCTGCTGCGGCTGAATGAGCCATGGTTTGATTTACTGCTACTGCTGTTTGATCTACTGCTATTGGGTCTACCGTCGTTTGAACGACTACTGTTTGATTTACCACTCTTGGCAAACCATTCGGATTTGGGCTTGCGTGCTGGGTTAGCTTTGGACTTCGCCGGTTTGCCTGCAGCCGATTTGTTGAACGAAGGTTTACTGCCTGATGCTTTGCTGGTTTTATCAAACACAGGTACACCTGTCATCGGATACGGATGACCTTTAACTTCAGGAATCGTCTTTTTAATTACTTTCTCGATATCCTTCAGGAATGGAAGTTCATCCTTCTCGCAGAACGAGATGGCCATCCCGCTTTTGCCTGCCCGCCCTGTACGTCCAATACGGTGAACATACGTTTCCGGAATGTTAGGCAGGTTAAAGTTAATGACATGTGACAGTTCCTCCACGTCAATTCCTCTTGCCGCGATATCCGTCGCAACTAATACACGTGTTGCACCACTCTTGAAGTTGTTCAGTGCCCGTTGTCTCTCGTTCTGAGACTTGTTGCCATGAATAGCCTGTGCCGTAACATTCACTTTGGCCAAATCACGTGTAACCCGGTCAGCGCCGCGCTTCGTGCGTGTGAACACCAATGCCGTGACGATGGATTTATCCTCCAAAATTTGGTTCAACATATGTTGCTTCTTGCCGTTCTCCAACAAATAAATAGACTGCTCAATGCGGTCTACCGTTGAAGATACCGGTGTGATTTCTACTTTGACTGGATCAACCAGCAGGGTTTTAACCATTTTGGTGATTTCAGGAGGCATCGTAGCTGAGAAGAACAGCGTCTGCTTTTTGTTCGGCATTTTGGCAATGATTCTTTTCACATCATGAATGAAGCCCATGTCTAGCATCCGGTCTGCTTCATCCAGAACGAGAATCTCAACCATCTTCAGATCAATACGTTTCTGGTTAATCAGATCGTTCAATCTACCAGGCGTTGCGATAATAATATCTGCACCTTGATTCAACGCACGCTCTTGCACTTTTTGCGAAACGCCGCCAACGATTGCCGTACAACGAATGTCCGTATACCGGCTATATACCTTGATGTTATCCGCGATCTGAATAGCCAGTTCTCGTGTTGGTGTCAAAATTAATGAGCGAATATGTCGTGCGGACTTCGATCCTTGCCCTTTGGATCTTTCGCTTAATAATTGAATGATCGGCACTGAAAATGCTGCCGTCTTGCCTGTTCCTGTCTGTGCACATCCCAGCAGATCTCTGCCAGCTAATACAGCTGGTATGGCCTGTTCCTGTATAGGGGTAGGATTAGTATAGTTTGCTTTGCTTAACCCTTCCATAATAGAGGGGATAATATTTAAGTCCTTAAATGTCATGTTGTCTCCTTCATTTACGCACATCTATCAATAAGACGCATCTTTTATTTCACACGTAACGTATAAGGATACCATTAAAAACGTAATTTGTACATTATCTTTTTAAAATCACTTTGTTTAACTGACCAATTTAAGACCAACTGCCGATCCGAGCACCATAGCGATAAACAGAATTCGTAGGGCATTTCGAGGTTCTCCATAAAACACCATGCCCAGAATGGCACCACCGGAGGCCCCGATTCCCGTCCATACGGCATATGCTGTCCCCATCGGAAGAGTTTCCATCGCAAGGGACAGGAACAGGAAGCTTAAACCAAACCCGGCTACCAATAGAACCAGTGAAATGAGATTACGGTCTTTGTGCAACTTGTTTATCATCAGCACTCCGATCATCTCAAATATACCTGCCAAGATAAGAAATACCCAGTTCATTATAGCTGCACCTCCTTATTCTTCTCTTTGCTCAGCATTTTAAGACCAATCACGCCAAGTAAAAGTACACCAATGAGTACCATTTTTCCGGTTTGAACAGTCGCATTAAACAGAACAATCTCTGCAAGTACCGTGCCAGCGGTACCCAGGCCAACAAATACTGCATACACGGTTCCCACAGGCAGTGTCCGCGAAGCTGCAATCATCAAGGAGAAGCTAATGATAATTGCAACCAGTGTAAAGCCCCATTCCAGCAGACCGCTGGCATGTTTCAATCCAATGACCCAACCCACTTCAAACAACGCAGCAATCACAACCGACATCCACGTTTTATTCATTCCTGTAACTCCCTTTCTCTAATTCATTTTTTTACACCTAGTATGGGTACATTAGCGTAAAAACAAAAAAAGCCCGGGAAACAAACTGCATGTAGCAGTTCATCTCCCAGGCTTTTATCCCTCCGTGGCACAACCAACAGGTTGCGGGTTTTCTCTCGGACCAGACCGACACATCCATCGCGGAACCCTAGAAAACCTGTTTTTATTCTAATGTGTCTCCAATTATACACACTTCCACTATCTTGGCAACCCCATAAATGTGATCACGCCATTTATTTGATAATCAAACCCATTAATCCTACAAATGTGGCGGCTTGATGTGGTGAAATCACACAACCGTTGAGATCTTCCATCGTCAGCACCAAGGAGTCAAATTCGCAATCGCTAAGATCCAAATCCTTCAGTTTGGTGCCTGTTAAGGAAGCTTGGTCGATGTTACATTGACTGAACTCCATTTTTTGCAGTGCCAGATAGGCAAAGTCCGCACCAATCAAGGTACATTCCGAGAAGGAGACCTGTTTCAGATCGGCAAAACGAAAATTGCTGTAGTCGCCTAGACCATGAAGGAAACTGACATTTTGCAATCGGCTATTGGAAAAATCCGTTCCGACAAACTTGCAGTTATGCCATTCGATTCGATGCATGAAGGCACCAGAGAGATTGACATCGGTGAATTCAAATTGTTCCAAGGTAGACTCCGAGATTGTCACATGTCTAAATACAACATTTTCAAAGGAAACCTTACTCGCTTCCTGTTGATCCAGCATGATGTTCTCGATCAGTTTGTGTTTGTACTCCACTTTGGATTCCAGGAATGCAATCGTTTCCAGTTCGAGTAACTGCTCCTGAATCTTGGGTTTGTCCATTTTCATCCCGTATTCCCCTATTCCTTAATAGCTACAACTCGCAGTCGGCTTCTGTCCAGATACCACTGTCCATCCAGCATCAGTTGTGACTGTACTTTTTTCTCAACAGCTTCCATAATAACATCCTGTTCCGCAGGTGTGATACCACTGAATAAATACTCCGCGAAGCTGGTCAACCACTTTCTGGCACCTGGCTTGAACGGAGTAAATTGATCAAAGTGCTGGGCCAGACTAACTCGAAATCCGTGTTGCTCCAGAAGATTAGCATATTCGCCAATGGTCGGGTGATACCACGGATTCCGTCCTTCCCATTTGTATCCACGGGCATCCAGTTCTTCCTGTAACGCTGTAATTAATATAGCCGTGTTACCATTTGCAGCAAACTCAGCCGCGAATCGTCCGCCCGTCTTGAGCGCTAACTGTATTGATTGTACTACAGCTGGAGCATCCTTTATCCAATGCAGAACGGCATGAGAGAAAACCGCATCAAACGGTTCTTCTGACCGATAATGACAAGCATTTGCTACTTGAATATTCATATCAGGGTATTTCTGTTTAGCTTGCCTAATCGTCTCTTCTGAAAAATCTATACCTGTTGGCAGCGCTCCTGCGGCTGCGATTTTCGCTGTCAGATCCCCATTGCCACAACCTACATCAAGGATTCGTTCACCTTGGGATGGCTGGAGCAAGGATAAGATAGGTGCTTCCTGTAACGTAGCAAAAGGAGCGGAATGACCACTCGATGAGTCGTTCACTTGACCGGATGAATGTCCGTTATTCATAGATTATAATCTCCTTCTCAATTAAGGATCTAATGTATCTATAATAACCCCAATATAAAGAAACTGTCAATTCACTCATCAGATCACTATAAAGAAAGCCGCCGAATGGCGACTTTAACATTAAGAATTCGGATCAACTGAGATTTTGTTAGCCCACATATTCCATATTTCATACTCTCCTTGAATTTGTTCTGTAAACTGATGTTGTCTCGACCTCTACGGTAACTAGCTCTAACCAGCATGTGAAGTATATCTCTCGATGTACAGAATTTTCTTCATACTTGATCTGTGATTCGAGCCTATCAATCAAAATTTGCCTCACATGGTTTGATAAACACTTCATCACTTTGTTCACCCAACTTTTCGATAAACTTTAATCGCTTGGCTCTGTTAACATACTCTTAGTATGCCGAGTCATGGGCTGCAAGCGGTATATCAATCGTCTTAATTGATTGCCTGATCCTCTCAGGCCCTCTTTTGGTTCTGTACGGTAAGCTTTATAATGTAAGTAGGTTAAATCTGTGAGGAGGTAACCGAGTATGCACTCCCTATCTCACAAAAAGGCAAACCCAAAAAAGGACAACCACAATGGATTGTCCTCTTTTCAATATCAGAATTCTGCGTAATATCTTTTGGAATTTTCAAAATACTCGTATTTATGAAAGGAAATCGGAGCTGTTCTCCTTAATTTTTGAACAAGATTAGACCAATGCTTCGACCCGTTCTGGCACGTGGATCTCTCCGTGCAATAATTGAGCGATATCACGAGTCAGTGCATCCACATTCTCTTGACGAGTTGCCCAGCTGGTGCAGAACCGTACCGCACTGTGTGTATCGTCAACCTTTTCCCAGAAGGAGAAGGTATAACCGCTGCGTAATTTCTCAAGCAAACGATCAGGCAGAATCGGAAACTGCTGGTTGGTTGGTGAATCGTACAGGAAGCGTACCCCCTGCTGTTCGAGTGAGTCATGAATTCTCAAGGCCATATCTACGGCATGGCGAGAAATATCGAGGTACAGACCATCTTCGAACAATGTTTCGAATTGGATTCCCAGCAATCTGCCTTTGGCAAGCAGGCCACCTTTTTGTTTGATCATATAACGAAAATCCGGTTTCAGCGCTTCATTCAGGATAACAACCGCCTCTCCCATCAATGCGCCAATCTTGGTTCCCCCGATGTAAAATACATCGCACAAGCGTGCAAGGTCAGCAAGTGTCATATCGCAATCGCGTGAAGCGAGTGCATATCCAAGACGTGCTCCATCCACGAAAAACGGAAGACCACATGCTCTGCTCACTGTATGCAATGCTTGCAGTTCTGCCTTGCTGTACATCGTTCCATTCTCCGTTGGTTGGGATATGTAGACCATTCCTGGTTGAACACAGTGTTCCGGTGACGACTCATTCATGTGCGCATCATAGACTGCTCTAACCTGCTCTGGCGTGATCTTTCCGTCCTCGCTTGGAACCGTGAGCACCTTATGTCCCGTAGCTTCAATAGCCCCCGTCTCATGAACTGCAATATGTCCAGAGATAGCAGCAATCACACCTTGATGCGGTCGCAAAATAGACGCAATCACTGTTGTATTCGTCTGTGTACCGCCAACCAAGAAATGAACATCAGCCTGCTCATTGTCGCAGGCCTGACGAATAAGCATTCTCGCCCGTTCGCAATGCTCATCCGTGCCATACCCGCTCGTCTGTTCCATATTGGTTTCCATCAGTCTTTGTAAAATTCGTTCATGCGCACCTTCATTATAATCACATTCAAATCGTATCATCGTGTGGTCTCTCCTGCCTTCTTGTTCAACTTCTCTTGTATGTTCATCATGGAGGTGTATACCTCTTGAATCTCTTCTTCATTCAATTCTTGCATCAGCTTCAGGATCTGTTGATCGGATCGATCATTCAATTGGGCATACAGTTCCTCACCCTTGGCTGTCAGACGAATCAGACTGACCCGGCTGTCGGCAGCAGAATCCACTTTCACCAGCAGTCCTTCCTTGGACAGCTTGTTCACAATTCGGCTCATATAACTGCGATCAATGGTCAGTGTATCTACCAGATTGTTCGCAATGCTCTCTCCCCGAATTCCAATCTCAATAATGACCCGTACTTCTGCAAAGGAATACCCTGTTCCGAGAATATGCTTGTCGAGTACACCAAGTATGTTGGTATAAAAACGGTTAAAACGTCGCATGTCAGCCAGTATATCTGGATTTATGTACTGAGAGTTGATGTCAAACCCTCCTTTTTAGTGGACATTGTCAACATTATAATAGTCACGTTAGTGGACGTTGTCAACATTATATTTTGCATAGCATTTAAAACTTCATTTTTAACATCCAAACAGAAAAAAGCCACGCATATGCGCGGCAAGGTTGTTCTGTCATCGAAGTGACGAGTGTAATCATTTTTTTGTTCAATTTACATGGATTAAGAGTGACTATATTGCACCTGATGAAGACGGCTGTATATCCCTCCAGCGGCGACCAATTCCTCATGGTTGCCCTGCTCAGCGATGCCATCTGTGTTTACTACGATGATTCGATCTGCATTCTTGATAGTTGTCAGTCTGTGTGCAATCACAAGTGTTGTTCTGCCCACCGACAATTCAGCGAGTGATTGTTGGATCAGTGCTTCTGTTTCCGTATCCAGCGCGGAGGTTGCCTCATCCAGAATAAGAATGGGTGGATTTTTCAAGAACATACGAGCAATAGATAACCGTTGCTTCTGTCCTCCGGATAGCTTGACTCCACGCTCCCCAATGACTGTATCCATACCGTCTGGCAACGTAAGAATTAATTCCTCCAACGAGGCACGACGAGCGGCATCCCAGATTTGTTCATCCGTTGCACTCAGATCCCCATAAGCAATATTCTCCTTAATGGTACCCGAGAACAAAAATACATCCTGTTGAACGATTCCGATATGCTTGCGCAAGGATTGAAGCTTAACATTACGAATGTCGACGCCATCCACAGTGATACGTCCCTCTTCTACCTCATAAAATCGGGGAAGCAGGCTACAGATCGTCGTCTTGCCTGCACCCGAAGGACCAACAAAAGCAACGGTTTCCCCTGGTCGAACAGACAGACTGATATCACTTAGAATACGCCGACTGGATTCATAACCAAACGAGACGTTCTCAAAGCGAATATCACCCTTCACACTTTCGAATTCAACGGCGTTTTTGCTATCCGCAATTTCAGGTTCCGTATCAATGATCTCCAGATAACGCTTGAAACCAGCGATACCCTTTGGATAACTTTCTATGACGGCATTGATTTTCTCAATTGGGCGGAAGAAGATATTAGACAGAAGCAGGAAGGCCATAAAGTCACCCATATTGATTCTGCCATCGATATAAAACCATGCCCCGCTGATCATGACAAATACCGTAACCAGTCGCATCATCATATAACTGACCGAGATACTTTTCGCCATCGTTTTGTAGGCAAGCAGTTTGGTTTTACGGAAATTCTGATTGTCCACTGCAAAAAGTTCTTTCTCATGTTCTTCGTTGGCGAACGATTGCACAACACGCATACCGCCGACGTTGTCTTCAATACGCGCATTGAAATTGCCGACATCTCCGAAAAGTCGCCGATACGTCTTTGTCATCCGACCACCAAATACGATAATCACCCAAGCCATAATTGGGATAATGATAAAGGTAAGCAGCGCAAGCTCCAGATTAATGTTAGCCATCAGCCAGAACGAGCCGATCAGAGTCATCACTGCGATGAATACATCTTCAGGTCCATGGTGAGCAACCTCGCCGATATCATTCAGATCATTCGTAAGATGACCAATTAAGTGACCTGTTTTACGATTATCAAAGAAACGGAAGGACAGCTTCTGCAAGTGAGCGAACATCTTCTCACGCATGTTGGTCTCAATGTTAATGCCCAGCATATGTCCCCAATATGTAACTACATAGTTCAATACGGTATTAAGTGCATAGATGGATAACAGCACAACACAGGCAAGCATAATGAGAGGCCAATCCTGACCTGGCAACAATTCATTAATGAATTTGCTGACGGCAAGGGGGAAAGCCAACTCCAGAAGACCTGCGAGTACAGCGCATCCAAAATCAATCAAAAACAGTTTTTTATAGGGACGATAATACGAAAAAAAACGACGAATCATACTTATTCACTCTCACTCTCCAGATCCTTATTGGGGTTTACATCTTCATTTTG
The DNA here is from genome assembly GCF_059759055.1 of Paenibacillus sp. GQ49. NCBI lineage: Bacteria > Bacillati > Bacillota > Bacilli > Caryophanales > Paenibacillaceae > Paenibacillus > Paenibacillus sp. GQ49. Next base: position 76,826 of record NZ_JCAXEL010000011.1, read on the forward strand.
CAGCTCGAACAGATGGATATACTCGTCGATGACCTGATCAATAGCTTTTAACTCCCCACTGATCACCGGGCGAATATGTTCATACTCCTCCTGTCCAAGTTGTCGGACAAGCGTTGTTCTCCGATTCTGCATTTGTTCCAGAAATACAAGAATTCGGCCGCGACGGAATGTCTGCGCACCACGGCCCCGTTTTCCCTCATGTTCACCATGACCCCTTCCACGTCTGGAACGTTCACCACGTTGCTCATTGTCACTCATATCACGTCTCGGATGCTCACCTTGACGTACGCTTCCATCCATCTCTTCGATAGGACGATCTCTCATTTGTGCCACCCCCATTACGTGTATACATATGTATACAACGTGTTCATGTATACGATTGTATACGCGACAAAATGAAGTGTCAACCTAAATTTTCCAATAGCTTACGAAGTATGTATATTCACCATTTCCTCAACAGAAAAAAGCCGCGGTTTCGCGACTTCTTTTGTTTTTCACTATTTTTACTCCTTCGAAAATCATCATCTTTCACTGCACCAAATCTATTGTTACTATTTCAATGAAATTTCAAATGTGGAATCCACGTCACCTGCAAATACAATGCGGCCGTTTTCTGGTAAAACAACCTCATTCTTACCACTGACTACGGTGTGATTAATACAAATACCCTTCTGATCATATACGGCAAAGCCGCCAGTTGCAGGCATTTTAACCGTCATGACTTTTCCTTTTACCGTTGCTGGCACCAAAAACCATCTGGCATATCCGTCTGCTTGAATTGTTGATAGAGATTGTTTACCCGAATATAGTGGCTGTACCATTTCCTCACTGGCGTATACGCTACCTACGGCTTCAATGTACTCCACTCCATTCTTTTCAGCGAAATAAATTTCCTTTGCGTCCCGTCCTGCCATGCCAGGGATTTGCAGCTCCGTGACTGCTTCATTTGCTCCAATAATTTTAGTATTGGATATATACCCCGGGGTCTCTTTGTCCAAATGGATAGGGAGGATTGTTGCCGAATTGAGATAAACCGTTGATGTATATTTCTCATTCACCAGGTAATATTTTTTACCTTCACGTTGCTCCCATGAGGCCGTAATATCCTGGGATAATTCATTGGCTTCCAGCTTCTCCATTTTATATTCGGAGAATGCCAATTGTCCAAGTCCTGGCAAGGATATATAAGATCGATACCACAGATAAGTCCTTCCATTCTTCTCCTTAACAAATTTCAACTTTTCCGTGCCTTCATCGTTAACAAAAGTACCATCTGCTGTATATGTGTATATTTGAGCCGGATCACTTGGAGCTACGGGTGTGGATACAGTCATTTGTCCAGCAGTATTCATTTCGATCTTCTTAACTGAATTATTGCCGCCATATATACCTGCATTCGTGGCTATTTCTTTAGGTATATCTGCCTTCACTGGAACACCAAACGATTTTTCCGGCTTCCGTTCTGTAATGATGCCCTTTTCCTCAAGTGCGCTGAGTAATAATTCACTCGCAATGAACTGATCTTTGGCACTTGTCCCACCTGATGAGGTAACGGCTGCAGCCAGATTATATTCCGGCAGTACGACTAATGATGAGTGATACGATATCGTATCTCCACCTTTTGTTACTGCCTTGATACCATATTCACTGAATGGGTACAGATTTACACTATCCCACCCTAATCCGTAAGATATAGACGTATCGCCACCCTCTGGCCACATGCCTTTTTTGTACTCTTCTTGCGCCATGGCTTCTACAGACTTATCGGTAAGAATGCCTTGGACCTCTCCCGTGAAGATTTGTGAAAACTTCGCAAGATCTTCAGCGGTGGAATAAATGCCTCCAGTAGCAATAACATTATAATTCTCTTGTGGAAGCTGACCCTCATACATAGGAGAATAGATTCCCGCCATTGCTGCCGTGTCAACCACATCCTGTGGTGTTTTGGTATGTTTCATGTCTAAAGGTTCCGTAAAATATTGGTGTATAAATGCGGTAAAACTCATGCCGCTAACACGTTCAACCATAATCTCGGATAACGTAAACCCATCGTTACTATACACGGAGAATGCACCGGGATCTGCCTTCAGGTTTTGACTCGCCAATTGGTCCAGAAACGTATCATGTGAGTACGTATCATTATCCCCGTACAATGTGGCATTGCTGCCCGTGCTACCCAGCAGACCGGAAGAATGATTCAACAGCATGCGTGGTGTGATTTGTTTGTAGCGATGATCTTTCATCTGAAAATCAGGTATATAGTTCACAACAGGCAGATCCAAATCCACCTTGCCTTCCTCAACTAACTTCATAACAGAAGCTGTGAGGAACATTTTACTCGTTGATCCTATGCCATAGATCGTATCCGGCGTAAGAGGCACCTTGTTGTTTTTATCGTTTTTACCCATCTGACCGGACACCACAATCTCGCCACCATCGATAAGGGCATATTGCAGACTTGTGATTCCATGTTTCTCGGTGAGTAACTTGGCTTTCTCCATCACCGTTTTCTTGGTTGGTTCATACGTAAAATCACTGCTACTTGTAGGAGGCGCAGCCATTGCAGACATTGGAGCTAACATCGTTAATGCCAGCGTTAACACGGCGATTGAAGTGCGTTTTCCCTTTTGTCGTCCCATTCACATCATCTCCTGATTTTAATATGTTGGTGGATTAGAGCTCTTTTGGATCTATAAACTTCACTTCTGGATACAAGTCGTTTGGTCCCTGAATCAGATCTCCACCCGTTCCTTTCAGTTGCTTGTTAAAGAAATCGAGTACATATTGATTTACCATGTTTGATCCTCTTTTACCATTGATATCTCCTGTGATACCGGACAGTTTAACCAGCTCCGAATAGAACTGAAGATCTGTGAAATTGAAGTGCTGGGTTCCTTCTACATAAATCACATTTCCCCCATGATTGATAACATTTTTCATAATGTGCAGCTCATCTGAAAGAGATTTAGTTACTTCATCATCCGAATTTCTATCCACTTCAAAATTGGCTAACCAGTCTTCAAAACTTCCCGATCGGATGAACATAAATGGCTTGTTTATATCATCTCTATTTTCCACTTCATATAGTGACCCATCCATATTAACCCCGGCCTTGATTCTCTGATCTAGATAAGTTGCATTAAACGCGGTTGCACCCCCAAAAGAATGCCCCATCGCGCCTATGTTATTTAAATCGATCTTCCCTTTAAATTGACTTTCGATTTCACCTGAATTCAGCTTTTCGATTTGATCGATTACAAACTCCACATCTTTCGTCCATATATCCCCTGTTTTTGTACGTTCATCTAGTGTAGTCGTACTTTTTTTATAATCCGTTACACGGCCATCTGGAAAAAGGGTAGCAAAGGTGCTATACGTATGATCGATGGTGACCACGATAAACCCATGACTGGCCAGATTCTCGGCCTGTGATGCATGTAGAACTCTACTGGTTCCCATACCATGAGATAGCAGTATCACGGGATAAGGACTTGTAGAAGACAATATTTCACTATTTTCATAAGAGTTGGTTTGACTATACTTCCAATAGTCGAGCACAAATTCAGGCAGTTTTAAAGAATTAGAGAAGCTCTGAATATACTTATTGAACCTCTCTTTATCTTTTGGAAACAGCGTGTCACGCTTGATATTATTCTTATTTTCAGTAGGGTACCAAACTTGAACCATTAGTTCCCTCTTATCGCTTTGATCTTCAGTGAAGCTTTCGTCTCTGTTCTGGTCCGTTAAATGAAATGTTTGAGTACCCACCTTCTCTGGACCATCAAGCTTCGGCAAATTAAAGACAGGTAAGTATACAGACAAGGCAGTAGAACCAACCAGCAGAATGACAATCAGGGAAGATAAACTATATTTTGAGAACTTCCCTATTTTTAGATTCATCATCTTTTCGGAATGTCTGAGTAAAACAATAATTACAAATAGAGCCGTCATGATATATACCACAAGCAACTGCCATCTGTATCCCTCAACAAACAATTGAACTAATAATATAACGCTACTTCCTATACCCAAACCCAAGCCTGTTTTCTTTGCACTTCTTTTAATAAATAGTAGGTCTACGAGTAAAGCGAAACAGGATAGAACTAACAGTATCTCAAATAATCTCAATTGAATTCCTCTCTCTCATCACGGACTTTTACAGAATTTTTACTTCGCTTCGTTCATAAATGCTCTAACATCTTCGGCTATTTCTTTGAATAACGTATGGTGCAAGTAATGCTCACCATCCATTGTGATTACTTTTCCATGTACCGAATCTTTGATCTGCCCTTCATGCAGCGGAATCCATCCTTCTACACCTTCATTATTCGCTTGTACAAAGAGAAGAAGTGGAAGGTTTTTAGGGAAGGTTAATCCTTGGGCTCCTTTAAAATTGGAAGCAATATGGTCCATTTCATTCAAAGTCGTGGAACTGTTCGAGTTTTTATTCGACAGCATGTTCATCTGCTCTACGGTATGTTCATCAAATGCGAGTCCAGCATAGGGGTCACTACTAAATTTGACCACCAATCTTTGGAGACCTGATTTTTTAAGAAATGCGAACGTTTTAGTAGGTAATTTGGCATCCATACCCGGTTGTGTTGAAACACTGCTATCAATTCCGACAAATGCCGTGACCTCATCCGGATATTTGTTCACATAATCAATGCCATAAATGCCTGCAATGGAGTGACCCATGAGCATATACTGATGCATATCGAGTTGCTGCAGAGCTTCATGAACTTCACTTACGATATTCTCTGTGGTTCGTTCTTTTTCAGTAGCATCACTTAATCCATAACCGAATGGCTCAACCGCCACAACTTTGTAATATGGTGATAGTTCGTCAATGAGCAGTTTAAAATCAAGCGCTGGTGCTGCTGTTCCAAAACCAGGCAGAAGTACAATCGTTTCCTTGCCTTCGCCTTGAATGAGTACATTCATATTTTTCCCGTCTACAGATACATGCTGACCATAGGAATCTATTTTCTTGGCCTCTGAATTACTACTGATCACATTGGTGATATAAACAATACCTAGAAATAGAATAATGACGATTACGATTGCTCCTACTATTTTCAGTATCATGTTTCTCACTTTTTTGGCCTTTGATCTATTCTTTGTTTTCTTCTCCGCAGGCTGCGTCGTCAGTGTTATCTTCTCCTGTCTTGAACTGATAGTTCGATTGTCTTCTTTGCTGCTAATGAAATCTTAACCAATGAAAATGTACTCCCCGTGACGTCAATATGAACTGAATATGAACAAGCCAATTCATTTATATCTACTGCTGCGTCATAAATCCCCTGAATTTTTCAGCAATTTCTTTGGCATGGGAACGATACAAATAATGATTTGCTTCCAGCAGTACCACTTCACCACGCACAGAGTTCTCTATTAACTTCTCGTGTTCCGGAACCCAATTGTCTGCTGCCGGATGATTCTTTTGAACAAAGAAAAGAACTGGAAGATTAACAGGGAAAGTTAGTTGTTCAGATTCTTTAAAGTTGGAATACATACTCTCTGCCTCATTTAATTGAGTGGTATTATACATATTTTTGCGTATCAGAATGTTCAATTGTTCTTTTGTTTGCTCATCATAAGGCAGTCCATCATAAGGGTCAGCACTCAGTTTCAGTTGCACTCGGGCGAAACCCAAGTTGCGGAACCATTTAATCGGTTGTGTATCTGATGAATCAATCTTCTGTTCACTTATCGCTGGAACACTGCTATCCAGCCCAACATATGCACTTATTTCATCTGCATATTTGTTCACGTAATCCAGGCTATAGATCCCCGAAATGGAATGACCCATGAGGATATAACGATCAATATGTAGACGCTGTAACGCTTCATGAATTTCACTGACGATATTTGCTGTGCTGCGTTCCTTTTTGGTCTGATCACTCAATCCGTAACCAAAGGGCTCAACAACGACAACTTTATAATATGGAGATAACTCGGAGATGAGAGGTTTAAAATCAAGCGCTGGTGCCGCTGTTCCAAAACCAGGCAGAAGCACAATCGTTTCCTCGCCTTCGCCTTGAATGAACACATTCATATTTTTTCCGTCTACGGATACATGTTGACCATACGGCTCTATTCTTTTTTGCTCCGAATAACTGCTGATTTTATTGACGGTATATACGATAGCTACAAAAAGTAAGATTGCTATAATGATTGCGCATAGTACTTTAAACAAAATGCCTAACGCTTTCTTGATTTTGCTTTTACTCTGTACTTCTTTGTCTGCTTGTTGATTCACATTCATCTGCTCCTATCCTCATCTGTATATTGGCCTAGCAGGCTGCTAATGCAATCCTAATCATCAAAGATGTACTCCCTATGACCATAATATGAACGGAATATGAACAAGCAAAAAAAATGCCATGTGTAACATACAAGGAAGCTTGCATGTCACACATGGCATGAACATTCGGTCTAGATACTCCGATGGATATTCTATTCATTTACCTATTCTGTGAGCCTAACTATCCGCTGGTGGATGGATGGGCAACGTGATCATAAAGGTCGTGCCTTGACCAGGTTCGCTTTCCACTCGGATGTCACCCTGATGAAGGGATACGATCTGTTTAACGATTGCTAGTCCCATACCACTCCCGTCGTATTTACGACTGTGGGAACGATCTGCCTTGAAAAAGCGGTCGAATATACGCTTCTGGTCTTCCAGGGGAATTCCAATACCCGTGTCGGATATTCGAACAGTCACATTTTTGAAATCCTCTTCGATACTGACTTTAATCATACCGCCATCCTTGGAAAACTTGATGCTATTTCCGATGATGTTTGTCCATACCTGATTTAACTGATCGTGATCAGCCGTTACCTTCACGTTCTCCAAATCAAGCTCGAAATGAATGTTGCGCCCAGACCATTGCGGCTGAAGCGCCACGATGACCCGCCTGATCTGTTCATCAAGGCTTAAGGTGGTGAGCCGTAGTTGCTGTGACTGCGATTCAAGCAAACTCAGCTTGAGCAAGCTATCGCTCATTTTGGACATTCTTTTTGCTTCAGAGATGATAATATCCAGGTAACGGTTTCGTTCTTGTTCTGAGAGATTTACTTGCTTCAGTGCCGAAGCGTAACCGGATATCGAGGTGAGCGGAGACTGAACCTCATGCGAAACATTGGTAACGAATTCCCTGCGCATCTTCTCCAACTGCTGAAGATCATGCATCATTTCTTCAAAGCTGCGGGCCAATGTACCAATCTCCGTCGTTTGTTTAATGTTCAGCTTGACGTTGAAGTCTCCAGCTGCAATCCGTTTGGTCGCTTTGGTCAGTTTTTTGATCGGTCTAACCAGATATACAGAAGCAACCACAATCAACAAACTTCCTACAATCAAGGAACAGCTTGCAAAAATCAACCCAAACTGGACCACAAAAGAGGCTGAGGGCGGTGAGAGTGTTTCTAGAAACATCGCTCTTGTACCCGTTTCCGTCTTGATCGGTAGCCCCAAAAGAACGGTAGCGATACCTTTAGGTGTGTCCTGCACAACCCCTCCGTTTAACACCTTCTTGAGTTGATCCGTCGATACGGGGGATGATTTATGTTCGTTAAGCTTCCCATAAGACTGGAACTTGCCCGTTGCATCATAAATTCGAATATGATACGAATCAAGTTGCTTCATTCTACTAACGAATGATTCTGCTTCATCAGCAGGCAGCGTCTTATAAATCTGCACAACGTCCTGGCCAAAGTTGCGTATGTTAATTTGAGCATTTTCATTCAATTGATCTTCGAATATCCAGGTTGACATAAAAAATGAAATAATCGTGCCTGTGATGACTGACACCAGAAAGGTCAGAACAACACGAATATATAAGGATCTGATCATTCATAGACCTCAAGTCTGTACCCTAGCCCACGCACCGTTTCAATCCGAAAATCAGGTGTAGTCGCGAATCGTTCACGCAGGCGCTTAATATGTACGTCTATTGTTCGATCATCTCCAGCGTAGTCAATTCCCCATATCTGGTCGATTAATTGCTCACGTGTATAGACTTGTCCTGGTGTTCCAGCAAGCTTATACAGCAATTCGAACTCCTTAAGTGGTAACGTAAGCGACTCCGTGCCTCTCATCACCTTATACGTCTGACGGTCCAGAATGACGTTGCCAAACTGGATTGTGTGTGTGGAGCCGATCTTGTATCGTTTCAGTAATGCTCGGACACGAGCGGTCAGCTCTAATGGATCAAACGGTTTGGTCAAATAATCATCCGTACCCAGTTCGAATCCTTTCACCTTCTCCCAAGTCTCTCCTCTCGCCGTCAGCATGAGTAACGGGAGGTCTGGATTGGCTCTTCGGAGTTCTTTGCACAGTGCCCAACCGTCCATGACAGGCATCATAATATCAAGGACGACCAGATCCACTGGAGTTTCGCCATACACGGTGAGAGCTTCCTTACCGTCCGCAGCTTCCACTGTTGTGAATCCATCGTTTTTGAGAAATAGACAGACGAGTTCACGAATGTTCGCATCGTCGTCTGCAACGAGTATAGTAGCCATATGTTTTTTCTGTCCTCTCCGTTACGTTTAAATATATAGTTCAACGTATAGTAAAGTAAAACATCTTGCTTATAGTATATCCACAGCAAACATCGTATGTTCTTTCAACGTTCCCTGGATTGGCACAGGCTGTGACCCATTCTCCTTGAAACCTACTTTTTGAAGGACACGGATGGAACCTGTATTATCGGGCACAGCGCCAGCTTCGATTCGAGTAATTTCAGTTTCGTGTTTGGCAAATTCCAGTACACATTGCAGGGCTTCGCTCATATATCCTTTTCCTTGATGCAGAGTATCCGTCACATAACCAACGATCCATTTTGGGGTAGAATCCAGTATGATCTCGAACAAAGAAATTTCACCGACGAGTTCATCCGTTGTATGTAGAAAAATACCAAAAGAATAGCGATTTCCTTCTTCTCTCTTCTTGTTCCAGCTCTCAATGAGTGACCTTTGCCCCTCCAAGCTATAGAAAGACTCGTCCCGATCACTTGCTGATATGTTCTCGATTTCCGCACGGTTGCGAACCTGTAAATCCAGAAGCAATGAAGCATCATCCACATTCCAAAATCTCACATAGATACGTTCTGCACTATATTTCATCACATTATTCCTCCTCTATTAACGTTAGGGGCAACTGTAGCATGATTATATCAGGTCATTATAAGAGTACGAGCGAATCAACGAGAATTGTTTCGCCAGAAAATGAGGGGAATACGGCATATCATTACGCAGCCAGGCAACGATGGTTCCAATCAGAGCCGAAGAACCGTACCATATTGCGATTTCTTTATGAATGCCGGATTCTTCGAGTTCATCTTCCATCTCTACCCGATCAATTTTGGCTTTGACCAGCGTACTTAACAATTTAAGCAGTCGTTCGGTAAAAATCGGTGTGCGCTTTGTAGCAAGAACCACCTGATAGAACGAGGCGTTCCCTGCAAAATGTTCCAGTAACTTGACCAGAACAGGCCAAGCCTCTTCCGTCCTTTGTTTCTCAAAATGAGGGGCATATTCATCCACGATCCGTTCAATATTCTCGATCATTTCATCGGCCATCTTCTCCATCATATCCGTAATATCACGATAGTGCAGGTAGAAGGTTACCCGATTGATCGTCGCTCGTTCGGCAATTTTGTTCACTGACAACTTCTCAATATCCATTTCCTGTAGCAATTCAACAAATGCACCTCGAATTAACTGACGTGTTCGCAATATTCTTGGGTCCACGGCTGATTTCTTCTCGTCTTTCACGTGTATCCCTCCTATCAAATTTTAAACATTACAATTTTAAAGGATCAGTCGTTTATTTTTGATTTACACAACAAATTCATTTTATTTGTAAAATAAACGACGAAAACACGTCATAACGTAAATTGTAATCTGTCCGAATATGTATATAATTCAATAAATACAATGTAAACTATACAACACGTTGTAAATTTAGTCACGTGTAGATTGAAAGGATGAAAAGGATTGAGTCAGGCTAGAGTACAAGAAGAATTATCCGTAAAGAAAGGCCCCATCCTGTTTATCATGATTTTGGGAGCCTTCCTTGCAACGTTGAATCAAACGATCATGAGTGTCGCTACACCGGAACTGATGGGTGATTTTAACATCTCCGCCGCAACAGCACAATGGTTAACGACAGGTTACATGCTGGTGAACGGGGTGCTTATCCCCATCACGGCCTACTTCATGCAACGCTTTTCAACCAAGCAATTATTCCAAGCTTCCATGTTTATTTTCCTGATTGGTACCATCGTATCCGCTCTTGCAGATAACTTTGGCACATTGCTGACAGGACGTATGATTCAGGCAGCGGGTGCCGGCATTATCATGCCGCTCTTAATGCACGTTATTTTGACCTTGTTTGCCCCTGAAAAACGAGGATCTGCGATGGGTATGGTTGGTTTTGCCATCATTTTTGCCCCTGCAATCGGGCCTACCCTTGCCGGTTATATCCTCGAGAACTACTCTTGGCAAACGATGTTCTACGGCATGATTCCATTAACTCTTATTGTCATTGCTTTTGCATTTGTATACCTGAAGAATGTATCCGAACGGGTCAACACAAAGTTCGACACAATCAGTGTGGTGCTCTCCACGATCGGATTTGGCGCATTGCTCTATGGTTTCAGCAGAGCAGGAAGTCTGGGATGGTCAAGTGCAGAAGTTCTTATCTGCATTGCGGCAGGAATTGTTGCTCTTGCCCTGTTTACATGGCGTCAACTCACTTCTGAAACTCCGCTGCTTGATCTGCGGGCATTCAAATACAACATGTTCTCCTTGACCACGGTCATTAGTATCGCGATTACAATGATCATGTATGCTGACATGATGTTGCTTCCCCTGTATCTCCAGAACGCACGTGGTTACACTGCGCTGGAGTCCGGATTATTACTACTGCCGGGCGCCCTTGTCATGGGCTTCCTGATGCCAGTAGCCGGAAAATTGTTTGACCGATTTGGAGCGAAATGGCTCGCTGTGATCGGGATGGTGATCACCATCGTGACCACCATTGGTTTCATCGACTTAACGGACTCAACCAGTTATGGATACCTGGTACTCATGTCAACCGGACGCCGAATTGGTATGGCTTTGCTCATGATGCCGATTCAGACTGCGGGGCTTAACCAACTGCCACCAAGACTTGGTGCACACGGTACAGCTATCTCCAACACCGTCAGACAAGTGGCTGGCGCTGTAGGTACTTCATTACTCGTAAGTGTCATGACCTCCCGTACAACAGCACACGTACAGGATATGATGGCGACTGGTGCAGCCAATGGTCTCAGTCAAAAACAGCTTGCTACAGAATCCATGATCCAGGGTATCAATGATGCATATGTTGTTATCATCGGTATCGCTGTTGTGGGCTTGGTTCTTTCATTCTTTATCAAACGCACCAAACAAGCGAAAGAGGAAGAAATCAAACAGGTGGTAAGACAAAAAGTTTCTATGAATTCAAATTAAGGTGTCCAGCTTCATACTTGCCTGCATAACAAAGCGGCAGATCTAGACGTATACGTCTGATCTGCCGCTTTTCGTTTGTATCCTCCGTATGAACCTCTCTTCTACCCAACGATCTTCACTGGCAGATGGGTCAACGACTGCCCCGGAGCTGACGTGGCCAGATTATTCTCCAGATCAAAGGACTCCACTGGTTCAATCCGAGCAATCTTCTCCACAAATGCTGTCAAGGCAATGCTGAGTTCCATTCTTGCCAGCGGGGCCCCTAGACAAAAGTGTGGGCCATTACCAAAGGTAAGATGTCTTTTGTTATTACGACGATGAATATTCAGCTCAAAGGGGTCTTCAAACATCTGCTCATCCATATTGGCTGCACTCATCCAGGAGATGACAACATCTCCTTTTTTCAAATCCACTCCGAGCAGTTGATTATCCTGCTTTACTGTCCGATGCCGCTTGGCATTATGGAACCGATAACGAAGCATTTCTTCCACTGCGAGCGGAACCCATTCGGGGTTCTGCCTGAGTTGGCCATACAAGCTCGGGTCATCGTAGAGGAAGGAATAGAACATATTTGAAACCATATGACTCGTTGTCTCTATACCGGCTCCAAGCAGAAGCATGGTCGTGCGAACAACCTCATCCTCCGTGAACTTCTCCCCCTCAACATCCACGTTCAACAGATCGGTAATGATATCCTCACCAGGATGAGTCCGTTTATGAACCACAATAGGATACAGGAATTGATAATACTCTTGAGCGGCAGTTTGTTTTTTCAGTTCACTCTCTTCAGCAGTCTTCGGATTGGTAGGTTGAAACAGAATATCTACCCAGTTCTTGAAGCGATGGCTGTCTGTGAGAGGGATGCCGAGCAGATCAGCCATAACCATCGAAGGGAGCGGAGCAGCCAACGCTTGAACAATATCAATGGTCGTATTCGGCTCAATATCGGCTACCAGTTGCTCTGCAATGTTGCGAATTCGTGGCTCCCAGTTTTTCAGACTACGCGGTGTAAAAGCAGCCGATAACAACGAACGACTTTTTTGATGACGGGGAGGATCGATACTTGATATGTTTAATTTGTCTGGAGGTGTGCCTTCATTGTTCTTTGCTCCAACCGCAATGGTTGTCCGGGTTCCTTCGGCTGAAAAATACTCATGATTACTAAGGACCTGCTTCACATCATCGTATCTGAACACATTCCAGGTGTCTGTATCTTCGTGATAGTACACAGGATGCTCGGACAGCATTTTTCGAAACCAGTGAAGTGGGAAAAACTCTTCAGATCTGGACTGAAACCCCGTAATGTCCTCAACACGTATCACTTCTTTATACATTTGGTATCCACCTCTCAGCATAGTTTCGTGATTGGTTACATGGGTACCTGAATTGACAGTTCAGCACCTGATTCCATTTTATACCATTCGTTCATTTATTGATATAAACCATTTGAACCAAATCAGAAAAACCCCTTAATATAAGGGGTTTTCGTTTTATACGTATCGTATATTATTTCTGTCGATGTCTCAGTGAGATAAGCCATACGAGCCGATCAATCGCCTAGTTTCGCTAATGCTTCCTGTAGTTGCTCCAGTTGTTGAGACAGGGTTTCAATCAAGTTCTTCGTTTGGCTTGCCTTCTCCATTAAGACTTGCTCTTCAGAATTGTCTTCGGATACATTCCTGATTAGTGATGACTTCAATTCCGACAATTCGCGTTTGTATGTTTCTTGTTTCTCCAAAGCTATGCGCAGTTTTTCTTTTGTCGTACCGATCTGATGCTCCAGATATATGATATCGGACGAGTTCGCTCCATCGGATACACGTTGTGAATATGTCATGACTCACCTCTTTCAATTTCATCCATTGCTTTGCCAACAGTATAAGGCTCAATATCGATATCCAGTTCCATACCGAGAGCTAGTTTCGCCAGTTGACTCCCGATAAAAGGACCCATGGTCAGTCCAGAGGCTCCAAGTCCATTCGCGGTAATCAGACCTTGCCAGCCTGGGACAGCCCCCATTACTGGCAGAAAGCCAGGTGTGAACGGACGGAACCCCACTCTTACTTCCTGGAATGTGCTATTGGCTAGCCCCGGTGCCAGTTCCAGACCTTTATTCAAAACTTCCTGCATGCCTCCTGCAGTGACTCTTGTATCATAACCCTCCACATCATTTTCATGAGTGGCACCAATCACAATCTTCTGTTGATCAAAGGCCAGTAGATATTGATCAGAAGGTGGCATGATCACAGGCCAGCGGCCTGTATCCTCCCCATCCGTGACATGTAGATGCATAATTTGTGCCTTTTGATAATGCACTTTAGAGTGTATGCCGAGTGGCTTCAGCAGTTCGTTAGCCCATGCACCTGCACAGACAACGACTTCATCTGCCAGGAAACTCTGATCATTAACACTCACACCAATGACCCGATCCGCTTCGAATTGAAGCGTGGCGTCTCCATGGATCACTTCCGCTCCATTCCGCTGTGCAGACCGGATCAAGGCATCGCGCAGCGCCCTTCCATCTATACGTGCAGCACCACTGATATGTACCGATTGATAACGTTCATCCAGCAATGGAAAACGTTCACGGGTTTCTTTGGCATCAAGAGGTGTAATGTCGCCAATCTCCGGCGCATCCTCTTTGCGAAGATATGCCCGTTCTTCCATCTTGTTGATTTTATCCTCGTCCGTATGAATACTAAGCGCGCCCACTTGAGCATAACCGGTTTCCGTTTCTCCTTCACTCTCAAGCTCCGCTATGATCCCAGGATAGAACCGCGCACCTGCCTTGGCGAGCTGATACCAGTCCTGATTACGTCGCTGTGACAGCCATGGACAGATGATACCGGCAGCTGCATCCGTCGCCTGTCCTATATCTTTTCGATCTACGATGATGACCTCTGCGCCCCGCTTGGCTAATTGATAGGCTGTTGATGCCCCCAGAATACCCGACCCGACTACGATGACTTTCTTCATGTTTGCATCCCTTTCTTTAATCACTTATTCCTTATAGCGTATACCGTTTCGCATTCTGTTGGCAAGGCAGTCCATACTTTTAGATCCATAAATAGAGGCTGATCAGACCACAGTTCATACTCATTTATCCAATTAATAATTGTTGAAGCATTTATATGAAAACGTTTTATATATTGCCCGTCATTCAATTAAAATTATTCCATTTATGTAATATAATTCTTTTTAGGTTTCTTTTAACGCTGTAACCACGCCACTTACGCACATGATCCTTTAACGAAAAGAGGAATAACACGACGATGCCGAAACCTAGTATGGGGAATCCGCTGGATACCGATATGCCGCTCATGATTACAGGGCAAAACCAGTTGACCGTTGATGAATTGATGAATTGGAGCGACCATTCGCGGGATTACAGCATTGTACAGTGCATCGGAGGAACAGGGCGAATCGCAGCAAAAAATCATGAATTTTCGATCAAAAAAGGGACCGCTCTCATTTTGTTCCCGGAAGTAACCTACCGTTACCACAATCTAAGTGATTCATTACGATTTGATTGTCTGTCTTTCAATGGCTATTTATTGCCACGGTTCTTGCATACCTTGCAGATCGGGGAGCTGCGCGCCTTCAAGCCGGATGGAATGCTTCATATCCTGTTGCGTGAAATTACGTTGGCGCTGCAGTCCCGGCACAAGGATCAGATCTGGCACGTATCCGCATTACTGTACATGCTTTTGGTCAGATTAACCATTGAAGGTGAACGCTATAGTGCTTACGAACGTTCTGATGCCCGATTAAGATTGGATGCACTCATTACTTTTATCAAACAAAATTATCATCAGGATATTTCTCTCCCCTTGTTAGCTGATCAGATGGACGTTACCGAGCAGCACCTCAATCGGATATTCAAAAAAGAATTTCAAATGACTCCATTGGAGTATCTGATGCGATATCGGTTGTTGAAAGCCAAGGAAATGCTCATCGAAAATAACGCTACGACCGCTCATGAAATAGCCAAAGCCGTTGGTTTCAACAGTGCCAGTTACTTTGGGTCAGTGTTCAAAAAATACGAAGGGATCTCCCCTATCGAGCTACGCAAGCAGTATCTGGATTAGAGCGCCTCCACATCAATCTCGGCCAGCGAGGATAACCGCAGTTCATGCATGGCGAATTCCAGACCACGCGTTACCTCGTTAGGTACGATGATACACCGAATACCTGCTGCATTGGCTGCCTTCAAGCCATTAGGTGAGTCTTCGAACACAATCGCTTCGGAAGCCTCGATCCCAAGACTCTGGAGAGCAAGAAGGTACAGTTCAGGGTCCGGTTTCACTCGCTTCACATCCTCGGATGTATGAACGACTGTGAAATAATCAAAAATGCCTAATTTCTGCAAGTAACCATGCACCCAGTCCCGTGTGGAGCTGGAAGCAACCGCAAGCTGAATCCCCTTCTCCCTCGCAGACTGAAGCAATTCATACACCCCTGGAAGAATGGCAGCCTGTCCCAAATAGACTTCGTATTTCTGTTCAGAGAGAAGTTTGATATGATCATGATCTATCTTTTTTTGGAGCGCTTGCTCCAGATACAGAAATGGATGAAACTCCTCAAAGGATGTCCCCACATTTTTCGACCATAGCTCCAGACCAAGTTCCACTCCGTGCTCTTCATAAATATCGCGAAACGCATAATACCAAGGTGTCTCTGTATCAACAATGAGTCCATCAAAATCAAAGATAAATGCTTTTACCATGAACCTGTTCTCCCTCCAGTGATCGGCCAGGGGAGCGGATTAGAAACGTGCGGTCAAGTCCGGATGAGTAACGTTCACGGATAAAAAGTGACACGTACAGCCCGTTCCAGTCGGCGACTGAACAACTAATCCAGCTCGAAGTTCCCCTTGTATCGGCATGCCGAAATAACGAATTAGTTTCCACTCATCCCCATCGGGTGAATAAAAGAATGATATGCAGTCCTCTACTTTGCGTATACGCAGGTAGGGATTAGGTACGGAGACTTCAACCGAATTGCAATCATCAGATGAACCATCACGTGTCACCACCGACACGATGGTAGGCACTTTTCCATCATACTCAAAACAAATTTTGCACCAGTTACGATCATCCGCCATCACCATCAGGCATCCGGAATCATATTGATTTTTCATATCAACGGTTAATTGGGTTGTGATTTCGAAATCGCCAGGCACAGGCATGGACAGAAATGGTGCGGTTGCACGAATGTGCTTGCCCGCTGGATCTTGGAAAAAGTCGGTGTCCGCCTTCGCTTCAACCAGCACACCTCCCTGATCCGTATAGGACCAGATTTCGGGCTCGTTCATCCAGCTCCATTGCTTCCGTGCTTCTGTTGTCATTACGTTAGTCATTTGTTAGCAGCCTCCCAAGTTAAATACGTTTTAGTTCATATGTTCTAGTTTTTTCTGTACTACATATTCGCTCCAGATACAGTAAACCCCTTTTTCTACATATTTTTGTAAGGTTCCAGCACTTGGGAGTGCTTTTGCGGATCTGGCAGGAAGAACATGATGACCATGAGTACAACATATAGACCAAGAATGACACTGAACAACAGTGTTGGATTGTGATGATAGAGCAGGCCCGTCAGGTAACCGGATGGAATGGCTGTAAGCGTCATGACGGTCTGCACAGCCGAGAACATATCGGCTTTCTCATGCGTACCCAATCGGTTCATCAGCAGGGAATCCCGGTACGTCTGCAAAATGAAGTTACCCGCAGCGAGCACGATTAGCGTGAGAAACAACATCCCTATATTCCCCACAGGGATCAACAGAAACAGAATGGCTCCGGCCGTGCTAAGCACGATGGAAAAACCAACGTATTTTTCTTCCGAACGCCGTTTCAGTCGCGGAATGATAACCAGATAGAGCAGCATGACGGTTACCGCAGTCACTACTGGGATAAACGAAATGACACGGTCATCAAACTTCAACTGTTCCTTGAAGAAAATGACCTGGAAGAAATTCAGCTGCAAGATCAGATTGGATAACACCGTGATCAGAATAATCGGAAAAAGTCTTCGTTTGTAGAACGATTTGCCAAACAGGCGCAGACTGGAACCCAAGCTCTGAAGCACGCGGGTTTTACTATGCAATCCCATAAGTTCCTTGCCGACCTCGGTCTCATCCGTGTATCGGTTACGAATGAAGAACATGGCGGTCATCAGGATACCCCCGACAAAGTAAATGCTGGCGAGTGTAGGCACAATACCATAATCAGCAATGACCACCCCGGCAATCGGCGTGAGTACCCCAGCCCCTGTAATAATCATGTTGAGAATGGCAAATACCTTGGATCGTTTGTGTTCCTCCACATCCTCTATGATCAGACAGTTAAAGGCGACCGTTACAAACTTGGATGTTGCATTCAGTAAATAAGCGATCAGGAACAGCCAGAAGTTCTGGGAGAAGGCCCAGATGAACATGGGAACACTCCAGGCAAGCAGATCAAAGATCAGTGTTGTTCGTTTCCGGCCCAGCTTATTCGTAATGGAACCCGCAAACAATTGAAAGATAAAGGCAAAATAAAGATTCACCGAATTGATTAAACCAATTTCTATGTCCGAAAGTCCGGCTTCCTTCATATATAAAGGAGCGTAAAAGAGAACGATCGTGCCCGGAATGGCCCATACCGGTTCAAGTAAAATGGAGTAGCGTGGATTCTTCGGCAAATCTTGAAGCAATTTCAATCGATATCCCTTCCTTCTGCGGTTTTCACCGCTGCGAATTCCAACTTCTCGCAGCGGCAAACCCGCTAATGTCTACATGCTTATAGTACCTCTTATAGGATAAGAGCTGTTTTGACCGAATTCATCGGTAACTTCTCTCCAGTATGCATGTCATAACCAATCGTTCCATTAAAGGCCTGTTCATAATCACTCAGCAGTTCCTTGGCTGTCACCATCTGTTCCAGTTCCGGGATGCTTTGGGCAAATTTCAGTGCCGTACTGATCATCGAGTGATTAGCCACCGCGCCAATGATACTAATGCCATCATTAATGACGGCTGTTGATTTGAACGTCACCTCATAGCTGTCGTCATATCCCATAGGAATAATCTTGCCGCCTTTGGCAATCAGCTCAAACCCTACATGAAGCTGGTTACCAACCGCGTCCACTACAATATCAAACTTTTTGTTATTATTGATCTCGTATACTTTATCCAGTGTCAGATCCTGAGGATAGAACACATGATCCGCGATCCCTGAAGCGAACTCTTTGCGGTATGGATCAACTTCCGTGCCTACAGTAAGCCTTGCCAATCGTTTGCTAACAAGCTGACACAGGGAACCGATTGCACCAGAACCGAGGACCAGTACGGAGTCACTTGGCTTAGTCCCTGCTTTCATGAACGTCTGAAGTACACATCCCAGTGGTTCGATCATCATGGCCGTTTCCCAACTCATGGAATCCGGGATGGCATAGATATACTTTTCGTCCCCGACAAAATATTCAGCAAAGGTTCCGTGTGTCGTCATCCCTACTTGATAGTCATCAAAATTCTCGCAGTAGATGAACAGACCCTCACGGCAGTATGAGCAGGTACCGCAAGATTGCGTGGGATCTACCAATACCCGATCACCGATCTTGAAACCACGAACGTCGTCGCCCACCTCAACCACTGTGCCTACACCTTCATGACCAATGATCGTTCCTTTATTTGCTGGCACTTTGCCTTTGACAATATTCAGATCTGTCCCGCAGATGCCGGAACCATAGATTTTAATTTTCACCTGGTTTGGCTTTTGAATGGTTGGCTCCTCAATCTCCTGGTAAGTCACCTTTTTGAGATCCTGATATACGAGTGCTTTCATTGAATAATTCCTCCTAGTCGATTGTTGATTATGATCTATGGATTAAGCTTCAAACGTTTTCGAAAGTTGCATCGCATGAAGATGTTCCTGCTTCTGAATCTCTTTCCAGTCTGACAGGATCTGCAGCAGCGCTTCCTCGACCCACAACAACTCTTCACGTGTATGGGCATCCGAGAAAATAAAGTAACCTTTGGTGAAGATGCCGAAGTGAGCCATTCTCTTCACCATGAACTCGCGGAAAGGATCTGTTTGGAAGTTATCTTCAGCCAGGGATTGAATGCAGAAGCTTGCATACGTCCCCTTCACTTCCAATTGATCCGTCAATCCGAGTAACACAAGTTCAGATTCCAGACGATCCATGATCCGGGTTGCCGGTTCACGCCAGGTCGGCCATACTTTCGCATTTTTCATTAATCGTTCACAGGCAATGGCTGCCGCGAGTGCTGTTGTTTCGCTGGAATGGGCATTACTGAATCGGACCTGTCCCGACAGAGACATCAAGTGCTCATGCCCCAAAACCGCTGCGAGCGGTAAACCGTTTGCCATACCTTTGGAGATACAGAGCAGATCAGGCCAGATGTCATATTCTCCTGCTGTAGCCTGTTTTCCCATTCGAATACCGGAAGTGACCTCATCAAATATGATAATGATGTCCAGAGACCGGCATAGGTTTACGACTTCCTCGAGCGCGTCCCTTTTCCACTCGTTGGGACATAAAACAATACATGCGATATCCTCGGGAGATGAGGTAATCTGAGCTTCAATTCGCTCCGCGGTAGGTTTGTTGACCCAGATTGTTGAACGCTCGATATCTACTGGAATGCCCCGTTCTTTCGTCTGGCCACCATAATAGCCGTAGGCAGACCAATCGTGCCACCCATGATAAGCCGTCGCAATAACCTTGCTTTTGCCACTTGCGGCACGGGCAAGTCGTACGGCCCCACTCACTGCATCGGCCCCACTCTTGGTGAAGCGCAGTGACGGATAACGACCCTCGAACCGCTCCAGAATCAACTCGGCGCATTCAAGCTCGATGTCGGCCGGAACCGAAAAGCTTGTCCCTTTTTTTAGCTGGTGAATGACGGTTAATTGGACTTCATGCCTCGCATGGCCCCAGGACGCCGTACCCATGGCCATTTCGCAATCCAGCCATTCATTACCGTCGATATCTGTAAATCGGGATTTGTAAGCCTCTGCACAACATACGGGTGTATGCCCGGGAAATAAACGTTCAGGTGCTTTGGCTAAAGTGCTGCATCCGCTCGGAATTACCTTTTCGACTTGTTCCAACCACTCCAGATTCCGGGTAAATCTTACGGCACGATCGAGCGTGCTCTCTTTTTCTTTCACCTTAAGTACCTCCCTGTTTATTTTCGTTGTGAGTGAATTACCGAACTTTGGTTCCAGGCCAGCATCCATCGTATATGCGATCCATCGTGATCACATTGCCATACAGATCAATGATCAGATCCTTGGCTCGATGAGCATGTCTCATCTCAATCCAGTAGCGGTTCTCCAGCAAACGGGCGAAATTGTCCACCAAAAACAGTAACCGGTTCTCACTATGAATCAGTTCCTTGCCCAGTACCTGTGGCAGCCAGATGGCCCCATTGGAATTAAAGCGGTTTGAATAGTCCCGTACTTCGGCTACATTTGCAAATTCGGCTTCCTCCAGCTTGGTCCAGAATGTATCGGCATCACTTCGAACCTCGGCAAGGTCAATCCCGACAATCGGCAGATGCTGGTATTCCTCTTGGCTTTCCAGCTGTGCTTTCAGATGACTGAAAACGAATGGCCATACATCAGCCTCGATTTGACCGCCCCACTTTTTCCAGAAGCGTGCCAGATTGTTCTTCCGATTGAAGTTGCGGTGAATACCGCTGCTGCGTTCCCAGTGATACGCTTGAATATTTGGGTTGATGACCGTATCGTATCCGGCAGCTCGTGCCCGCATCTGATAATCAAAGTCCTCGTATCCGTTAAAGAACTTCTCATCGAGGTTGCCGATGGTCTCATACACCTCCCGCTTCATGCCAAACATAGCGAACACCACCAGTTGAACAGAGAAGGTTTCTTTTGGGATATCATCAGGAGATGCGTTCAGGAACAGGTGTCGGCCGATGGTGTCCGCAAAAGCAATGCCGCAATGCTGCACGCCTCCTGTTTGCGGATACAACAGAACCCCTCCAATCATGCCAATCGTAATATCGCTATCCAGTGTCTCTTTCATCATCGGTTGCCAGTTCGGTTGAAGAATGGTGTCAGAATCCAGGAAGAAAATGTACTCTCCCTTGGCAAGACTCAGTGCGCTATTAATCGACACGGCGCAACCGAGTGGAAAATCATGCTGAAGAATCTCGATGGTCACACCTTCTCTTACTTCTTGCTTCAGTTTATCCAGATGTTGAAAGACTGCTGAGCCGGAACCATCGTTGATGAAAATAATCTGAGTGGATGGACTTACCGTCCGGAGCAACGAATCTGTGAACAGGTTCAAAATGTTATAGTCCTGGTTGACTGGCACAATAATGGTGTAAAGCATGGAATCCCTCCTGATTTGGGTTGATGGAATGAGTACATAAGCTGATTCGAACTGCACAATTGCTGGTGTTTCTGTCCGGCCCCCCTTGCTTGAATATTTTGTCTTTATTTGGTAATGATTTGAATCTACTAGAAATTTATATCATTTTTTGTAAACTGGAAATCTTAAATTCTGAACGCTGTTAATATTTGAATATGTGAGAAAATCAAGTCTTTGCAGCTTGCGCACTGAGAAACGCTGATGTGAACACAAAAAAACACCCTCAAAGAGTCTCCGTTCCTCATGTAACGGATTCTCTCTGAAGGTGTTATATTGTTCATCAAGCTCAAATTATGAATTACTTTATCTACAGTTGAATCTCTACATTTCTGTCCGGATCGCTGTATTTATAGATGCCCGGATTCAGTTCAATATGTCCATCAAATGGAATATCTTTGTAGGTATCTATATGAATTTTTGCAGGTGTCATCCCTTGGGGGTTAATTTCAGGAACGACTTCTTTGCCATTGATCCGAAGCATTGTTTGGTTAATACCTCTGAAACTAGGCGTTTTGGAATATGACTCTACAATTAATTTCTCCCCATCCCTATAATAAGAAAATTGTATTTCAAGTCCATCGACAGTGAGTTTGGTGTATTGCTTTTGTTTCTTGGGTTCATTTAAATGAATCCAGTTTTTAGTTGTATCTCGTTTCTGAACAATGGCATCTTTTAAGATGAGTTTCATTGGAACATCAGACCAGTTTTGATACCACTCAGGAGATTCAAAATCAAACAATTGCTGATTATTTTCAGAACGCCCCCCTTTCGTGGTTTGCACCCCTGTGATTGTTTTATCATCTATAATCATCTGAATCGATTTATATTGAACAATACCTTCTGTATATGAACCTTCTTCATCAATTAAAATCTGAAGATTCAATGGAGTAATCACAAGTTGATCTAAAGTAACACCGGTTTTTGCTTGGAATTCAGGATTGGTATACAGTTTTTTCGTATATATTGCCTCACTTGCTTTTTTCCCATTTGCGACAAAATCGAATTTCCAAGTACCTGTCAATCGTTTTGCTGCTTCAACATAATTGAAATGAAGGTTCGCATTCGCCCAATCCGCTTCCGATATATCAAATACCTGTTCAATCAACAATCCTTTTTCTTTGTTAGGCAAGATGGTCGGAATAGCATCTACAACCTGGGCCCCGGTATGAACTCTCAAGTGAGGATTGACGCTTTCCAAATCTGATGATGCTACCTCAACTTTATAACGGATGACCGTTTGATTATCTGCATGTCTAACCGATTCAATATGAATCGCCGGAAACTGTGAAACGCCAGTAACCATTGATTTCCCAGTATGTTGATTAGATTTCAGAAAAATATCCCTATCCCGATAAAGAATAAGATTCTTTGCTTCGAATGTAAACTCTTTGGTACCGCCCTTTAAAGTATCAGCTGTTTCATAGATCCCAATGAGTTTCTGACTGTCAGGATCGCGCCCCAAATAACCATATACGTTCGCTCTCGCATCGGATTCTCCTATTATAGTATTTTCCTCAGTCGCAAATTCACTATATGGAGAAAGATCGATTGATGTGTCCAAAGATATGAGCATTTTCATTTTTTCTCCATCTGTTACAACACCGCTTAAATTCATTGTCACACCTGAACTA
Organism: Paenibacillus sp. GQ49; assembly: GCF_059759055.1. NCBI lineage: Bacteria > Bacillati > Bacillota > Bacilli > Caryophanales > Paenibacillaceae > Paenibacillus > Paenibacillus sp. GQ49. Next base: position 100,363 of record NZ_JCAXEL010000011.1, read on the forward strand.
GCGGACTGAAGATCATATTGCTGACCGATCCCATTATTTATTGCGCTTGCGACGCCCCGGCCTCCGATTCGATCCCAATCAATCGTCATACTGGCGAATACAGGAATAGCAACAAGTAAGAAAAAAGTAAACATGATGCTTATAGGAATTGCTTTAGCTCGATATCCAGCAGGCTTTTGTGAAGATTTCAGATTGACTCGTCGTTTGTGTGCTTCTTTTTCAATGGTTGTCCACATCAAGTCATAATCCGGATGGGATATATTTTTTTCCTTATTAGAATACTGATTCATTATTACTCAGCTCCTTTAGTTGAGGTTCAACCATTTTATTGAGAAGTTTTAATCCTTTGTTTAATCTGGATTTTGCAGTCCCTTCAGGTATGTTCATAACTTTAGAGATCTCAGGTACAGTCAAATCATTGATAAATCGAAGGACAACAACCATCCTTATCTTGTCAGGAAGCCCACTATATAATCCTCGTAGTTCTTCTTTTGTTTCCCTATGGTACACACCCTCTTCCACAGGGTTATAACTCTGCGATTTGGACAACAAATAATGCCGAACTTCTTTCAACCATCCAGATTTCCGTCTTCTCATAACGTTATGACACTCATTTGAAGCAATTCGCAATATCCATGATTTCATATTCCTTACCTTAGTTCTGTCAGCCAAAATAACTTTGACAAATACTTCTTGGCAAATGTCCTCAGCATCTGCTTGATTTTTCATCAGATAATAACAGAAGTAATAAACTTGCTCTTTGTACAATTCAAAAATTTCTCTGTCAGTCATTCTATCCCCCCCTTTGCCGTGTTTTCATTAATAAGACAAATAATGTTATGTAATCGTTCATTTTGTTTATAGTTGGTTTTGCTAAATTCTCGGATACCTAGAATAGATTAGTTCAATATCGCTGTTTGAACAGGTCTATATACATGTAAACAAGCAAAAAAAGCCGCTAAATTAGCGACTTTATGAAATCATTTGGTCATTGAGTAACGAGCTGATGCTGTTGAGTTAGTCTCACCCCTATTTTCACCTCTGCTTAAATCCATGATAAAACGTATCCACCACAAGTGCAGGGGCTGCTTTTCTCGCGATATGACCACTTACAACCTGCTGCCACGTCAGGAACATGATGGAATACAGCACATCGACAATCCAGGTTTTATCAAGATCGGAGCGGAAATAACCTTTCTGTTGTAACAGACCGACCGCGTGTAGTACAGGTTCTCTCAGTTTCAGATCTGCTCCCTCAATCTCGGGATTATAGTTAATGGTGGTGTCATGAGCCAGAAAATAAATTTTGTCGCCTAATGGAATCAGCGCCTCGATCAGCTCAGGTATGTACTTTTCACAGTGCTCCTCATCCAGTTGGATTTCTTTCATGGTCTCACTGACCACCTCGATTGCGCGTAATCCGAGATATACCATAAGCTGTTCGCGGCTTTCCACGTATCGATGTAACGTAGCGATCCCGATTTTTGCAGATTCTGCAATTTCATTCATGGAAGCATTCGGTTTTTCAATCAGCAATTTGGTGGCCTCGTCCAAAATGGAATGAAGCCTGGTTTGTTTGATTGTACTCATTTCCTTTTTCATTGGTATTACACCTCTTGGCGGTTTAGTCTACAATTGATCTAGTCATCCATCAAATGATTGAATGAGATTATAAAATTATAGCATACTTCCTCACGAGTAATACTAAAAGCCGCCATTTGGCGGCTCTTAACATGGTTATCTCATACGTTACTTATAGTTCGATGATTCTCGTTGCAATATTTGCACAAAATTCACGATCATGCTCTACAAAAAGCAGGGTTGGCGAGTATTCCAGCAATAAGTCTTCGATCTGCATACGTGAGATGACATCTACAAAGTTGAGTGGTTCATCCCAAATATGCAGATGAGCTTTCTCACTAAGACTTTTAGCAATGAGCACTTTCTTTTTTTGACCTGCGCTAAACGTTGAGATATCTTTCTCCAATTGCAGTCTGGAAAAATCCAACTTTCGAAGTATCGATTTAAACAGGCTTTCATCAACCCCCTGTGTGGCCGCATACTCAGATAAATGCCCTCCGAGATCGGACGTGTCCTGCGACACATACGAGATTTTAAGCTGATGATCCTTACGGAAAAGACCTGTATAAGGGATATCTTCACCACAGATCAGTTTAAGAATGCTTGATTTGCCAGATCCATTTTTACCGTACAGGGCAATACGATCCCCTTTTTCAACCGTGATACTGACATTCTTACACACCGTATTGGAGCCGTATGATATCGACACATGTTCCAATTCAACAAGTTCCTGCTTGTGAAAATCCAGCTGATGAATCTGTAAACGTTCTGCACTCTCGATGTTTTTGAGAAGTTTGGATTTCTCTTGAATCGCAGATTGCTGCCTTTGTTCAATATTTTTGGAACGTTTCATCATCTTGGCAGCCTTGTGCCCAATATATCCTTTATTAATTTCTCATTACTCGCAAGTTCAAACTGATCTTGCCTTCTTTTATTTTCCCACCAAGCGGAGAAATTGCCTTTCTGAATCTCGATGTTACTCTTATTGATGGAAAGGATGTGATCCACGCTGTGATCCAGAAAGGATCGATCGTGAGATACCAAAATAAATCCACGCTTGCTGCCAAGATAATTACTGACGATTTGTCTTGCATGGAGATCAAGATGATTGGTAGGTTCATCAATGAGCAGAAACCGATTCTCCTTCAGGAACAAAGCAGCCAGCATTACCTTTGTTTGTTCTCCGTTTGATAACGTATCGAAAGGCCGATACAACACATCTTCTGACACTTTTAACAGGTTAAGCTCGCGCACAACTTGCCAGTGCAGATATTCAGGGTGAATCTCGCCGATGACATCAACGGTCATGGCTCCAATATTTTCTACCTGGAAAGGAAAGTATTCAAAGCTAACATTCGCAGAGATATGTCCGCTGTATTCATATTTGCCGAGCAACAGATTGAGGAATGTCGTTTTGCCCCTGCCGTTCCTTCCGGTAAAACCCAATTTCCAATCGGAGTCCAACTGAAAACTAACATTTTCAAATATATTATCGTAACTGCCTTCATAGGCAAAGGTCAGGTTGGTAACGTTGATTAAAGACATGCATATCATCCTTTTTATGTGAAATATAAAAGTAAACTGACGGGATTTCACCATAGAACATGGCATGGATTCCCTCACTTTAATATTTGAACATAATCAGAATTTAGATTCGCTTATACAATAAAAGAAACCTGGCGATAAACCACTGTGTTTTCTGGCTTACACACCTCACGGAACATAGGCATCCTGTACCTCAACTTTTCGTTCATTCCCCATCGTAATGTATCTTACGTTAATGACATTTCCTTTCTGAAAGTGAGGAATATGTGTGATTGGAATATGAGTCTCTACAATTGTTGGGAAGGTGCGGCCGTCAACTTGGGTTACAGTCAAATCCAATCGCACGCCAGGCCTTCCATCCATACTGGATGAAGTCTGTACAATATCATGAATTATTGCTTCTGCTGGAATTCCGTCCATCAGAATGCTCTTGCGAAGGTGATGTTGCTCTTTATTGTTACGTAGCAGTCTAAATGCCATAATCGTAGTGATCGTGCCTGTTATAAGCCCAAAGACAATAATAGCAACAGTAATAATTAATGTGACTGTCATAATAACCTCCTTTTAGTTAAAACTTATGTTAACTACTTCTTCTTTAGATCTCTTATTCCTGCCAATTTGCTTCGAATTGGGAAAGCTTTAACGTCAAAAAAGCCGCCTCAAGGGCGGCTTACTGCTGTGTATGTTCAACTCAATCTACTTTCGCACCATACGAGCGTACAAACAGAACAGCTTGTTCGCGATCCAAACGTACGCCTTTGATATCCAATGATTTCAGATCGATTCCTTCCAGATTAGCCCCTCTAAGATCGGCCCCTTGCAGCTTGGCTCTGCTCAATACAACTCTGGTAAGATCACAGTCTCTCAAATCCGCTTTGGTGAAATCCGTGTCCGTAAAGTCAGCCTCAAAGAAACGAATTCCTCGCAGATCCTGTTTCCCCAAACGTGTATGTCTCAGATTGGTGTAGGACCAATCGCCGTGACTTAGGGTGATGCCATCCATTTGCGCACCTGAAAAGTCTGAGCCTGTCATCTTGCAGGAGCTGAATTTGGAAGCAAAGAGATTCGCACCACCGAAGGTGCAGTTTTCAAAAGCTGATTCCGTATGAATCGAACCATTCATGGAAGCCCCTTTGAAGTCACACTCGATAAAACGACAGTTACTCGTTTCGATTTCTTCCATAGAAGCGTTCATAAATGTACACTGTTTGAAAACACAGCTTATGAGTTCTCCATAGCGCAGATCACGTCCCTCAAAATGTACTGCTTCATATTCCTGATCCTTATATTGATACACTGGTTTCACCCCACATTGTATATTTCTCCGTCTTCTTCATTAAAAGAACTTTTTATACTATACCACACCTCTGTCAAGTACCTGCTTAAAAACCCACAAAAGTCAAGTTGCTTTTTTTATGAGAAACATCTGAAAACTAAAAAAGGGACGCATAAAGCGCCCCTCCGGCTCACACTTTTAACTGTTCCAATGTGGGCTTATATATGTGAAACTCTCCGGTTAGCTGCTTTTTCTATTCGTATCTGAAAACATTACACCAGTTTTTTGGACATTCTGTACAGGGATAACGAAGGTTTATTGATTTCCCCTACTCTCTGGTATCCCAAACGCTCGTAGAGTTTAATAGCTAGTAGATTTTCCTTTTTAACCGTAAGTGAAGATTTGGACAGACCTTGTGTTACAGCTTGCTCCTCAGCAAATTGAATAAACTGTGTCCCTACACCAAGCCCTCTGCTTTCAGGCAAGGTAGCTAATGTTCCGATGTGGTACTCGTCGTTCTCCGCTTCTTTTAATGTCACCATGGAGTAGAACTCTTTCCAGTGTTGGAGATTATACTTGATCAGGCTCCATTTACGAAGTTCAAACAGTTTGGAGAACGTTGGCAAAGCAAGTTTGTTCATTATAGTAGTCGGATAACACATGATCATGCCCAGCGTTTGCTTACCCATTTTAGCTTCAAAAGCGTACTGGTGACTGAATCGGTTCTGATTTGAACCCCATAACTTGTTAAATGTTTTCTCTATAATGCCTTTATCCTTGGTACCTGCAAGCGAATAGGCCATATATTCAAGTGCCATCTGATTTAGTTGCCCGCCGACTAATGATTGTGGACTGGCTTTTGTTATGGAAATCTTATTCATCGCTGTCACTCCTCTAGGTAGCTGAAATTGGATTAAAGCTTGGCAGCAGGTTGGTTGAATGATAACCCCTCAACGATCACATTCACCGTTTCAATGGTTAATCCAGTCAGCTGTTCCACATGCAATCTCACATTGTTTTGCAATTCCCTGCAGACTTCATGCACTTTCGTTCCATAACAAACGACAACCTTTACGTTTATCTCAAGTCTTGATTCTACCTTGCGGATAGCTATACCATTTTGCAGAGTTTTGCCGCTCCACTTTTTGGTGATGCCTTCTACAAGTCCTGTCGACATGGAGGAAATCTCACTGGTAGTATTCGCGATCTTGCCGACAATTTTGGAGATCACATCATCCGATATTTGAATTTTCCCCAGAACATTTTGAATGGACATCCCATGTCCTCCTCTTTATACCTGCATTTTTTGATAGATTATAATATCATTTAATATAAATATAAATCATACAGAGTCCGGTTTCAACTTTTGAATTCAGCCGTCCTCATTTCTACCTGTACATAGCAAAAAAACCGCGATCATCGCGGCTTCTGCTGGTCATACTATGGGAATTTCAATTGAATACGAACAGGAATGCGGGAGGATAACTCACTCTCTGTTCTGTCTTCTTCTGCTGCCTCTGTTTCTTCTGCTTGCACCATCCATTGTCTGCCAATTAACGATTGTAGCAGTTCAATCTCTTGTGTGGTCAGACGAATATGCTTCAGTGACAGTTCATCTTGAACGTAATCCCGATCCACCTTACGGTCAAACCGGAAATCGAGCAATCGCTTCAACCCGTTAATATGCAAAAACTTGAACTCATAACCGTGAAGTATCGCCTCTTCCCAATCGTCTCCTATATCAGCAGCTGTCTGTAGTCTTTCATCAAAATACATCGCGGATTCCTTGACCAAAGGCAACAACCGGGAATAGTCTCGACGTTGTAAACATTCAATAATCACTTCTTTTGATTCCCCACTTGTCAGAACATTCTCTACAAGAAGCCCTACAGGAATGGACAGCTGAGTTCGACTCATTGCTCGCCCTCCTCATTCCCGAGGTACTGATTGAACCAGGCATTCACCTGTTCGAAGCTATCGATACGTAATGAAGGTTTACCGCTTTTCAGCAAACTGTGGTTGGAACCCGGGTAACGAATCAGTTTGGTCTTTTTGCCGTATCGTTTTAGCGTAGTATATAATTCCTCCGCTTGCGCAATCGGTGTCCGATAGTCCTGCTCTCCATGCATGATCAGAAGTGGCGTCTCAATGTGATGTGCATGAGCTAGTGGTGAGAGAGACCACAGGTATTCAGCGTTTTCCGCCGGATTCCCCCCAATGACTCCCTCAACATAGGAAATTCCGATATCACTCGTTCCATACATGGACAACCAGTTGGAGATGCATCGCTGAGTTACAGCCGCCTTGAAACGGTGGGTATGCGCTACAATCCAGTTGGTCATCACTCCGCCATAACTGCCACCTGCCACACCCAGACGTGAAGCATCAAGGAAATCGTATGTAGCCAGGGCATAATCAACAGCTTCCATCAGATCCCGGTAATCCCCTCCGGCAAAGTCGCCACGGCAAGCTCTGGCAAACTCCTGACCGTATCCCATACTTCCACGAGGATTGATCCACAGCACAGCGTAACCTTGCGCAACGAGTGTCTGCATCTCATGACTGTATGTACCCGTATACATCGCGTGCGGTCCACCATGAATCTGCAAAATCAGTGGCAACTTCCCATTGGTGTCACGTATTGCCGGAGTGGCTAACCAACCTTGAATCGGCCATCCATCGGAAGACTTAAACTCTACACGCACTGGCGCATTTACGGCTAATCCAGCCATAAATTCATCATTTCGCCGGGTGAGTCTGAACATTTCACCACTTTCGATATCCACGCGATATAACTCGCCAGGATGTTCAGCAGTCAACGCAGCGATTACCAGCGATGAACCATCTGGTGTTAAGGTATACTGATACACATCTTTTTCACCAGCGCCCGTCACAGATTGATAATTCCCATCATCTTGAATGCGATACACGTCCACCTTCCCGTTATGCGTTCCGAGTACATATACACCACGTTCTGGATGATGGGCATCCGAGATTGGAGAAGGAGACGCACCTGTTGACTTCATATCACCAAGCGCCGCGTTACCCAGCTGCATATCTACTTGAGGTGCGATTGGCCTGGGTATACCTCGATGAACGGGGACAGCGTATAAGCTGTTGTGGCTCCCACTTCCATACTCACGATCACTGGCGATCAGGATCAGTTGCTGCCCGTCGGGCGAATAGGAGAACTGGCTTATCGCCAGACTGGAATCCGTCACTTTGAAGAGATCACGCTCTCCCAATCGAACGCTGTATATATCCGTAAAGTACAGTAGATCTGCATCAAGTTCCTCATCCTCTACTTGCTTCGAAATGAAAGAAAGCTGCTTGCTATCTGGCGACCACGCTGGAGCACTGATATTCCATAGCCCGGAAGTCACCTGCGTGATCTCCCCGCTTTTGATCTCATATACAAACAACTGGCTGTATTGACCATCCCACCAGCCAGACCCTTCCGCCTTCGGCGTTGTACGCTCGAAGACTTTACCTCGCAGTACAGGTACAGACTCCTGTTGGACGTCTGCTTTCTTCTGTTGGTCCTCCGGTTGCACTTTACTGGTAAACGCAATGTACTGCCCGTTCGGCGACCAGATATAACTCAATATTTTACGTGCGGGAGATATCAGCATAACCGGCTCTTTTTGATCTGAATGGAGCGTCCATAATCCTTTGCCCCCATCCACTGAGCGAATGAATGTGAGCTGTGTGCCATCCGGCGACCAAGCAGGTGAGGAATCTTTTGTTCCATCAGAAAGTGCAATATCTTCATCACCATCGAGCGAAATCCCTCGAATTTGCGTGTTATATTCGTTTTTATCCTGATCTATGGTCTGTTCCACATAAGCCACTTGTCCCTTCGGACTGATCACTGGCTGACTGATCCAACGATAGTGATTCAGATCCTCCGGCATAATTGGTCTTTGATTCATAATGATGGCTCCCTTCTCCGTTTATTTATGGGTTGTCTCCGTACGTGGATCAAGCACATCACGCAGCCAATCTCCAAGGAAAATAACACCGAGTACGGTAAATGTGATCGCTAGTCCCGGGAATGTAGCGACCCACCAGCTTGTAGCAACGTATTGTCTGCCATCACTGAGCATCCCTCCCCAGGATACATCGGGTGGTTTGATACCCAGACCCAGAAAACTGAGTGAAGCTTCCATAATAATCGTTGTGCCGACATTCATACCGCAGATGACGATAAAGGATGAAAGGATATTCGGCAGAATGTGTTTCAGAATCAGTCTTCCATTCTTGGCACCAATCGATCTGGCCGCATGAACAAAATCACGCTCTTTGATACTAAGAACCTCACTTCTTACCACACGGGTGAATGGAACCCAGTTCGTCACCCCGATGACAAAGATCAGCGTTGTAATACCCGGGCCAACAATCGCCATCACAACAAGCATGAACAGAATAGTCGGAATCGCCATGAATGCATCACCTACACGCATGATGACTGCATCCAGCCATTTCCCGTAGAATCCGGATACCAGCCCCAGAATCGCGCCAATGAATCCTGACACAATCACGGCACCCATACCCACGATTAAGGAAACTCGGGCACCATATACAATTCGACTCCACATATCTCTACCAAGATTATCGGTACCCAGCCAATATTCGGCCGTTCCACCCTCAAGCCATGCCGGTGGTTTAAGTCGGTTGAGCGGATTCACCGCTGCCGGATCATGACTCGTCAATAGAGGTGCACCTATGGCAATTAACACAACCAACAACACAAGCACAGCACCAAACATTCCGGTCTTGCTGATGATCAGTTGTTGCCAGATATAACGAAATCCCGTTGGTGCACGCCCATTGTCTTGTTCCTGTTCTGTACCCGGAATTGGCATTTCATTGCTGCCTGTCATATGATTGCACCTCCTTCTAGTCGTATTTGATGCGCGGATCAAGTAACCTGTATGCTACGTCCGTCAAGATGTTAGTTACTACAACGATAACGGCAATGACAAACACCGCTGCCTGTACAATCGCCATATCATGTGTGTTGACTGCAACGACCAGCAACTGACCCAGTCCAGGCCAGGAGAATACCGTTTCCGTAATCAAGGTTCCCCCGATCAGACTTGTAAACTGCAAACTCATAATTGTCACGACCGGAATCAATCCGTTGCGAAATGCATGTTTTACAATGACAACCATTCGGCCAAGCCCCTTGCTGCGAGCTGTTCGAATATAGTCCTGGTTGAGAATCTCCAGCATGCTGGAGCGAATCAGTCGGGTCATCTGCGCAGCCAGTCCAACACCAAGTGTAAAGGCCGGCAAGATCAGATGTGACAATCCTCCGCGACCGGATACCGGCAATACGCCCAGCATGACGGAGAACAAGAGGATAAGCATAATCCCCATCCAGAAGTTTGGCATCGCCTTACCAATAACGGATATTCCTGAAATAATGAGATCGGTAAACGTATTGCGTTTGACAGCTGAGATGACTCCAAGTGGCACAGCCATAAGTACGGCAAAAAACATGGCGGCTACCGCCAGTTCAAAGCTGGCAGGCAATCTCTCCAGCACAAGTGCTAGCGCAGGCTGATTGTAGCGAAAAGACTGACCAAAGTCTCCCTGAATCGCACTGCCAAGAAACTTCACGTATTGCGTATATAAAGGCTGGTCCAAACCAAGTGCCTGCGTCAAGACAGCACGATCTTCAGCGGTAGCCGTTTCAGGCAACATTAGCGCAACCGGATCACCGGTGACTCGAACCAAAATGAATACAATTAATGAAACAATGAACAGCACCGGAATGATCTGCAGTAATGACTTAAGTACGTATTTGCCCATTCCTTGTTCACCTCCCTTTTAAAAAAGAACGGCAGGAACATGGTTATCCAGTCCCTGCCGTTCACGGCCTATCTTTTCAATGACCGGTTGTTATACCCGATGTTACTGTGCAACAGGTGTAATCTCGTCAGCATAGAACATCTCGTCACTGCGCGGCGCGAAGTTCACTTTAGCATTTGTTCCGTAGACACCTTCCATTTGGTACAGATATACGGCTGGGCGTTCTTCAGAGAAGATCTGTTGTACTTGCTGATACTCTTTCTCACGAGATGCAGGGTCCATGTTCACCAATGCCGATTGAAGCAGTTTTTCTACTTCAGGATTGTTGTAATCCGACTCGCCTTTTGCTTCTTCCAACATATAACGATTGTAGTTATTCGAAGCATCGAACAAGGAGTTACCAATACCAATCATGAAGATTTCTTTGAATGATTTGGAGCTGTAACGTTCACTGAATGCACTTGCTTCAAGGACATCCAAGTTGATTTTGAATCCGGCTTGTTCCAGCATTGCTGCAACAACTTCAGCCTGTTCTTTGTACTGTGCGGAAACGGAGATGGTCATCTCGGCTTCACCTTCCGCATAGCCAGCTTCTTGCAGCAACTGTTTGGCTTTTTCTTGATCATAAAGTGATGTTTTGTACAATGAAGGATCAGCACCGAAGTTGCCTGGTGTTACGGATGTGCGGGTTACGATACCTGCTCCGCCGGCAATGCTGTCCACGATCCCTTGTTTGTCGATAGCCAGGTCAATCGCTTCACGTACTTTCGGATCAGCTGTGATGCTGCCTTCTGTCTGACGGAAGATCAACTGAAGCACACGTTGGATTGGCGCTTTGACAATCTTCTTATCTGCTTCGCCTTCGATCCGTGCAATGTCAGTGGACGGAATGGAAGACGCCACATCTACACCACCAGCAAGCAATTCGGATACACGTGTGGAGGCTTCAGGAATAACGCGGAATACCACTTCATTCCATTTGGGTTCACCGTCGAAGTAGTTCTCGTTTTTCACCAGTTCCACACGATCATCTTTGGTCCATTTACTGAACTTGTAAGGGCCTGTGCCTACCGGTTGTTTCAGGAAAGCATCGAATCCTTTATCCGCAATATATTTTGCCGGCAGAATGCCAGCTCCCATTTTGGACAAACGATTCAGGAGCAACGGATCTGGACCATCCGTGATGATGTCTACGGTATAGTCATCCACCACTTTAACTTCTACGATATTTTTGAAATAACTGTTTTGTTTCAGTGTCTCGTCCTTGGCTACGCGCTCCAGCGTGTATTTTACATCTGCTGAAGTGAATGGATCACCATTGTGGAAGGTAACACCTTCACGCAACTTAAATCTCCATGTTGTATCATCGACCTGGTCCCATGATTTCGCAAGTCCCGCAACTTTTTTCTGTTCACTGTCATTTTTGATCAGATAATCAAAAACGTTGACCAGAACCGCTTCACTGGATGTGTTGTTATTGTTGTGCGGATCGAAACTCTCAATATCTGTTGCTGCAGCAACGGTCAGTGTTGTACTTGCGCTTCCACTGCCCGTTCCTTCTGTTGCAGAACTATCATTCGTGCTTGTCGTTTTTCCTCCGCATGCGCTTAGAACCATTACGATTGCCAGTAACGTGATCCACAAGCCTGTCCATTGTCTTTTTTTCATTGTCATTGCTCCCCCTCAGAAGATGTATTCCGTGCCAAAAATTCAAGTGCTACTGCAGACAACATGCCCACACCATAAGGCATCGCTGTCTCATCGAGATCAAACATGGGATGGTGGAGTGGATAGCGAGTACGTTCCTCATCATTCCCAGATCCTAGTCTGAAAAACACACCCGGAACCTGTTCACAATAAAACGCGAAATCCTCGCCCCCTGTGGAGGGTTTGATATAAGTCCATCCCTTCTCCGCATTAACCTGATCACAAGTCTCTGTTAGCAGGTCAACCATGCCGAGATCATTCACGACAACAGGGTATCCATCGCCGTAGACAACTTCGCATCCAGCTCCGAATGAATCACAGACCCCTTTAACAACCTGCTCGATCAAAGCTGGCATCCGCTCACGAATGGCAGGTGAGAGTGTACGAACCGTACCGATCATCTCCACTTCGGGGGCGATGGCTGTTCCCATATAACCTCCCGTGATTTTGCCAATCGTGACTACTGCCGGTTCAAGTGGATCGACCATCCGACTGACGATATTTTGCAAGGCGGTGATGACCTGAGCGGATACCGCAATCGCGTCAATGCCCTCATGCGGACGAGCTGCGTGGCCACCCTTGCCAAACACCTTGATAATCAAGGGATCAGCTGATGCAAACGCAACGCCTTGACTTACACCCAAGGTTCCCGTGTCCTGTCCAGGTGTCATGTGTAATCCTGCGATGGCATCAACCTTCGGATTCTCCAGAACACCGTCCTGGATCATGGCTCTTGCCCCTGCAAGTCCCTCTTCTGCTGGCTGGAAAATAAATTTGATGTTGCCTGATTTCGGTCTTCCAAGACCAGTAAGCAGTTGGGCGGTTCCCATCAGGATGGAGGTGTGAGCGTCATGTCCACACAGATGTGCTTTGCCTTCCACTTGTGAGCGGTATTCCACCGCTTTCTGATCCTGGATGGGCAGAGCATCCATGTCTGCGCGCAAGGCAAAGGTTGGTCCATCGGTTTCTCCGCGAAGCAGGCCTGTAACCCCGGTCTTTCCGACATTGCGTGTAACTTCGAGTCCCAGGCTTTCCAGATGCTCGGCTACGATAGCGGATGTGCGATGTTCCTCATAGCCGATTTCAGGATGCTGATGTAAATCTCTGCGCCAAGCACTTAACTGGGCTTGTAGTGGCTGAGCAAGCTGTATTAGTTCTGAACGATTCATTTGCTGTCATTCCCTTCATTTTCGTCCGATTCAGAAACCAAACGGGCATAGATTGCATCCGCCGAGAATTCGATATGTCTTTTCATCGTCTCCTTGGACTTGATGCTATCATGGGCTTTCAATGCTTCAAGAATCTCCATATGTACACCGTGGTTGACGGTACGTATCCGGTCATCATAAGGCATCAAGTCGAGCGCCGGATTAATTTTGGTCCGGATCTGTCTGACGGCTCTCTCGCAGTATGGATTCCCCGAAGCCTTGGCGATGGTCAGATGAAATTTTACATCCAGCGCCCTGAACCACTCCCTTGTGCAGTCTGGCTCTATACTTTGTTCCATGTAATTCTCAAGCAGCTCCAGTTCGCCTGCGGTGATCCGCTCAGCAGCGAGAAAAGCTCCCTCTGGCTCGATGATAGTTCGAAATTCAAACACCTTCAGCATCTGTGACCAATCCCGTTTAATTTCCTCTCTCGTGCGCTTATGCGAATTGGTTGTCAGAGGCAGTACAAATGTTCCACCTTTGGCACCCACCCTTTTCTCAATCAAGCCTTTCTCTTCCAGTGAAGAGAGTGCCTCACGAACGGTAATGCGGCTTACGTTAAAAATCTCTGCCAGATCTCGTTCGGCTGGAAGCTGTTCTTCACTCATTAATTCTTTTAGAATAATGGCTTCTTCCAGTTGTTCCCTAATGAATTCACTAACCTTTTTAGTGGATACTTTCTCAAAACGAAATGAAAACGTACTGGACATCTAAACACTCCGATCTGTATATGGTCTAGACCTTATACCATTAATATAATTCCGACTAAACTTATATGCAATACTTTTTTTTCAAGTAAATTCATATTTTTTTCTCACCACCTCCAAATTGAAGCATTTTGGCACAAAAAAGACGCATCTACACGCAGCAGATGCATCTTGCCCTTCATTATTTACACAGGTCATTACGATGATAGTACAACCTTTATCAATTCCATATCTTCATTGAAGCCGGAGCTGCTGTCCATGCTTCATCAAGGCACGTAGAAGCTGAAATCAATTCATTACTGCTGGGATCAAAGCATTCCAATTCACTCCATTGACCTCTCCTTCGAATTGATAAACTGGCTGATAATAGCCCTTCGAATCGTAGGTGTAAGTCAGTTCATACTTGTCTACATTTAGTTCGTCCCCTTTTTTTAAGTTGTTATAGATCGAAAAGTTCCCCTTGAGAATTTCTTCGTATGCCTCAGCCGGACTGATAATATCAACCACTCGTACATAAATATTTTTATTCATAAAATAAAATAAATTCTGCGGAATCATAGGTTCTGCTGATGGGACAATCATAATTAGTCCAGTATCATAATCGCTGTCACCCTTTGCGATATCTGTTACTGTTTTTCCGATATCCCATCGAACCGTGTCTCCATTTTGTGTGCTGAATATCGCTTTCTGAGGCAATAAGCCATTCTGAAACAACCAGCTGCCATACTCTTCTCCTTGTTTGACTAAATCATCCGGCTCTACAGGAGTGCTTGTTTCGATAGTAGATGACAGCGACCATGTACCACTATTCACGTCATAATTAAATGTATATTCTTCCCCTGCGTTGTCAACAAAACTCCAAACTCGGTTGTATCCATCAATAGATATGCTATCTTTCTGATGTAATTCAAAATAATCCTTCATTAAAGAGGAAACTCGTTTGGCATATTCCATGTTGTGAATTTCACTGCTGTGATAAAGAGACACTTTCTCGGCCTCATCCGGTAACTTTGTGTTAAGCGTTACTTCGACTTGATTCATATTTTGAGAAATAGCTGGACGGATGGAGAGATTACCAAGTTCTTTGTTGTAATAAATGATAAAAGCACTAGAAAAAAGCAGCGTAAAAACTAATGGTATGCAGAGTGCCTTCGATAGTGACCTTACGGTGATCTTTCTTTGCTCAATACTGTCGAGGATGGCTCTCATCAACAAATATCCTGCAATACTGCCGAGTGTATTATGTAGAATATCATCAAGTTCAAATATTCCCCTGCCGGTGATCATCTGAAAAATTTCGATACTCAGCGTCACCAACAGCGATATGAGTAACACAGGCTTAACGTGACGCGTTTTCATTCCGATATGCGGAAGTATGAAACCGAGTGGTGCAAACATCAACATGTTAAAAATGATGAGTTGGAATTCGCTCACCGACCATTTATTCCATGCGTTTATATAGCCACTGAATAGCTCTAAATTGATCCAACCCTCATAATTAGCTCCTCTGCTAAATGTGGTTAATGTCATGACAATGACAAACCAACCCAAGATCAAAAATGACGCTATAAATTGCCTACTGGTTATGCTTCTTTTACCCCCTCTCTTCCTGTATACAATGTATACTGAATAAGTAATACCGATTACAACAACTCCCGCGGCCAATGCAATAGCTAAGATAGGTAGTAATCTGCCTATAACTTGTATTAAATCCATTTGTTACCCCTCCATTTGTTCATTTTCAGCATCTTGTTTGTTTAAAGTATAATCACTGTTGGTTTTATCTCCTATTTATCTATCTTTCACGAATCTTTCAAAAATGTAAGATTGCATGAACAAAAAAAACCCTCTGTCCCCAAATAACAGGACAAAGGGTTCTGTAATCTATTGTTGTATATCTTTTCTATGCTTCACTACCGTTATTCAAGTACACAGCCTTGCCTGTGCGAGCAGATTCATAGAGTGCTTCCAGGATTTGAGATACAACCAGCGCTTGTTTTGGTGTAACGACTGGCTCCTGATCGTTCTCAATCGCTTCAATCCACTTTCTCATCTCAACATCCGGTGCGCTCTCACTCTTACCATCGTAAAAAGCTACCCCGCCTGCACTCAGTTCAATCTCGTTGGTATATAAACGGCTGAATTTCTCACCATTGATGCGCAGTCCGTTCTTCATGTCCGCACCCGCTTCGCTACCGCTCAAGCTACATTTCGCCTCATCCACATCCAGTGAGTTCAGTGCCCAACTGGATTCCAGCATAATCGTTGCTCCATTCTCCATCACAATCATGCCAAAGGCCGAGTCTTCTACGGAGAATTGTTTTGGGTCCCATGGGCCCCAGGCATTGGCCGCATTTTCACGTTGCGAAAGCTCATGATAGGTCGTACCCAGCACAACTTTTGGTTGATAGTTATCCATCATCCAGAGCGTCAGATCGAGTGCGTGCGTACCAATATCGATCAATGGACCGCCACCTTGTTTCTCCTCATCCAGGAAAACACCCCAAGTCGGTACTGCTCTACGTCTAATCGCATGTGCTTTGGCAAAATAAATATTACCCAGGTCACCTGCTTCGCACACCTTCTTCAAATACTGACTGTCTTCTCTGAAACGGTTGTTGTATCCGATGGTCAGTTTTTTGCCGGTACGTTCTGCCGCTTCCAGCATGAGCTGTGCTTCAGCAGATGTCTTCGCCATTGGCTTTTCACACATCACGTGTTTGCCTGCCTCCAGAGCAGCAATTGAAATCTCGGCATGAGAAATATTCGGCGTAAGCACATGCACAATATCCAAAGACTCATCCTTGAGCAATTCCTGATAATCCGTGTAGACTTCGGCTTCAGTATTGCCATATTTCTGTTTGGCTTCATCCGCACGTTCCTGAACGATATCACAGAAAGCCACCAGTTCAACATTATCCAGTTTACTCAGACTCGGCAGATGTTTACCATTCGCGATTCCACCACAGCCAATAATTCCGATACGATATACTTTACTCATATATATATTCACCCTCACTTAAGTATTGGTTGTTTCATTTTACGAAAAGCCGACGGGGTCATCCCCAGACGTTTGCGAAATACAGCATGCAAATAGTTGGCATTATTGAATCCTGAAGCAAGTGCGATCTGTTCAATGGATACGTTACTTTCCTCCAGATTGCGGCACACGGCGCGCAGACGAATATCCTCCAGTACACGGCTGAACGGCATCTCCGGCTGTACTTGGTAGAAGATTCGCTGCAATTGTCTGCTGCTAATATGAAGTTTCTCAGCTACATGCTCCAGCGTGACCACTGAAGGGTGATTAGCCTCCATATACTGTAGTGCATACTCATAGCGATACACCGACATATCCCGCACAGGGGCTTCCGGTCGATTCCCCCCGGTGTCGTATGCTCGCACGGTTTTGAGTAATATGCTGATAACCAGTTGCTTGATCGACGTATAATAACCTAACAATTTTAGATCACATGCCTCGTAGGATTCCAAAAAACAATGCATTGCACGATGATAATCATTCACCGGAGTAAGCGGAAGCGTTCTCAGCTTTTCCATCGTTTCCTCGGATTCTGCTGCTTCCCAGGGATCGACATGTTCCCTTGGCTTGTGAACGATATCCACATGAAGACATAGTTCATCCATGTCCTCTTTGGCATCAGCCTCCTGATAATGAACGACACCCGGTCCAGTCAAATACAGCATACCTTCCGAGAGTGCATGTGTCTGATCATCCAGAATAACTTTACCTTTACCTCTCGGGATAAAATGAAACTCAAACTCCGCATGATTATGGAAATCCACAACTCGGCCCGCTGGAAAAGAAGTCAGATGAAATCGCATCACGCGAATCTCATAATGTCCCCATACCATTAGAATATCCAGTCTCTCCAGGAGATCCTGCCGTTCAAGCATTTTCTCATAAGGATACAGGCTCAAGATGCACACCTCCTTGTTTAACCTATATAAACTGAACTACAGAATATTTACACTTGCCACTACGATGACAGAATAACCTTCCAATCGCTGTTATCCCCAGATTTTTTGATTCCTTTTTTAAAGGGGGAAATCCGGGGATAAAGGCGACCGCTCCGCTTTTTCAGGTTATTTCTGTCCTCTCCGTTCATGTGTAATGTTTAGTTCAATTTATATAGTCCTTCAACATTGAACCTATCCCTTTAACTCACTTAGTGTAATTCTGCGCCCTTCCTTGGCCGAGAGATTTGCAGCTTCCATCAACCGGCTTAGCTCCATAGCGATCTGCACGTTTTCAGTTGCATCCGTATCATTTTGTATATGTGCAACCCATTGATTGAATGCGCTTTCTCTTTGGTCTGTCAAAGGAAGCTCAGTCCACTCTGGGTACTGTCCCTGTGCTGCTTTCGTACGAATCAATAGCTTTTCTTCGGGTGTCCCGTACAGAAGCGTACCTTCCGTACCATGAACCTCAATCGTAAATGGAGAATGGCTGTTCACAAAACCGGCTTCGACAACGCCGACTGCTCCAGAATCTGTAAACAAGGTTGCGACTGCATTATCTTCCACTTCTTTGCCTGTAATATATCCGAAGTTCGCATTAATCGCTGTTACTTCCTGACCCAAAAACAGTTTGGCCAGATACATCGGATGGCAACCCAGATCAATCAGCGCACCGCCCTGACAGTCCTTCAGGTCATAAAAGTGTTCAGGCAACCAGTTGGAAATTGCTCCATCATGCGATAAACGCGCTCTAACATAAGTCACTTTACCAAGTAATCCCTGATTGAGCACATCCTGAATCGTTAACGTATATCCTGCATTCAGACGTGGCAAGGAGACTGTCATCTTGACCTTGTTTGCCTTTACCTCATTAAGGATTCTATTTGATTCCGCCTGTGTTGATGCAATAACCTTCTCCGTGAAGATGTGTTTACCTGCTTTTGCAGCAGCGGTGATCACCTCTTCATGGATGCGGGTTGGCGCATCTACAATAACGGCATCGATGTCATCCTTGGCGAGCATATCTTCGAGTGAAGCATAGAATGGTACGTTTAAGCGTTCAGCCGCTTCCTGCCCCCGCTTGGCATTTTCATCCCACACAGCGGCGATGACTGTATCCTCATGTTCCTGTGCCTGCTTGATGTAATCCCATGCGTGAACATGCCACAAGCTAATTTTTCCAATTCGAATGGTCACTGTTGTCTTACCTCCATACTATATAATATTCTGACATTTATCTATAAGTTATCACAGACTTAATCTATTTTTAATAGAAACTCACGACAATAAATGTATAAAATCACGACATGAATTGTTATTAGATGTTTATACATCGGAATCGTGTACATAAGCAGATCGCATGATAAATCTCGTTATTACACAGAATGGTATACTGGCCTGATCATTAGGGCCTAGTCCACAGAAGATATTCTTTCAATTCCAATAAGATGTTTATTTATTGTTGGATTTACGTCCAAATTGAAGAGCATAAAGTACTGCCATTAAAACGACTATTAAAGCCAGCGCCAGCAATATGTTACTGTACACAAAAGTAACCTTATCATGAACAAACGGATTAAAGTGAACAGTAGTTGCTCCACCGTCAAGTAGCTTACCAATCGCAGTCGTGGATACTGCTGCTGCAATAAAGTTAAACATCGATAACAATCCCATACCGATTCCGACCTCATCTTTGGGCAAAGTTCGTGAGATGGTGTTTGACATAGCAATTTGTATATAAGATTGACCCAGTACACCTAAGGTAAGGAATATTTGAATATACGTAGGTGACATCCCCACGACTGACGATAGAATAATGAAACCTCCAGCAAGAAGTGTTGATGCGATATACAGTAGAAATGGATTCCCTTTCTCATCCGCTAATTTTCCACCCTTACGTCCAAGAATGGCGGTAATAAGAGCTGAAGGTAACATAATGAGCCCGATTGATGCAGGTGACAGACCATTAACATCCGACAACATGAGCGGTGTCAGGAATGGAATGCCGAATCCAACAGCGACTAATACAAATGCAATCGCCATCCCTATAGAATATTGTTTATTTTTAAAGATCGCTGGATTCACAAAGGGGACAGAAGCATAGCGAATTCGAATGATAAACAAAACTAGGATAACTAATCCAGTTACTAACAACCACATATTGGATTGTGTAAGTGCGAGTAAGAATGTAGCAACCGTTCCTGCCAATAAAATTCCGCCAATGTAATCAATCTTTTCGTTTGTCACTGGCTCATCATCCAGATACTTTCTATACAAAGGTAATGTGATAAGAGAAAGCAGAGGTATGACAAAGAGAAATTTCCAATTTAAAGCACTTGAGACAAATCCCGCGATAATTGGACCAAGTGCTGCTCCAAGAGCCGTACCTATTGCAGAGGTTCCCAAAGCGCGCCCACGCTTCTCAGGTGAAAAAAAATGAACAGGAATTATCATAGCCAACGCAGGTATCACAGCCGCACCAGCGGCTTGCAAGATACGTGCAACGATGATCATCCAATATTGTGTAGCAACTACTCCCACAAGAGATCCAACTGTCAGAAGTAACAGACCAAACGTAATTAAACTTTTAATACTAAATTTATCTGTCAGTTTCCCATAGGTAACTGTACCTATCGCATACACAATCAAATAGCCTGAAACAATCCAAGTTACTTGTGATGCAGTGAGTTGGAATTCTTTGCTGATTACTGGCAATACCACATTAAACATGGTTCCGTTCATGACTGAAATGATAAGTGTGAAGACTAACACACGCAGTAAAAGTGGGCCTGTTTCATTTGTTGTAGCAGCTTTGGTGTTCATATCATTTTCCTCGATTCTTTGTATGCATTGAATGAATAACCGAATGACAGTCAGTACTTACTGTCATTCGGTTGAAAAAAAACTAGGGAGTTAACGCCCTAGAAAATATCCACACAGTCTCTTTAATTATATCTTCCAATGAGAGGGTTGGAAAATCAGATCGTTCATCTAGATGATTTATAAACGTACCATAATTCAGTGCCATGAAAGAAAAAGCTTGTAATTCAGGATTCGTTTCTATCAACTTTCCTTTGCCATACATGGCCTTGAAATAATTAGTTAATACCTCCATTAGTTGACGAGGATGTTTTATTGTTCGTTCTCTGAAACCAGGCAAATTATCTTCTTCTTTTAAGCTAATCATAATCATTTTTCGATTACGATTCATAATTTCATGATATGTTCTACAGATCAATAATAAGTCCGTTTGTAGATCCCATACTAACCTTTCATTAAATATCTTTGCCATTTCTTCTGAGTAGTGATAATGGTCAAAAGCTGTTTCTAATAAGTTTTGTTTCGTCCCAAATTGTCGAAATAATGTTTTCTCACTTAAACCAGCAGTAGTGGCAATTTCTTGAGTTGTTACAGAGCTATAACCTTTTTTCGAAATTAAATCGATAGCAGCCGTCATTAATTTCTCCTTGCTGCTTAATTTTGTATTGTTAGACAAGTTGATTCCTCTTTTCAAAGAATGTCAGTGATCACTGTCGTTTATGCTATAGTATCTAAAGACAAAAAAATTGTCAAACAAAAATAGACCATATTATAATTAGTCCACCCAAGGAGAGAAATTCGGTTGAACTCTAAAGAAATAAAGATACGAGGAAATTAAATTTGCCTCAATAGACAGACTAATTGTGCTAGAAAATAGTAGAGGAAACGGAATCAAAATTTAAAGATGAAACTGCAATATTTTTTTATTCTATTTTTTTGATTTGATATCCCCAATTAGAAGAAAACATCCAAAAACCTCCTGCCCACGCTACCGTGAACAGAAGGTTTTTATAGTTATGGTATTCAAAAATCAACTCACCGTAACGCATACCCTTGTGTAACAATCTTGTACCCAGATACCATCTGACTGTGCCCCTCCAACGTGCCCTTAACCCGTTCCAGCACATCGCTCTCATAAACGGAGGCAGTTTCGAATCCAGTTTGCACGTTCAACTCAACTGGTTCGGAGTTTAGATTATACCAGCGAGCAATCAAATCTCCTGTTTCCTCTGCGATCTTCAGTGTGGAGAAAGCTAGTGACGAACCTTGTGCATTCCATGCCAGCCATTGCTTCGACAGAGGCAGTTCAACCTTTTTCCCATCAGTTCCGGCATGACTTTCTCGCTCAAACGTGCGTGCTAGTGCCCCTAGCTGCACAGTCGTCCATGGAATCGGATACGTATAGGCAGTTGCACATGCACCTGACTGTGCGGCATCATCTGCAAATGGAATAATCGTATATTCCACACTCTGATGTCCCAGACATTGGGCTTCCGGTGTTTCAAACACACCCCAATCTCCCAACTCCGAAGAGGCACGCAGAAGCGTAACCGCAATCGTATTGCCCTCTTCATGCTGTAAAATCTCATATTCATTCAAGCCTTTGTTCGCAATCATCAAGCCATGAGCACCATCGGTCACATGTACAAATGCTTGCTGATGCTGAGCATTACTTGGATTCACCCATTCTTTGGCCGGTGTATTGGAACGTTTGGCAACTTCAAAGATGGAATCTGCATAATGATCCTCTGTCACCAGTCCGGATGGAAAGAGTGCACGCAGTCGATGATCCTTGGCCTGATTGTTAAAATCTGATTTTACCTTGACCATATTACTGCCTGCTTCCAACGTATACGTTGTAGTAATCACAAGCGGAACAGTGTTCGGGGCTCGCTGTGCCTTCCGTTCTGTAAAAGGAACCATTTGGCGCTTCTCCAGCTCGAACAGTTCATCTGCTCCAGCAGGAATATCCCAGTGTAATACACTTTCCATAACTGCCCGGTACGGAGACTGCTCCACAATCCGCAGGTCTGCCTTCAGATGCTCCGTGTTCAGCGTTGTCTCTCCCTCCGGTTGACGGTAGACATATTCATTGCCGATATCACCGGTATTCTCATATGAATTTAATCCCCTGTATACAGCACCGGAGACCTTATCTTCAATTGTAGCCGTACCATTCTCTTCAACCGTCACTCGCAATTGACCGTTCTCCATCATCATTCCCTGCACCTGGATGACTTCGCACGTATCGGGCATTTCAACAATCTCAGCAATCTCTGCTTGTTTCTCTACTGGAATGAGAGCATATGTCTTATATCCCAGCGAAGGTACATCCACCGCTTGGAAAGTCACTCTTACTTTACGAGCCATATAAGGCTGTCGGAAGCGATCTTTCGGAAGTTCATAGCCAAAATGTGCACCCAAATCGTTAATTTCTGCCGAATACACGTGTCCATCCGAATCGACCAGCTGATACGATGGTAACGCATCCTCTTCCAACTTTTGCGCAAGGGATTGAGGATGAGGACCTTCCGGGAAAAATGCTTTGTCCACAATCAGGTCCATCTCAATGATCCCATTTTGATTCCAACCACTCGTGTTGAACACGGTAAACGGCACCGCTTCCTCTCCCCAAGCCTCATCAGATTGCACACGAATGGACTCAGCAATCGCCTGCGCGCTCTGGGAAACCAATTTCTCTGCAAGCTGTCTGCTCTTGGCGAAGCGGGTCACCATCTCACGGTGAACCTCATCGACACTGCATCCGCAGATGCTATCATGTGGGTGGTTCTGCATCAGCATCTTCCATGCATGTGTCAACAGATGATGCGGATAATCTTTTACCCCGGCTATATGCGCCATGGCGGCCAGTGGTTCGGCTACTTTTTCAAGCAACATCTGCCCCTGCAGATTCAACTGTTTCAGGTAAACCCTGGCAGATGCCGTATTCACCAGTGTTCCCCAACCATCCGTGTGCTGACTGCGAAGCTCGCCCTCAATGGTCGCCAGATGTTCAGGCACTTCCTTCGTAACCGCCTCAATGTAATCGTCAAAATTGGAGTGGATAAATTCTACATCAGGATACAACGAAGCCGCCGTACGTAAAGCCTCGGGCAGATCCGTCTGGATCGGCTGATGATCACAACCATTCATGAACAACAGATGGGGAGTCGAGGCAAACTTCTCGGCATCCGCCAGATTTTTATCCCAGTATCCTTGGGCTTTCTCCGGATCAACCGGAACTTCCATCCCATTGCAGTACCAGTTCGCGAACAAAATGCCGAGCACTTCCGAACCATCCGGCGAACGCCAGATCATCTCCGAATAGGGAGATTCATAACTGTCTGCATCAACCACCGCATTATTAAATCCCGTAGGCTTTACCCCGCGCCCGAAGATCGCGTTATGAATGTCCGCCTGTTGCAGAATCTGCGGTGCCTGTCCCATATTTCCGAATGAGTCTGGGAAGTATCCCGTCTTGGATATCACACCCAAAGGTCGAGCATCACGATGACCGATGAGCAGATTGCGCAAGTTGGCCTCACTGCTGGTCAGAAACTCATCTTGTAACACATACCATGGACCAAAATGGATGCGTCCTTCACGAATATAACGGTCGAGCCTCTCCTGTTGTTCGGGCCGAACCTGCAAATAATCTTCACGAATAATCGTCTGCCCATCCAGATGGAAATAGCGATATTCGGGGTCCTGATCAAGCGTATCCAGCAGTTTATCCATCAGCTCAATGAGCAGTACGTGATGGTGTTCATAAGGCATATACCATTCACGGTCCCAATGGGTATGCGAGATGAGATGTGCCGTCTTTTTGGTTGTCATGTTGCGTACCTCCTGTCATTAACCTTTGGTTGCTCCGCCCATGCTGAATCCTTTGGACATGTAACGCTGGGAGAAGATATATAGCACAACCGAAGGCATTGTATAAAGTAATGAAAATGCAGCCAACCTGCCGTATTCAACCATACCGTGGCTGCCGAAAAATTGATAAATCGTGACCGATGCCGGAAGTTTCTCAGGTGTCTGGAGCAGGATGTATGGCACGAAGAAGTTGCCCCAACTTCCCGAAAACGTAAATATCGCTATCGTTGCAATACCCGGCAACATCAATGGCGCCACGATTCGTCTCAAACTACTCCACACGGACGCTCCGTCAATCCATGCCGATTCTTCCAAATCGATTGGCACCGAATCCATGAAGTTTTTCATCATCCAGATGCCGTAAGGAAGTGAGGATGCAGTCAGGAACAGCATCGTGGCAATGATGCTATTTTGCATTTTGAAGAACAGAAACATTTGAAATACCGGAACCATCACGGCAGTAATCGGAAGAGCTGTCATGAACAGAATCGATAACAGGAAGCTTTTTTTGAATCTCATTTCATAACGGGATAAAGGATAAGCAGCAAGAACAGATACCAGTACAACCAATATCGCTTGCCCTCCCGACAAAATCAGGCCTACACCGAATGAACGAAGATTGCTCGAATCCCCGAGTACATCCTTGAAATTTTGAATGGTCCAGGTACTGGGCATTTTGATCCCCTGTTGCGCGTTTGGGTCAAATGAAGCCAGAATGATCCAGAGCAGCGGCAATAAAAAACAGAGCCCTAGAAAGACTAGAATCCCGTACTGGATTTTGCGTTGAAGCCCATGTTTGACCATAGGGATCGAACCTCCTTCATGGTTACACTTTCACTTTCATGGATCGCATGTAGAACAGGCTGGCGACAATACCGATGAACAACAGAACCAGAGATATGGCTGTTCCGTATCCAAATTGATAGTTCACAAAGGCCTGATTGTACATGAAGATCGGCAAGGTTTGTGTTGAAGTACCCGGGCCACCACCGGTCATCGTATAGATCAACGTGAACACGCCCAGTGTCTGTAGGGTAACCAACATCATGTTGGTCACGATGGACCCTTTTACCATTGGAATCGTAATGTGTCTGACAATCTGGAACCCGGTGGCACTGTCAATAATCGCAGCTTCTTCTACTTCCTTCGGGATATCATCCAGTGCCGACTGATAGACCATCATTGAAAAGGCTGTGCCGTGCCAGATATTCGCGATAATGACACTCACCATAGGGAAACTGAACAACCAGGAGACCGGATTCGCTCCAAACCAGCCGAGGATCTGATTCAATGAACCATTGTCACTGAAAAAGGCGACCATACAGAATGCCACGACAATCTCGGGTGTCACCCAACCGGCAATGACAATGATCCCGATGACTCGACGGAACGTCACATTTTTCTCTTTCATTAGAAGGGCCAGAATGAACCCAAGCAACACCTGACCCATCACTGCGGAGAAGATGAGAAAAACCAGCGTGCGCCAAACACTAATCCGGAAATCCGGATCATGGAACATATTAATGAAATTCTGGAATCCGACAAACTCCAAACTCTTGGCTGCCGCCCCGGTCAGAGCCATGTTCGTAAAGGCAAAACAGATCGTCAGAATGATGGGAACAATGAAAAACACAAGTAATAACAGTACGGAAGGCATTAGAAACAGAAATGAACCTGGTGCTTTCCTTTTCATAAGTCACTCTCCATTCGAACCGGAAAAAGGGGAGATTGTGCCTCCCCCTCCGAATATATCGATATCCTTATTTCTCTTCGATGCTGTCCGCGCCAAGGGAACGGGATACGTTGTCCTTCAATTGTGTAACTCCCTCTTCCGGCGTCAGCTTGCCAGAGGCAATACTCTCAACAATGCTTTGCAATTGTGCGGATACCGCTGCATATTGATCGTTCGCTGGACGGAAGTGGGCCACATTCAAGAGTTCCTGTGCTTCTTTGGTATATGGACGATCCGTATAACCTTCAACTTCTGTGGAATCATTACGTGGACTGAGGCTACCTTCCGCTACTACGCGTGCAGTCGCATTTTCCTTATTCATCAGAAACTCGATAAATTTCCAAGCTTCTTCCTTGTTCTTCGCTTGTGCAGGAACAGACCAAGCCCATCCTCCAGACATCGTAGTTGCCCCAGGTTCTTCCCCATTTTGTGTTGGGAATGGTGCAAAACCTATTTTCTCTTCAACGTTGGCGATTGGAGCAGCGCCGTTCTCGGCCCATGTCGAACCTGCCCAGCTACCATCTACAGCCATCGCCAGTTTGTCTTGTGGGAACTGTTGTTGGAAGGCAATACTGCCAGCTTGTCCATTCAAGGCAACCTGCATGGTTGGACCTGTTTTATCCGTGTTAAACACTTGATCTATGAATTTGAAGGAATCCAGCAGCCCCGGGCTGTTAACGACCCATTTCTTGCTGGTGTCGTTATACAGCGTATCTGCCGTACCATAGAGCAGCATTTCCAGTGTTTGCATGGTAACACCTTCACCGTTTGCTTTGCCCACGATCATATTAAGCGGCGTCACACCCGGAAGTTTTTGCTTGATGGTACGTGCTGCTTCGAGTACTTCTGCCCAGCTTGCAGGTTTGAATGGGACTTCCAGGCCCGCCTGTTGAAACAGTTCCTTGTTGTACCAGATTCCGCGTGTATCCGAGGTAGCTGGAACGCCGTACACCTTGCCGTCTTCGCCAGTAACCCCTGCCTTCAGGTTGTCGATGATGTGTTCTTTCCAATCGGACCATCCCTGAACCTGTGTATCCAGTGGCTCCAGATATCCCGCAGCAGCATCGGATTTAATGATGGATGTATCTTCCGCAATAACATCAGGCGCCGTATCCGGCGATTTCATCTGCAAAACCATTTTGGACGTATAATCACCCTCACTAGCCAATACAGGCGCAATGTTGATTTTGATATCCGGGTTTTCTTTCTCGAATTGATCTACCAAGCCTGATTGGAAAAACTTCGTAAGTGTATCTTCAGATCCTGAAGAACGGAATGATACGGTTACTTCCTTCTTGCCGTCACTGGTTGTGCCTGTGCTTGAGCTTCCGCCCGAACAGGCTGTAGTAAGAATGAGCAAGGATGTCATAACTGCTGCTACCGGCATTTTCAATGATATTTTTCTCATAATTCGCTCTCCTCTTGTCGGAATTCAACGAACTCCGAACGTTATGATGTACTCGCAGGTTATCTCTTGCTTTCCTATCCTATTTCTGTACGCGGAATCCGCAATAATCCATAATCAGTTCACTAAAGAGCATGTTGGACCATGAAAACCATGGGCGGGTATATTCATGTGGATCGTTGGCTGAAAAACCTTCATGGGTCAGTCCGGTATCCGCGTCCGTCTTATGGATGAGCTGAAGCAATCGTAGTTTTTCATTGCGATCCTCTGTAGTCAGCCCCTGCATCGATAAAGCGATATGCCAGATGTACCCTTCCGGTGTATGTGGACTACCGATTCCCGCTGCTGCTGTTCCCTCATAAAAATACGGGTTGTTCGTGGATAAAATGAAACGGCGTGTATTCTGATACACCTCGTCGTTCTCCTCCACATATCCGAGATAAGGTAAAGACAGCAGACTTGGCACATTGGCATCATCCATCAGATTGTGATTGCCTTTCCCATTCGTTTCGTACGCATATATGGTTCCATATTCCGGATGTTCAACGGTGCCATAATCCTGAATACCTTTGTTGATCTCTTGCTCCAACTGCTTAGCATTCGCTGCCAGCGTTTCATCCTCGAACACCGCTTCAGCAATTTCCTGTAGATATCGAAGCGCCACCACGGCGAACATATTGGATGGAATCAGATATCCATATTCACAGCGATCGTCGCTAGGACGGAATCCTGACCAGGTCATGCCTGTATAGACTGTTTCAGTACCTCGTCCCTCTCGGGTGAGCGTATCGGTCTCGGGAGCATCCAGACGTTGGAACGTGTAGGGTGATTTCGTCTCATGATGCTGCTCCACTTGCCATAACTGCATGATGACCTTGGCTGCTTTGTGGAACGTATCATTGAATTGAGTTGTTCTTCCCGTGTTCTTCCACAAGAGATAACTGAGCTGAATCGGATAAGCCAATGAGTCGATCTCATACTTCCGTTCCCAGATCCAATCATTCATTTGCGTCAGGTCTTCCTGATGTCCTTTTCCACTCTCCGTCTCATTAAAAGCGTTTGCATAAGGGTCCAGGAGAATATAATTCAGTTGACGTTCAACCAGTCCAGCGATCATGTCGGCAATATCTTCATCCTCTGAAGCGAGAACCAGATAAGGTCTGACCTGAGCGGCAGAATCACGTAACCACATGGCAGGGATATCTCCTGTGATCACAAAAGTTGTTCCATCTTCTTTGCGCTGAATTGTGGTTGCCATCGTATTGGTAAAACAATTTTTGAACATTTGGTTAAGTTCCGGATAATCCGGTATACGTTTGTTAACCTGATCAATCATGTCATATATCGAGGGGGAAATTTCTTGATCATTTCTGGGTTTAAGCATGTTGTCCTCCTTATGTAGTCCAATTTGTTAACCGCTTTCATCATCCTAAAACGAATATAATGTTATGTCAATATATTTATTTGTATATTAGCATGTTGTTTTGATTTAAAAACACCAAATAGTATACCATTTAAAATGATTGTCCCCTTTTTATCCGCACAAAAAAGAGACCTCGTTTACACGAAGTCCCTTCTTGAACACAATTAAATATTAGCAGCTAAAATTAACCCTTTTGTTTCACCGTACTCGTCGATTTCCCCTTCACCAAGCGGGCAGGCAGAATGACTCTGTTCACTGCAATTTCGTTGTTCTGCATACTTTGAAGCACCATCTCAAATGCTTGTTTCCCCATATCAAACTGGCTTTGTCTCATATGGGTTACACGGCTTCCTTCGGCAGCGTTTGGACTGTCAAAGCAAATGATGGACATATCTTCCGGGATTCTCAGACCAAGCTGATCCGCTGCCTGTTCTGCAAGTAAGGCAATATGATACTCCGCAGCAAAGAGTGCAGTAATCTGGGGGTATTTCTGTAAATGTTCCACCAGTGTCTCCACATCACGGACCTCGACTTGAGGATCAAACACACTTGGCAGTGTCGAAAGAAAAGATTCTAACCACAGTTCCCTGTTCACCAGCACCCCTTGATCATGATGAGCCTCAATGATGCCTTCAATTCGTTCTTCAATCGGTGTAGTGTTCGCCGGAGGCTGCGTCAGAAAAGCGATGTGTCGGTGACCGAGATCGAACAAATAATTCATCCCTTCTCGCGCCGCGCCTACATTATCCGTACTGACAGATGAAGCCGGGATGCCTTTCAAGTACCGGTCAATCAGGACAAACGGGAATTTGTTAACGACCAGTTTAAGAATCTCATCGCTGAAATATTCACCCTGTGCCGGGAAAATAATCAATCCATCCACACCCAGTTCCAGCAGTTCCTGAATGCTCTGTTCCTCCTGTTCGGGAATCCCGAAGGAGCGTCTAAGTACGAGAAAACAATCATGTTCTCGCGAAGCTTCTTCCATCCCATATAACAGTTCTGTACCATACATATCACTGAAGTTAGTGATGACCAGACCAATGAGCAGCTTCTTTTCTGGATCTTTGATCGCAGCACGCGGAGCAGGTCTGTTAGATCTTTCTTGTAACATTTCTGCTGTGTCGGCTACAAAAGAACCCCGTCCCGGCTGACGAACAATTAATTGTTCACTCGCCAGCATCTCAAGCGCTTTTTTAGTTGTAATCCGGCTAACTCCGAATTCATCACATAATTCCTTCTCCGAAGGAACACGCTCACCCACTTGATATTGATGAAGCTGTATCCGTTCGCGCAAGGATTCAAAGATCTGTTCATACATCGGCTTGGATGCCGAGTCTTTCCCCAATACAAGCACCTCCATAAAAACCCATACTTCTCATGTTCTACACCCTAATATATCATGTTATATCATTAATGTGAAGAAAGGAGACAACTCATCTGCTGTCATATGAGAGCAAAAGAAAAAGCACCCCAATGGATGCTTCATTAAGCTTAGGTGTCAGATGTGAATCGAGATACAACAAAAAGCCGACAAGCCCGGATACCTCGGCTTATCGGCTTCTTGCTTAGATGGTCAAAATGCAGTTATCGTCCAAGTCATACTTTGCATAATTAAGGTTGCAGACCCTCAGCGGACGGTGGACTCACTTCCGTTCCATTCTCTTCAGGGCTCGAATCTGGTTCTGGAACGGATTGTTCTTGTGCTGCGCTGACGAACAATCGTCCAGCTGCTTCCGACTCTACTTTGTTGCCTGCTGCATCCTGAGCACGAATCACAATGACTCCACCCTCAAGAACAAGGGATGAAGGTGTTGTGTACGTACCTGTGTAACGACCAGGTTCAGTCTCCACCAATGGAACCTCTCCTGCTCCCTGGGCATTCAGATTCAAAGGTAACTGAATACGGAAAGATGCTTGCAGACCAGGTTTACTGTCAAATGAAACGGTAACACTCTCCCCTGATGTGATTCGAACATCCTCAGCCGGAGTAATATTCGTAAGTTCTGGCAACGCCGTTTCCACATAGACGGTGCGGGTTACGGTTGTTTTGTTACCAGCGATATCGGTTGCTGTAATGGTAATTGTGTTCTCGCCTTCATTGACCAATACACGGTGACTGAAGCTTCTGTCTTTACCCACTTGTACGGTTTGTCCGTTAACGGTTACCTTATCGAGGAATTGTTCCACGACATTACCCGTTACGTGAACCACTTCTGCATTGATGCGATCCCCTTGAGCTGGCGTGAGAATCGTCAATTGTGGTTTGGTCTGATCCAGAATAATGACTACGGGGAGTGAACGGTCCGTTGTTTTACCGTCTACCACTGCCTCCGCAGTAATCGCATTAATGCCAGAACGGAGTTTCACACCGTATGAGAACTTCCCATTTGCCACCGTTGTAGTGCCAGCGAGATCTTTGCCGTTGTAAAACTTGATCTGAGCGCCCGATGCCGGAGACGTTCCCGACACGGTGAAGGTTGATTGATTCGTATACGTGTTCGCAGGTGCTGTGAGCACAGGTGCATTTACCGGATATCTCACAACTGCACGAATCATGTAGTTACCTTCTTCATCAGGTGAAGTGCTCCACGCTCCACCTACTCGCTGCCAGCTTCGACCTGCATTTGGACCATCCTCATCGGTAGCGAGTCCCGGAGCGCTAGTTCCAGCTAAACTCTGTACATACACGATATAGAAATCACCCGTTACAATGACCGGTTCCGGGAATTCAACAGTTGTCCATTGATCGTTACGAAGTGCAGTACCGTCAAATGGTCCAGCCAGTTGTCGTCCCGGAGCTCCGCCCGCACCCGATGCATCATATACGGCATATTGGAACGCTGTGCCTCCAGGTACAGGCCATTCGGTGTTCCAGAATCGGAACGATGCACCTGTCAGTTGAGCGGTCTCCAGCTCTGGTGTCATTCGAACTGCCCAAGCGTTATCCGCAGCATTAAAAGCTCGTGCGTTCTCTGCTGTTCCATCATCATAAGCAATTTCCCCAGGGAAACCGATGAATGGTTTTAAGGCAACATTTGCCTCAGCCGTACCATTACCAGGGACTGTCACAGTAACGGTTTTACTGTAATAATCTGCAGCCCGGATGGATAGGGTATAACTTCCTTCCAATACCTGAATATCGAAGCTGCCATCTGAACCTGTGCGAACTTCACCTACATTCGCATCTTCCACCACGAGAACGGAAGCATCAGCCAGTGGTTGTCCTGTCCGCTCATCCGTTATTACACCTTCAATCTGCCCATGCGGAATTGCTTCCAGATTAAAGTTGGCTTTGGCTCCATTGCCATCTGTAATCGTCACCTGCTGAGTTCGAGGATAATATCCATATGCTTCAGCTTTTAACGTGTAATCACCTGCTACGTGTGTGAAGTTATACTTGCCTGTAGCTGGATCTGTCTTCACCGAACGCCCGGTTTCCAATACGGTAACCGTTGCACTTGCAGGCAGGCTTTGTGGATTAACCGAACCTGTTTCTGGTTTTTCAACTTCCGGTTGTTGCTGTTTCGTTTTGTTAAACTCAGCTTTGTCTGTCCGCGAAATTTTGTACCATGGATTATCATAGGACGGTTTTGGTTTGTCATTGTTAAGCACAACCGCACTATCCTCCGTTACCGTCTCCGCAGCAACTCCCAGTACACGGAAATCATCAATGAACCAGCCTGTCTTCACAACACTGTTATCTGAGGTCAGGCGGAATCGGAAATGAACTTCATTACCGGTAAGTGCATCCAGATCATAAAATACGGGTGTCCATTGTTTACCGTTTGTACTATGTGAGAATTTGCCCAGTTCCGACCATGTGGTTCCACCATCCTTGGTGACTTCCACATAGCCGTAGTCATATCCACTCTCAATCTCGTACCAATGATTAAACGTGAGTGTTCCTTCGGACACATCCGTCAAATCAATGACCGGAGATACGAGTGAGTAGTTGGAGCCACTCTCGTACGTATTGTCGAGATCAGTCGCCCAGACATTCGGTGGAGAAACCGCGCTGGCAGGTCCCGTTACCGGAATACCGCGTTCCCACTCATCTTTGGTTCCTGAATGAGTCCAGCCATTATCATCACTGCCATCGAAATGATCGATGTAGATATCCTGAGGTACCTCTACTGTAATGGAGACCTCGTTCGATTTGTCGCTTTCATTGCCACTATAATCAAGTGCGGCAACGGTATAGTAATACGTCGAATCTGTCACCGTAGCCGTATCTGTAAACGTTGTTCCTGTTGCAGTTCCAATGGATTCATAACCTGCACCTGCGGTTGTGGAGCGATATACGATATAGGATTCGAGATCCTCATCGCTCGGACCCGTCCAGCTCAAGGCTACATTACCAAGAATATCGGCTGTCGCAGACAATCCGGCAGGAGCACCCGGAGCAATCTCATCCAGTTCTTCTACAGCGAAATCATCAATGTACCAGCCAGCCTTTTGCAATGAATTATCACTCGTCAGATTGAACTTGATGAACACCTGCTGTCCCGCGTATTCGCGAAGATCCACATATTGTGTCTTCCAATTGCCACCTGTACCCGTGAAGGTTAACAGCTCTTCGAACACATAATCGCTATCCTCGGAAGCGATGTATACCTTGCCGAAGTCGATGTTATTCTCCAGGTCATACCAGTGCTTGAAGGATAATAACGCACCTTCTGGACTCTCGGTTAGATCAATAGGCGGCGCAAGCAGATATGCATTGCTATTCGCCACATAAGTTCCTTGCAGATTGGTTGCAATCACCTTGTCACCGGAGTATGCACTTCCAGGACCACTGCTAGGCGCTCCCCATACCCAGGTACTTCCGGTTCCGCCAGTCGTGAAGCCCAGCTGATCTTCTTCAAAATCCTGAAGGTATCCTGGCTGAACACCATTGGACACAGCCACTTTATATACCTGACTTTCGAATCCGTTGTTGCCGTAATCATTCACGCGGATATAATACTCCACACCTTGCGGTTCAATAAGAAAAGCAGGGATTGTCGCTGTATACGTTCCATCTTTGTTATCTCCAGCAATCCGGTTCATCGGCAGATAGACGTACTGGTTGGTACCTGTCGTTTTGGCAAAAGCCTCGACGGAGACTACTGCGACGTTATCTGTCACATGAGCAGTTAATGGTATATCAATGCCTGTAAAGGCTGAATTGACAGGGGTATGTGCCAGTACTGGCTCTTCCAGATCATCTCCGGCTGTAACCACTCTGCCGGATACAGTGCCAATTCCTTCGAGTACAGAACCCACAGCATCAAGGGCATTAATAATGCCGTGACCGTAGCCGTTATTAGGAGAGGTCGGATACTGACCATCTGTTCTCGGCGTGGCTGTATCTGTAATGATCTGCTCCAGCTGATCCACCGTAAGGGAATGATTGGCCTGAAGCAGCAGAGCAGCAAGCGCAGTTGTATGCGGGCCTGCCATGGACGTTCCGTTCCAGCCTCCCTCATATACACCGCCCGGAACTGATGAACGGATATTCACACCAGGGGCAGATACTTCCGGTTTGATCTCCCCATACGGGGATGGGCCCAGCAGGGAGAACGAAGCCAGATTTCCGTTGATATCTGTGGCTCCCGTGGCAAAACTTTCAGGGTAATTCGCAGGGTTCGCAACAGAGCCGGGACCACCCGGATTCGTCAGTCTTACATTACCTGCGGAGAACTCGGGAAAGATCTGCGCATCACGCCAAGCTTGGACCATAGGACGGAACCATTCATCCAATCCTGCGCCTCCGCCCCACGAGTTGTTAACGACATCCGGTGCAAGTTCAGGATGCAGATTACCTTCCGCATCCACCGGAGCGATCAACCATTGTCCGCCATCAAGAATAATGGCATCTGTTGTTTCCGGATTGAATATCCGCACACCAATCCATTTTGCACCGGGAGCAACCCCGATCTGGTTGGTACCATCTGCTTCGGAGCCAACCATCGTACCCATCGTGTGCGTACCATGTCCGTCTTCGTCCGCAGGGAGGGAAGCATTACTGTGCGGATCATACCAGCTCAGTTCGGGATCAACGATATTGCCCGAGGCATCCAATCCCCGCCATTTGCTGCGAAGCGCAGGGTGAGTATAATCCACACCGCTGTCCAGATTGGCAACAACAATCCCTGTTCCATCGATGCCCCGATCCCACACGGCTGGCGCATTGATGTAATCCAAGTTCCATTCCACGTTCTCTGTCGCAAGCTTGTCCTTTGCAGCAGGCTCTTTGTCTTTGTCTTTGACACCGACTGAAGAGTCTTTAGCTGGCGTTTGGACAGCATCTTTGCCTGGTGCCGCATTCGCCGGTTCTTTACTCACTTCGGCTTTCTGTAAGTATCTCGTCTCATTCGGTAGAATCTTCTCCACCTCAGGCAGCAGCGCAATCTGTTCCATGACTTCTTTGGTACTCGTTACTGCCAGTGAATTGACGATAAAATAGCTTTTATATTCTTTGACCTTACCCAGGTCAACTTCCTTTTCCAGATAAGTTTCCAATGGATATTGTGTACGCGAGGCCGTTTCCCGCAGAGAGCTGACGACCGAATTACGAACGGACAGCTTTGTGGCTGAAGCCGTTTGTTTGGCGATCGTCGCCTTTTCAAGGGCCTGTTTGGAGACTGCTGCTGTATCCACCTGTTCCTTCATTTTCACCAGATAGGTCACATATTCACTACCATCAAATTCTTTGGTCAACTTGGCGTTTACTTTGGATTCCGTAATTTTGGCAAGTCCAGATTTCATATCCAATTTGGATGATGTGGAGTTTTCAGCTGAAACCGGATGAATGATCGAAAATGCAAGGAGAAGCGAGAGCCCCATGGAGATGGGCTTGCGTAACCGATTAATCTTTATCAAACTTTTCCACTCCTTTTACCCGGTTTTTTAATTTAGTCTGGTACATATGCCCTTCTCTGCAGAATGAAACGGTAAAATAACCTTTATTGCGTACGAAATAGATACCCTGGATTTCACATAAAGCCTCACCTCCTTTACAGGTCTGGTTAGGGAACAATATGAGTCAGAAGAGATAACAGATCAGCCTATGTTTTTTTACTTGGAAGTTTAGGAGATTGAATGAATCGGACCATGTGAGTGAATAGTTTGGGTGTTTGAATAATGCAATGTGAGTGAATGTCTATAAGCATTCATGTGGAAGGGTAATCTGGAGCGTTAGCAGAACGCTTGCTAAGGAGTGGTGGATATGAATTTCGATCGTGATTCGAGTGAGTAGTCCAACATTTTAATTACATATAATAGTCGATTAGGAATTTAATTGGATTTTATTGGTATAGTATAAAATCATTATTCGATATATACAAGCACTTTATTGAAAAATATAGAAAATAAGTCTATTTAATGCTTTTATGTGTCTCATGTCGCTTACACATTTCAGCTTATTTTTCGTATTCATGCATCTTTTTGATGAATAATAGTTTGTAGTAGTTCGATATAACCAAGACCTGATACGCAAAATTTCAAATCAAGAAAAAGAACGACATGAGAACTCTCATGTCGTTCATCTCAAAATTTATATCTCATCATGTAATGTTCACGCCGCCACTTGCATAACCAACAACGGTATTCACAAGAGAAAGTCCAGTTGCCGTTGCGGAGAATACAAGCAGAAGACGTGTCTGTGCAGTCACAGGTATAGCCAATCCGGTTGTTATGCCATTGGAGATACTACCCAATGCAATAATACCGGTGAGTGGAGGTGCCAGTGTAACGACCGCCCCTGGAACCGCAGTAAAAGCATTATCAGGAGTAGGTGAACTGAATAATTGCGCAGTGATGGTCACCGTTGAACCGACCAAAGCCAAGGCTGCTGTTGTACTAAAATAAGCAGCAATGGAAGTTATAACGCCATCCCGTGGAACAGAGAACGCAAAGTTAATGAGTGGTCCGACAATCGTCCCCGTTAAATCAATGGTGCCACCCAGAATGCTGACTCCGGTTGCCGAGCTTCCAAATCCAATGAGACTTGTGGTTCCTACCAGTCCACCAGCAATGGTTGTCAATATGGCAGGTCCGCCAGAAGCAAACGGTATAATGGCGCCAGAACCCGTAGCTCCTGTAACACCAGTGCTGCCAGTTACTCCCGCAATCCCAGTTGCGCCGGTAGCCCCGGTTACCCCTGCAATTCCGGCTGCACCCGTATCTCCTGTCACACCCGTTGCCCCGGTAGCCCCGGTGACTCCTGCTACGCCAGGATCACCTGTTGCTCCTGTAACGCCCGCTGCCCCAACAGCTCCTGTACTCCCCGTTGCACCTGTGGCTCCTGTTGCGCCACCTGCTGGGCCTGCCGCACCCGTAGCGCCAGTAGCACCTGTCGTACCTGCTGGTCCCTGAGCACCAGCAGCTCCCGGTGTACCCGCTGGACCTACACCACCCTGAGAACCAGCAGCGCCTGCCGGGCCTTGTGGACCAGGTACGCCCTGAGGACCTGCTGGTCCTGCCGGACCTTGACTCCCTACGTTTCTAAGCCCTGTTGTGATAGCCAATTCGGTCGCCCGGATCAAAATGACCAGTTGATCTTTCTCAGCCGAATCGATATTCCCCTGTAAAATGACAGATAGAAGCACATCCAGCAATTGCTGCAAATTGGTTCCCACACTGATCGGAGAAAATGGAACGGCCTCTGCAGATACAATGGTAAGCTCCAAGACCGCTTCGAGGTCTGCCTTGGTTCCCTTTTTCAAATCCGAATGATGAACCAGAGCCAGTAATTTACGCAGTACCTCAATCAGCAGTGAAACATTGTGAGGCGAGGGATTCGCAAAAACCTGTACAATTGCTCCTTTCAACTCACCAATTAATTTGAGAAGGAATTCGGCTTCTTTGTCAAAACACTTATGATGGTGGTTATTGTGGTGATGATTGTGGTGGTTATGATGGTGCTCGTGGTGGTGTTCTTTGTGCTGCTCTTGGGGAAGGTCACAGTCCTCAGCTTTTTTTTTCTTAAATCCGCTCCAACCATATCTGATGCGTTTCTTTGGTTTCATCTTTTTTGCAGATCCTCCTTAGTGAGTCTCAATCGTTCCATTACAGGCGAACATCACTGGTTTGATGATATCAGTATATTAGCAAGTAAGAATTTCGTGATTATTATATGAGTAGTAGCCCAACCAAAAGAGCGCTATCCGATGAGTACAATACTCCTGGATGCGCCCTTTTTATATTTACAGTATTTAATTTATCTTTGTTGATTAGTCTAATTTAATTTTGAAAACAATAGGTGCATTACTTTTCACGGTTGTCGTTGTGATCATCAGTGCGTCCGCTGTTCTCTCCCATTGCGGTTGTTCTTCATAGCCAAGTACCTGAATATCTTGAATGACCCCTTGAAAATGATGAGAATTTTCCTTCAGGGATTTAATCTGCACCACCCCGTTATCTGGATAGGCAAGAACCGTGGCATACAGACTGCTTTCTTTTAACGTAAACCGTATATCTTCACTCGTAAATATCTTGGTATCCCCATCCGTGAATTGCCCTTCCTTCACCTCTGTCGGACCCTCGCCAAACGTACGCCAGAATGACGTGTCATAGATCGCTTCCCCATTCACTTCCAGCCACTTGCCAATGCTCAGTAAAATCTCACGATCTTCTTCCGGTATGCTGCCGTCTGCTTTGGGCCCAATGTTCAGCAGTAAATTTCCGTTTTTGCTTACAATATCGACGAGATCCCGAATGATCTCCTCAGCCGTTTTATAGTTATTATTTTCCGTATAACACCATGAGTTTTTAGCGACAGCTGTATCCGTTTGCCAAAAATAGGGCTTAAGCTCAGCGAACTGTCCCCGCTCCACATCCGGAACGGCACTACCAAACATGTAGGCCTCATGTTTATAATTGATAGCTACAGGCACGCCCCATTCTTCGCCTTTGTTATAATAATAGGCAGCAAATTTTTTAAGATAGGGTTTGAACGCAACCGTTTGAATCCACCAATCAAAATAAAAGACCTTTGGCTGGTATTGATCAACCAGTTCACAGCAGCGAATCAACCAGTCCTCCAGATACTCCTCAGTTGGAGGTGAGTCATACAAGTCGAAGTGATCCTTGGGTTCAGGCATGGCAGGCCAATAGAAATCCCCACGCTCCAGTGGTTCCTTAATATCTGAATCAAACTCCTTCCCGTGAGACATGAAGAACCAGTGCTCGGCGCGGTGAGACGACACGCATAAGGTCAGCCCCTGCTTCTCGTATGCAACCTTCATCTCACCCAGAAGATCCCGTTTGGGGCCCATTTCATATGTGTTATAGTGAGAGATAGAGCTTTTGTACATCTGAAAACCATCATGGTGCTCAGCCACGGGCATAACATATCTGGCTCCAGCCTGTTTGAATAACGTTGCCCATTCGTCTGCATCAAACTTCTCTGCACGAAACATCGGAATGAAGTCTTTATATCCAAATTCCTTATGGGGTCCATACACCGCAAGGTGATGTTCATAAGCTTTGGTGCCTTGTATGTACATATTTCGCGAATACCATTCGCTATCATAGGCCGGTACAGAATATAGCCCCCAGTGAATGAATATGCCAAATTTCGCTTTAGGGTACCATTCTGGAACTTGGAAGGCGCTAAGCGAGCTCCAGTTGTCCTTGAATTTACCGCTCTCAATCGTTGCTTCAATATGTTGCAAATATTCGTTTTTGTCCATGAGATGTTCTCATCCCTTCTGTTATTGTCTGTAGTTGTATTGTATTGCTACGGCCGAAGGATAGACATGCAGAACACTAACTTTTAGATGGACAATAATAACCTTGTATGGAGATGAAAAGTATGAATTACCAAACTTTGCTTACGAACTACCTGTCCAATCTCCAAGTCGAATTATTCATGGTCAATTACAATCGGTGCGATACGGATTGGCGGGATCTGGATTACACGCCCGATTACAGCAAGTTTTATTTCATATGCGAAGGTGAAGGTTGGCTCAAAATCGGGGATGAGGAGTATTATCCTGCGCCTAATCAGCTTATTTTAATGCCAGAAGGGATCAAACAGTCTTATTCTGCCATTAATGACCGTCCTTTTCTCAAATATTGGTGTCACTTTAGCGCGAAGGTTGGGGGAATCAATTTGTTCCAAATTCTGAAATTCCCACACATCTGTACGATAGATCAACCTGAGTTGATTCAAGCAATCTTCAGCAGTATCCTTACATATGCAAAATCCGATGAAGTCTATGCCCATATGATGGCCAAGAGCAAACTAACCGAGCTACTGTCCCACTATATAATGAATCTGGATCTGGATCAGATCTCTTTTATTAACGTTCCTGTCATGGAGAAACTGTCCACCATTCTGGCTTATATTGATTCCAACATCGAAGAGAATATTTCGGTTCAGGATCTGGCCCAGATCGCCTATATGCATCCAAATTATTTCATTCGATTCTTCAAGCAGCAGATCGGTGTTCCTCCGATCCTCTATATTACTGGCAAAAAAATCGATAAGGCCAAGGAGTTGCTGGCCTGCACCCCGAACACAATAACCACCATCGCCGAGCATCTCGGTTTCAGTGATTTGTATTATTTCTCCAGACAGTTCAAAAAGCATACAGGGTTAACTCCAACGGAGTACCGCAAACAACAAACGGTACTTACAACGAAACATGGTTTATAAATAAGATCATAGCAGAGAGAGAGTTCCCTCATTCGGAACTCCCTCCTATAGACTTGTTTCTATTCGATTCATGCTGAGTTACTTTCTTGAGTTCTCTCAAATAAGCATAACCATAGTTTTGATCCGGCTCAAGATATGCACCTTCCGCCCACTCGTTCCAGGCATTAACAAAAAGATATTCACTTTTGTACAGCGTCCTCGCTCGTTCCATCTGTCTGGATAGATATAGCCCAAACTTCTCTGGGGTGGCCCCGAGCGTACTCTGTCCGTCAACACCTCTCCGAGGTGTATTATCCCAATTGACAAAAGCACCTGGATAGACAATTTCTCCGTTACGGTGTGGTGTTCGTTCGAGAATGGAGGACCATACCTTGTCGTAATTCACAGCAATATGTTGCTGTCCCTTGATGTTCATTTCGATCCAGATTCCATTCATATGTCCATGTGCAAACGTATAATGCGGTTCAAATTCCATACTCGCATCAAAGATCTGACCATTAAATGTAGGGA
The DNA here is from genome assembly GCF_059759055.1 of Paenibacillus sp. GQ49. NCBI lineage: Bacteria > Bacillati > Bacillota > Bacilli > Caryophanales > Paenibacillaceae > Paenibacillus > Paenibacillus sp. GQ49. The sequence goes on from NZ_JCAXEL010000011.1 coordinate 141,595, forward strand.
ATCCACCAATGGTCTGCACAAAATGAATCCCTTTCAGGCCATGTTTCAAAGCCAATTCACGCCAAAACTGAATCATTTCCTCACATTGCGGAATACTGGCTGGTCGATAGATCAGAAATAATGGCTTACCTTGCACTCGAATATATCGTTTGTCCTTAAATACTTTTACCAGATAATTAAAATGTTCTTCCCAATCCTCTCGATCCCCATAGTTCTGGGCCATGAGAATATCGGATTCTTGCCCATCCCATTTTCTTGTCCATGTCTCATTGGCCCAGGACAAGCAAAAAGGAAAATCAGGCTCCTCACTATCCAAAATTTCATTCACTGGTTTTTCCAGCAAACGCTTGCCTTTGAACCAATAATGATAATAACAAAATCCATAAATGCCATGCTGTTTAGCCGTTTCCGCTTGCCACTTTCGTACATCTGGATCGGAAAGGTCATAATATCTCCCCTGAAATGGCTGTTTAGGCTGATGATGACCCGAATATAAAGGCGCGGCTTTTTTTACATTCGTCCATTCGGTAAAACCGTCCCCCCACCATCGGTCGTTCTCCTCAATCCGGTGAAATTGGGGCAGATGCAGAGCAATTACCTTCAATCAGAACTCCTCCAATGCAGCAACATGATGCAGCCTACGCTCCTGTGATTTTTGGGATGATTTATATGAAAATGATATCCAGCAGTCGCAATGTTTTTTGTAGATGGGATTGATTATATTTCATGTATGCCAGAGCATGGCTAGCGGCCAGTCTCCTTGCATCAACACTCTGCCAGTAATGTTCAAACTTCTGAGTGAGTTCTTCACAAGAGTTGTATTGTTGAAAGTTACTAAGGTCAATCCCGTTGCTCTGATTCACAGATGGCCCTATGAGTTGAAACGTCCCACATGCGGCAATTTCCATTACGTTTTTGATTGATTCGGCACTATGAATAACCAGTTTGCTTCCGTTATATAAAATCTGACGAGCTTCATTCGTATCAACAGGATTGAAATCCCCGATCTGTGCCCAACCCTTTCCATCTACCCGAACCTTTTTGTTATCCAAAAGACCCGATTTGGCAATAGCGGTGACCATGCCATCCGGTTCTGCATCCCCGATGATATAAACATCCGATTCGTACTCCAGGGGAACAGCTTGCGGACAGAATATATGTGGATCAGGCGGCATGAACAGTTCATGACTAATAGTGCTTCCCATATGATGCTGATCATCGCTTATTTGGGCTGAATGTTGTGTAAACACGTGATCAAAAATCGATAGAATGGCTTCGCTTTGATTCCCATGTTGATCGGCAGACAACCAGATTGCCTTCTTCACGGTGGATGTCCTTAATGCTGCAATATTCTCATCCGGCAAGTTTTCTTCGCTTCCGATGACCATAATCAGGTCAACATCATTAGAAGACAAGCAGGCTGACACGGATTCGATATATTTAATCTCATTCACATTTCTCACGAGATGTTTCAGACTCTGTTCAATCAGGACGCAATGTGATGACATTTCTCGGTCATTACAAGGAGTAATCAGAAGCACATTTAACTCCTTATAGATCACTTTTGGCACTTCGCGGGTAGGTATGCTTCCCACCTGCATCATTTTCAGCCATTGCTGATTCAGTTCCAATTGCTGTACTTCCATATGTTTACGCATGGATTTGAGTTTCCTGTTCAGAACCACATTCATCTGTCTCAGGAATAACCGGTTCGCATCATGAACTGAACGTTTCTTTTTCGTGGACTTAACCTGCGCTCTTGACTTCTTTCGGATAACAAACCCTCCTGTCCCATGCGAAAACATTCTCTGCCTACAATATGCTCGAAATAGTGGCGTTGTTTCTGCTATTGAGCTTTTCTCCAACTCTCTTTTGCAAAAAGGGCTTTATCCCAGACATATAATGTGTGGCCACCCGGGTCATTCCAGATCTTGTCCTCATAGAATATATGAATACTATATAGGAGATGATATCTTTGCCAACATTTGATAGCATCCTTGTCACCGGTAATCAGACCATTAACCAAGATCTGCAGGTTAATGGTAATCAAACCGTTGGTGTCGATCTAAACGTCAATGGCAGCCAGACCATAACAGGCAGCCTTCAAATCAACGCCAGCTCCTCAATTGTTAATCATTTGGGTGTAGGCGGAGTGATTGAAGCTGGAGATAGCGTTAAGGCCGCTACACAATTAATGGCACTCAATCAACCTACTCTTCCAGTCTCCCTCCCCGTTTTGCAACAATTCAGATATTACAATCCTGGTGTTGCAGGTCAACCCGGTCTGGTCTTAACAGGGACAGCTGGCAACCAATATATACTGTTCGTTGATGAGAGTAGCGGGACACCCCATCTCGCTATTCAGCCCGTATAGTATAACTCTGAATAGATAAATGTCACCAAAAAGAAGCGAATCCGTGTACACTCCGGATATCGCTTCTTTTGGTTTCTTTTCTGATGAAGCCTGGTTATAACTCATCCATTTATCAATCCGTGATTAATACGGACAAGACACTTTTACTTTCCAGCTGGAACTCCATCAATACATCGTCGCGCAGCTTAACCTGTATGTTGCCCGTCTCCTCCCCATCATTGAAGAGGACTAAAGCTACGGAACCATCGGCATTTTTAAAAGCCACAGAACAAATTCCATCATCACTGGATGTTGATTCGATCCGAACAGCCTTCGGGCGGATCACAGCACTGAAATGAGCCAGAGCATAATAATCAAGTGTATACGTAAGTTCCTTTGTTTGCTGATTCACTTGCACGATACCACGACACGTACTCCGACCAAAACCAGGAACCGTAGGCCCATTATTCTCATCTAGTGCCATATTCCAAAGTACAAAGGACTTGCTATAATTGCGAAGAATCTGAATTCCCGTTCGCATCACATTCGAGAAGGCCTCCTCAAATGGCGGAATCCACTCTCCACCTGAACCTTCAGTGAAATGCACTTCTTTACCTGCAAAAGCTTCATAAACCTTCGTTTGAGCAGAAGCATCGCCCCCGTACCAATGCCAGGCTACGCCGTCCACTTCTTCTCCCGCTTGTTCCAACACGGTCAGCGGATAGTCCGGTTGATCCCAGTTGTGATCGTAACAGAGAATCTTGGTTTGAATATCGTTTTGCACAAAGGCTGGTTTAAGATGGTTTTTGATAAAATCCGCTTGGGCCTCGGCTGGCATCAGCATACCAGGATAGTGCCCTGGTTCATACAGCGCCTCATTCTGTGGTGTGATGGCATGGATCGGTAATCCATGCTTGGCATAGGCTTGAATGTATTTCACAAAATATTGTGCATAAACCGGATACCATTCCGCCTTCAACTGTCCGGTAATCATCGATCCGCTCGTTTTCATCCATCCCGGTGCACTCCATGGTGAAGCAAACAGTTTCATTTCAGGGTTCAATGCCAACGCCTTTTGCGTTAAAGGAATAACGTCCCCTTCATCATGTGCAATGCTGAATTGGGTTAATTCCGGGTCTGTCTGCTGTTCTGGCATATCGTTATAACTGTATACCGTTCTCGCATAGTCCGAAGCCCCCATTGGATTACGGATGACTGACAGCCCAATCCCTTTCTCCGGATGGAATAATCGCGTCATGACCTCATCCCGTTGCTCATTATTCAAGATTTGGTTGATCAAATAGGCCGATGAATCGGTAAAAGAAGCACCAAATCCGTCCATCTCCTGATACGTTAGCTGATCATCCAGAAGGATGGTCGTTGTCTCCTTATCAGCATCCAGAGGCTTTAATTGCTCTTGGGATAGAGATACGAATAAATCTTCTTCACCCGTGGATTTGTACATTTTGAATGTAGTCATAGGATTCTCCTTTGTATTTATTATTGAATGCCTAGTTTCTCTTTGTTCAATTTCATCTTTTCACTGCGTACCTTCACAATCTCTTCCCAACGGTTCTCACCTAAAAATGACTTGTAAGCAGCCAGTGCATTGTCATACGAGGCATCGTCCTTGGAACGTACCATACTGACCAGTGTTGAATTCCACTTCGTATTGATTGCTGACAACGCACGGGCTTCAGGTGTACCTTGATCCGGGCTAATATTCTCCAGAATAAAGTGTGGTTTCAACTTGCCTTTGCCCCACTCCTGCATCTGTTTAATCGCTTCGGGAAAAGCATCTGCACTGAGTGCTTTGTGGCGGTCATGACCAAAGAACATAAATTCACCCATCCGATAATCTTTTTTGAATTGATCCGCGTTATTGAGTTGCAGGTCTTTCACTGCTGGCAGTAATTCTACACTACCGTCGGCTTTGGTTTGGTAGGTTTCCCCCTCGATCCCGTAATTCATAAGCGTCTGTCCTTCTTCACTCAGCAAGTATGTGAATATCTGAATGGCCTTGGCCGGATCTTTACAGTCCTTGGAAATGAAATTGATCATCCACCCGGTTATTCCGGATTGATTCAATGTTGGTGCATTGCCTTCGGTACTCTGCGGTCCATCGATAGCAACATATTCTTTGCCTGGATTCGCACTCATGTAGATTTGCAAGTTTCCTCCTTGTTGAGGTGTACCGTCAAGCAGCATGGTTGCATATTTACCGGACTTCACTTTTTCTTCAAAAGCGGTTCCATCATCGGCAAAACTGTCATCACTGATATTGCCGTCTCTGTAAACGGTGTTCAATGTTTTCAACCACGTGAGGTAATCTTCATCCAGATTGCGATCATAGAATTCTCCATTCTCGTTCTCAAGCGGAACACCAATGAAGTCTTGCAACGTATCTCCGAGTGAACCCGTTCCTTCTCCTACGGCATTAAAGCCGAATGGAATCAGCGCAGGGAACTCTTGCTTAATTCGTTTCATCACATTCTGGAATTCTTCTGGCGTTCCAATGACCGGACTACCCAAAGCTTCGTACACATCTTTACGAATGATAAATGCCGTTTTAGCAGGAATGTTACCGCTATCATAATCCTCTTGCGTATTGGAATAGTTCGGGTAACCATAGGTTTTACCATCCGCCAATTGGAACCAGTTCAATGTATCGGCAGCCGCAACTCTATTGAAGTAAGGATCATATTTTTCCGCCAGATCGTTCAGCGGCATAGCCCAGGTTGCAGCTTTTTGTACCACAGGAGAATTGGAGTCAAATACAGTCAGCAAGTCAGGCATATCTCCACCGGCGAAAAAGGTGTTTAACTTGGTATCGTCACCCGTGATAAATTTAATATTGATGTTCAGATCCTCTTTGATTTTCTTGGTAACAATATCCTTGCCAAAATCAGTGTTCCACCAGTCTGCATTGACGTACCACGTCAGGTCAGTAGCCTCTTCCTTTTTATCCAACTGCCAAGCCGGCTTTTCCGGGTCAACCGTATAACGATCTTCAATGGATACCCAATTCCCTTCACTGGAGCCCCCCGACCCACCGCTGCAACCTGTAATCATAAGTACTGCTGTGAGCAGTGTTGCGAGCAATTTAATCCGTTTTTTGCCTGATGCCTTGTTCAACTTCAACATATTTTTGTTCCTCCTCAAAATGGGGTATTTGTTGCTCCTATTCCTTGACCGCTCCGAGCATCATTCCCGAGATAAAGTATCTCTGAACGATGGGATAGATCAGCACGATAGGGAGTGTTGTAATGACAATGGTGGCCAACTGCACGCCTTTGGTCGTTGTTTCAATGACAGCTGAACCTCCGACATTTTGCATGGATTGTGTCTGTGACTGAACGATAATCTCGTACAACATCATCTGAAGTGGATACAGTGACTGATCGGTAATGTATAACTTGGTTGTCATGAAGTCGTTCCATTGCCCCACCCCATTAAATAGCGCAATTGTAGCCATAGCCGGCATGGAGAGTGGGATGAATATTTTCAGGAAAATATGCCAATCCCCTGCGCCGTCAATCTTGGCCGATTCTTCCAGAGAATCCGGGACATTCCGGAAGAAATTCATCAGAATCACGACATCATAAAAGCTGAATAACGCCGGGATAATGTACACCCAGAAGCTGTTTAACAAGCCAAGTGATTTGATTAACAGATACGTCGGGATCATACCGCCCGAGAAGAACATTGTAATAACACCCATGGCAACGTATAATTTACGGCCTCTTATGTACTTTTTGCTCAGACCGTAACCAACCATGGCACAGAAGAACACATGTGTAACAACGCCAATCGTTGTTTTGGAGACCGATATGAAGAAGGCCTGCCAGATGCCCTGATCATTGAATACAGCTCTGTAATTCTCCAGCGAGAATTCCGGTGACCAGAAGATGAATCCACCTTCCGCCAGCGCTTTGCCTGAACTAAAGGAAGAGATGATGACATTCCAGAGCGGAACGAGAATAACGACCGTACAGATGATTAGCAAAATCATATTTAAGGTATCAAAGATCCGACTATCGAGATCTTCTTTTGCCACCTTTCCATTCACGCGGGCTACCTCCTTCTACAACACAGATTGATTATCGTTTAATTTGCTTGTGATTTTGTTTGCCGTGACGAGTAAAATGACAGAGATGATGGAGACACCCAAGCCAACGGCCGTTGCATATGAAAAGTCACCCTGAGACATACCCATACGGTACACGTACGAATTGATGACTTCCGCTTTGTCGCGGTTCTGGGAGTTCATGAGCACCAAGGTCTGATCCAGATTCGATCCTAATAAACCGCTTACAGTTAAAATCAGATTTAGGCTTATAATGGATCTCATATTAGGCAATGTGATATTCCAGATCTGTCTGAGACGACTTGCACCATCAATTTTGGCAGCTTCATAGTATGTTGGGTCAATCTTTGCCATGATCGCCAGGTACAGAATCGTTCCCCAACCTGCTTCTTTCCAAATATCCGATAACGTAGCAATCCACCAATACTTGCCTGCATCCAGCAAGATGTTCTGCGGTTGCGAGATCACTCCCAGGCTAAGTAACAACTGATTAAATAAGCCCGTTGTTGAAAACCAGGTGATCAGCATTCCCCCAAGTACAATCCAGGACAAAAAGTGGGGCAAATATGAAACCGTTTGCACAAACTTCTTGAAGCGTCCGCTGTTTAACTCGTAGATCATGATCGCGAGAATGATGGGAATGACAAACCCGATACCTAATTTCAAAAAACTGATCCCCAACGTATTCACGACTGCATCCCAGAAGTATTTGTCTGATAAAATAATTCTGAAATTATCCAGCCCTACCCAAGGAGCGGTAGCCAGCGTATCAATGACCGTGTAATTTTTGAAGGCAATTGTCAAACCGTAAATCGGGATGTAACAGAAAATAATCATAAAGATAATGCCCGGGATAATCATCGATTGAATCTCCCATTGTCTCCGATAATCGACTATGAATTCTTTAATCCGTTGTCCGATGGGTTTCTTCCCATTGGGACTGATCGCATTTTTACCGGTTGATGTCTCTACGGCTAATTTATCCACTTTTTTTTACTCCCCTCCATCAAGCATGCATGTTCATAAAAACGTTTTTATTTTTCGACATAAAAAACCCCTTTGTTTATATTTATGTAAAAAAAGACCGGAGAAGGAGCTGAATCAACTTATATACGGTAGTCTTTCCGGTCGATCTTCACATGGCTTGAACCTCTCACCACCAGCTCACCCGCCAATTTCTGTGCAGCCCCTTGTTCTTTCTCCTTGATCATACCCACCAGTTGATTGATGGCCAGGATGCCCTGTCTTGCAATTTGATTTCTTACCGTTGTGAGCGGTGGAGAAAAATACTGTGCGATATCAATATCGTCAAAACCCACGACACTAACATCTTGAGGTACTTCAAAACCCTCAGACTTCAACGCATGCATACAGCCAATTGCACTCAAGTCATTCCCTGCAAGAAATGCATCAGGCCGCTTGCCGGGGTGTAAATGAAGAAAAGATTTTATCGCACTATACGTGCTCTCCTCCTCAAAATACCCTTGTATAATGTAATCTTCATCGATTGGAAGCTGGTATTCACGCAAAGCAGCCAGATAGCCGTCTCTACGCTGCACACTGTCAAACATTGTGTCCACGCCCGAAATATAAGCAATTTTCTTGTGCCCCAGCCCAATTAAATACTTGGTAGCTTCATAAGCCGCCACATACGAGTCAAAAATGACACTTCCCATCGTATCACTCTGATAGACCCGATCCAGAAAAACCGCCTTGATCTTGTCTTTCTCCATGGCGATAATATCTTGCTCATCGATCCGAAGCTCTTCGTAGATAATGACACCATCCACCCGCCGACCCAAAATATTACTCATAATAACGTGTTTATCCTTGGTCACAAATACATTCAAACCATACCCAAGACGATCACATTCGCGAGACATTGACTCAACCAGCTTATAGAAATACGGACCCGATACACTTGTAGTGAAAAAACCGAGCATTTTGGTTTGACCGGACTTCAACAGCTTGCCATTCAGATTGGGCACATAATTTAAACGTTCTGCCACCTTAAGAACATGTGATTTTGTCTCCGGGTTCAAGACATCCACACCATTTAAGGCGTTGGAGACCGTAGATATGGATACGCCCGCTTCCCTTGCTACATCTTTAATCGTTATCTTTGCCATAAGTTTTGTTCCTTTACTATAAAAACGTTTTTATAATGTTTAAATTATCATAAAACCGTTTTCATGGCAACACTTTAATTTGCGAGTTCAGGCATCATGTACTTTATTCATAGCTATAGGCCACTGCGGGCGCAAAAAAACGGCTCATGTATGAGCCGCCGTTCATGAAGATTTAGCTTTCTATTCCTCATCTTGGACATACATGGAGTGAATCTGTTGCAACTGCTCCTCCAGACGTTCCAAGCGAACAAAACGATCTGCTCGAATATATTCCTTCTGCTCCACAATCATGATCATTGTTGGAACGGTGAAAACAAGAAACTTGGATGCAACCTCTTCCACTTCATTAGCATTAATGTGACCCAAGTATACCGTTGGATAGGGTTCAAGCAATGTCCTGATCTTGGGGAGTAAAGCGTGACATACACTGCACTCTGGACGAGATACATACAAAAAAACCAATTCATGTTGTTGAATAGCTTCTTCAACCATTTCTATGGATGTTAACTCATGATAATCTTTCATAGAAGCTCAATCCTTTCAGTCATTCAATAGATTGCTCATTTAAACTTTTTCTTTTCAAGTATAACCTATGTGCGTTAGAATCAAATGGAATATATCCCCATATGAAAGAGGTTATGGTATGAAAAAATCATTTGTATTTCTGTTCACTGCCCTGGTAGTTGTTACTTCCTTCTCGGCGTATGCACCTGTGTCAAATGCCTCTGGCGATATTGGAGTAAGCCTGCTGTCCGATCGTCAGCAAGGTACAGTAAAGTAGTACTTGTACAGAAAGTAACAGGCGACAATTCGGATAACATCTGAATTAGTCGCCTGCTTTCATTTATTCTTATTGATCTTTATTTCCAATTTCTCTTCCGAAGATAAGATTCAAATACAAAAGTTCCAAACGGCAAAAAACCGGCGAGTCCACCCATTAACCAGCGCGTTATCTTCCACTTTTTGACCAGAGCCAAGTGCACTAGGGCAATAAGGTACAAAGGAAATAAAATACCATGAATCATGCCCATTACGGCTACAGCGGAAGAGATATCTGCAAAATATTTCAGAGGCATAGCAATAAAAATCAATAGAAGTAAGGATACCCCCTCCCATATGCCCGCAATTCTGAATCGGCCTGTCACTGTTTTCATAAAGTCCATTCTCACCTTTCAGCTAATCGTTTGTGAAATATGTAACTTGTAACATGATACAAAAAAACCTCACGCCACATCTCCGTACAGATATGTCGTTCTGAAGCTCATCTTCAGTATAACGTATGAGTTCGACTCGAAGATGCTTCAAATTTGAATAATTATTGAATCCATAAAAACAGATTCCAACATCAGGTCTTATGGATTCAAGTCGTCTCACGCTCAATCAGCTGGTATGTCAGCTGTTCGGTCTGCAACTCCATTTTACCCAATACGGCCCACAATTGATGGAAAGCCTGGGTAGCTTGCTCCGCAATCGGATTGTGTATGGTCGTGATTCCAAGAACACGGGAAAGCTCGATATCATCAAACCCTACAATGGCGAGTTGTTCCGGTACCTGAATATTCCGTCTGCGTGCTTCACTAAGAATGCCGATGGCTGCATAATCATTCGAACATAATACGGCCTGTGGAAGTTCTGGCCCCTCAGCCATTCTTCCCATCGCTTCTTCGCCATCGGAGGAGCTAAATACGGAATATTGATATGCTTCAGTCCACACATGCAACCCTCTGCTCTTCATGAAAGATTCATAGGCTTCTCGGCGGCTCTGGGTATTCAAACTTTCAGCCCTGCCAAATGCATTCGCAATTCGGGTGTATCCTCTTGATACCAGATGCTCCAGAGCTAACTTATACCCTTCTGCCTGATCCATCGCAACAGACGGAATCTCGTCATTCCCCATTCGCTGCCAGGAGACAATCGGACCGTATTCCATATAAGCCTTTAATTTCCGAGGATCATTGACACAAGCAATAATAACTAGCCCATCGACTCGTTTACTGCGCAGATCTTCGAACGCCTGCAATTCAATCTCCGGATCTCCACGGGATGTATAGATAATCGTCTGAAACCCAAAATCCATGGCTGTATCAATGAATTGATTCATGAATGTAAGAATGATCTCACCTGTGGTAGAGGTCACAATTCCAATCTGCTTTGTCTGCCCTGTAGATAACGATACCGCATTCCGGTTGGGAATATAATTCAACTGTTTCATAATATCCGTTATGATCTGTCTTGCTTCATCACTAACATGCGGAGAATGATTAATCACGCGTGACACTGTCGCTTTTGAGTAACCGGACCGCTTCATAATTTCATCAAACTTGGACATCGGAGACTCCCTTCTTGCTAACGAACTATAGAATAATAGTATGCCTCAGATCTGGGTCAAAAGTAAAACTTGACGTGTAACCCGTTACAACGTTTAAGCTTTTTTTATGTCATATATGAATCATCTTAATATAATTTGATGAATGGAGCGATACACATGAGTAACTCTCAAAATCACACCTATCAATTCCCGGAAAATTTCCTGTGGGGTGGCGCAATTGCAGCCAACCAGGCTGAAGGTGCATACAATCAAGGCGGCAAAGGATTATCTACTCAGGATGTAGCTCCCAAAGGCATCATGGGGCCAATCACGGAAGAGCCAACCGAAGATAACATGAAACTAATCGGTATCGATTTGTATCATCGCTACAAGGAAGATGTGAAACTGTTTGCCGAGATGGGCTTCAAGGTATTCCGTACTTCCATTGCCTGGTCCCGGATTTTCCCAAAAGGGGACGAGCTGGAGCCAAATGAAGAAGGATTGCAGTTCTACGACGATCTGTTTGACGAGTGTCACAAATACGGGATCGAACCACTGGTTACGCTTTCCCACTATGAGACACCTCTTCACCTTTCCAAAGAATACGACGGCTGGGTTAACCGGAAAATGGTTGGATTCTATGAGCGTTATGTAACTGCCGTATTTAAACGTTATAAAAACAAAGTAAAATACTGGCTTACCTTTAACGAAATCAATTCGATTCTTGAAGCACCCTTCATGAGTGGAGGCATCTACACGCCTAAGGAAAAGCTTAGCAAGCAAGATCTCTATCAGGCGATCCATCATGAGTTTGTAGCCAGTGCTTCCGCTGTGAAGCTCTGTCATGAGATCATTCCTACGGCACAGATTGGTTGTATGATGCTCAGTATGCCTACCTACCCGCTGACACCAAATCCGGACGATATGATTAAAGTCATGGAATTCGAACATAGCAACTATTTCTTCGGCGATGTACACGTAAGAGGTCGCTACCCTGGTTATATGAAACGTTACTTCCGTGAAAATGGAATCGAGATTCAGATGGAAGCTGGCGACGAGGAAATGTTGCTGAATACGGTAGACTTTATCTCTTTCAGTTATTACATGAGTATCTGTCAAACAGCAGACCCGGAGAAGCAAATCGCAGGTGAAGGTAACCTTCTTGGGGGTGTACCTAACCCTTATCTGCCAGCAAGTGAATGGGGATGGCAGATTGACCCGCAAGGATTGCGTTATGTGCTTAACATGTTCTATGACCGCTATCAAAAACCACTGTTTATTGTAGAAAATGGTCTTGGTGCTGTTGATGAATTGATCACAGGTGCGGACGGTGAGAAAACAGTTGAAGATGACTACCGAATCCAGTATCTGAATGATCATCTGGTTCAGGTTGGTGAAGCTATTGAAGATGGCGTTGAAATTATGGGTTATACATCCTGGGGTTGTATTGATGTTGTCAGTGCGTCTTCTGCCCAATTGAAAAAACGTTATGGCTATATCTATGTGGATCGTCATGACGATGGATCAGGAACACTCGAACGTTATCGCAAGAAATCCTTCCATTGGTACAAAGAAGTGATCAGCAGTAACGGGAAAAGTCTGCAGCGTTAAGGTTCTTTAAGCAAATGTAACAGAACCATTCTTCTATCCCCCAGACAGAAAAAGTGTCGGTTATACGATACCTTGGCATGTTTTCTGTCTGGGGGATTTTATTTTTATTTCCAAAAAGAAACACCCGATGTTACGCATCGGGCATTCTCATTAGCTACTATCACATTGTTCACTATTTATTCTTCACTATTTATTTACTATGTGTTCTTCACTACATCCCTGCTGTACTTTGTTTTGTCTTCTTCCGTTATCTTGCGAAGGACCCTGCAAGGATTACCCGCAGCAATGACCCTAGACGGTATACTCTTGGTCACTACACTCCCTGCGCCGATGATCGTATTATCTCCAATCGTCACTCCGGCAAGAACCGTCACACCGCCACCGATCCACACATTATTGCCCACCGTGATGGGTCCAACGATCTCCAGACCTTCATTGCGCTGCTCAACATCATAAGGGTGGCCTGCGGTATAAAATCCACAATTGGGAGCAACAAAAACGTTATCTCCAAAACTGATTTTCCCTCCATCCAGCATGATAATATTATGATTGCTATAGAAGTTCTCACCAATTTCAATATTATAGCCGTAATCACATACAAATGGCTGTTCAATCAGGAAACGATCCGTCGTTTTCCCCAGCAGTTTCTTGATTAACGCTTCTCTTTCATTGATCTTGGCTGGATGAAGCTGGTTATAATCGTAACAAAGTCCTTTGGCATGTAAACGCTCTTCAATTAACTCTTGATCATAATTGGCATTATATAAAAGCCCTAATTGAGATTTCTCTTTTTCAGTCATCATTTAGTAAGCACTTCCCATCTTCTATCTATAAATAAGTTAAAGCTCAATCTCTCTAAAAACACTTTTTAAAACTCTTTTAATTATATAGATTACCATGAATAAAGCAAGTTTTGCTCGATATGAAAATGGTTTATTCTACTGACGCGTACTCTAGCGAAACAGCAAAAAAACCTCTACACCCATTAGACTATGGGCAAGCAGAGGTTTAAGCTTTTTGTCTAATTTCTCTATTCTAAGCAACCGCTTGAACGGTTTTTTCCTTAACGCTAATGGCATAGATGGCAGACACCAAACCAAGCAAAATCAGCACAGAACCAACCCATCCGGTGTTCAGAATCGATGAGTGATCAATCACCATGCCGCCGATATAAGTACCCAGTGCAATACCTGCATGTGCAATACCTGAGTTGGTGCTGATTAGTGTTTCGGCGGTTTCCGGCGACGTTTTGATAATGAGACTATTCTGTACAGGCGTAACGGTCCAGCTCAGTGCACTCCAGATGCTTAATAGTATCAAGAAGGCAATCAAAGGCAATTGAACACTGAACGGAATGACAGCCATACTCACGATAAAGGGAATCAGCACAATGACTATCGCTTTAGCAGGGTGCAGACGATCAGATAACATGCCACCTATACCTCCACCTGCAACAGCGGCGATCCCAAACATCATATAGATAAAGGTAACCATCGTGGCGCTGGCACCCAGCGTTTCTTGCAGAAACGGTGTGAAATATGCGTATAACGTCAAATGACCCGCGAGAACAAGCAAAGTCGTAGCATGGATTGCCAACATTTTCGGATTCCACAGAGCTGTAAGCTGTTTCTTCAGGGATACGGCAGGAATAGGCTGCACACGATCCATCGCAATCCAAATGGCTACCATGACCACTGCTGTGAGAATAGCGATCAACATAAACACCTCACGCCAGCCAGCCAAGTTGCCCACAAAGATACCAAGTGGTACACCCAGGATAAGTGATGCACTGCCTCCCATCGTAATAATCCCCACGGCGCGTCCTTTATATTGTGGTTCCACAATGCGAGCTGCAAGGGTCAGGGAGAGCACAAAAATAAGTGAGCCTGTGGCGGCTCCGAGTGCTCTGCCCGCCATCAGCATATAAAAGCTGGAACTGAATGCAGAGATCAGGTTACTGATCAGAAAAACAAATAACGTACACATATATACTTTTTTACGCTCGAATCTGGCCGTCATATTTAATAAAATCGGCGCAGACAACGCATAGACAAGTGAGAAAATAGAGATTAAATACCCGGCTTTCGCCAGGGAAAGATGAAGATCCGTAGCAATCAGGTCCAGAATTCCGCCCAAAATCAGTTCAACGGTTCCGACCACAAATGCTGCGATAGCAAGCACATATACTTTCTTATTCATGTTGAATCCTCCTCAAAAAGTTACAACTACGATAGTAACCCATAAGAATGAAAGTTTCAACAGTTATTTTCATGATTGTTTTCAAACAAAGATATAACAAAAAAACTATCCTCCAAGAGAATAGTTTTAATAGATTAATCTGGTGAGCAGTTTCTCGATTTCAGCATCCTGTAACAGTTGGTCACCGTATTTTTTGGTAATTTGAGTAAGGGCAACATCATGGTAGAAATAATCGGTCATCGCTTTGACAATCGGTTTGGACATGGTCTTGATCGCTCGCCATGAATCGTGCTCCACACCGGCAAACAGCAGGTATGCATGATCCACAATAAGCAGCTGTGAAGGTTCTGGCGCATCAAGCAATGGAATCAACGAGTATATCCGGTTTAAGGATGTCTCCATTCCCCCAACGGCTAACACTTCAACGTACACGCCCTGCTTTTCCTTCTGCTCCAGCAGTTCACGATATTTCTCCATTCGCTCATTCCAGGCCAGAAAAAGAATCGATGAATCTGCTTCCTCAATAAGCTGTTCGATATTCGATGCGATGGATGACTCATCTTTTAATGTCCAGATATGTTCATCGGTAAATGTACGTTTGATTTTGTAACTCTTCAGTTCCTCAATATCTTTCTCAAAATCAGCCTTGATCTTATGAATAATAGACTGAAGATCCACAGCCATATATAGTTTTTTCTTCCCATCCATCGTGGTCAGCACCGTTCCCTTGTCGATCAGGCGATTAAGTACTTCATAGATTTTGGCTTTGGGAACGTTGGAGTAATTAACAATCGACGTGGCATCAAGCGGTTCATCCTGGGCAAATATAGCCTCGTATACCTGACTTTCATATTGTGTAAACCCGAATTTCTGCAACATGGTTTGGATAGGCGCATCCCTTCTTATTATGTCTGGTCTATCTAGTTTAGACGGCTACACTTCCCATGTCCAGTATGTCCCAACTAACCTAGGAATGTGGAATCCAAATTAAATTTAGCGATGTCCCCAAAATAAAATCACTTTCCAGTGGTTATATTAACAATCGGGAATACACATTTTGCTTGTGGAAGGAGCTGTAATTTTAAATGGAAAGCACTCAAGATTTTGTGAAGAAAGTTAACGAAAATGCCGAAAAAGCGCGTCACAATAAAAACAACGGCAAGGGAACGCCAGGGGACAAGTTGCCATCGAAACAACACTCTACGAATAAGTAGAGTCTATTTATTGAACAGCATGACTTCCGTCTAACACCCTTTCCTCCACTTTTCATCTACTATTAAGAACCTTTAATAGAAAAGA
This sequence comes from Paenibacillus sp. GQ49, assembly GCF_059759055.1. Classification (NCBI taxonomy): domain Bacteria; kingdom Bacillati; phylum Bacillota; class Bacilli; order Caryophanales; family Paenibacillaceae; genus Paenibacillus; species Paenibacillus sp. GQ49. Next base: position 157,581 of record NZ_JCAXEL010000011.1, read on the forward strand.
GATGATTAGTATGGCTCCTGTCAATGCTGTTCGACAACCGGATCTGGTGTTAATCTATTGGTCAAGAAATCCGCTTGTCCCTGGTTCTGCGCGCAGAATCCAAAGTGTACGTGTGATTGGCAACACAGCTCCGTGTACATTCACACTGGTTCCCGGCGCATTACTGATTAATGCATTAAACTGTTTGCTGGACAATGATATTCGATTCAAAGTGGTCTACCGCCAGAAAACGTCAGCAATCAGTGGAGTTCTGTTATTAAAACGCAGATAATCAGACCCCCAAAAATGGTGCCTCTCCTTATGGGAGCGCACCATTTTTCATTTTGGAATTAATTTGTTGCAATTCTATTCTTAAGCCATTAAAATGAACTCTTTTGGAGATATGCATAGACATAGACATTTTGGACAAAGGTTTGCTAACTACGGGATGAAACCTTGCAATCCTGTATACGTAATGTAATATTTACCTACTAAGATGTAGAGGAAACCATTATTTATTTTATGACAATGAGGGATATTATGAAAAAACAGTTTATGGTTCTTGGCCTTGGACGATTCGGTTCAAGCTTGACACACACACTCATTAAAAACGGGCATGAAGTGCTCGCTGTAGACAAGAGCGAAACTCTTGTTCAGGAAATCTCAACAATAGCTACCCATGCGGTGCAGGCAGATTGCACTGACAAATCAGTCCTTATCGAGCTTGGAGCAAGCAACTTTTCACACGCCATTGTTGCAATCGGCGAAGATCTGCAAGCAAGTATACTGACCACTCTGTTATTGAAAGAACTTAATGTACCCAAAGTAACAGCCAAAGCCAAAAATGATAACCATGGCAGTGTGCTTAGCAAGATTGGTGCTGATCAGATCGTTTATCCTGAACGTGACATGGCCACAAGGCTGGGGAATCAGCTTAGCTCAGACAACATCATTGATTCCATTGAATTGTCTTCAGATTACAATCTGGTCGAGATCAAAGCTCCCGAAAGTATGAATCAGAAGACGCTGTTAGAACTGAACGTTCGCGCAAACTACGGCTGTACCGTGATTGCCATCAAAACTGGAAATAGTCTTAATATATCTCCAATGGCAGAAGACAGAGTCCATTCAGGAGATATGCTCTTGTTAATTGGAAGTAATGAAAACATTCGGAATCTGGAGAGTGACTATGAACAAAAGAAATAAACGAACACCGGAAACTTCAGTTCTACATAACATTGAATTGATTGTAAACAAGCTGAAAAACAATATGAGCCCTCCTCAACTTATCATGATCATCTTCTTCGCTCTCATCTGGATCGGGGCCTTATTGCTTGCACTGCCGCTATCTTCTAGTACCGGGACATCCATCGGTTTACTTGATGCCTTGTTCACAGCAACCTCTGCTATATGTGTAAATGGGCTGATTGTCTTGGATACAGGGAGTGTCTTTTCAACATTCGGACAGGTCATTATCATGATTTTGATTCAGGTTGGTGGACTAGGGTTCATGACACTAGGTGTAATGGTAGCCATTATTCTGGGGAAACGGATTGGCTTGAAACAGAGGCTTCTTATTCAACAAGCCACCAATACCTCCTCAGCTCAAGGTCTGGTTAAGCTATCCATGTATATTGTACTTATAGCCTTTGCTTTTGAAGCGCTGGCTACAGTGGTTCTTACATTGCGCTGGCAGAGCGATTTGGGATGGGGACAAGCTTTCTATTACGCCATATTCCATTCCATCTCTGCCTTCAATAATGCGGGTTTCTCTCTTTGGAGTGATAGCCTTACCCCATTTGTTGGTGACCCGATTGTTAATCTTACGGTCATTACGCTCTTTATCATTGGCGGCTTGGGTTATATTGTGGTTGTGGATGTATTCCGCAAACGTTCATGGAGAAAGCTCTCCTTGCATTCAAAGATAGTATTAATCGGTAGTTTTTCTCTATACTTGTTCGGATTCATCACCATCTTCTTAATCGAGAGTTGGAATCCTGCTACGTTCGCTGATTTATCTTTCGGTGAACGTATATGGGCTTCTCTATTTCAGGGTACTGCTCCTCGAAGCTCCGGATTCAACACCATTGACATTGGAAGTATGTTAGCCACATCCCAATTTTTCATTATTATTCTAATGTTCATTGGGGCTTCTTCCGGCGGAACAGGTGGAGGAATTAAAATCAATACTTTTGTGGTTCTTGTTCTTGCGACCATTCAAACATTTCGAGGCGGCGGACAAATTCATGCTTTTGAGCGTAAAATTGCAGAAGAAACAGTGATGCGCGCACTCGCTGTTGTCTTAAGTGCCCTTGCCTTTGTACTTGGGATCTCCATTTTGTTATCCATATCCGAAGGCATTCTTGAAAATCATTTTCTGGATGTTCTGTTTGAAGCCACTTCGGCTTTTAGCACTACAGGACTATCGATGGGTCTGACAAGTGAGTTGAGTGTTGCGGGTAAAATTATAGTCTCTATTACGATGTTTGCAGGACGATTGGGACCACTAACTCTGGCTTTTGCATTGGCGCAGAAGAAACGTACATCCAAAATTGGTTACGCAGAGGATCATGTCCTCATTGGTTAACATACGGACTAAGGACATGTTAATCCTATTGAGGAACAGGTGATTGCTTTTTATTTCCCAACCAAGTTTCCTAGCAAAAGGCCCCCTTAAGCAAACGACAGATGTCTGCTTAAGGGGGCCTTTATTTATATATTTTGCTTACAGAAGATCCATAATAAGAACATTTACCGAATGAGCTGACAAACCAACGATCACTGATTCACCATTCAACTTGATCTCCTGTTCTTGGGGAACCACTTTCTCATCATTCTTCTGATTCACATTCGGCACATGCACCAAATGATCTTCTCCAGTAAGCGTGATCAGCCTGGCTGAAGTATCCACCTTCAGATCCTGAAGGCAAATCCGGGTTGATTTATCCACACCATCCGCATTGACCAGTTTCACATACACATGCCGTGCGTCTTTTGTAACAGAGTGGAACACTTCCCGGTTGTAAGCTTCCAGCTTGTAATCCAGAACCTTGCTGGTATTACGTCCGTCTGTATAGGAGCAGATCAGATTCTTTCCTGTATCCCCACCATAGTTAACCGTAATTGTATAATTAGTCCCATTCTCGAGTGGTTCGTAGTTGGCCGCTCTCAGGTTACCGGCTGCCGAACTGGATGAATAGTCTCCCAAGGTGTAACCCTCAATCCCTTGTTTATACACCTTCACCGCTGTGGCACTTCCCCCGTAACTGATTGCGTACTCAATGACATCCTTGTTCTCAGGTGAGATATCCGTCAGTCCCACGCCAATGTAAAAACCATCCTCACCTGAAATTCTTTCAGCCTCAACGTGAACTTGGTAGTTGGTCCATTCGTCATTTAGCAGATACAATCCATTTAATCCACTTGATTGTGCCTTCAAAATGAGTCCTTTCCCTTCGGTTAACGTATATCCTTCCGATCCAGGAATCTGTCTCCATGCGTCACTAGGCTCTGTACGTTCCCTGAAATCTTCATCAAACATCAAACTGCCATCCACATTGGACGTCACTGTAACTCGTTTCACCACGATGTCTGCATGACCTGTTGCAATCTCGATGCCTCCACGAGGAATGAGATTCAACGGTTTGCCTTTGCTATAGGTGGAGAATGAAGTCTCAAGCACCTGATCCCCTACATATTTTGCAAAAAGCTGCTGTACATAATAATTCGGTGTATACCATACTGTTTCATCATCAAACCAGATGCAGTCTGGCGTCCAGCGGTAAGTACCATCCGTTAGTACTTTGTTGAACAATGGCGCATAGGCAGCCAAACGAACAACGTCCGCGTTATTTTCAAATCCAGTCATGATCGCAGCTTCTGCGACCGCTCCTGCCAGCGTGTTTTTGTCCGTGGAAGCATATTCTCCCACAAATACTTTGGATGTTTCTTTCCAATCGATACTTCCGTCTTCAAGATAGGCCCGGTCATAGTAGTTGTACCGATCTACGTTATTCAGCAAATATTCATTGGAGCGGTAGTAGTGCTCATCTGCAATGGTGTCCATGTAATTGTCCTGATTCTCATACCAAGTTACGGTCTCCTCAATCACCTCAGTGCCATCTGCAAAAGCAACCTGAGCTGACCCGGTCAGATTCCCGCTGAGGAATTTCCATCCTTCCTGGTACGCATCATCATCCGCCTGAGCTCCAACCGTCGAGATAATGTGCAGCTCATGATCAGGATAGTTCTGTTTCATGTACTCATCTATTGAACGTTTGAATACTTCGAAGTTGGCAAAAAATTCAGTGCCCCAGTTCTCATTGCCTACGCCCAGATAACGAAGATCAAACGGTTCAGGATGTCCCATCTGGCTTCGTACAGCCGCCCATTCGTTGTGTTCAAAGTCTGTACTGAGCGCAAAGTCAATCAGATCTGTAAAGTTGCGGATATAATAATCCCTTAAAGCGCCACCCGCAGGGTGAGCATAATCCGAGCGTGCCTGACACAACACACCGCAAGCCATGACTGGAACTGGAGCGGCATTCAGATCTTCCGCCAGTTGGAAGTACTCCATATAACCAAGCCCCATCGTCATCATGTAACCCCAGACATTATAATTCTCTTTGCGGAGCTCAACCGGACCCACAGAATCCTTCCAGTCATATACGTTATCCCAGATAAAAGACCCCTCCGAGATACATCCTCCCGGAAAACGCAAGAACTTCGGATGCAGATCTGCGAGTGCCTGGATTAGATCTTTTCTCAATCGATAGTTCGGATTACCTGTGTAGTTGGCATGTGCTGTAGCCGATATGCCTTCTTCTGTCGGGTCAGCTCCCCATACATTCTGAGGGACCAAGGACACCATATCGATAGAGATGTCACCTGCAAACATAAGTGCCAGTTGACCAAGTACAGTCTCCGTTCCGGTCAGAGACACACCGTATTTCTTCCATGTGTTCCCACCTTCAACATGCAGCGTTACCGAATCACTGATGGATGTGTCACTTCCATCCTGCAATTGAACAGTGATCGTTCCTGCCGATTCTGCTTTTGCCCATACGGTAAAGTCATAGGATTCACCCTGATTGATGGACATGGCACAATGCTGGTTGGAGTCTGAGAATCCACGATTTCGAATCGTTGCCCCATCCTGAACCGTGACATAATAAGCATTTACTTCAGGATCTTCCACGTTAAAATGTGTATTCAATCCCTCCGTATGCTGTACGAGCATTTTCTCGGTATGACCTGACCAGGCAAACAAAGATTCACGATTTCGACCTGTCGAACAACCACATTCTCCAGAGTCATGCGAGTACGTATCAAATGCAAAAGATTCAAATGATCGATTCTGAACAAGCTCTGCATAGATTCCGCCATCTGCCGCGTTGTTAATATCCTCGTAAAAAAGCCCATACATGACTTCACTGATGTCAGCCACCTTCTGATCTCCATGGATGGTCACCGTATAAGGCGGGAGATGCGCTGGCACAACAGACACGTTAAAGCTTTGGCTTATCTTACGATCACCTCTGTTCAAAAGCGCACGGAGCGTAACCTCCTGTGCCGATGTGATTGCCTGAACCTCTCCGTTCTCAGACAGAACTTCTGGAGCACTGGAGCTCCATTCAACAGACACTTTACCACCCAGCAAGTCTGCAGGTAATGATACATCCTTGGTGATGATTCGGTTGGGGAAGGACAAGTACTTGTCCGCCGCAAGCTTCACAATCGCTTCATCGGTCAGTGACTCACACATCACTTCAATGACTTCATCCATGGTGAGCGCTGCCCCATAGATTCGGAAGTCGGATAACGAACCTGCAAAATCCACATCCGCTGCATACTGGGAACGTCCAATATAATTCTGGCTATAATTCTCAGGATCGGTGAAAGAATCAAACCATTCGCGCAATTTGGCATAATTGCCGCTCGACGTCTGACTGATCGAACCGTCTGCGGCCTTCTCCCCATTTACATACACAATTGGTCCCGCACTGCTCAAAGTCCCCCCTTGGCTGCCTGCCACGGAGAGTGCAATGTGCATCCATTCTCCACTTACAACTCCCCGGCTTGGGTGGACAACCAGATTATCACCAGCATATAACGTACCCAGAAGCTGACGTGTCAGAAATAAATACGGCCCCTTCTCCCCTTTGCCAAAGTCAAAAATGCGTTCCCACACATTAGACCCCTTGCCCAGAAACACCCAAGTGGCAATCGTAATTCCCGTGTTATCGCTTACATCACGAAGCAGATTCGAGGGTAATTGCAGATAAGAAGTTCCATTCGCTCCACCGTTGAAACTCACCGCCGTTCTGCCTTTTAACTCGGATATCACAGGTAGAATCTCACCTTTGGCTATACCATCATGTCCCTTACCGGAGCTGTCCTTCCCGATCTGAACGGTATCCTCGAACGTATATTGTGCGATTAATTGATTTTGATATGTGCCCATGTTCTTACCTCCTATGTAGTTGGGGATTGTCGGTTTGCGCTTTTAATTCGTATTAATATAAAATGATTGATAGATAGTTAAACACATTTCTTAAACGTAATAATATCGCATCATCGATCCCCATTTCAATCCTAATTTGAGAAAGACAACTGATTTATTTGAGTGTAATGAGCTTTATCGGCTCTTCCCGTCTCTCTTTATTTATTCATTTTAGTCTTCTAAACATTACATTTATGGTTTACAAACATATAAATCAATTGATAATATAACAAATGAAAGCGCTTGATATAATGAAATACTCAAAGGAGGTCTGCCGAACCTTTTATCGTGTGCTGCCAAGTATCAGTTGATTTTTCATTCCGGGGAATAGGAAAGGGGAAACGTATGAAACGTTATTGGGTTCGCGTACTTAACATTTCTGTATTAAGCACCACTTTACTTACTGCAACAACTTTGGCGCCGGTCTCCGTGTTCGCAAATGGTTCAGGGGCAACCGTGGGTAACTCGCAGACTTCCACCACACCTATCGCAACTCCTGCTCCATCATTCAAAAATGTTTCTGTGCATGACCCTTCCGTCATTAAGGTGGATGATACGTTTTATATTTTTGGTTCACACCTGCAAGTAGCTAAGTCCAAAGACTTTTTGAACTGGGATCTGGTCGCCTCCGGCGTTACGGATAACAACCCTGTTGTCCCCAATGTAACCCAGGAATTCGCTGAAGCGTTGGAGTGGGCGCAGACGGATACGTTATGGGCGGCAGATGTCATTCAGCTCGCGGACGGCAAATTTTATATGTACTACAATGCTTGTAAAGGGGACTCCCCGCGATCAGCGCTCGGCATTGCTGTCGCAGACAATATCGAAGGCCCTTATAAGGATCAAGGCATTCTGTTGAAATCCGGCATGTGGGATCAGATCAGTGAGGATGGTACCATTTACGATGCAACGATTCATCCCAATGTGGTTGATCCTGATGTCTTCTATGATAAAAACGGCAAGTTATGGATGGTGTATGGCTCGTATTCCGGAGGTATTTTCATTCTGGAGATGGACGCAACGACAGGCAAACCACTGCCAAATCAAGGTTATGGCAAAAAGCTGACCGGAGGCAATCATAGTCGTATTGAAGCCCCTTATATGCTCTACAGTCCAGAAACCGATTATTATTATCTGTACCTGTCTTACGGTGGACTAGGTGCTGATGGTGGATACAACATTCGTGTTGCTCGCTCCCAATCACCGGATGGGCCTTTCCTCGATGCGGAAGGAAACGATATGATCAACGTTAAAGCGGACAAGGATAAGCCGTTGTTTGATGATCGTTCTATTGAGCCTTTTGGAGTCAAATTGATGGGGAACTTCCTGTTCGAGAGACAGATCGGTGATCCGGGCACAGGCCTAGGTAGCGGCTATGTATCGCCAGGACATAACTCTGCTTATGTTGATCCGGAGACTGGCAAACAATTTCTCATCTTCCATACTCGCTTTCCGGGGCGTGGCGAAGAACATGAAGTTCGCGTACATGAGATGCATATGAATGCAGATGGTTGGCCCGTTGTTTCTCCGTATCGCTATGCGGCTTTGGGAGAAGATACCACGCCACTGACAACTCAGGATATCGCTGGTCAGTACCAATGGGTGAATCATGGTAAGGACATCACGGCGGACATCAAGTCCTCCCAGACCGTTCAGTTCACGGCAGATGGGCAGATTCATGGTGCCGTGACAGGAACATGGAGTCTTGGTGCAGACAACAAGGTTCAGATCACTTCGAATAACGTTGTGTACAAAGGCGTTTTCACACATGAATGGAACTCGGAATCTCAAAGTACGGTTCTGACCTTTAGCGCGCTCTCATCCTCCGGGATTGCCATCTGGGGAAGTCAAGGTGTTGAGCGGAGTGATCAGGACATTGTGGATGCGGTGAAAAAGGATCTGAGCATTGGTAATACGGATCACGTGTTCTTTAACCTATCTCTGCCTACAAAGGGAACAAGTGATGCAGAGATTACGTGGAAAAGCTCCAACACGTCGGCTCTATCCGCTACAGGTGTAGTGCAGCGACCACGCGCTGGTAAGGGCGATGCCAAAGTGAAATTAACCGCAACGATTCGTAAAGGGACTGCGGTAAGCTCCAAAACGTTTAACGTTATCATTCCACAGCAAGCGGTAAGCCCATTGCTTGGGGAGTATAGTTTTGATCACAAGAAACTTGGCAAAGTCGCACAGGATTCCAGTAAAAACGGATATCATGGTCAAGCCTTTAACGTGGTCAGCTCTACTACTGGTGGCAAAAATCAGGCTTCCACATTTAACGGAACCGACAGTTACATTCAGTTACCTGGACTCATTACAGATACAACGGATTTCACGTATAGCGCCTGGGTCAATTGGGACGGTGGCGGGTCCTGGCAGCGTATTTTCGACTTTGGAAATGGTTTGACGAGGCATATGTTCCTTACTCCCTCCCAGCATAATGGAGCGCTACAATTCACTATTCATAATGAGGGACGGGATCAGAGCCTGATTGCTGCAAATCCACTTCCTTCCAAAGAGTGGGTTCATGTGGCTGTAACCCTTCAGGGTGATGTGGGCACTCTATATGTGAATGGCGCATCTGTTGCAAGCAGCTCTGAGATCACCTTTAACCCGAAAGATCTGCAGGTAACGGAAGCTTATGTGGGCAAGAGTCGTTATACGTCTGATCCGTTCTACAAAGGCAGCTTGGATAATGTAAAAGTATATGATAAAGCTTTAACAGCCAAGGAAATCCAGCGTCAGGCCAAAGAAAAGCCATAAGTTAGAGTCCTATCATAGGCGTTGGACTCCATAGTGCACACATCAATAAAGCAGCCAATGTATTGAACTGAACCCTTTGTGAGACATGACTAACAAGGGAGTTGCAGTTCATTACATCAGGCTGCTTTATTGTCACTTCGAATAATGAATGCATCCATTCGTTCATCGTTCGTTACATTCACAGTTGGATCTTTGCATTTCACTTCGAATAATGAATAACCATGTTTAATCTGTTCGTCTTAGCACCGGGATTAATATAGGCATGGGGCCTGTCTGCTCGGAAACGTATCGACTCCCCTTGGTTCACCATATATTCTTCCGTCCCTACCCGAATCGTAACTTCCCCTTCAAAGACTGTAATAAATTCTTCCGTACCTTCGATATGCGGTTCAGCACTTAAAGAAGAATCCACATCCATCTCCATCATGTACATTTCAAAGCGGCGTCCTTCTTCAAAAGGAAAATGCGGATAAATCCGAACCTTTCCCTCATCCTCCATCAATACTTGGATTTCATCCCCCGTTACAACGGTCGTATCTGACTTCGGCTCGTGAATCAAAGCAGTGAAGGAAGTTTTCAGGCCATTAGCAATCTTCCATACGGTTGCAATGGATGGATTGGATTCACCACGTTCAATCTGACCAAGCATGGTCTTGCTAATACCAGACATTTCGGCGACCTTGTCCAGACTGAGTTTTCTTTGTTCCCTAAGCTGTTTCAGGTTCTGAGCAAGAATACTATTAATGTTTTTCAAAGTCCATCCTCCTCATTTTATAATTATGTTGTGCTACATAACGCACATGTTGTACAATAATAGAGACCGTACGCTATAACGTACATTTCAGGTCATTATATCATACAACTAAGAAAACGTGGAGGAACCATGAACATTATACCTTTAGTGACCTATGCAATCATCGCTTCATTTACACCTGGACCCAACAACATCATTTCCATGACGCATGCCAGAAATCAGGGTTTCCGCAAGACCCTTCCGTTTATTAGTGGAGTTGCAGCCGGCTGCCTGCTAATTATGTTTCTGTCCAGTTATTTCAACCTTATTCTTCATCAATATATTCCCAGGATCACACCCGTCTTAAACGTGTTAGGATGTGTGTATATGCTCTATCTGGCGCTCAAAATCATGCGAAGTAAACCTGCAGATGGGCAAGAAAACAAGGTCAATCATTATTCATTTCTATTTGGGTTCACCCTGCAATTCATCAATCCCAAAGTCATTCTGTATGGGCTTACTGCCATATCCGTGTTTGTTCTGCCTCTTGGGCAGTCCCATGTTCATTTAATTGTATTTTCCTTGCTGCTCACCTTCATCGGTATTAGTGCCAATATGACCTGGGCGTTTGGTGGCATGTTATTCCAGAGCTTTCTATTAAGATACGAGCGTCCTGTTAATATCGTCATGGGTATGTTGTTAATTTACAGTGCACTATCAATCCTGATGTAAAATGCAATAGAAAAAGCGTCCACTCATTCGATGAGCTGAACGCTTTTATTTTTATCCTAGTTCCGGTCTCCACCATGGATGTGTAGGATAATCCTCCGTATGAAGAACAACCTTCTCGCCGATTTTGGGAGTTGCAATCTTTACGTTCAAAGCATGTGCAGCCTTCGTAATCCGTTCAACCGGTTCATTCCAAGCATGATAGGCGAGCGTGAATGCGGCCCAATGAATCGGGATGAGCAACTTACCCCCTACATCCAAATGCGCTTGCACCGTTTCTTCCGGCATCATGTGAATGTTGGACCACCGCTCGTCATATTGCCCACATTCCATCAAGGTGAGGTCAAATGGACCGTATTTACTGCCAATTTCCTTGAAATGAGGACCATATCCGCTGTCCCCACTAAAGAACACCTTTGTATGTTGTCCAGCGATGACCCACGAACACCATAAGGTAGAATTACGGTCGAATAATCCTCTGCCCGAGAAATGGCGAGCTGGCGTGCAAGCCAATGTTAGACCTTTGAACGATAACTCATCCCACCAGTTGTGCTCGGTAATCTGTTCTGATGGCACACCCAGTTGAATCAGTCGACGACGGACGCCAAGCGGTACGATAAATCGCTTTGTTTTATCCTTCAATCTGCGAATGGAATCATAATCCAGATGATCATAATGGTCATGCGATATAATGATTGCATCCAGCGTTGGGAAATCTTCCGGTTGAATCGGTAGATTCGTGCTATAACGTTTGGTACCCACCCAGGATACGGGAGATGGACGATTGCCCAGCATCGGATCAAAGAGTAACCTATGCCCTTCAATTTCGAGTAAAAAAGCCGAATGTCCGAACCATGTAACCTGTGGATTATCGGATGCACTGAAGGCTTCAGCAGGTTCACATTTCTCCATAGGCATCGTGCCAGATGGCCTCCGCTCGACATTGCCACGCATGGAATCTCTCAATATACTGATCAGGGACTTGAAGTTCATGCCTGCCGATGTCGGGAGCTGATTTTCGTATTTTGTCATTATACATACCTTCTGTTCTATATAATCAATCTAGGTTCAATATTTGGATAAGAACTATTCATATCGTAGCTATATCTTAATTCATTGGCCGTTGATATACAATTTTCGGTTAATTAAGATAGAATTAAGTCTCTGTTTTCTCTCGTATAAGATTGGGCATATATGATAGAGAAAATACATGGAGAGTATGTGAGAGAACATGAAGAAATGGCGCAAAAGATTAGTTAAATTTTTGATATTCGACCTGGCGGTAATTCTGTTGCTTCTAGGTACTGGTGTGATTTACCAACAAGTGGGTTTAAGGCAGGATGCCAAAATACTCGTACCCCCTGGAAAACTGTACAACGTACATGGTGACAATATGCATCTATATACTGGAGGAGAAGGCGATGTAACGGTAGTGCTCGCCTCCGGCTGGGGGACCGCTAATCCCTATGTAGATTATTATCCATTATATGAAAAGCTTGCTCCCAACACAAAATTCGCTGTGTATGACCGATTTGGGTATGGATACAGCGATCAGACCGATAAGAAACGTGATGTCGAGACCGTAGCTGAAGAATTACACGAGTTGTTGCAGGTATCTGGACAGAAGCCACCTTATGTATTAGTTGGACATTCACTCGGCTCGCTGGAAACCATCCGTTTCGCACAAAAATACCCGGATCTCGTCAAGGGTATCGTCATGATTGATGGCGGAAGCCCCGAATATTATTCGAATGACGATGACACTTTGGCAGACACAATTGGTGGTTTTGCGAATAAATTACGTATCCAAACCGGACTATTCCGCCTCTCGATGCAATCTGACTTGGTTGTCGAAACCTCCAATGCCAATCGTAATGAACTGAAACTTGTACCCGATGATCTGAAAAAATTGGATACAACAGCGCTGTTGCACAACTATGGTAATGTGAACACGTTGGATGAATTACGTGAAATAGCTGCCAATGCCAAAGTGGTTGTAGATCACAAGCAAACCTTACCATTTCCACTCACCATACTGACGGCTGATTACCTTGGTGCAAGTGAACCCGAATGGGATAAATCCCAATTAGAATTCAAATCTTGGTCAGATGAATCTAAACAGGTAACCATTAAAGATACCGATCACTACATCCATCAATATCGCCCTGACCTCGTTGCGGATGAGATATTGGCCCTGGTGAAGAAGTAACGTACACCCTGCTAAAGTAAGGCTATGTTATATCATGAAAGAAACCCCAAAGATTCTCTAATATCTTTGGGGTTTTAAGCATGAGATTTATTGCGCTATCGCCAGTCTTGGCCGTTGGGACCTGAAATCGCTGAAAGCTTGTTTGATCTCTAATGAAGTCAACTGGTGACGATAAAAGTACTGTTCCATCGCCTCCATTTCGGTTCGATCGCCATTGTAGATGTTATCAATTCTTCGAATGATCTGGTTATATAAGCTCTCACGTCTGGAGTTCACAGGCTCACACAACCAAAAGTTCGTTCTCTTCACTTCACCTGTCTTGGTCCAGAGCAAATTCTCATATCGGATGACATCCCAGTCCCAATATCCAGCATGAATCTGCTGAAGTTCCGTCGTAAACATATCGTATATCAAGTTGGGAGGAATGTGTCCATATGTCACACGGTACTCTTTCAGTTTGAATGCTTCAATCCACTCTGTCAGGGTGTACTCACCTGGTGAATACGCATACAATTTGGGTGCATAAGGATTACTCTGCAATGCCCTAAGTGCCTCACTTTCCATCTCCCCATCCAATCTTGCACGTGAAGCATATACCTTGAGACAATAGTCTTGCAATCTATATACAACCGAGCGATTACTGATAAGCGAAGCCTGTAGAGTGAGATGGCCGTTTTTTTCGTAGTGCAACAGCATCTTTTCAATGTTATCGCCAATGGGATTAATGATGATCATAATGATGTCTCCTTGATTAAAAATAAAATATAAACCGTTTTCGAATTGATTAAAAATTGTACTAATACATTCTATATTACCCTTTTATATTAGTATGAACATATACAATTTTGCCGGAACATGAAGTATTTGCTCTGAAATTCATTCTTTAAATCGCCGTATTCCGTCTACATTGTTACTCTAATGGCTGTAACCCGTTTCACGTCAACACCAAAAAAGATAGAATAAATTTTACGCAAAAAAGCGATGCGTCCTTAGAGTTAAGGGTCACATCGCTCTTATACAATATCAATTATTCATGTTAGTTAATGGATTAATGCATAGGACCTTGTTTTCCAGCTTGAGCTCCAACTTTGACCCGTTTCACAAAGAGTGAAGCAATCAGACCGATAATCGACAGCACTAATGCGAATACAAACGCATTCTGTACACCTGACGTGAAACCTGCCAGTTGATTCTCAGGACTTTCCGGGTTCGCCACTCCGCTCAAAAAGCGGGATTGTCCTGCGCTCAGTATACTTACCGCAACAGCCGTACCGATCGCTCCGGATACCTGTTGCAACGTATTCATGATGGCAGTACCGTGAGGATAATACTCACGTGGCAATTGGTTCAGACCATTCGTCTGTGCAGGCATCATAATCATCGAGATTCCAACCATCATGAACACATGCAGCGTAATAATTTTGGCCAGTGTCGTTGTTGGTGTAATTCCAGTGTACATGAAGAGTACAACCGTTACGATAGCCAGACCAATAATCACAAGCCACTTCGGACCGAACTTGTCAAACAGTCGGCCCATGACCGGAGACAGTAAACCATTCAGCAAACTGCCCGGCAATAGAACCAGTCCGGCAGTTAACGCTGTAACGGCCATACCTTGTTGCAGATACATTGGCAGGATCAGCATGGATGACAGCATCATCATCATACAGATGAATATCAGGATCAAGCCAATCGTAAACATCGGATATTTGAACGCTCGCAGATCCATCATTGGCTGTTTCATTCTCAACTGACGGATACTGAATAACAGTAAGGACAACACACCAATAACGAGAGTGGCAACAACGACCGGACTCGTCCAGCCTCCGCCAGTTTCCCCGTGTCCCCCTGCACTACTGAAGCCGTATACGATACCACCAAAACCAAGGGTAGAAAGGATAATGGACAGTATGTCAATTTTGGGCTTGGTCAATTTCGAAATATTCGGCAAGAACAACAAGCCGCATACCAGTGAGATCAGGAAGAACGGCAAGGAGATCCAGAAGATCCAATGCCAGCTCAGATTAGCCAGGATCAGACCGGAGATACTCGGACCACTTGCTGGCGCAAACATGATAACCAAACCGATCAATCCCATGGCCGCTCCACGTTTTTCAATCGGGAAAATAACCAATATGGTGTTAAACATCAGTGGCAACAATAGCGCTGTACCTATTGCCTGTAGTACCCGTGCCACCAATAGAATTTCGAAACTAGGTGCAAGTGCAGCAACAAATGTTCCTGCAATCGAGAAAATCAAAGATGTTGTAAACAGCTGTCTTGTGGTAAACCACTGCAACAGCATACCGGATACCGGTACCAGGATTCCCAACACAAGCAAGTAACCTGTAGTTAACCATTGAATCGTTGTAGGACCTACTTCCAGTAGAGCCATAAGTGGCGTCAATGCCACGTTTAATGCCGTTTCTCCAAACAGACCAATAAAGCCGCTCAGCAGCATCGCGAACAAAATCGGAAATACCTTGTATTGCTTTGTTTCTTGTTGATTCTGTGCAGAATCAGCCTTCATGGAAACCTCCACGATCCCATCCTCCTCAAACGTATCGAACTTTCTTTTTCTCTGTCTCTTGGTATAAATTATTGAACCTGTTTGGCGTTCTTCGTCACAACCGACAAATAATCAGCAGCCGTCAGCAGTGGCTGTTTATCCTGATTCGTCAGGCTGATAATCAGTGCTCCCTCCATCAATGAAATGATCAGAAGTGCCGTCTCCCGCGCCTTCTCTTCACCAACACCATCCAGAATCAGATGTTTCTTAATGACATCCTGCCAATCTGCAAATACACCCTGACATGCAATACGCAACTGCTGACTAATACACGATGTCTCCACCGCTGCCCAGAAGCTGAATGGCAGAAATCCGGTAAACCCGGCTGCTTCTGTTTCATGAGCCAAATCATGAATAAATCTCTGAATGGCGTCCCCCGTATTGTCATGGGCTGCAAATGTTTTCTCAAATGTCAGCAGGATATGTTCATTGGCTTTTTGAATACACTCGTGCGCGAGCTCTTCCTTGCCTTGCGGGAAATAATGATACAACGACCCTTTCGGCGTACTACTCTCTTTGATGATCTGATTCAGACCGGTCGCATGATATCCTTGTGAAAAAAACAGTCTCGCTGCTGTGCTGACAATAGACTCTCTAGCATTAGACTTTTCACTCAACGAAAGCCACTTCCTTCAAATAATTATAACAATCGGTCTATATAATTAAACCCGCTCAGATCGGCACTGTCAATCATTTTTATTTCAAATTTATTTGAAAGCATTTTCATATCAGAGTCATCATATCATCCTCTTTTTTAATTATTACCTTTTATACATTTGATTCTGAGAAAGTAGGGAACTTTTCCCTGTCTTCGAATAAACATACATCAGTGTGAGGCACACTTAATTTCGATTTTTGAGAAAAGGAGTGAGAAACTTCGCAATCCTGCTAACTGGCCCCATTGATAATAGCCTCGTAAATGGGGTAAGGCCAACTCAGATCGTTTCCATTAAAGTTGAAAATCAGAGTGCCGTGAACGCCGCAACTATACTCATTCAAGGATATTCATTAATTACAACCAGAGCTTTATACGTAAGTGAGCAATTCACAATCTTACCCGGTGCAGTAGCTACACGAACTTATTTTGCCGATCTTAACAGCTTCGAATACGTTATTACAGTTACAGGAGCAACTCCTGAGGACATTTTGGCTTCTTTTTGGGGGAAAAACAGTACCGGCTCTTTGGTTGCTGCTCACCGACTCGTTTATTCCGAATTATTTGGCAGCGAGAATTTTAATGGAGCTACGGGGACGACAGGTAGCACTGGCTCCACAGGTGCCACAGGATTCACCGGGGCTACGGGAACAACAGGCGCTACCGGAATTACAGGGGCGACGGGTGACACTGGCGCGACAGGTCCTACCGGGGCTACAGGCATTACCGGCTCCACTGGACTTACCGGAGTCACAGGCGCGACAGGAACCACAGGTGCCACGGGTGACACAGGACCATCTGGCGGTCCAGAGGGCGCTACCGGAGCTACAGGTGCGACAGGGGCTACGGGCGATACAGGCGCCACTGGAGCAACTGGCCTCGCTGGAGCAACTGGAGCGACAGGTGTTACTGGCACCACGGGGGCAACCGGGGCAACCGGGGCCACGGGCACAGTCCAGCCCAATCCCTTTGATGTATATGTTTTGCAAGGCGCAGTTGGCGGCGACGGAACACAGGCCAGTCCTTTTGGAACGATTCAACAAGGTGTAACCGCGGTATCTCCAACAGGAACCGTTCATATTCTTGGTGGCACATACCCAATCACTGCAAACATTACCATTAATAAAGCAGGAATAACTCTAAAAGGCTATCCTAGTACAATCATCCTGTTACAAGCTGCTGTTATCCCTTTCACCATCATTGGAAGCGGAGTAACTGTAGACGGATTAACGATCACGAGTGATAACCCTTATGCTGTTGAATTTATTCAATTAGGCGGAACCAATCATACCGTAATAAATAATACGATATTCGGTCCTCCTCAAGCTGGCCCTTCTTCAGGTTGGGTTGTCAATCGAGGTCTCGTGACCCAGATCGGTAATATGACCGGCTTGCTTGTACAAAATAATATTTTTTATTCCCTACGTCAGCCAGCCTACTTTAACCCTAATACAACTGGGGAAGTTATTAGCAATGTTGTTTATAATACGAGAGGATTTGTTAATGACCAGGCTGTTATGGTCTTCTCTGGAAATTCATGGGGTAGCCCGGTCAATGCGGTGGATATTGCACTGCTCGTAGGTACAATAACAGGGCCGCCTTTCGATCCGATTTCCGCCCTGAGCGCCAACAACAGTACAGCAACGATTCAGGATTCCAGATAAGAATCATTACTCGTTCTTACAAAACGCCTAATCAAAACAGCCGCCGATTTGGATGTGAAACTCCAGATCTAACGGCTGTTTTTGGATGATTAGTATTATTTCATTATTAATTAATAGGTTACATAACCTCCGTAGATCACGGTCCATGTATTACCTGTCTGACCATCAACTGATTGAAGTTGAAACTACTCTTTCATTTTTAAGTTTTAATAGATAAGTTGAGAGGATTCAACCGTTCGTTTATTACCTGCCCACACGTCTTGCACGTAGCGTCCTTCGGCCTGAAGCTGAATGAGCCAGTCTTTCGCTTGCTGCATCGTTGCTCCCTGTACCTCCTGATATGCTTGTTGTAAAGTCTCTTCTACCGCAGGAGCCATCTGGCTTCCATCCCCGCATACGTAGAGTTTTCCTTTGTTCATCAGCATGTGAATCAACTGCTCGGAATCCTCCTTCATCAGATGCTGTACATACGTTTTGGGCTTGCCATCCGCACGAGAAAAAGCAGTGTGTAGCTTAATGATCCCTTCCCTTTCGTATTGCTCAAGCTCCTGACGATATATGAAATCTGATTCATTCCTGCACCCAAAGAACAGATGCGCCTCACTCAGTGGCAAACCTCTCTGTTTCATGACAGCTCTTGCCTGGAGGAAACCTCTGAACGGTGCAACCCCCGTCCCTGGTCCCACCATGATCATCGGAACATCAACCTCTTCCGACAGATGAAATTCGGATTCAGATGTACGCACAAACATCAGAATATCTTCTCCGGATTGACAACCGGCGAGGTACGATGAAGCAACTCCCTGGTATTCGCCTTTGCCACTCCATGCAGGTTCTCTTACTACCGACACAGTTATGCTCGCTTGCTCGGAATTCAGGCTTGGCGAGCTGGATATTGAATAATATCTGGGCTTGAGCGGCGGCAATAGTTCAAGGAACCTTTCGAAAGGCAGCTCACACGCCTCATACCTCTCTAGCAGGTCCAACATGGTGATTCGATTGGCAAGAATATAATCCCTGTAGCTGTTTTCGTCCAACATGCCTTCCAGTTCACGCTTATGAGGTGGACATACCGTATGATTAGTTAACTCCTGCAATTGTGTTCTGGTAACAGGTGTCTGCAATTCCACACAGTGAGTGAGCAACTCATGAATCTTGACGGGTCTGTTCAGTGGTAGGTGTGTAAGATGGTTGACGTCCGAAGTTAATTGGATCGGAGTATCCCCACTTAGTCCGAACCGACTGAGTATCCGATCCACATTCTGCTTCTGATTGCCAGGTAACACGCCGAGATGGTCACCTTCTCTATAACTCATGCCTTCAGGCAGTAACACTTCGATGTGACGCGTGCTTCTTCCACTTCCCAGCGCCTGAAGCTCTTTATTGACTACAACCGTGGCATAGTTGGCATCATAAGTCCGTGCAAGTGGCATATCCGTTTTCTCGCGGACAAACTCCATTTGAAGTCTGCTGGCGCTTGGCTTGGAGGATTTGATTGCTTCCTCGCTAATCCCCAAGACACTCAACACCTGAGGCCACAACATATGCTGCCACGCCTCGACTTGTTTCTCCATATCACCTCCGGCATCGGCTTCACCGCGGGATAACAGTCTTTTACCTCCCCATTCTTCAAGCTTCTCATCTATCCATCGAGGAATACTCTGGTACGTCCCGGACCAACTCCGATCTCCACAACCCAGAACGGCATAGTTTACATCCTTTGCTTCCCTTGACTGCGCTCCCTTCAACCAATCTACAAATGCCGTAGCATTTTGCGGAGGTTTACCGTTATACGAAGCTGTGACGATGAGAACGACACCCTGACGGGGTATGAGGCCAACCCACTCATTCAGAGTGGCTGCTTCACTTGGGATTCCATACGAAAGACCTTTCTCCACAAGCTCTCTCGCAATGCCTTCTGCCGTTCCCAGATTGGAACCATATAACACCAGGAGCGAAGGCTTACCATCCGCATCAACGGCCAGGAGTTCTCCCCTCTGGCTGTCACTTATTATATTTTTATGAACAACAGGAGCAGGTTTCTCTTCCACAGATCTGGCAGACTTATTCATCTTTTGTGACACTTCGCGCGCTTTCACTTGAATCCGGAAGTCCCCCGGTTTCAACGTTAGTGTCTGTTTAACATCCAACTCATAGTTGCTATAATCGATCAGTTCAAAATGTTTAAGGACCATGCCAAGCACAAGTGTTGCTTCATATAAAGCAAACTGCATGCCAATACATGCTCTCTCCCCATTACCAAAAGGTTTATACGCTTGATGAGGCACTTTCGCCGTATCTTCAAATCGCTCTGGACGGAAAAGTTCCGCATCCTCTCCCCATGCCTCTCTGTCACGGTGTAGCTGAGGCAGAAGAATACTGCAACTTTCCCCTTTCTTTAAGGGATATTTGCCACCAATGACGGTGTCTTCTTTGGCATATACATCAAATCCCGGAGCGGTTGGCCATAGACGAAGCGATTCACTGAGAATCATGCGAATATAGGAAAGCTGAAGAACTTCCTCGTACTGTGGTGAGTCACTGACCAATATCTGATCCACCTCGTCATACGCCTTTTGAAGCGATTCCGGATTTTTCAGTAGAAAGTAAAGAGCAAAAGATAACAGACCACTCGTGGTTTCATGTCCGGCAATGAGAAACGTAATAATCTGATACCGTATGTTCTCATCATCCAGCATTTCGCCAGTCTCCGGATCTTTGCCATTCAACATACGTGCGAGCAAGTCGACCTCTTCGGGTGCTGAACTCGCTTTACGTTCCTCTATAATCTGATCTACCAGAGAGAACATCGTCTGAATATCCTCTTGGAACTGTCGTTTGGTTTTCACCATAAGCAGATTCTGAATTTTCAAACGTGAACTCTTCTGCATAGCTTCATTTAATGCCCGAACCATGCTTTCAATAAAAGGACTGTGGTCCTGTCTGTAAAAACTGTTAAACCGATAATTGAATCCACATAGTCCAATGGTATCCAACGTAAGGCGTGTCATATCGTCCGCAACATCAATCGTATCGTTGGAATTGAGGCGTGCCCACTTATTGATCAACTGTTCGGCAATATCCACCATCATCGGATGATAACCTTTCATGGCCTGTTTGCTGAAGGTGGGAAGCAGAATGTTATGGGCCTTTTTCCAATTGGGCTCCGATGTTCTGCTTGTAAATAAACCATCGCCTCCAAAGGCACGTACATTATCGAGTTCAGTGTATACATATTTGTCAAAACGGGACACATCGCACAACTCAGCCACAAGATCTGGCCCAGATACGATTAAACCGGAATAACCGGGAACCGTAAGTCGATATATTGGTCCATGCTGTTCAGCCAGCACACCTAGCGACAACGTTGGTTTATCTTTATCAATCAAAGGCAGATTGCCAAGTGGTCCATACATTTTGGGCTGTGGAATGTAAGCTGCATCACTCATGATGATCACCTCTTATCTGTACGCCGTGAAGCAAGGTATTCGTTAGCCACATGATTGCTGTTCTGCTTTCATTCATAAGTGATCTCTCCTTTGATGATTTTATAAATGATAGTAATATGTATCATTTGATAATACAATAAACCATAATTGATTTAATATCAAATTTTCTTCCGGCTGAATAACTTTCAATTGAACCGGTCAACGTTTAAGTTGAATAACAGCAAATAGAGGATTGCATATGCAATCCCCTACTGTCTGAAGCAATGACGCTATGATTCTATGAAAATTTTAATTTATTCTAATGATGACTTGGCCCATCCCAGTTCTCGAAATTCAATTCATTATTAATGCTTACCGCAGACAATGCCCCCAGAGACGCAGCCGTGATTGCCTGATATATCTCGGATGCTGCATCACCAGCACTGTATACACCCGCTACGGATGTTTTGCCTGAAGCATCAACGATAACCGTTCCTGATTCTGTAATTTCACAACCGATGGCCTTTGGCAGTTCTGATCCGGTAAACAGTTTCGGTTGGAAGAAAACTCCTGTGCAAGGAATCGTAGTACCGTCATTTAGTACAACTTGCTGTACCATCCCTTCTTCAGAGTCAATGGATTGAATCGGTGCATCGAATACAGTAACATGATGCTGCTTCAGCTCTTCACGGTGCTCATCGGTTAAGGAATCTGATCCATTCGTACAGATCGTATAACGTTCTGTCCAGCCGGATATGACTTTTGCCATATGTAATGCGTTAACTCCACTAACGATGATGACCAGAGATTGCTCTCTTAACTCCCATCCATCACAATATGGACACACAAACGCACTTTTACCGTAAACTTCTGTTAATCCGTTAATATTCAAGGGAAGGTCTTTTTTACCTACCGCAAACAAAATCTTTTTCGTGTGATAGCTTACCCCCTGATTAGTTTTAACTACAAAATCACCATCGCTACCTGTTATCGCTGTTGCTGTATCGGATGCAAATTGAACTGAAGGATACGCTGCAATCTGTTCTTTGGCAGCTTTCCGGAATTCACGTGGACTTGCCCCATCTCTTGTCACAAACCCATGAGTCTCCCTTGTAACCCAGTTACGTGGTGTCTCATCATCAATGACCACAACGTTCTTGCGGGCCCTGCCAAGTACTAGAGCTGCATTAAGCCCCGCTGGTCCTCCACCAATAATAAGTACATCCAAGAGTTGATCCATATTACTCATATTATTCACCCTTTCCAGACATTTAATATCTCTAATTGAGTTTTAAAAATAACCTCAGCTTTCTCTTAAGAAAGTAATATCGGAGATTTACAAGAACACACTCTAACAAAACAAAACCATTAAAGATATCTTATATCTACAATAAACAAAACCTAAGCATTTTGCAACATATATCTTTAACTACTTCTTCAATCCAACCTGTCTGAGTTGAATGAAAGATTATTTACACTTACACTACAATGACAGAAAAAACTTTAAATCACTGTTATACCCGGATTTTTCGATTTTCTCCTGTAACACAGAAATAATTATTTAACAATTAAAAACAACCTTGTTTTTAAATTGTTCACAATCAAATGACATTATTTTAAATACTAAAACGTTAATTAAATCACATAGTGTATTGAATGGTATAATAGCAACATAATATATAAGTATAGATATAGGAAGTGAGTTCTTGAAAACATTGAATAATGGTTCACAGACCAATATCAGCCTGGAGTACAGCTCGATTCCGAAAGTTTTCTTCGATACGATCAAAATCGGAATCATCAAGTCCAACCTGATCGCCATGTTTGCGGGTTTAAGTTTGGCTTTATATGTATTTGATGCTTCAATCTTAGCTAATATTGTACCAATCATCCTTTCCTTTATTGGGTCTTCTCTCATTATTGGAGCTGCAGGGGTGTTTAACAACTTGTATGATCGTGATATCGATGCGATCATGGAACGTACGAAGAAACGTCCTACCGTTACGGGACGCGTAGATACCAAGTCGGGTCTAATTCTCGGTATTGCAATTACCATCATCGGGGGCATCATGTTGTACATCGCTTCCCCATCCGCTGCTGTATTTGGTATTTTGGGTCTGTTGCTTTACGTGTTCCCTTACACGATGTGGACCAAACGTACAACGATCTACAACACGGAAGTGGGAAGTCTTTCGGGTGCTGTTCCTCCGCTCATCGGTTGGGCAGCCATTTCACCGGAACTGGGTCATTTTGAGATCTGGGCATTGGTTGTTACGATGCTCTTATGGCAAATGCCTCACTTCTACGGGATTGCGATTCGTCGTTTTGACGAATACAAAGCTGCTGGTGTTCCCATGCTGCCCGTTGTTAAAGGCATCAGACGGACATACATTCAGACAAATGTGTATCTGGTACTGTTATTGATTTCCAGCTTTTTATTCTGGCCGATGAGTCCATTTGTCGCTATTGTGGCATTTCTGGTTAGCTTGGCCTGGCTCATTCTTAGTGTGGCTACCTTTGATAAGAAAGAAACAGAGAAATGGTCCAAACGGATGTTTATCTTCTCCATTAACCATATCACTATTATCTTCCTGGTTATCATTGCGTATTCCTTGATTGCTCAAATGATGAGATAAAAATATTCCATCGTTACACTCGATATAACAATAAAAAAGCCTTACAGACCGTACTCTAAAATGAGTCGTCTGTAAGGCTTTTTTGCTTTTTTTGCTTTCTTATTACTTTTTTAAAACTTTCAAAGCTACCCGACTTTCGCGGGGGTTTGCTCCCCTTGCCATAGCAGCTGCATCTCTTCATTGGTGGCAAGCAATTCGGCCAAACTTCCCTCGGCTTCAATGCGTCCATCTTTCATCACGATAATGTGATCTGCTTTGGAAAGTGCTGCCCTGCGGTGAGAAACTGCGATGCAGGTGACATCCGGCTCTTGGAACAGCCCTTCCCATACTTGTTGTTCTGTCTCCACATCCAGTGCACTGGACAGGTCATCAAAGATAAACAGGTCCGCCTCCGTCATTAACATGCGTCCTGTGGCCGCGCGCTGAATCTGCCCGCCTGAAAGCATGACTCCTCTTGGACCAACCGGGGTCTCAAGCCCCTGATCCAGATGTTTGATATCCTTCTCCATCACAGCCAGACGAATGGCTTTTTCAAGCGCTTGCTCGGTGTTCCCCTGTTTGCCCTGGACGATATTTTCTTTCAACGTATCACTGAACAGTCTTGGTACTTGCGGGGTATATGCGGCTCTAGGCGGCATCAGGAACGTGGCTGGATCAACAGCTTCTCCATTCCAGTGAATGTCCCCTTTTTG
This sequence comes from Paenibacillus sp. GQ49, assembly GCF_059759055.1. Classification (NCBI taxonomy): domain Bacteria; kingdom Bacillati; phylum Bacillota; class Bacilli; order Caryophanales; family Paenibacillaceae; genus Paenibacillus; species Paenibacillus sp. GQ49. The sequence goes on from NZ_JCAXEL010000011.1 coordinate 182,140, forward strand.
CTTGGGTAACAGTCCAAGAAGTGTTCGTACCAGCGTTGATTTACCTGATCCAATCCGTCCTGTAATCACAAGAAATTGTCCACGTTCCAGTCGGAAACTGATCTCTTCTATGCCATTTGCAGAATTCGGATATTGATAAGTCAGCTTATTCACCTCAAGAGATTGCAACTTCTCCTTAGGGTCCCTCTGTTCACTTACAAGCTCCGGCGGATCTTCATACAGATAGATTTCCCTCGAATCCATGATCTGGTCTTCTTCCCCTGGGCGAAATAGCTTACGCATACGATCATAGGATACCTTGAGCCTTTTGTGCTGAAACACCATATAACCAAACAGTGAAATGCTAAATCCGATATTGGCCAGATAACTGGTGAATAAGGCAAAATCACCTACGGTAAAATTCCCTGCTTTCATCTCAGCTGTACACATCAGTAGAATCAATCCGGTACAGATACTTAGAACATGCTGATTCATCGATCTCATCCACTGCTTGAACAGATTGTCTCGAAGTGCAGCCTGGCGACGATCTTCATTCAACTGGTTAAAACGTGTAGAGACATTCTCTTCGGCCTGACCCAGTTTCAGGGCTTGCACTGCTCCAAACGTTTCCGCAATAAAACTGGTAATTCTCCCAGTCGATTCGCGATTAACCTGTGCATATTTCCGAGCCCGATTTCCGGACAGATTGTTAAGTAAGGTCACGACCACCAATGGCAGCACAGCAACCAACGTGATCTGCCAATTAATGTTCGCCATAATGACGATGGACACAACAGCAAAAACAAGCCGTCCCCAGAAGTCTACCCATGATTCTACATACTCGACGACTTCATCCACATCATCCCGAAAACGACTCATCGCCTCCCCTGGTGAAGCCGGAAGATTACGCCCAGGCCAGCGCATGATCGCTGCGAGCATGTTGGTTCGCAAAATCGCCTGAACATGATACAGATACGTAACCCATGCATAAAAGGCTACAAAAAATGTGCCCACCCGTGCCATTCTGACTAAAGCAATAAAGATAAGCGGCACAGCAAGCCACATGTAGTCATTTGACCCCACTGTTGTGCGATCAAAAAACCATTGCATTCCAATACCAATGGCTAGAGGTAAGGAGTGAAATATACACCATAACAATCCGTTGATTATAAATAACAAAGGCCTGAATCGGAACAAACGGCCTATAAATCCTGCTACAGTCATGCCAATTCCTCCTCTCTGCCTGTAATTAGCAGTCTGGCATAGTGAGATGCCGGGTTACTGGCAAGTTCTTCTCTCGCTCCAAATTCCAGTACCTTCCCATCTCCAAGCACCATAATCCGGTCCACCTTCTCCAGCGTAGCCAGTCGATGAGCAATAATCACTCCGGTGGATTGTTTCATTAACTGGTCAATTGCAGATTGCAGCATACCCTCGGTCGCAGCATCTAGACGTGATGAAGGCTCATCCAGAATAACCAGACTCGGTTCGGTCAGGAATACGCGGGTTAGGGCAAATAACTGTGCTTCCCCTGCCGACAATGAAGCTCCACCTGCTGCCAGATACGTATCGAGTCCTTCTGGTTGTGAATTAATCCATTGGCTAAGTCCAAGGCGATCCGTCGTCTCCTTGATCATCTGATCCGATACATCCCCATTGAATAGCGTAAGATTATCACGCAACGTGCCATCAAACAGCTGCACATCCTGTGTCACCATACCCACCCGGCGATAGAGTGCCTGTAACGAAAGCTTTGTGATATCCGTTCCACCTACACGAATCGTACCCCGATCCAGATTATACAGCCGGAGAAGAACACGACTAAGACTCGATTTGCCGCTCCCTGTGCGACCGATGATTCCCAGACGCTCACCAGGCTTAATAGCAAAAGTAATGTCATGCAATACCGGTTTATCCTGGTTATAACTGAAGTGCACCTGACTGAATTCCAATCCAAGCGGTCCTTCCGGCAATTGCTCCTCTGTACCCTCTTCAATCACACTATGCATGGACAACAGCTCTCTGGAGCGCAACATGCCTGATTTTGCTTTTTGGAACTCCTGCACCTGATCTCCAAGCATCTCAATTGGATCATTCAGCATCTGTGTATATTGATAGATCAGAAATAATGTTCCGATACTAATTAGACCTTCCATATAATAATGCACACCCAGCAAAAGCACCGCAGTGACCGCCAGAGCAAACAGAACTACGGTGGTATTCCACGGAATAACCCGTAGCAGCCAGGCTTTTCTCCCCTTAAGGAATACCGTGCGCATTGTGCGGTAAAAGCGGTTCATCACATACGGCACATGACCATTCGCTTGCACATCTTCAATCCCAGCAATACGTTCTTCAATTAATCCGAACAGAGAGGCACTTGCCGCACGTTCATTTTTGGAAGAGTCCACGCCTAGATTTCGGATAAAGACCATGAACAGGATCGATAATAATGTGAACACGGTCATCACCAAAGCAATGGGCACATTAACACTGAACATGAATCCGAGAATTCCGGCCAGCAGCACAAAACTCCCGATCACTTGCACAATGAACATCGCGAAAAAATTGGAGATACTCGTTACGTCTCCATCCACACGTTCAATCATCTCTCCAGGTGTTTTCACATTATGAAAACGCATATCAAGACGCAGGCAGTGCTTCAGCAGATCTCCGCGCAGTTGATTCGTGGCCCGCCAGGCCACGTCGTTCCCCAAATAACTGACCGCTACCGTAATGAGTTGATTAAACACGGCGACAACCAGAAATATTCCTGCGAGCTGAACAAGATTGGTGAGGACTCCCCCACTTGCTGCTGTATCGATAAATCGTTTGATAATCTGTGGATTCAAAAGCTGAAGCCCCGTTGATGTGAGCAACATGATTAAAAGTAAGGCCAGCCGTCCTTTAACGGGTTTTAGATAACGCAGCAGCCATGACATGGAGATTTTCTCTGTTTTGGGCACAAGTCCCACCTCTTTATCGGTTTATTTATATCAAATGAACTAAAGAACATTACACTGTAACTACGATGACAGAATAACCTTCGCTGTTACCCCCACTAGGATGAGTCATACATAATGACATTAAAATCGGGATTTCCCGCCCATAATTGATATGTAGAACATATGTTGACCATTGTACATTCTCCTTTTTAACAAGTTAGTTTTTATAAAATAACGCTCCAAACGCTCCTTTCCATGTGAACGAATTGGGTGGAATGCATGCAAAAAAGCCATAGATGAACTAATGTTCATCTACAGCTTGTAGCCAAAAGAGATCGAATGAAATGCAAAGCATTTCCCGTATCTCCTCTGCATCGCAATAATGATGAGCGTCCACGACAGAGGTGCACAAACATGACTGTCCCAACGCGATCATTGCAAAAAAATTGGATTAATGTCACTATGCTCATGCGTATTCAGTTATCGATTTGAAATCTGTATAGGCATAAACATAATCATCATCCCACCCGTTTCACATATTTGTTGTTTATTGTATTCGCTGGACTAACATCCGTCAAGATAATTTTAACTGAATTGTTATTTAATTCATGTCATTAACCTTTTCTATTCTCGCTACACATTCAAAGATGTGGACTCGGTTTGCTTCTCTCTAACAACAAGACGCCTATGTGCGATCAGAAGAAAAGGTACTCCCAGGGCAGTCGTCAGTGCAATCGGTAGAAAGACAGCAAGCCCATTCTCCGCTCCAAATTGACTTAACAGCAACCCTCCCATGACAGGAGCAATGACACTACCGATATTATTGAATCCGATGGTCCCGAAATACGTTCCTTTCCATTCCGGCTTTGCAATCCGGTCAATGAGCATATCCATCATGGTGAACAACAATACTTCCCCAATGGTAAATAGTATGACACTCATCATCATCATGAGTACACCTTCAGCGATACCGACCATCATCAGACTGGTTGCGACCAGCAGGTTACCCACAATCAGAGGGACAAGCGGTGGGAAGTTTCGGAAGGTTCGCACAAGAGGATACTGAATAATCAGTACCGTCACGGCATTCAGGGACAGCATATACGAGAACATCTGGCTTCCATTCTCAAAGATTGGGCTTCTCGCCAAGTACTGTGCCAACGTAGAACTGAAGTGTCCGTAACCCAGCACACAGAATGTGGTACCGATTAATACCGGCAGAAATACCCGGTCGCGACCGGTGGTCATCAGTGCTTCACGCAAACGTGGTGCGGTTGCCTGATGACGCTCTGGCAGATTGGCATGCTGTAGCTTGAATTGCAGAAATAATACAAATCCATAGGCTATGTATACCAAGCCGGAGATCACAAACGGAAACGTCGATTCAGATGATCCCAGCTGAAATCCGATAATTGGCCCAAACACCACGCCGAGATTAATTGCAGCATATCTGAGGTTGAACACCAGCAATTTGTTCTCCGGAGAAGTAATATCCGATAACAGTGCTCTGGAGGTGGGCTCAAATACTGCGCGGCATAATCCGTTTAACGTATTGGCAACAAAGAACACCCATAGATGCTCTGCTGCTGAAAAGATAAAAAACACACCTGCCCAGCTAAATACCGAGATTAACATCACGATTTTTCGCCCGATCCGGTCCGAAATATAACCTCCATAAAAACTAACCATGACACCTGCCAGCGAGCTAACGGCCACAGTAATACCAGTCTCGGTCGGTGTAGCATCTAGTACACGTGTCAGATAGATGGATAGAAACGGGATACTCATTGACGTCACAAGACGTCCAAACATGGTTCCGATAATGATCGTCCATGCCAAGGGGTGAATTTGCCTTAAATATTGCTTCATGCGAACTTCTCCTATTCTGACTGCTCCAATGCGGGGTGATTTAACTACCTCTACTAATGTATAATTGTAAGGATAAAAGGGGGAAAGAAAAGTGTAAACATATGATCACACTTTTCACCTTTAATAGAGGAGTCATGGCCATGGATACCCTGCATACACACTTTATAAGGCTCGCTGGGGCGGAACAACTTTCATTCAAACTTCATCAACCTGTAGCGGTAACGATTGACAGCCTGTCCGCTGCCTTGTGCTGCACCCCTCGCAATGTGAAATTCATTCTCAGAAAATTGGAGGAACAAGGCTTTATTCATTGGCAGCCTGGGCGTGGTCGTGGACATCATTCGGAGTTAACGATGCTACGTAGCATGAATCAAGCGTTGGAAGCGAGTTTTACCGAACTTTTGGGTAAAGGCAAAATGAAAGATGCCATTGAACTCATCGGAACCGTTCAGATGGATGATACATTGCGAGAACGGCTCATGCTCTCCCTCCATCAACAGATGGGATTCCACAGCCACGATGAAACTGCCTCTGGTCAGGATATTCTGCGCATCATGAGATCACGCCAGTTAGGTGATTTGGACCCAGCCTTTGTGTATACTGCATTTGAAACCTACCTATTAAGCCAGGTCTGTAATACGTTGATCACTTATGATGCCAAGACGGAATTATTCCTGCCAGCACTGGCTCACATGTGGGAGTGCAGCGAGGACCATCGCTTATGGACCTTTTATCTCCGAAAAGGTGTACGTTTCCACAACGGCCGTGTCATGACGTCCCGGGATGTGCAAGCGACGTTGCAACGATTGATTGATGTACACAGTCCGTCCATCTGGTTATATCGGGATATTCAACGTTCGGAAGTAGCTGGTGATTACTGCATCAAGTTTGTTCTATATCGTCCTAATCGGTTTTTCTTGCATCTGTTCAGTTGTATTCGGATGACAATCTTGCCCTACGATTACAATGTAGCCAATACATTGATAGGTACCGGTCCTTTTCAGATCTCTGAGCTGAATGAAGATGTGCTGGAGCTTGCCGCTTTTGATGCGTACTACGGCATCCGGCCACATCTGGATCAAGTCCATTTCTGGTTTGTGCCTGACCTGAGTCCAAATGATCGCTATTATGAGCTACCCGGTACAGATCGATTGAGTCTGGCAACAGGCTGTGATCAGACGAACAGTATCAATTATCCGGCGCTGGGTTGTCAGTATATGCTGTTCAATTTTCACAAGGAAGGCATCCATCATCATCCCTTATTTCGACAAGCCCTGCGTATCGTCTATGATTCGGTCGCGCTTGTCCGAGATCTCGGTGGGAATCGGATCACACCGGCCAGCAGCTTTCTGCCGTGGAAAAGTGCAGCCCAAGACTGGACCGTTGCCTCTCTTGAGCATGCTCGTGAATTGCTGCATAACTGTGGGTACAAGGGTGAGACGGTAACATTATCGTATAAACATAATAAGGATGCAGACGTTGCGGAGTGGATTCAGCGTCGGGCAGCGTCCATCGGTCTGAACATCAGCATGCAGGCCGTTGTGGATTATTTCAACTCAGAGGAAACCACGAACGCGCAATTGATCCTCGCTGAAGAGATACTGGAGGAAGATTGGCAGTACGGCATGATTCACTTTTTCAAAAACCTGTCCAACCATTTTCATATGTGTATGTCTCCTGCATTCCAGTCTCTATTGGATGACAAACTGGATCATTTCGCAACGCTTCATCGGGCAGACCGTACTGCGCTCCTGGATGATGCTGAAGCCTTGCTACGTGATCACTGCTGGATCTTGCATGGCTGTCACATGAACAAGCAGGCTGAACTGGATCAGAGCATCTTCGGCATGCAGATAGCAGAATTCGGTTATCTGGACATCTCCAAATTGTGGATCAAAAATCCTTAGAGATTTGTGCACAAAAAAGCTGCTAGCCTATTTACAATAAGCTAGCAGCTTTTGCTCATGAATCCATTTTCAGGACACTCAGAGATTATTTTTGATGTAATAGGTCTCCAATGCTTGCATAATAGATTCGATTTTAATCGGTTTGCTGACATACGCATCCATGCCTGCCTTCAAGCATTTATCCATGTCACCTCTTAACGCATTTGCAGTTACCGCAATAATGTATGGACAACTCTCGGGGTGCAAAGCATTTTTAATCGCTTTTGTCGCTTCGAATCCATTAAGCCTTGGCATATGCACATCCATGAAGACAATATCATATGAAGTGTGTTTGACCGCCTCGACTGCCTCAACACCGTCCGCCACACGATCCACGAAGTGCCCTTTTTTCTCAACGATTCTGCTAAGGACGAGTTGATTCACCTCATTGTCTTCTGCAATTAAAATTCGTAAGGCTGATGTTCTGCTCTTCTGCTGCTGTTGATCCAACCTGTTGCTCTCTTCACCGTTATTTAATTTAAATTGGGCGGTAAATATAAATATTGTACCCGGTTCATCCGATTCCTCGATCCAGATCTCACCCTTCATAAGCTCCACCAGTTTCTTGCTAATGGCAAGGCCAAGACCGGTACCTTGAGGTTTGCGGGTCATAAAATTCTCCAGTTGGTAGAAAGGTTCAAATAATTGTTGTTTCCTCTCAGCCGGAATGCCAATGCCCGAATCTTTTACCTGAAAATAAAGCTGCACGTTATTGCCGCACTGCTCCTTAACTCCCACTTTAACTTCCACGCCGCCTTCTGAAGTGAATTTGACTGCGTTACCAATGATATTGGTAAGTACCTGTTTAAGACGATAAGCATCACCATACACCGGAGTTGGAATAGCATCTTCTACGCCCATACGAACATCCAGCTTCTTTTCACGAGCCAGTGGTTTTACGATCTGCACCGTCTCGGTCACGATTTCTACGAGATCAAAAGGATCATCTACCAGATCGGTTTTGCCTGATTCGATTTTGGAAAAATCAAGAATATCATTAATGATGGCCAGCAAAGAATCTCCACTCTTCTGGATGATTTCGATATATTCCTTCTGTTCCCCGCTAAGTCCAGGAGTATCCAGAAGCAAATCCGTCATCCCAATTACACCGTTCATAGGTGTGCGGATTTCATGGCTCATCATCGCCAAAAATTCACTTTTGGCCTTATTCATTCTCTCCGCTGTTTCTTTGGCTACCAGCAGTTTTTTCTGCTCCGTAATATCCTTCGCAATCAGGTAAAACCCGACATTGGATGTATTAATAATAATTGGAGCAAGCGTAGCCAAGACTTCTGTCTCAGATCCATCCGTGTGCCGAACAGCATTGATTTCCTTTTCAGCCATCTCATAATTACTGCCCAGAATCAGACCCAGATTACTGGCTCCGATAAATCTGCTTATGCTTGTACCAATCATTTCAGCCACGGGACAACCCGTCATTTTCACCGCTACTGGATTTGCATTCATAATATTACCGTCCATGTTAAACGAGATAATGGCGTCATGATTGTATTTCTTAAGTGAAGTGTATCGCTCCACAGATTCCTGCAATTTAAATTCGATACGTTTGCGTTCAGTGATATCCTGAAGTGTTCCGTTCAGCTGAACTGGCTGCTGATATTCATCGAGCGTGATCAGCCCACGCAAGTGAAGATACTTCTCACTTCCATCAGAGCTGATGTGTTTGTATTCAAAATCAAGCGATTTTCCTTGTTTTACCCATTCCATTTGTTCTTGTAAAGAAGCTCTGTCTGCAGCATTCATAACTTTAAAAACATCATTTGCACAGTATGATTTACGGGTGCGTTCAAGTTCAAAAATCTCAAAAATCTGATCGGAAAGTGCGATCTGGTCTTTGACCATATCCCACTCCCAACTGCCAATTAAAGCGATGCGTTCAGCCTCTGCACTGATGTCTTTATGTTTTTTTCGTTCGGATACATCTCGTCCAATCGAAAGAATCTGCTGTCCAAGCTCAGCATCACCAAAGACCTTGTATGTGGTCTCGAACCACAGATAATGTCCCTCTTTATGACGGACCCTGATATTCAACAGATTTCCTTTAGTCAAGTCCATCTGTGAGATTCGTTCCACATCTTGTGGGTGGAAATATGCATCATTATTTTGACCAATCACTTCTTCTGGCGAATAACCCAATAAATGTTGGACTGAGGGAGAGCAGAATCGACAAACGCCCTCCTGATCAGCAATATAGATGATCTCCTGAGCATGATCTGTAATCAGTTTGAACATCTCTTCACTATGCAGAAGTTTTTGTTCAGACATTTTGCGGTCAGTTATATCAACAATATGGCAAATGAAGTAAAGAGGTTCATCCGTAATTTCGCTACGAACTAATGAAACATGCAATGAAATCCATAAGATGTTACCATTTTTATGGATATAACGCTTTTCATATTGATACTCTTTAAATTTACCTTCGAATAGCTCGCAATTATAGATCACATCTTGTGGTGAATCATCCGGATGCGTAATATCCTGGTAGGTGAGCTTCGTTAATTCCTCATACGTAAAACCCAGCATACAGCAAAATGCGGGGTTCACTTTTCTCCATTCTCCTGTCGGAGCAACGAGTGCAATTCCAATAGGTGCTTGGTTGTATATCTGCTCGAACAATTCGTGATGGTCGACCTTTTGAACCTGCATTGTAAACTCTCCTTTTGGCATATAAACTCATGTTATAAATAGTCGAAAGTTAATTTTAATTGGAAGGAAGTTGTTCCACAAAGGATCGGTTCGTTTTAAAACCACAGTACCAGCTTAGTACCCAAAAATTGAGTTATTGAAACATATCTTTTCAAAAGTTTGGTGTCTACAAAGTCAAACAAGGCCTGGAATCCATCCATATGGAATCCCGACCTTTGTCATTATATATCATTATAAGTCATATGCAGTAAGGCATCGCGAGAAAAATGGATTAGTGCTCGCGGCCAACAAGATAATCCAATAAATGTCTCAAAAATGGAATAGGTTTCGGCATCTCGTTCATTGCATCTGTAGCAAGACAATAATGCTCCCACATCGCTTTCTTCGCGCCTTCATCACCCAGAATAGACACAAAGGTTGAATTGTTGTTCCGCACATCCTGACCTGCAGGTTTCCCAAGAATGAGGTAATTTCCCTCGAAATCCAGCAAGTCGTCCTTGATCTGGAAGGCGATCCCTGCATGATAAGCGAACTTTTTCAGCGCAGCCATCTCCGGTTCCTTCACTTGGGCAAGTATCGCTGGCATGACCAGGGCAGCTTCGAAGGCAATGCCAGTTTTGTAAAAACAGATCATGTTCAACTGCTCCAGCGTCAATGCTTTACCTTTGGAGTTCAGATCCATGGCCTGCCCCATACACATATCCTCTGCTTTTTCAGCTGAATACTGAATGAGCGTGAGCACGGTTGCCGCATCAAAGCGATTCAATGAGGATTGCTCTCCAATCGCCTTCTGAATGAGAAACAGACCCGTAAGCTCTGCTGTGGCACTATTGTGTACCTGGTGCAGCGTGGAACGTCCACGTCTTGTCGAAGCATTATCCTGCGTAGGCAGATCATCAAAGATCAGGGAAGCGGTATGCATGTACTCCAGCGATCTTAGCAGCGGAACGATGGATGACTCAGGTAGACCATACTCGCGCACGCCCATAACCCAAGTTAATATCGGACGTAGCCTTTTTCCGTCTCCCTGCAAGCTGTAATTGGCCGCATCGATCAGCGTTTCTTTCATCTCATGAAGGCCACCGGGCTTCGCAATCTGCAACTCCACATTAATCTGTTCGCGAACTGTTCGAATGGTCTGCTTGAACTCGTCTTTCTCCTGCTTGTCTTTTTTCAATTGAAGCACGACCTGATCCCGTAACAATTTATCAAGGAAATCAACGTCATCTGCTTTTCGCACCATCTGTTGAACCAGTTGATTAAATTCAGGCTGCCCGGAGGCAAAGATCGTCATCACTTCATCATATTTTTGCTGTCCCAACCTTTCTTTACAACGCTTCAGCCCGTTGATGGCACGATCCAGTATGACCTCACGGGTCTTGGCATCCGAGTTGTACACATCATGGATTAGATGAGAGATGACTGCCCAATACAGTTCATAAGGATTAATCAAGTCGGGACGCAAATCTCGATACTTCAAATAGTACGTATATGGAGTTACTGCCCCTTCTTCCATATCGTCAAACATATCGGCAAAATCATCAGCCAACTGATTATATATCCCGTAATAGAACGTCCGCAGATCAAATCCTTCATCCACTGGTGCACTGAGAACAGACCGGACGATTAATCGGGAAGAAGAGGATTTGATAATAATCGGAATGTACAATTCTTCATTGCTATAATTCGCATTGGCTAATTTCTTGTTGCGATCGATCTCCTGAGACTGAAAGAACACATAGGATTGCTCTAAAAACGTGCGCTGTTTCTCTGGATGCTGGTAGTTCTTGATGTACTCAAATGCTTCCCGAAGCTCGGAATGTACATATTCAATTACTTCAAGATTGCTGCCTTTCCACTCTCCCAGATCAGGTACGACCCCGGTAAGAAGTGCATCACGTATCATCAGGGAATATTGTTCTTTTTCCTGAACAGTCAATGCTTGAGAATCCAGCAGATCATCCACAAATGGATATGTCAAACCGTACGAATAACCAAGTCTAATCGCCGCATCAAATCTCCGCGTCCGTTCTTCTGGTGGTGTCTGCTCGTTCATCTCATCGTCCACATGAAGGACAACGCCGAGAATGATCTTGATGAGCTTCCGCTGCGCCTGCTCTGCATCCAGCTCCTTCGGGATGTTGGATGCTACATTCTTTAATTTGTTCATCACCCAGATGACAGCTGCTTCAATGTGCTCCTTCTGTCCCCACCGGTACAACGCAGCCAGACTGATATAATCAGGCTGTCCTTTGCGCCCAGTAGCGGAGCCCATAAAGTATTTTTTGGTATTCTGGACAACGTGCTGAATTCGGGCCTGCGTACCCGGAGAATCAAGGGCTTGCCCCAGATCCCGCATATAAATATAGGAGATACTCCGATCCAGGTAATCATCCAGCTTTCCTGTAGTATTCAGCCAGTGGATATATCTATGAACATCCCGGGGATCCGGTTTTCTTTTGCTAGGTGATAAAAGAGAAAGCCAGGCAAAACGATGAATATGTTTTTTTTGCCATACATGAATATCTTGGGTAAGTGCTGTTGTATACGTATTATCGTTAAGTTGCTGCCTAAGTGAAGTAAAATACTGAGATGCTTTCTGCTCAGCTAGCCGATATCCTGCATCAGCCTGTTCTGTAAGTACGTTATTCATAGGGTGGATACCTCAACTTCTATTAATGTTAAACATGTATCCATGAAAGGAGATGAGGTGCTCCATGGACGAAAACTGAACTCATTTGATCGTGTATCCAACGCTTCAGCTCATGTTCATAACCTTTATACGGCGATCCAACCGTTTGGTTACGAAATCGTCACTGTTCATTCCCATATACGTGATTTTACAGAATGGAAGACCAGACTTTGACCGCTGTGATGGCGATAAGTACGATTAATGCATATCGAAGTACCCTCACATTGATCATCGAACTAACCCGTGAACCAAGGGATGCCCCCAGCAGACTGCCGATCACCGTATAGATGATGGGTTCCATCGGAATGTCTCCACCTGTAATTTTCCCTATAACGCCGCCAATGGCGGAGATAAATACAATAGCCAGTGAAGAAGCAATCGTCGTTCGTACGGGGATGTTAAGAATCGTCAGCATGATAGGAATAAGGATAAAGGCACCACCTGCACCAACAATTCCTGATACAATGCCTACTGCAAAAGCAGTTCCTGCTGCAATCCATCGGTTAAACACCAGTGGAGCTGAGGTATCAAGCTTTCCCTTTCCGGGAATCAGCATAAGCACAATCGCCATGATCGCCAGAATGCCATAGATCAGATTAATAACCCTTCCGTCCAGATGACCGGATATGAACCCGCCGATCAGACTACCAACAAGAATGCTGGAGCCCATGTATAGCACCAATCCGCGGTGAACGATCGCCCCACCACTTTTACCTGTTTTTACTTTTCTGCGGAATGCAATCACACCGGCAAGTGAAGCAAAAAATACTTGAAACATACTAATCGACGATACCTGATGTGCTGAGAATGGTTCCAGTCCCATCCAGGATGGAACATATAACAGCAGCGGATAATTGATAATGGCCCCACCAATACCCAACAAACCGGAGAAAAATGAACCGACCAGACCCAGTATAAACATGATGACAAAAAGCAGAACATCCATCGGTTATGCGCTTCCTTTCGTGCAATATAAATCTCATCTCGATACCACTTAAAAGTGCTATACAAGGAGAATATTATCCGTTATAATAAAACCAAGTAAATTAATCCGAAATGAGTGATTAAGCATGTTTAACGTGTTGAAGACTCTTTTTGAAAATAAATGTCCACAGTGCAACGAAAAATTACAAGTTCATAACGATGCGTTATGTTCGACCAAAACCTGTTCTCAATGTCATTACAAAGAAGAGAGTTATGGCTCTCTTGGCGTTCGAATTGTATATGACAACACAAAATGATAAAAAGCTATAGCCTTGTTAATTGTATCACGATCTCTGAATTTTCGGGATAATTCGACAAACTTATTTCCATCTCATATGCCACGATTACTTTATAATGAAAATACAAAAACGGTGCAAAACGAATAAATCGTTCTGCACCGTTTTTTTTCTGTTTTTTTGAGTTGAGTTCTCTTAATTTTAGAAGGTTACTTATTTGGTTTTGAAGCTGAGGAATCCATCATCTACGGCTACGGTTGTACCGTTCACTGCGCTGGCTGCATCACTGAACAAGAATGTAACCACACTGGCTACTTTCTCCGGTTGAATGAGCTCTCCACGCATATGTTGAGTAGCAAGCGCATCTTTCATGGCTTGGTCATCACCCAGAATCGGTGTTTCGATAAAACCAGGTGCTACACCAACTACACGAATTCCATGCTCAGCAAGTTCCAATGCACCGGATTTGGACATCATAACAACCGCTGCCTTGGCAGCGTTGTAGTTGAAGCTGCCTACTGCAGCAACACTTCCATAGATCGAAGCTGTATTTACAATAGTACCTTGTACATTTAATTCAACCATTTTTTTCGCACCATAATACATACCGTAGTATACGCTGTGCTGATCTACATCAATGACTCTATGATAGGATTCCGGGTCCATCTCCAGAAATGGCTTCACAAGTCCAATGCCGGCATTATTGAAAATACCGCTTAATGTACCATATTGCTCTACGGTCCAGTCGATCAGGGCTTTGATCTCGTCCCCTTTGGATACATCCACTTTGTACGCGCCCGCTGTTCCGCCAGCTGCTTCAATCTCTGCCGCAAGCTTCTTCGCTCCGTCTTCATTATAGTCAGCGACAACAATAGTCGCACCTTGATCCGAAAGTTGAAGTGCTGTCTCTTTACCAATACCACTCGCTCCACCTGTAATAATGATTACTTTTCCATTGTGCTCCGTCATGACTCCGTTCTCCTTTGGCAAAATATATTAAAGCACAGTTGAAAACTTATAGTAAGTAACTATATTTTATTAACTTATATACTTTATCATACGCCTCTGTCCCAACCTTGTCAAACCATAGATCATCTTCACATAAATATGAGATAAATGTCATATACATCTCCTATTTACATGATATAGTCTAGCTCCTGTGATTTTAAATATGCATGAGTTTTGGGAAAATAAAAAAGCGAGCATAACGGTAATTCAAATCATTCCGATATCTCGCCCCTTCTCAAGTATTCGATTCCAAACTGGATTGTCTTAATGTGGTAAGATCAATTCAATTTATTCACCCTGAAGTCCGCTAAGCGGATCTTTCAAATTATTGATGTTGGTGATCAGTTCAGGAATGCCCGTCTTCTCCCAATTTTCTGCCGTAAAACCTTGCTCTGCAATTGTATTCTCGAAATTGTCCACAACTTCTGTTAATTGAGTATTGTAACTGACCAGATTCTCATGAATGCTCTCTCCTATTGCAGGAGCAGTCAACTGAGAAAATTCACTTGCTTCTGCTTGGATCAGATCGATTTTCTCCTGAATCTGCGTTGTGATCTCCGGATTATTCACCGCACTTGATGCGAGCTCTTGCAGATCAGCCCCGGCGTTTGATACCTGTTCTATATAATCAGTAGCCCCACTCACATAATTTAAACTTTGATTGGCTTGTTCCACGACAGAACAGGCTGAAATCAGCAGAATACTTGATGCAATAAGGCCTGTCATCATTAATGTGTGCTTTCTTTTTCTTATAAACATGATCATCTCCCCTTCTCCTGATCGGAATCCTTGTTCCAAGTCCATGATACCTTTTCAGACTGCTTCATTGCAAATGAGTCTGCAGCCAACATTATTAACATGTATAATAGTAAAATCACACGGTAAAGGGATGTCATGATTATGCTTCAAGCCTTGAACCAACGCTTGAACCGCATCATGCCACTGATTACCCCAATCAGTATTATTATTGGCGTGTTATGCGGGAGTTTTCTTTCTTCTTATACCTTTTTATCCCCTTGGCTTTTTGCGTTCATGACGTTCGCTGGAAGTATCAGTCTTGGGATACGGGATTTTGTGAACGTGCTGAAGAAGCCGTTCCCCCTGTTTGTATGTCTGTTTATTTTGCATTTGGCGATGCCTCTAATTGCTCTCGGTATGGGTCATCTGGTTTTCCCTACAGATGCGTACACCATAACGGGCCTTGTTCTGGCAGCCGTGATTCCGACAGGAATAAGCAGCTTCATCTGGGTTAGTATCTATCGGGGCAATATCGCACTTACGCTTTCCATCATCCTGATTGATACCATGCTTGCTCCTTTCGTAGTGCCCGGGGTGTTATCCCTGTTAATCGGAACCAGTGTCACACTGGACACAGCAGCCATGATGAGCAGTCTGTTCTGGATGATTGTGGTGCCATCCCTGCTCGGTATGCTTTTAAATGAGTGGACCAAAGGCGCCATTGTCCCGGTCTGGGGACCAAGGTTGAATCCGTTATCCAAATTGTTTATGGCATCTGTCGTTGCGATTAACGGGTCTGTCGTTGCACCTTATTTGGCCGATTTCAACTGGAAGTTGGCTGGTCTTGCGGTCATCATTATTTTCCTGGCATCATTCGGTTATGCGCTAAGTTACTTCATCGCCCGATTGCTGGGCTGGAACGAGGCCGATCAGGTCGCTCTGGTGTTCAATGGAGGCATGCGTAATATCAGCGCAGGTGCAGTACTCGCTGTTTCGTATTTTCCGCCACCAGTTGCTGTCCCGGTTGTGCTTGGCATGGTATTTCAACAGATGCTTGCTTCTCTGACAGGTTATCTGCTCGGTCGTCGCTCTCAGCTTCTGCATAAGTCGGATAAGACATCTGCGGCATAACAAAATACTGGAATGTAAAAAAAACGCTGACATGATTGTCGGCGTTTTGATTTATGTTGCTATTATTACCATTATTGCCAAGATACTGCTACGTTTCATAAACTTAGTAATTTGTTTATGAAAACATTGCTGTTAGACCTGTAGCTACGATAAGAATGTAGATTTACCAGCGCTTGTCCACAATAGAAAAACCATCAACAAGTGATGGTTTTTCATGAAATATCCTGTTCAGAAATCTGATACTGCTCATGATGCATTGATGCTTATTTCGGTTGAATATATCCTTCAGCTTTAAGCAGTTCTGCGATCAGAACCGCACCACCTGCCGCTCCACGGAGCGTGTTGTGGGACAATCCCACGAATTTGTAGTCATAGAGTGAGTCTTCGCGCAGTCTGCCTGTGGAGACACCCATTCCGCGTTCGATGTCACGATCCAGTTTTGTCTGTGGTCTGTTCTCTTCTTCAAAATACGTAATGAACTGTTTCGGTGCACTTGGCAGAGCCAGTTCCTGCGGACGGCCTTTGAACTGCAACCAACGCTCCAGAATTTCGTCTTTACTTGGTTTTTTCTCGAAGTTTACAAACACGGTCGCCAGATGTCCATCCGTGACTGGAACACGAATACATTGGGTTGTAATTAATGGAGCCGATGCTTTGACGATCTCATTATTTTCGATGCTACCCCAGATCCGCAGTGGTTCCTGCTCACTCTTCTCTTCTTCGCCACCGATGTATGGAATGACATTATCAAGCATATCAGGCCAGTCCGTAAAGTTTTTACCTGCTCCGGAGATTGCTTGATACGTGGAAGCCACGACCTGAGTCGGGTTGAACTCACGCAAGGCGTGCAGTGCAGGCACATAGCTCTGAATCGAGCAGTTTGGCTTTACAGCAATGAATCCGGTTTTTGTGCCCAGACGTTTGCGTTGAGCTTCAATCACGTCCAGATGTCCCGGGTTAATCTCAGGGATTACCATGGGTACATCTGCTGTCCAGCGGTGAGCCGAGTTGTTGGACACGACAGGTGTGCCTGTTCTAGCGTAAGCTTCTTCGAGCGCTTGAATTTCATTCTTTTTCATATCAACCGCGCAGAAAATAAAGTCAACCTGGCTGGCAAAAGCCTCAACCTGGGAAGCATCCTGAACAACGATTTTCTTCACAGCTTCCGGAATAGGAACTGCGAGTTTCCATCTGCCTTGTACGGATTCTTCATATGTTTTACCTGCCGAATTGGCGCTTGCAGAAATAGCTGTTACTTCAAACCATGGATGTTGATCGAGCAGGTCCACAAAACGCTGACCCACCATTCCCGTTCCTCCGACGATACCAACTTTCAATTTTGCTGACATTCAATCATCATTTCCTTTCGGTTTAAGTGATTCTTCTCTTGGATCAATTATCATAACTCACTAAAAACGTATTATGAAATTGACTTCCTAATTAACACTATTCAGGCAATTCCAAAGCGTGTAGTCACAGCCCCGAAAAAACCAAAAAATCCCATCCCCAAGACAATAGTCTCAGGGACGAGATTGAACTCTCGTGGTACCACCCAGATTCGCCAATATGTCACCATATCCGCCTCTTCAAGTAAAGGAATACAACCATGTTGCTAGCTGTAGACCGTTCATACTCTAGCTCTGTAACAGGAGCTCCTGTCACACCATCCCTTAATGCTAAGTTCCGATGTGCTGCTCTGAGTCTTTATTCAATAAAAAGTTCTTTACTCCTTTTCAGCTACCGGAGCTCTCTTTGAAAGAATAATTTTTATCTACTCGTCTCTTCGTCGCATTTGATATTGCGATTATAATATCAAAATTACCGTGATGAAGTAAACACATTTTTTTAGATCATGGAATTTATATGTTTCCAGCGGAGCTGAACCATTCAATTATCGCAAGAAAAACTTCAGCTACATGCGGTCAATCTTCTGTGATAGCACGTCGATAGACATTTTTATTATAACATACTACAAATAGCTATTTCTTTACTGCTTTTTGGCAACCATCGCATACGTTCCCAGTGGGCTCCCAGGCCCCGAGGCATGATGTGTCCTAAGTAATTTTAGTTCAGAAAGAAGAAGTGTTTTTACTTTGTCCGGGATCGGAAGCAGTTTCAGTTCCACAGGCGCTTCTGCCAGTGTCATTTCGGTTTCCCAGTGACCGTCCTGTAGCTCGGGAGAATGGATCGAAGTCTCTTCCTTAATCTTCCAGCCTGCTGCAGAGACAAGCTCTTGGATATCTTCCGGTGTAAAAAGCGTGCGCACATTGGAGAAGCTGTTCTCCTTGTAACATTCGACCTGGGACTGAATCAGAACGGATAACCAATGTGAGAGCTGGCTCACATCTGTAACTCGGGCATCCCATTCTGCAAAACATAACTCATGTCCCCACGTCCTAACCTTGCTAAGAATCTCGGCGAGTTCGTCAAACGATTTCAAGTACCAAGAACAATGGGAAAGTACAATCACATCAAACTCATTCTCGGTGAATTGAACCTGATCACTTAAAATGTCAAAATCATAATCCATTCGAATTCGATCACCCAGTGGGGATCTCCGTAGCTTGGCTGCCGCTTCGCCTACGGTCAGCGGTGTACCATAATCCTCTGGTGCAATATCAACACCATGAACGTACCCGTGCTCCCCCACCAGATGTGCAAGCACGGCCGTTGTATCTCCCTGACCACACCCGATTTCCAGAACCCGGCTGCCTTCCTGTATCCCCCAAAAGAGTCCCAGTTTCATCCGATGCTCGGTCTGAATGTATTGAATGGCGGCGTTGTCCTCCACGTCCATATACTTAATAAGGTCCCTGATGATAGATTCATTCATGATTCCTCACCCCTCAAAGAGCAACTTAAACTTCTTGCTTATTGTAGCGTTACAGGCAGCATTGTACAACACTAGAGTCTATGACAGAACCACGGCACGGAGGAGAACCCGTCCTACAGTACATCTAAACCTCAGCTATATATCAATTCCTATGCCCACTGGGTTGCAAGGCTCTGAAGATAGGGTGTCAGCATGGGCTGTAATTCCTTGCGCATCAGTCCGATCTCCAAGATCGCCTGAATATATCCGAATTGATCACCAATATCGTAGCGGCGCCCCTCCAGTTCAAGGGCCAACAGTTCCTCCACCTGACTCACTTCTTTCAAGGCATCCGTTAACTGATATTCCCCTCCAGCCCCTCTCTCGATCTGATCCAGAATGGGAAAGATAGAAGGTTTCAATATGTATCGTCCCATTACTGCTGTAAGGGATGGCGCTTCCGCAAGAGAAGGTTTTTCGACCAGATTGGTGACCCGGTGAACCCGGTCCTCTGCACCCTTCGAATCAATGATGCCATATTTGCTCACATTTGCCGCGTCTACCTGACGGACACCAATGATCTGGTTGCCTGTCTTTTCATAGAGATGGACCATCTGTGCAAGTGCAGGCGGATCAGACACCATAATGTCATCTCCCAGCAATACAGCGAAGGCATCATCTCCTACAAATTGCCGTGCACACCCAATGGCATGCCCCAGACCCAGCGGTTCTTTTTGACGAATAAAATGAATATTTGCCATCTCGCTGATGGCCTGCACCTCTTCCAGTAAAGACTGTTTGCCCTTGGCATATAAAGAGTGTTCAAGTTCAACCGATTTATCAAAATGGTCCTCTATGGATTTTTTGTTGCGTCCAGTCACAATGAGGATATTCTCAATGCCTGATTGCACTGCTTCTTCAACAATGTATTGGATGGCCGGTTTGTCTACAATCGGTAACATCTCTTTGGGCTGTGCTTTGGTCGCTGGCAGGAAACGGGTTCCGAGACCCGCTGCCGGAATAACTGCTTTTTTAATTTGCATATCATCATAGACTCCTTTCATATGTTCGTTGTACGAAACACCCAATATCTGCTGGCCATATAGTTCAGAACCATCCCCATCAAGGTCGCTAGGATTTTACTCATCACGAGACTCCAACCCAGCATGTCTTGCAAAGTCATCAGAATGAGAGCGGATATAGCAAGAACGATGAGATTGGTGATTAGAAAACGAACAAGTTTCGCTCTATCGCCGCCCCCTCGTGCCGTATCTCGAAAAGTCCACCTGCCGTTCAGCCAATAACTGTTCGCAACACCGCAGCTGTACGAGATTACTTGTGCCATCAGAACCGGTACACCGACCACTGCAAGCAAAGCAAACACCACTGCATCCACTGCCGTATTTGCAACACCCACAATACCGAACTTGAAGAGTGTCACCAGACGCTTAGTCATGATGAGCAACTCGGGCTGTCAAATCGGGATTGTGCTTGCTGGCCCTCGGCATGAACCACATCTCTCACAATGTATAGTGGACGCGCCTTGGTCTCATCATAGATGCGGCCCACGTATTCGCCCAGAATGCCCAGCATGATCAGGATGAATCCGTTAAACATCAGCATGATACTCACAATAGATGGCCATCCCTTAATGGTTGAATCCGTAAAGATGGCCGAAATAATAACCGTTAACATATAGATAAATCCGCCAACCGACAGGATCGCACCTACATAACCTGCGAGTTTGAGCGGTTTATACGAAAATGAAGTAATGCCATCCAGGCTCAGTTTCAACATGCGTTTCAGCGGATATTTTGTTTCGCCTGCCAGACGTTCATCGCGTTCATATTCAATCGCAGTCTGACGAAAGCCGACCCAACTGACCAGCCCGCGTACAAACCGGTTTTTCTCCGGAAGACGTTTCATCTCATCACATACTTTGCGATCAATCAGGCGAAAATCTCCGGTGTCTACCGGGATATCCGTATCCGTTGAGGCACGAAGGACACGATAGAACAGACTTGCCGACCATTTTTTGAAGCGAGTTTCCCCGCTTCGTCTGGTGCGACGGGCATATACGACTTCATAGCCCTCTTTCCACTTCGCGATCATATCCAGAATCAGTTCGGGAGGGTCCTGCAGATCCGCATCAATTATAACCACCGCATCCCCCACTGCGTAATCCATACCCGCTGTTATCGCAATCTGATGTCCGAAGTTACGGGCAAAATCAATCAGTTTCACACTCTCGTCCCAGCGGGCATAATCACGGATCATCTGTGCACTTCGATCCACGCTGCCATCATTAACAAACAATAGTTCATAACTCTCTCCTGTGCTGCCCATGACCTTCTTCAGACGCCGATAAGTCTCCTCGATCACCGCTTCCTCGTTATACATGGGAATAATAATGCTGTATCGGTACGCGTGAGCCATGTTTGTCCCCTCCCTTTTCCCATAGATTTCGTTCGTTTGAGATTTTTCCTATCAAATTGAACTAATGAATATACACTGCACACTTCGATGACAGAACAACCTTCCAATCGCTGTTATCCCCAGATTTTTTTGATTCCCTTTATAAAGGGAAAATCCGGGGATAGCGTATGCTTCCGATGTAGCTTTCTTGCAGAAAGCTTGTAGGCGAACGCTTCGCTTTTTCAGGTTTTTTCTGTCCTCTCCGTTATCGTGTAAATGATAAGTTCAATTTATATAGCTACAATTTCACTTCGTACAAGGTGGTCTGTCCGCCGAATCCAAATCCAGCTCTGTTTCCGGTGTCTCCGTTATCCGCAGATCCGCTGTCGGTGCCTGTCTGCCATTCTGAGGCTGGAATTTCGGTTCCGTGTTCTTTGATCCAATCGCTAATATCCGAGTTCCCTCCGCGGCCACCCATGCCACCAACCATGAAGTATTTCACTTGCCCGCTCTTGACGAGTTGCTCCAGTTTCTCTGTTGTGTATACCGGGTCTGATCCGGAGAAACCTCCAAGTGTAATGACCGCTGCTTTCTCATCGATGATATAAGGTGCTGCCTGATTATAGTCCGTAGTGGCAAAGAGATACGTTTCGCCTGTATTGTGCTCTTTCAGATAATTCAGTGTGGCTGTATCCACTTCTTCGTTACGGTTACCCATTCCGCCACGGCCACCCATTGTAGGCATTTCTGTGTCTCCTGCACCGTTACCCATCGGCATGCCCATTCCTGCTCCACCAAACATACCATTGGAACCGGTGGGCCCTGCTGCCGGGATCATGCTGTTACCACCATAAGTAATAGGGGTGAATGCCCAGTAGATTGGACCGATCAGCATCACCATGAATCCCGCGATAATGAAGCCCTGTTTCCATCGATGCGTGCGATGAAGCATAACGACCAGGATGACCGTGACCAGAATGCCTGCG
Organism: Paenibacillus sp. GQ49; assembly: GCF_059759055.1. Taxonomy (NCBI): domain Bacteria; kingdom Bacillati; phylum Bacillota; class Bacilli; order Caryophanales; family Paenibacillaceae; genus Paenibacillus; species Paenibacillus sp. GQ49. The sequence continues at coordinate 204,548 of NZ_JCAXEL010000011.1, forward strand.
ATCAATTCACTAATGGACCAGCCTGCACCAATCGTCTCGTTATACACCTGCATGATATACCAGCCAAACAGAGTCGTCAGCAGCACGGACACCGGAAGCAACCATGCCTGCCATCCATCGTGATCACGATATGACTTCCACATCGCTACAAATCCTGCACCAGTCAGCGCCGCAATTGGAGGTGCAAGCATAATCAGATAATATTGATGGAAGAAACCTGCCACACTGAAAAAGGCAGCAACGGGAAGCAGCCAGGTCAGCCAGAACAAGGCTTCCTTGTGTTTATTGGTTATATTTCTCCGTCTTAACCCTGCAAATAGGGCAATGCACCCAAGCAGCACAACTGGCAACAGCCAGCTAGCTTGGCCTGACAGTTCAGTCTGGAACAGACGCAGAGGACCTTTCTCCCCCGTACCAAACATTCCGCCCATGCCTCCGCCGAAATTTCTTCCGTTTGGCATTTCCATATCATTTGGCATCTGCCCGTTCGGGAAATTGCCATTCGGCCCACTCATGCTGCCCATGGTGTTCAAGCCATTCGAACCATTCATATTATCGTTATCCGGTGCATTGACATCTTGCCCAGCGCCAGGAACACCACTGCCTGTCTGATTAGGACCTGAAGACAAGTCTCCTCGATTGCCACGATTATCTCCCTGTCCCATACCATTTGGCATACCTGCGTTACCTGCAGTATTCTGCTGACCCGTTAGGCGAGCCAGACCATTGTATCCAAAGGCGAGTTCCATGACCGAGTTTGTTTCACTGCTGCCGATATAAGGCCGCTCGTCTTCGGGTATAGAATCCACAGTGACCGCCCAGGATAAGGAAACCACCGCCAGAACCGCTGTGCTGCCGATCAGCAGGATGATCTTCCTTCTCCATTTCGCCTGAAATGCAAGCAGATAAAACAAGTAAAAAGCCGGGAGAATCATGTAGGCTTGAAGCATTTTCATATTAAAGGCTACGCCTATTAACCCAAAGGCAACCAGAATGCGCCAAGTACTGCCTTGTTTGCTGCCTTTGAACAAAAACCATGAACCCAGCAGTAGTGTAAACACCAACATGCTGTCAATATTGTTGGTCCGGCTGACTGCCGCTACGACAGGCACAGTCGCCATCGTAAGTGCCGAGATTCGTGCTGCTGCAAGACCATATGTAGGTTTCACCATGAAATAGATCAGGAGCACCGAACCGATTCCCGCTAATACCTGCGGCAAAATAACGCTCCATACGTGCAATCCAAAGACATAGGCAAAGGCCGTCTGGATCCAGAAGACAACAGGTGGTTTATCTACAGTGACCGAGCCTGCCGAGTCTAGTGAAGCATAGAAAAAGTTATGGAAGTTGCTGAGCATACTCCCAACGGCAGTCGTATAATAGGAATTGGCATATTGATCGTTCCAGATGCCGTACCCATTCAGAAATGCCGCCAGTAATACAATCGGCAGAAGGACAAGATCCATCCTTCTTTTGGTGTTATTCAATGTTAATCACTCCTTCAAAGTTCTTCATGTCTAGTATTGTGACATGCCAAAATAAAACTGGGATGAGTGCCCGCTGAATGTTGTCTGAGGATAATTCACCATCCTTTCAGCTAAATTTCAGTTTGGCAAGCGATAATACTACATACAGTCCCTCCGAAGTGAGGGAGAAGTCTAGATGAAACGGGCAGGGAGAGAAAGCACATTATGAAGCTTAGCAGCGGAATTAAAATACTATTGGCTGATGATGAACCACATATTTTACAATTTCTAGAGCTTGGATTAAGCAATGAGGGCTTTGATGTGCGCACCGCACCCGATGGAGCCGCTGCGCTTGAGTTGGCGCTTGAATTCAAGCCACATATGGCTATTCTGGATGTCATGATGCCAGAGATGGATGGATTCGAAGTGGTCGAGCGTCTGCGTAAGACCGGTGCCGAGGTTGGTGTAATTATGCTGACAGCGAAGGATGAAGTCGAGAATCGGGTTAAGGGCCTTTGGTTAGGTGCTGACGATTACATGATCAAACCCTTTGCCTTTGATGAGCTGCTCGCCCGGATTCAGGCCAGACTGCGGAATCAATTTCCTTTATTAATAGGAGCCGTCACCCACGGTCCCTTCCGAATTGATGATCAGCGCAAAGAAATCACCTATCAGAATCAGGTCCTGGAGCTATCTCCTACCGAATACGAATTACTAAAATTCATTGTGCTTAATCATGGGATTGTACTGAGTAAAGCGACCATTCTAAGCCGGGTGTGGGGGTATGATTTTGGCGGGGAAGAAAATATTGTAGAGGTATACGTTCGCTCCTTGCGCGACAAACTCGGGGATAAACAGCATAAACTCATTCGCACACTTCGAGGTGTCGGGTACAGGGTGGATCTCTGATGAACTCGCTACCTAAGAAAAATAAACTTCGTTTAAGACGTCTGCACCAATGGATATGGCCTCGTTCATTACGTTCTCAATTGCTCTCACGTTCACTGTTCGTGCTGGCTGGGTTACTATTGTTAATCGGTATCCTGCAATTCTGGATCATGGAAAGCTTTCTCTACCGGAATCAGGCAAAAACCATGGAAGAACAGCTCATGTCCATGCCCCCGGTTTGGCTCGGTATCCAGTCACGTAACGGCTCTTCCAACAATCCTTTTGGTGGACAGGCAGGAAACGGGTCTGGTAATCGGGTGCTGTTTATTCCTGACCGTTCACTGGCCCTGTTTGATAACGAAGGTACGTTCGAGGATATTTTTGGAGAAGACGGTCTGAAAGCCCCTCAACTATCAACCGCTGTATATCAGGACATAACACATGAGTTGAAAGAACAAAAACACATTCCCTACCGGATCGTCACGGATAGCCAAGGGAATGAGCAATTGATTGTATTCGCTTCACCCGGTCCACGCAATCGTGGTTTACCAATGGTCCAGATGGGCACAGCTACAAAGCCACTGAGAGACTTGATTATTAAACAGCTTCTAATCTTCCTCATGTTATCGCTGTTAGCCATGGTAGCCGGTCTTATTCTATACACTAAGGTATTACGCCGGACGCTGGTTCCTCTATCCAACATGGTGAATAAAGTACAGCAGATCGATGCAGGAAGTCTCGCAGAACGCCTTCCCGTCGTTCAGGGACAAGAAGAAGTAGATCAGCTCGCAGTTTCATTCAATGGCATGCTTGAAAGGCTGGAGAACTCGTTTGAAGCGGAGCGGGAAGCTAAAGAGCAGATGCAGCGTTTCTTGTCTGATGCTTCTCATGAACTTCGTACCCCACTCACCTCCATTCACGGCTTCATTGAAGTTCTGCAGCGGGGTGCAGCGACCAATCAAGATCAATTGTATAAAGCACTGGATAGCATGCACGGCGAATCCGTCCGAATTAACAAGCTGGTTGAAGATTTGCTGTTACTAACCAAGCTCGATCAGGCTCCAAAGCAGGAGCGGGAGGTCATTCAGCTAGACAGTCTGCTGCTCGAAATGCAACCACAACTCGCCATGATGGCTCAGCAAAGATCCGTTCATCTCGATCTGACGGCTGAAGTATATGTACTGGCTGACCCTTACAAGCTGAAGCAGGTTGTGCTGAATCTGTTCCATAACGCGGTGCAGCACACCGATCCTGAGCATGGAGCCATCTCCATAACGTTATATGCCACGTATCATAAGGCTGAATTGTCAGTGAAGGATAACGGCACAGGCATTGAACCTGAACATCTGCCCCATGTCTTTGAGCGATTTTACCGCACAAGCAGTTCTCGTTCACGCAAACAAGGGGGTGCAGGTCTCGGTCTAGCCATTACCCGCTCGATTGTGGAGTCGTATGGCGGGAAGATTACCGTACAAAGTCAGGTAGGCTCGGGAACTGAATTTATGATTTTGCTGCCGCTGTGTAAGGCAGATGTCTAAGTTAAGCGTCGGCTCTACGTAAGATAAGTTGGCTATAAGCAGCTCTACGTAAGATCTACTTGATCATTACGCAAGCTCTAGGCAGGCTCTCCAAACACTGCGTTTCTTTCATCTTCATTCCGGCTTTTCATTGCATGACGAATCCCCCCTCTCATTTCGGTTAAGAAATGAAAGGGGGATTCGTTTTTGTATCCAATGGTAGAGTGGTAGCCCATTTGGTTGAGGCTTTCGGACTTTCAGGCTAACAAATCTGAGGCGTCTTATTCAAGGGTTTGAAGCTTATATATGCTTTTCATAAAATACCATTGTCATTTTGTCGTTAATTGCTTTTGTTACACCCGTTTTTTTGTAGCCTATCTTTTCATACAAATAACAGTTCCCTTTCTCTTGTAAGATGGTACCCAATTTCCATGACTTTGCATCATCATATATCTGCTCAACCATTGTTAAGACTTTTTGTGCAATTCCTTTTCCTTGATGTTCTGGCAGTATAAAAATTGGGCTAATACTATAGATTTGATAATCTTTTTCCACGACTCTAATCCCACCAACAGCAACCTCAAGATGATGAATTATGAAATAATCTGTGAAAGATTGATTGATTTGAGTAATAATGCTTTCTACGGTCTCATTGGCAGGGCTTGTTGCAAAATCCTGATATTTTTCCAACAAGGGCATAAATGCTTTGACTTTCATTTCATGAATAGTCACTGCATCTTTTAAATCTGCTTTATATAGTGAAACCTCCATTAAATATATACCTCCGATTGATACGCTTGTTAGAAATATAATTTATAGTACATGCTCTGTTAACTTAGTACAAGAAAGATGTTCGTCTACGTTTGGTGTTTGTTTCATTTGCAGCATACAAACAAGATAAACTATCATTTTTTTATTCGACGTTGTATTCTCATATTCCTTGATATCTAAGTAACGGAACCACGCCAATACTTCATCTAACTTTCCGCTATCATCCGGGGGACAAGATCATCCAGTACGAACATTGGATTACCAAGGGTACACGCCATTCTCATCTAGGAATTCTCCATTATGGCGTTTGCCATCCGTCGCATAGCGCACGATAATCGCAGCACCTGCTTCTTTTGATTTACCGCCTTCGGCATTGCCATTAAGATCTGTTGATGTGAATCCGGGCGTTACCGCAAAGACTTGAGCCCTGCTGTTTTTGACTTCATAAGCCATCGAAAGTGTCATGGCGCTGTTGGCCGTTTTGGATGAATTATAGTCGAAGGCATTTAAAGTAGATTCCTCATTTTGCATATGGTCTAGAGAAGCCATGTCGGTTGATACATTAATGATTGTGCCTTCATTATCTTTGATTAACGGGAACAATCGCTGATTCAAACGGAAGGTGCCGAAAAAGTTCACTTCAAAGGCGTTCCGCAGATCTTCCTCTTTTGTATCCGTGAAGGAATGAGAGAAAGCACCCGGCATACCCGCGTTATTGATCAGAAGGTTTATTGCGGGATAAGTCTTCTGAATCGTATCGGCTGCCTGCTCAATGCTCTTCAAGTCGCACATGTCGATCTGTACAAGTTCTACATCTAACCCCCTGGAAGTTAACTCGGAAACAGCTCTTTCACCCCGTTCAACACTGCGTGCGCCGAGGATAACTTTCCAACCTGCTTCACCCAACTGCTTGACGATTTCATATCCAATTCCTTTATTTGCCCCGGTTACAAAAACAGTCTTTTTCATGCGAATCCTTCTTTCCATAATTTGATTTATATTTAACAATGTATAAGTTACTATGCTACACTTAGTGTAGGTCAAATTATTTTTATAAAAAGAGGGATTAACATGTTAACGATTGGAGAAGTAGCGAAAAAAGTTGAAATCTCCATTGGAGCGATCCGCTTTTATGAAAGAAAGGGACTGCTGAAACCTGCTACACGAAATGAGCAGAACAACCGTCTTTATTTGGAGGATGATCTGAACTGGCTGGTTTTTATCAAATGCCTTCGCGAAACTGGGATGAGTGTGGAAGACATCAAAAAGTATTATGATCAGGTCAATGAAGGAACCTCCACGCTGAAGGAAAGAACCAAACTGATTGAGGATCAAAAACAAAAGTTGCTGAATGATATTGAAGAGAAAAAAGCGCAGCTTGTTCATTTGGATAACAAACTGGAGCGCTACTATCGAGGAGAAAATTATTAATATAAGCCTTATGCTATAGATTAACCTTTTGCATTTATGTAAGGGAGCACGTATCCTAACAAGGTTTCCTCAGTAGCTTCTTAAATTAAAT
>NZ_JCAXEL010000012.1:0-203440 GCF_059759055.1 Paenibacillus sp. GQ49
CTTTTGCTACTCGATGTAAACCGTGGTATAAGGTGTATCCGGTTCGTTTGGGCAATGGGCAGTGAGTACTGGGCATTGGTATTGAGCATTAGGCATTGGGTATCGGACAATGGACAACGTTCACTCATCTACTTTTTGGTGCGCTGGTTCGTTGGGTCAATTTCAGTTTGAAAAGGAATCGTCATAGGCAGTAACCCAAAACCGCGGGCTTGTCCCACACCTGCCCCATCCTCACAGTGCGTCGATGATGTCTCCGGCCAGTAGGGACGACGGGTCACCGCGCAGCAGGGCTGCGCGTTCGGCGGCCTGTCCGTGGAGATATACGCCGAACGTGGCGGCTTGCTCCGCGCTGAGCCCTTGGGCAAGCAGACCTGCGATGATGCCGGTCAATACGTCTCCGGCACCGCCAGTCGCCATGCCGGCGTGCCCGGTGGTGTTGATGTACACCTCGCCGGATGGCGTTGCGATGACCGTTCGTGCTCCCTTGAGCACAAAGGTCACGCCCTGCTCGCGGGCGTATTTTGCAGCGTGTCCAATGCGATCACGCTGCACTTCCTGGGTCGACATGCCCAGCAGTCGGCCCATCTCGCCAGGGTGCGGCGTCAGGATTGTCGCCGCACTTCGCTGGCCCCAGTCGCGAGGCCCATGTGGGCCAGCGTCTGCCAGCATGTTGAGGGCGTCCGCGTCGATGACGAGCGGACGATCCGTATGTTGCCACAGACGGCGCAGCCAGTCTGTGTCGCCCTGGAAGCGGCCAAGGCCGGGGCCGGTCGCGAGCACGTCGCGGCTCTCCGCGAGACGCAGCACGGCGTCGGCGGAAGCCGCGTTCCATTCGCCGCTGTCGCCATCGGCGGCGGCAGCGAGCATGAGCTCGGGCACGATGCCGATGACATGCGGCAGCAGTGCCGCGGGCAGCGCCCATGTGGCGAGCCCGCAGCCTGCGCGCAGCGCGGCCTTGGCCGAGAGCAGGCCAGCGCCGCTCATCGGCAGACTTCCTGCGGCCAGCAACACATGGCCGTAGGTGCCCTTGTGGCCGTCCGGTGCCCGGAGACGGCCTGTATCCACGCGCAGCGCACCGCGCAGCACCTCGTCCGTCAGCAGACGGACCGAGGGGCCATGCTCTGGCGCAAGCCGCGCGGGAATGCCGATGGCGCGCACCACGATGCGCCCCGCGGCAGAAGCGCCCGGGTACTGCACCAGCCCGCGCTTAAGCAGCGCGAGGCATACGGTCACCCGGGCTTGAATGCAGGGCTCGTACACCTCTCCGGTGTCGGCGTCCAGCCCGCTTGGCACATCGGCGGACACGACCGGCTTGCCGCTGTCGTTCGCCGCCTCGATCAGCGCCGCGTAAGCTCCACGCGGCGCCCCCCGCGAGCCGGTGCCCAGCAGCGCATCCACGATGCCTGTGCACCGGCTGAAGTCCACGGCTTCGCGCCCGTGGACAAGAGCAGGGATGCCAAGCTTCGCGGCGGCATCCCGTTGCACTGCGGCTTCGCCCCGCAGTGCATCAGGGGCATCGGCGTAGACCAATGTCACGCCAAGCCCAGCTTCAACCAAATGGCGCGCGGCCACCAGTCCATCGCCGCCATTATTGCCCTTACCGATCAGCATGTACCACTGCTGATCTCCCGGGCGCTCCATCACCAGCGCCGGATCGGCGATGATGTCGCCACCATAACCTTGCCGATCGCCGGGCCCGGTGTGTGCCCGCCGCGCATCTGTCTTGTTGGCATAGCCAAGCGGCACTGAATCCGCAAGCCGGCCTTCTGTCTGCCCTTCCCGGCACAGCTTGATGACTTCCTCGGCTATGACGCGGCCTGCATTCTCCATTAGACTTGCTGCCGGAATACCGAGCTGATGAATGGTATACTCGTCCACAGCTCTCATCTGTTCAGCGGTTACGATAAACAACGTTCATCCCTCCCCGTGACAAGCTCATCTCATACTTAAAAGTAGCAACTTTGCACCTGAACTCTGCGTCTTATATGTGTATCGCTATCTTTCCTCTTACCTCATCCAGTTACCACGATCTACTCGATACATCATCGAAAACTCTATCAATCCCGTGTACGAGACCTTCAGATTAAATCATCCAGTCCAAAACCTGTCTACTCTTAATAACCTACCGTAAACCGTGCTTGGATAAATTGTGGATCGTCCAGTTCGTCCACCAAAGCGGCTGCAAAATCGCCAACGGAAATCGAGCTTTCCCCGATATCATCCGTAATCACACGGTTCATGCCAACCCGGAACTGGCCTGTCCGACGTCCTGTTGTGATTGTCGCAGCAGGGCTCATGTAGGTCCAGTGAATACCTGATGCTTTAATCAGGTCATATGCTTCTGCATGTGCTCTTGCCAATGGTTTGACTTCCTCCGGGAATCCCGGCGTATCCATCAGCATATCACCGGAATCAGTTAGCAAACTTCCCGCTCCACCAACCACAACCAGACGTCCTGCTTTTGCACGGCGCACACCTTCAATTAATGAGCGTGTGACTTCCAGCATTTCTTCTTCTTCTCCAAACTTCGGTCCATACGCACTCACAACCACTTCTTGACCCGCTGCAAAATCTGCCACCTGATCCGGGTTAAGCAGATCTCCCTGTTCTACACGCAAACGCTCATGAACCATCTCAATCTTCGACGGATCACGCACCACCGCTGTCACTTCATGCCCACGATCCATCAGCTCCCACAGTATCGTCTTGCCAATCGCTCCGGTTGCTCCAAAAATGGTTACTTTCATATGAATTCCCTCTTTTCTGTAGATATCATCTCATCAACTTACCGTTATTTTAATACTTAATCCTATTGTTATATACCTTAAACGGCTCACGCCATCTTAAACCGGATGTGAACAACTTGTAAACCTATCTCTTACAGCTTATATGTAGAAAAATAATCTTTACTTCAACTAGCGGAAGAAACACTGACACTCTTAAGTATCCCCTCTCTCCGCCAGCACTCAACACGAATCATGAAAAAAGCCGCTAAATGCGGCTATACTAAGATAATTTCATACGACCTAAGTCTATTCTTATCTTAAAATTTCAGTTTTCATTCCGCTAGGTAGTCGGTCCTTCTTCTCCCTGCCTCCACCACATACCCTCCGATTTTGGGCTGGTGTATTCAAATCCAAATTGAGCATACAGGCGATCAGCCGGAACATCCGCCAGCAGACTGACCAGACCACGGGCAGGTACTGCTTCACGCAGATAATTCATAATCTCGCTCATGATCAGTCTTCCATACCCCATTCCCTGAACATCCGGGTGTACAGCAATATCGACGACCTGAAAGAAACAACCTCCATCTCCAATCACTCGCCCCATGCCTATCAGCATATCCTCTTCACGCAGACATACGGCAAACAGGCTATTCGGTAATCCAATCTCCGCCCCTTCCCTGCTCATTACACTAAGGCCGGCAATCTGCCGCAAGGCAAGATACTCCACCGCTGCGGGTGGTGTGTGTTCAATATTCACATGATCCATGAATTGTGCCCCTTTCTGCTTGAATTCATCTACTTCCTGTGTAATAGTGAGAGAAAGCTTACGTGAAGCGTGTTTCATGATACGTGAAGTTGGTGCAAAGGAGGAACAAGTGTGTTTCAACGTTGGATTGAAGATCTAACATCGCGCCCAGGCGCTGTGGCTGTGCTGTTTGGAGTCATGGCTTTGCTTCTCGGGATATACATATGGTCTGCCACTGAAGTTCGCCGCAGCCACGAAAGGCGAATGAGAAGGATACGAGATACATTATACATAAGTACAGCCCTCTTGGGACAACTTACCATCCAGGAAAATCGGAATTATGAACGATCAGAACACGAACATAATGATCTGATAACAGCAATGTTAGCCTGCAAAGCTGCATCTTACCTATCCCCTCAGCTACAGGACCAGATCCGTGACTGTATTAAGGATCATGATTCTGCCCGACTTGGCCTGATGCACAGAGCACTGGAACGGGAATGCACCGTATTATCGGATGAACTCAGCCGGGAGACTTATGCAGATCATTGGGGCACAGCGGTCTGGACCATCCTTCGGCCCATAGCCGAACCAGCTGCACTGGCGGCCACAGGGTTTCTGGTTACAGATCTGGTATTTCGTCAGCGGATGTTGGACGTCACTTTAGACTCATGGGACAGCATCTTGCCATGGATTCGTACAGTTTCCCTAATGATCACTATAATATATGGTTATCTGCTCTGGGCCAGCCCACGCCGGGATAGGCCACGTACATTAACCAAAATGCTCTCCTTGCTGATCGCGCTATGCTCCTTGCTCCATCTGATTGGACCTGTCGCTGCTCCCTATGCACTGGGATTACAGCTGATTATATTCACTTCAGGCTTCGGTCTGACTGGGACACGCTCTCGCAGTGACCGCCCCTACGTAGGACATACGGATCTGGAACCAACGAAGCAAGTCTCTACGGAGATGGAAGGAAATACACGTCGTACATCTGGTACCAGCACCGACACCTACGATTCAGCCGCTTCCGCATGATTAAACTTAGATACCCACCTCGATGATACGAGACTCGGCCTACTCACGACTGGATTTTCACCGATCAGGTCGTGTCTCCTTACTCAGCATGTTATACGATGATGGATGTCAGTGTCCCAAAATCGCTCGATAAAAGCGCTCTAAAACGCCGTACATTTCGATATAACGTGTCTCAGATTCGTTAGCGCTCAGTCCCTGCTCATGCTCTGTTCCAAGCGCGACTGAGAGGACAACCCCTGTCCCTCTCGTACAAAGCGAGAATTTTCATTGGTAGAGGAAGATAGGAATCGCCTTTGCGACATCCTGATCGCTAGCTCGTACATTCAGTATTTAGCGCTTCCCTACTCCGGACACATTCAGATACACTTCGGCTTTCAGGACGTGTTGAAAACATCCCCTATATCCAACGTATCTATACGCGAAAAGGGCTTAAACTACATTGTAGTTTAAGCCCTTTTCTATAGTACTAATTTTGTCTTGAGAAGAATGATCGGAAGGTTATTCTGTCATCGAAGTGGCATGTGTAACATTTATTAGTTCACTTTGTATCATGCATCATTACTTCACTTATTTGGCTACAACATGTGCAATGACGCGGCCCTTTTCGTACGTGACAGTCACGTCATAACCATCTGCCGTTACACTGTCGAATTCACCTGTAATTCCATTAGCCGTGATTAACGTAATATCTTTGGAACCTTCGATCTTATAGTTGGACAAGTCGAGTTTGAGACTTCCTCCATCGATATAGAGCTTTCTGCCCACATTCAGCTGACTGTTGTTATCAGTCACTACCAATTCCAACGTACCGTTATCCATGGTAAAGTTTCTATTTAAGTTGAGTGCGCCGTCGACATCAACGACAACTGTTCCATTTTCTACATACAGATCACCTGTACCAAAAGCAGTTGCAGATTCAGCTACCAGCGTTCCTGCTTGCAGTAATGTTCCGCCTGTGTAGCTATTTTTCCCTGTCAATGTAAGGGTTCCTGTTCCTTTTTTCGTAAGCATTCCACTACCGGTAATATCATTTCTCCACCAATCTTCTGCATTAAAGCGCCCTTTGGAAGCGTCCATATCCACAGTTACATTGTTCAAGAATGCACCATATCCATCCGCAGCCGTGACCAGATCAATTCTACCCCAGCCCTTGGATTCATCCAGTACAGGATATCCAGAGTCAATGGATGTTGTATACAATACTTGTCTGCGTTGCTCATCTGTTAAATACGGTTGACGTGTTTCCAACAGGACTTCTGCTCCTTGCGGTACAATTGGAGCCAAACCTTTGGTTCCGGTTTGTGGTAGACCGTAAGTCATCTTTTCTCTATAGAAGGCTTTATTGGCATCATGATCTTCCCATTTGTGTTCATCATAAGCACTCTTGAACGTGTAATCCTCAGTTACGGTGTGTGCATACTCATACAGACTCATATTTTTTTCCTTGGCTGCAGCTCCAAATACTTCTCCGGCATTCTCATAACCTTTCTCTAACACATCTTTGTTCTCAGTCTTATTAAGTGCATATGCAGCCATGGCTGTGGATTGTATTCTTCCTCCTATAACATCAAGCGGTGAGTGCATCCCCGTTACGACTCGATTCTCTCCCAACTGAGCTGCTCTCGTTAACAATTCAGCGAATCGTTCCGGTGTAGCGTATGCCAAAGGAAATACGGATAAATAAGCTGCACTGGTATGTCCGCTCGGAAATCCGCCATCTTTTCCTCTTCCATCCTCAGCGATTCGTTTGACATAACTTAAGGCAGGAATAAGCTTAACGTTTGTTTCGTATTGCTGGTAATGTTTTTCTCCTGTTGATTTGGTGCCACCTGAAGCCAAAGGTACTTCTTTTTTCTCACCTTCGCCCATGGTTTCCCATACAGGCAGTCCTTTGCTGTCAACAACTTCTTTCACTTCTCCATTGGAATTCATTCTCCACGGTCTTGGGGAAGAGTAGAAATATTTAGAGGGATTAGATGAGGCAGGAATTTTGAATCGAACCAGATCAACCAAATTAACCAAGTCTGAAAGCTCCGTTTTTTCATCCCAATCTCCAATACCTTGGCTTTCATCTTCCACTGTTTCTTCGGTCAATACCACATTCATCTCGTCCACCGTTCGTTCAACGTTTGTCTTTGGCTTGATGATATCTACATACGTGTTAGCTAACGGACCAAAGCCCTCCATCACGCTATAGATCTTATCTCTTTGGTCATCATAGTAGGCTGCCAAAGCCTCTTCACCCGTGCGGTTTTGCGTGACCTTTTCGACATATTTGATATTGGCTTCCCAAGTCGCTTTGTTTCGGATCTCTTCATTTGCATATGTTTTCTGATCAGCGACGGCTACGGTTGGGTCATTTTTAAATCCGTCATAATAAGGGGACGGTCCATCTCCATACTTTGCATTTTTTCCGTCAGCTCCAATTTTGGTTGCCGCTGTTCCATCTCTCCAATCCGCTTGGTTCATGGACCATACTTGATCAAAACCGTCCAAAATATCAATAAACGGGTTGGTTTCCGCAATATTTTTCAAGGTGTCGTCTCCAGCATTGGCTCCGTGCTTCACAGCGGACAACCGAGCTTCATCTGCTGGGGGATTAACATTCAGTACGGTTGCCGTTCCTTTTGGCTTAGCTGGTTTGGCAGCTGTAGTAGCATCTGTTTCCACAGCCTTAACGAGCGCAGACACCGCTTCGGCACGAGTAATGGAATTAAGCGGTTTGAAGCTTCCGTCTGCATAACCAGCGATAATTTTCGCTGCTGCCGCTCCACCTACAGCGCCCTTGCTCCACGCCGCAATAGACGATGAATCGCTAAATACATTTGCTGCTGTTTCATTGAACTCCAAATTCAAAATGCCAGCGATCACTTTAGCTGCTTCTTGACGGGTGATCGGATCTTGCGGCTTCATTGTGCCATCGGTGTAACCATCTATATATCCATTCGCATTTGCAATAGAAATTGCTTCGTAATACCATGCACTCTCAGACACATCGTTAAAGGTAATTTTAGCTTGTCCGGAATATCCAAAAGCACCGTTTACCAAATTCATAAATTCTGCTCTGGTAATATACGTGTTCGGTTTGAAGGAATGATCCAGGTAACCTCGAATTAATCCCTCATCACCCCATGCTTGAATATTTGCTTCCGCCCAGTGTCCCTTAATATCAGAGAACTGAATCTTCTGATCGGTTGCAAAACTCTTCTCTGCAAATGTCGGACCTACCATAGACAACATTAGAAGTAGTGCCAGTGACTTTTTAAGTGGTTTTCTCATGGCTTACTAATACACGCTCCCCTAATCGTAAAATCATTTTTTACTTCTGCGTCAGCATATGAGGAAGAAAGTCTCTATCCAGATGTCTGATCTGCCGTTACTGTAGCATTAGGGAGCGTTTCGCATCTATAGAACAAATTCCGTTTTATATCAAAATCGTACGTTCCGATGATTTCTGCCCTCAAAAAATAGAGGAGATACTACTTTCGTTAATTATGATACCCTTTTATGTAAACGCTTTATTAAATTAGTGTAAAATGTGGAGATGGAGTTTGTTAAATTTCGATCAACATGATTTCTAGTCCTCAGCCTGCTATATAATGATGAAGTTGTTTAGACACGAGAAACGAAGGGGGAAAAAGAATGCATAAGCCATTTCAGTCTGTGAGATCCAAGATGGTTCTTTCCTACCTTGCTGTCGTTCTTGTCATTGCGCTTCTTTTCGGCTCCATTCTATACCTCTTTTTCTCCCATCAATACAGCAAAGAGATTCGAATCAATAATCAACTTTCGCTGAAAAGTACTGTCAATTATATTGAAAGCTCTGTGATCCAGAAGGTGAATCAGGTCTATCTGTCCCTGGCACTCGGTAACGCTGCTAGTATCGATTTAGATAGCTTAAAAGGAAACCATAGCAAAATCCTGGACATCGAACAGTCCCTCAAAAATATGGTGCAAAATTATTCCGATCTCATTGAAGCTATTCATGTGTACGATACGAAGAACCACTTCATCGTCTCATCTGTATATGGGCTATTGCTCTATGAGGACACGCCTTCGAGTGTGGATCATACGACGGATTGGATTGCTGCGATGAAAGAGACTCCAGAAAGCTCCTTATGGATGAAAACTCGCATGGTGCCTCAGGATGCTTATATCGAATCACGGGAACAGGGAAACATGAGTCCTCTAATTTCCTATGTCCATAGTTACCCGTTTCAATCAACAGGACAAGACAGTAAGGCCATGATTGCGATTGATATCAAAGAATCAGCGATCAGTCAGATAATTAAAAATATGCTACCTGCTGACTATGCGAATACATTAATCATCGATCAGGACGGAACCGTCATATCTGCCGCGGACAAAACGTTGCTAGGCACCTCCACGGAGGAGAATCTAACGCAGTCGCTCCTTTCCTATCATTCTTCAGATGAAAGTTTCACGCCTGTATTTAACTATGACTCTCATGTCGTTACCCAAGATCAATTTAAAGGAAATGCATGGCGGATTTACACAACCACACCTAATGAAAGCTTCTATTATAAACTGGATAGCTTGAAGGAGATTTCGGTTCTTCTCGGTTTATTAGCTGTTGCGGTTGGAATAGCGATGTCGTCCATCTTTACCAGGGCCAACTATAGTCCTCTTAAACGAATCATGAATAACATCAAGAGCCGGATGGATAGCCCAACCAGCTTAAAACAGGACGAATATCGGTTCATTGATACAACGTTTAACAGTCTGTCCAATAAAGTTGATAGTCTTGAAGAAACCTTACAGGCCAATCACAGAATGATTAAGCATAGTATCATGCTCAATATGTTAAATAATCGATTTACACCCGAGGAACTTACGGAACAGCTCCAGTCTGTTCACATTTCAATGGCCTACTCTCGCTTCCGTTGCATCGTCATTGACCCCGTCAATGAGAAGTGGAAGGATCTGCAGCCACGACAGTTGCAGCATACGTTGTATACGATGATCCAGCAACTGGAGCTCACAGAAATGGATGGAACTCAACTGCTGGCAGAGGAATTGCAGGATCACAAAATAGCAGTAATCATCTGTACTAACCAACCCGAAGAACCGCTCTCTGATCACATTGTTGACTTTATTCACGCTGAGGCGAGCAGCAGATTTGGCCTGGAATTTGTACTATCGTTAGGCGGATGGGTAGAACACTTCACGAAGATTCACACAAGCTATCATCAGGCGAATACCCTGATTCGATACAGCTACTTCTTTCCCGAGCAGTCTGCCATTCAGGATCTTGATCTTCTGAACAGGGAAGCCAGCAGTTTGGAAGTCCCGGAGTCATACCTCGTAAACTTTGAAAAGAAATTGCAGACTCGGGATGTGCAAGGTACGGTTGAGGCCATTCAGGAATTGGTCGCGACAATAAAGGAAGGCCCCTATTCCGCCGAATACAGTCGGATCATTTTATTAAAAACGGTATCTATTTACGCTGAGTGTATTCATCAGGTGCGTTTACAACCTGCCGAGGCGAGTTCATTGAATTTGTACAAGCAATTTTCATTGTTCTACAATATCAACCGCTATTCAGAGTGGATGATTCATCTTGTGACCGAATTTGTGATGCAGATGGAGAAGCGAAGCGAGGTACGAAGTGTGGATACCATCTCGGCTGTCAAAGCTTATATTCACGAGCACTTATCAGGCGATCTCACGCTGGATCATGTCTCAGAGCAAGTATTCATCAGCCCTAAATATCTCAGTAAACTTTTCAAAGAAGAAACCGGGATTGTTTATTCCGAATATGTTACGAATCAGAGGATGGAACGCGCACGGGAACTCATGACACAACGCGAAATTACGGTTGAGCAGGTCGCAAGTACGGTTGGTTACCGTACCCCTGCCTATTTCATTAAAAAGTTCAAAGAAATTCACGGCTGTACACCGAAAAACTTCATGCGCAGTCTAATGGAACAGGGATCTATATAGGGTCAATTAGGAATATTTACACGGACACTCCGATGACAGAACAACCTTCCGATCGCTGTTATTCCCAGATTTCTTCGATCCCTTTTCTAAAAGGGGAAATCCGGGAATAAAGGCGAACGCTTCGCTTCTTCAGGTTCTTTCTGTCCTCTCCGTTATTGTGTAAATGTTAAATTGAACCTATTTAGAATTTAAAATTATAAAAAGGAGCTGCTATGAACCTTAACCTTTCAAGAAAGCTATGTCTATATTCCGCAATGCTTCTCCTTCTCGTATTTACAAGTGGGTGTACCTTTTTAGGAAGAGAAACAGCACAAGTGCAACAGCAAGACCATCTAGCAAGCGCTGAGAAAGATACAGCACCGCAGTATACGATATCCTGGACCATGCATCAAAATATCCCTGTTCCTGAGGACGCGGAAATGATTGCATATATTGAGGACAGGTTTGATGTCGATCTGAAGGTGTGGAATCTTGAGAACAAGCGGTACGAGGAACTGCTGGATCTGGAGCTTGCTCAAGGGAAAATACCCGATCTGTTCCGAATCAGACAACCGCATGATCTGCTTAAGTATCAAATGCAAGGGGTCTTAGCGGAAATCTCCCCGGAAGTCCTTGAACAATATGCGCCAAATATCGTACAGCGAATTCGCGATTATGATTCACGTTATTTAGAGTATGGAAAAATAAACGGTGGCTTATATGGAATTCCGGCCATTAATCAGACCAACATCTATCGAACCCCTGTTGTATACCGAGAGGACTGGCTTAAGAAGCTTGGTCTGGAGGTGCCAAAGACATTAGATGAATTCGAAACGGTTATGTATGCTTTTACCAAAGGTGATCCGGACGGAAATGGTAAACAGGATACATATGGCCTATCCAGAGAGGGCTTAAATGTCGTGTTTGGCGCTTTTGGACAGTCCGTTTTCACCGAGCAACTGTATTTTAATGATAAAAACAACCAACTCGTGATCGGTGCTTTGGAGCCGGAGATGAAAAAAGCCCTGACTTATATGCAAAAGTGGTATCAGGACGGGATTATCGACCCCGAGTTTATAACCGGTGAAAACAAAGGTGGCTATAAACATCTATCCCATACTTTTATTAATGGAAAAATTGGGATGACTTCGATGGGCAACTACTATCATTGGAATCAAGAGGGAGACTACAGTGTCCTCAATGAAAATGGCCAAGCAACCCCTGTGGGAGCCTCGTTCAATGTTAATGAGTTGCTACAGAAGAACGCAGCTGCAGAGGTTGTATTTGGTTCTCCTGTTATTGGTCCTGATGGACATAGCGGTTCTAAAGGGAACAATCTGCTGATGAATTTTATTGCTATAGGTGCTGAGGCTGCGAAGGAGCCGGGAAAACTGGAGAAAATTCTGGAGATACTCGATTATGTAAGTGCCAACCCCGATCCGGAGGAGCAGATCAAAATGGAGTATGGCCTTCCAGGAAAACACTGGAATTGGAGCGCTGAAGATTCAAACTCGTTCCATTTACTTTACCCATACAACAGAATGGAGAATTATATTAATAGGATCGGCTCAAGTATCGGCATGACGGTTCCAGGTACACCCTCGGATAAACGTGAACAGTGGGCTGCATCTGCAGGGTTGACGGAGAATGGTATCTATAATCGCCTGGAGGTTGCAACCCCTGCCCTGATTCAATATTCATCTGAATTGATTCGCATGAGAGACAGAGCGTACATCTCCATCATCACTGGCGATCAGCCTGTGGGGTATTTCGATACCTTTGTGGAAGAATTCATGGATGCAGGTGGGCAACAGGTGCTGCTTGAAGCGAATCATTGGTATACGGAGCATATGGAGACAAGTCGCGCACAATAAGTAGGATGATTTGGAACATGCATTTCCCATGAGATTCTGGATTATACATGTGTTCCTATGCTCCTATCTTCGCTTCCCTCACGCCACGTCACTATCTATCCCTTCGCACTCGCATTGGATCCGCGTAGTGAACGGGCTGAACTGCTTCGTGTCGTGCTTCCGGATTTGGA
Source organism: Paenibacillus sp. GQ49 (assembly GCF_059759055.1). Lineage (NCBI taxonomy): Bacteria > Bacillati > Bacillota > Bacilli > Caryophanales > Paenibacillaceae > Paenibacillus > Paenibacillus sp. GQ49. The sequence continues at coordinate 12,503 of NZ_JCAXEL010000012.1, forward strand.
GGCGCTGCCTGAGGGCGTGTTCTCAAAACGCTTGCGTTCGGTCCGCTCCATCTGCACAATCTGACCTTCGTGCACTACGATGTGCAATGAACCAAACTCCATGTCATTCAGCTGCCCGGCAATTCGGTCCAACCATACCTCATCCACTTTTAACGGCTTAGCCATAGAGCCGCCTCCTCTTCTCGAGCTATTGCCCGCCATATTCCTAAGTACGCTGTCATCCAACGGATTTATAAATCATTCTTATCCAACCTATATACTTGGTTTATACATTAGCAGGGCTTCCAGTAGCTGTCAATCTGTATTTTCTCTTCTCATAATCACTTTTCTGAAACGGCTTTGTGTCCAAGCCAGCTCTTGAGCAGTAACGTGGCGAGAGCCAGAATCAGGAGCAATGAAGCTACGGCAAACGAAGCCGAGAATTGATATTCGTTATACAAAATCTCGACATGAAGTGGTAGTGTATTGGTCTCCCCGCGGATATGCCCGGACACCACAGATACGGCTCCGAACTCGCCCATAGCACGGGCATTACACAGAATAATGCCGTACAGCAGCCCCCATTTGATGTTGGGCAAGGTTACACTCCAGAAGATTCGCCACCCGGAAGCACCTAGCGTAACCGCTGCTTCCTCTTCCCGGGTTCCCTGGTCCTCCATGAGTGGAATCAACTCCCTCGCTACGAACGGGAAGGTAATAAACAGCGTTGCAATGACAATGCCTGGCAGCGCAAAAATGATTTTGATATCATGTTCGGACAGCCACGGCCCTAACCACCCATTCGAACCAAAGACCAATACAAAGATCAACCCGCCCACCACAGGCGAGATGGAAAAGGGAAGATCAATCAGGGTGATCATAAGTCCCTTACCCTTGAACTGGAACTTGGTAATGACCCATGCAGCGGCCACACCAAATATCGTATTCAGCGGTACGGTAATCGCCGCAACCAATAACGTGAGTTTCAGTGCAGACATGGCATCCGGTTCGGTAAGAGCCGCGATGTACACACCCCAACCCTGCTTCAACGCCTCCATGAGCACAATGGCCAGTGGCAAAATAAGCAGCCATATAAGCACCAGGCTCGCCAGTCCAATCAACAACCATTTGACCCATGGAGCTTCCGTTGTTGCACGGTTCGTTCCACGGCCAGCTCGTACGGGTGGAACAGGGCTCAGTGGAACAGAACCCGCCATATGCTGCACCTCCTTTGGTTTGGGTGAGTGACATCTGATTGTATCCATATTCCATCATGCTTCATCGTCATGCTCTGCCCGCCTTCCGGCTCCAACGTTGCAAGGAATTAATGATCAACAGCAGGATGAAAGAAACAAGAAGCAACAGCAAAGCTACAGCTGTAGCGCCTGCATAATCGAACTGCTCCAGCTTGGCCATGATCAGCAAGGGAGCAATCTCCGTTTTCATCGGCATGTTACCTGAGATAAATACAACCGAGCCATATTCGCCAATGCCTCGGGCAAAAGCCAGAGCAAAACCCGTCAACAGCGGTGGAATCAGATCCGGCAGCAGAATCGTCCGGAATATCCGCCATCTTCCTGCCCCCAGTGTGGCAGCAGCCTCTTCCACCTCAGCCTCCAGCTCCTCCAACACCGGTTGCACCGTGCGAACTACGAACGGAATTCCGATAAACATCAGCGCCAGCGTAATCCCGGCCTGTGAATAGGCGAGCTTGATGCCCAAAGGCTCTACAAACTGCCCAATCCAGCCATTGCCGGCATAGATCGCCGTAAGAGCAACCCCTGCTACCGCTGTCGGCAAGGCAAAAGGCAGATCAATGACCGCATCAAACAACCTTTTGCCCGGGAATTCATACCGAACAAGCACCCATGCCAGGAGTAGTCCCAGCACGAGATCAATCAGCGCCGCTGCACCTGCGGTCAAGAAACTGACCTGGAAGGAAGCCAGTACCCTGGGATTGGTCGCAACCTCAATCATGGTTGCCCACGTCAGCCCTGTGGAGTTAAATAACAGCGCAGCCAGTGGAATAAGTACAACCAGGCTCAGGTAGAACACACTGTAACCCATCGTTAATCCAAATCCCGGCAATGTGCGTCTCCGCGCCACAACCACCTTGCTCATGCACGTTCATCCTCTCTGCCTTCAGCCGGTAAGGCTGGTTGGCCGCTCACAGCGCGATTGATCGGGTGTTCATTGAACAGAGCAACCTTAGCTGCCTGGAACATAGATCTGGTCGAAGATACCACCGTCATTAAAATGTTTGGCCTGAGTATCCCGCCATGTGCCAAATACATCTTTCAACGTGAACAGCTCAAGTGCCGGGAACTGATCTTTGAATTTTTCCTCCACGCTGTCCAGCGTTGGACGGTAATAATTTTCAGCAGCAATCGTCTGTCCTTCTTCACTGTACAAATATTTCAGATAGGCATCCGCCACGTCGCGGCTTCCTTTTTTGTCTGCATTTTTGTCCACAATTGCAACGGGCGGCTCTGCCAAGATACTAACCGAAGGCACGACAATATCGAATTTGTCCGGACCCAACTCTTTTACCGATAGGAAAGCTTCATTTTCCCAGGCAAGCAACACATCACCGATGCCACGTTCAACAAACGTTGTCGTAGACCCGCGAGCACCCGAATCCAGCACAGGCGCATGTTTGAACAATTCTCCAACAAATTCCTTCGCCTTCTCTTCATCATTGTTATTATGCTTAAGGGCATATCCCCATGCCGCCAGATAGTTCCAGCGCGCTCCGCCGGACGTTTTAGGATTTGGGGTGATGACTTGCGTATCCCCTTTGATCAGATCATCCCAGTCCTTGATGCCTTTTGGATTGCCCTTACGCACAAGGAATACAATCGTAGAGGTATACGGAGAGCTGTTATGCTCGTATTTGTCCTGCCAGCCTTCGTTAATCAGACCTTTATCTTCAATTGCATCAATATCGTATCCCAATGCCAGCGTCACCACGTCTGCATCCAGTCCGTCAATAACAGAACGACTCTGTTTGCCCGATCCCCCATGGGACTGCTTGATGGTCACTTCCTGACCTTTCTCTTTCAACCAATGCGCCGCAAACGCTTTGTTATATTGCTCATAGAGTTCCCGCGTTGGATCGTAGGAAACATTCAGCAGTTCGATGGCCTTGGCCCCTTCTGTGCCGCCTTCCGCTCCCCCCGATGTTCCTGCCGCACTGGACCCGCCGCTATCCGATCCGCATGCTGCCAGTACCCCTGTTAACACCAGTGCCAGACCAACCAAAATACCCTTATGAATTCTCTTTTTCATAAATAACACTCCCCCCGATATAGATCTGCATGACTACCTCAGGCCGGCTGAACAGGATCGAACGCCCCGTAAAAAAAACAAGAAGACGGAGGAACCCCCGCGCACTTCTCCCCATAAAGTCATGCCGGCTTAAGGCCGTGCATGCTCCATCTGAAAAGGATGCGCTGCGGTGTTCCTCCGTCTATACGGTGAGAACGTTATTCTGTTCAGGTCATAATTTTTATTATTCCTACCTGTTTAGTAAGTTATATACGTATAATAAAGGCAGTCTATATACCTGTCAAACGTTTTTTCCGATTTTTACCGTATTTCTGGGCTATTGGCAAAAAAAAGAGGAACAACGAACCATTGTCCGTTGTTCCCTTCAGCGAATCCCATGCTTCGCTGGCTATTGTAAACATAAACAGAATTGGACGGCCACACCTTGTCCATTCCTCATCTGCCCGCATACCGGATATTGGGTACCGGTGGTGTGCTCATGCCTTCTCCCAGATAAAAACCGGTGTGCGGCGGTTGATTGTAGGCTACATTTTGCCAAGCGACGCCAAGACGGTACACCGGATCATGCATCAGCGTGTAGATGCGTTTGTCCGTAACTGCTGTTGTGGTATAGATCCGCAGTGCTGAGCTGTCATTCGTCCGCCACACAACTTCCTCTCTCCAGTCCCCGAACAGATCGGCTTGCAGATTCGGCGTAGACTTGGTTCCGTTATTGGAAGTTACGCCGGAAGCGGTGAGCAGGTTCATCGTTGTGCTGTTGGTATAGTTCCACTTATCGATTCGGTTGCTGTCCAGCAGTTCACGGAGCAGATCCCCATCCCACCAGATGCCAAAATTCGTGGAGGACGGCAGGGTTGTCCCGAGTTTCTGCCCTTTGGCTGTATACAGACTGCCGTCTGCCCATACTTCAGCGCCTTTATATCTTGGATCAATATCTGCCGCCATGCCACGTCCAATATCCTTTGTTGTTTTGACTCCCCAGATTAACTGGCCTGTACCTGCATCCCGGAACTCCACTCCGGCATTGGATGGTGTCTCATGGACCTGAAATACCTCAAGTCCAGGGCGGTCCGGGTCGAGGTCACTCAGATGCATGGCATCGCCATGATGAAGTCCTGTTGTGTACAATCCTTTGCCGTTGTCATCCACCGCCATGGCACCATAAACGATCTCGTCTTTCCCATCTCCGTCTACGTCCGCCACACTCAGATTATGATTGCCCTGCCCGGCATAACCCGAGTTACCGGAGGTATTGGAATCAAATGTCCATTGTTTGGTCAGCTGTCCATTCCGCCAGTTATAAGCCACGAGCACTGTGCGGGTGTAGTACCCACGCGCCATGACCAGACTTGGGCGCTCTCCATCCAGATAAGCAATGGCGGCAAGGAATCGGTCCACCCGATTGCCGTAGTTATCCCCCCAACTGGATACATTGCCACGCGCCGGTTCGTAATTCACTGTGGAGAGCGCTTTGCCAGTCTGTCCATTAAAAACCGTCAGGAATTCGGGACCAGACAACACATAACCGCTGGAATTGCGGTAATCCTTGCTTGCATCCCCGATGACCACGCCAGTACCATCCTTGGTGCCATCGGCTGTTTTCATCGCAACCTCGGCTTTGCCGTCACCGTCGAGATCATAGACCATGAACTGGGTGTAGTGAGCGCCCGCACGGATATTTTTGCCCAGACTAATACGCCAGAGGCGTGTTCCGTTTAATTTGTAGGCATCGATAAACACTTCCCCGGTATAACCACTCTGGGAGTTATCCTTGGCGTTGGAAGGGTCCCACTTCACAATCAATTCATACTCACCATCACCATCCAGGTCACCTGCACTGGCATCGTTGGCACTGTAGGTGTAGGCTACTCCATCGGGCGTTGTCCCGCCTGCTGGCACACTGAGCGGTACAGATAGATAGTTATTGCCCCATACGCTTGCTGCCGCTGAAGCTGCCTGCTCCGTTCCACTGACGACAGCGCGAACTGTATATTTGGAACTGCTTGTCCCGCTTGCATCCTGAAGGTTGGTGCTGTTTGTTATGGGCGTAGCGTTCACCTTGGTTCCATCCCGATAGACGTTAAACGATACATTCGAACCTTCCGTACCCAAGAGCCGCCAACTGACAAACACACCTGTGCCTGTCTTCACAGCCACCACACCGCGATCCAGATATTCCATCTGCCTTGCTCCCGCTGCATGTGTTACCGCCGTGTTGCCCAATCCAAGCGAAGTGACCAGTAACGCGGAACTTAGCAGTGATACTCCCGCTGTACGTAATGTGCGCTTCCACAATGATGATCGATTCCCCATAAACAATTGCCTCCCCAATTGGTTTGGTAAGCCCGATGCCCTTGTAGCGCCATCTTTTATGTAAGCGCTTTAATATATTCATTTTAAATTAAACATATAATTCCATCTATAGGTCTAATTTAGTAATTGGATGGTGGTACATGAAAAAAGCCAACGGATTTCTCCTTCGGTTAGCCGTTGCCCGTTCTTCGAATTGCTTCAGTCGACTGGAATCGCAATCAACTGACTCACAGATATGGAACGATTCCCATGTTCGCATAAAAAGCCTAAAAAAGCTGTAAAACCATGTGTTTCTCCATGATTTCACAGCTTATAGACAACTTTTATACCACAGGCGCAATACATACCGGACGAGGCAGTTCCAGCTTGAACCCGTTATGCGTCAGACGGCCGTCTTCTTCACTGATCTGGAAACCTACGAGGTTATTGCTGTCCTGATTCGCCACAACCAGAATCCCACCTGGCAAAATATTAAAGTTACGCGGTGTCTGCCCAATCGTGGACGTCCACTCTACGGCTTCCAACTCACCGCTCTCCTGATCAATATGATAGAGTACGATGCTGTCATCTCCCCGATTGGATGCATACAGGAAACGTCCACATGGAGATACGCGGATGTCTGCAGCCGTCCCCTCTCCTTTATGCCCTTCTGGAAGTGTCGAGATGTGCTGCACCGTAGTGAACTCCCCTCTACGCTCATCGTACAGGAATGCCGTAACCGTGTTGTTCAATTCGTTGATTACATATGCCCACTTCGAGTTGGGATGGAACACAAGATGCCTTGGCCCTGCGCCTGGTGGCTGGTCCATCTCACGATGGGTAACCAGACGTCCCTCTTCCAACCGGTACACAATGATCTGATCCAGACCGAGGTCACATACGACAGCATACTGCCCGGACGGATCTGGTTGAATGGAGTGTGCATGCGGCCCTTCCTGGCGTTCTTCGTTGATTCCACTTCCCGTGTGCTCCACCCATGCACTCATCTCACCAAGCGTCCCCTGATCGCCAACCGGGAATACATTGACACTGCCGCTGCTATAGTTGGATGAGAACACCCACTGACCATCCGTGGAGACAGACACATAACATGGAGAAGCCCCTCTGGTCTGTTTTCGATCCATCAGGTGCAGCTCACTCGTTGCCGCATCTCTCCGATAGACCAGTACCTCTCCCTCGTCCTTCTCACTCGCCACATACAGACAGTTTCCATCCGGGCATAGCGCCAGATAAGACGGATTATCCACACCATCCATGTGATTGACGATTCGCATCTCTCCTGTATCCGCATTCAACGCACATAGGAATATTCCGGGTTCATCCGCTGACGCATACGTACCTGTATAGAAAAACGTTTCCTGAGTTGTGACTGGTTCCATAACTATATCTCTCCCTTATCCTATATATTCACTGTTCTGATTCTTCACACTGGTATGTACTTACCCAATTCACGGGCAATTGCTTCACTTCCTGTCCTATAACGTGGCTTTCTAAATCGATAACAACCCCGGTGTGCGCTCTCATATCTGTCATTGACTCCCTTATCGCCTCTCACCATAATACAAAGTATGAGACCTAACAACAGACCACCCCTACAGCGTAAATCTGACGGATTTCGTATGCAAAAACTCATTGTGCTTCCGGACTCCCTGCTGCAAGAAACCGCAGCTTATCCAGTCACGTCCGGATTATATGTTACTGATATCGGTTACTTTCACGAAGCGGAGCATCATTACCGTGACCGTCCCGATGGTTGTGAGTCACACATTCTGATGTACTGTGTCCAAGGCACAGGCTGGTATACGATGGATGGCAGCAAGACATATGATGTCAGCCCAGGGAACCTCGTTGTATTACCTGCATATGTCCCTCATGTGTATGGTGCCAACACAGCAGAACCATGGAGCATCTTCTGGATTCATCTGCGCGGGGAACACGCTTTAACCTACATAGAACCCTTGTTAACTCATCATATTACTACCATGCCACCAGCCAAGGCTCAAAAATGGCTTGAGCTGTTCCATGAATGTTACGGCGCGTTAGAGACGGGTTACTCCATACAGGCGATGACGTATGCCTCCCAGATTATCGGTTATATGCTTGGTATGCTGGCTTATGGACCGGAGACGACAGGGACAGATGGTGGGATCGTGAGCAGCAAACGGGCGGCTGAACAATCCGTTCAATATATGCTGGAGCACCTGGAGAATGGAATCACCCTCAAGGAACTGGCGGCACACGCGCGGCTGTCTGTCCCTCATTACTCTCAGTTATTCAAACAAGCTACGGGGCATTCGCCCATCGATTATTTCCTGCGGCTTAAGATTCAGCATTCCTGCCGCTATCTGGATTTTACCGATTGGACCGTGAAGCAGATCAGTTCCGAGCTTGGATTCAAGGACCCGTACTACTTCTCCCGTCTGTTCAGCAAAATGATGGGGCGTTCACCCACGGATTATCGAAATAAATCCAAAGGTTAAAGGTAGTGTCTTCACTTAGCCCTATCTGAATAATTATGAATTCAGTTGGAAAATTCCAGCAACCTTTTGAACAAAAGGGTCGTCTATAGGGGCAAATAACTTTTATATAAAGGGATCATCCCTGGAAAAGTGAGGCGCACCTATCATGAAAAATATACTTGCTACATTAACTGCGGGAGCTCTGCTCACGCTGTCTCTGAGTGCAGGCCCGATCAACGCTGCGCAAGCCCAATTCACGGATATTCAAGGTATCGCAGGAGCAGACAAAATTGAATCTCTCCATCAGGATGGATTCATCAAAGGCGTGAGCGACAGCTTGTTCAAACCTGAACTGGAGTTAAATACCGCTCAGGGCATTCAACTGATTGCGGACGGCCTGAATCTGAATCTGGACACGATTCGTTTTATCAAAATGCCGGTACCAAGTGACTACTTCTCTGCTGTAAAAGATGGCGTATGGTACAGTGATGCATTTATCCGTGCACAATATAATGGCATTCAGATGTCACAGGATATCGATCCGTCCAAACCGCTTACTCGTGAACAATTCACACTGTTCCTGATGCAAGGCATCGAGGCCAAAGGCGGTCTGCCGATGATTAATATCAAACCTGTGGACATTACCGACGAACAGGAACTTACGCCAGAGTATCAAGGTGCCGTTCAGCGTTCACTCGTTCTCAAAATCAATGAACTGGATGCCGACGGAAACTTCAATCCCAAACAAACGATTACTCGCGCCGAAGCAGCAGTGATGATGTATAACGCAATTGAGTACATGGAATCGTTCCACGCACCACAAATCCCGGAGACACCTGAGAAGTAATCATTTCATGGTGGAAGCAGTATGCCAAACGGCCGCACCTTCCCTCAACAGGAAAGTGCGGCCGTTTGTATTATACCGTTATTTATACCTATATCACTGATGCAATCATCAGATTTAACTTTCAAACTTAGAAAGAACCTTTAACAACAACCTCAGACAACGGTAAACGTCCTGACGGGCGAGCTGGCTGTGCAGCTTTACCTACAGTAATCAACAACGTTGGCACAAATCGTGCAGGAATGTTGAATGTTTCGATCAGTTTTTGTGGATTATATCCACCGATTGGACATGTATCGTAACCCAGGGAGCGTGCAGCAAGCATAATATTTTGGGAAGCAAAAGATGCATTGCGGATCGCTTCATCGCGAGCGATTTGCGGGCTTTGGTAAGCACCGTTGATCTGTCCAACCAATGCATCACGAACCTCAGCAGTCAGTGCGCCTGCTTCAACAGCTTGGTCGTAGATTACTGTGTTACGGTTTGCTTCCAAGTCTCCGAGAACAGCAATCGTAACCGAACTTTCCACGATCTGACTTTGACCGTAAGCAACTGGCAGCAATTTCGCTTTGTCTGCTTCGGATTCAATCACGAGGAATCTCCAGTGTTGCAGGTTCCATGAAGATGGTGCTTCCGCTGCTGCTGTCAGAATCGCATTGAGATCAGCTTCAGGCAATTCAAAACCTTTTTCGTACTTTTTGACAGCATGGCGTTCGCTAATAACGCGAAGTGTTTCATTTTTTTCAATGCCTGACATGTGTTCCACTCCCCAGAATCTAGTTTGTTTATACTTCTTTTACTTTCGCAAGGTGATCTTGAAGAATACTACTCTACCAAGGATTTGCCTTCCGAAAATAACATCAGCGCAGATAATCTCTCCCCATCTGTGTTCACGTTATGCCCGGAATCGCCTGAGAACATCAATGGATCTTTCACCGGAGCACACGCCAATGCCATAACTTGTCCACCATGCCTGACTAAACCAAGGCCATGTCGTGAAGGACCATTCGTTGTGGACTCCGTCAGGACTTCTCCTTTGCAGGCAATCCATTCAGCGACAAGGTTATCGCTTCCCCATGACCTATACGCTCTTTCACATCCTGAATGGATATACGGTCAAAATAAGCGCTGAGCGCCTCTTCGCCTCCGTTATATATGTTCCCCATCACATCCTGCATATTGGAAGATACCACGCACGATGAACCGGACTCCCCTGAGCACCAATTGGGACCGAGTGAGCCACCAGCTACCAGTCTGTACAATTCTCCAAGCTTGATCTCTTCACTTGGACGGCTAAGCAAGTACCCACCATGAGCACCTTCCTTTGTCGTCAGGTAACCATGCTTGCGCAGAACACTAAGTACCTTACGGACTCTGGCCGGGTGTGTACCCACACTCTGGGACAAATCTTCACTATTGGCCATACACTCATCTCTCATCGACAGAAAAACAAGACAATGCACCGCTATGGTAAATTCGCTGTTCATAACTTACTCCTTCCCGGCTTACAACACCGATGAACTCCAACCCAAGGTAAGTATAACTGTCATTATATGAATAACAGTTATGTTTGTCAACTTTCAACCAGGATGGAGATCAAACGTGATTTTTCCTGTTATACCAATACTTACAGCTCATCAACACAATTAAGCTAGGATTAAGATCCCGTCTTCATTCTAATCTAAAAAGACAAAAAAAGTGAGCCTTCCGCTACGCGGAGGGCTCCAATAAGATAGACATATGAAAGGGCTTACGTGATTATTATAATCGGTAATCTTCAATTTGAAAACGCTTTTTTTGTAAAGTGCATCATTATTTAAAATTTTTTTTATTTGAATAAAATAAACAACAAGTATTGCTAAAACTAATGCCATTAGTTATTATACTAATACCATTAGTTTTAAGGAGGGTTTAACGATGCGTATTAACCGAGAATTTGATGTCGTTCAAGTTACGTTTTTCCCAAGACTCTTCCCTGTGAACGTATACCTGGTTGAAGAGGAAGATGAATTAACCCTGATTGATGCCGGAATACCGGTCAGTTTTAAGGGAATTTTGGCAACTGCCCAGTCCCTTGGGAAGCCCATTACCAAGATCATTCTGACTCACGCTCATAGCGACCATATTGGTGCGTTGGATCGTCTCAAAGAGGCACTGCCCCAAGCCGAGGTCTTCATCTCCAGACGGGATGCCCGGCTATTGGCGGGTGATACTACCCTTCTTCCCGGTGAGCCGCAAACCCCGGTACGCGGCGGGGTGCCTAAGCCCAAAGCGGTGCGCACCCAGCCAAACCACTTGCTGGATGAAGGTGACCAGGTTGGTTCACTGGTCGCCATTGCCTCACCAGGACATACGCCGGGGCATATGTCCTTCATGGATACGCGCAGCCGCGTGCTCATCGCTGGCGACGCGTACCAGCTGCAAGGCGGCCTTGCCGTATCCGGCCGCGTGCGTCCGCTCTTCCCGTTCCCCGCGCTGGCGACGTGGAACCGCGAAGCGGCTCTGGCCAGCGCGAAGCGCCTGGCGGAGCTGGAACCGGCCGTGCTGGCTGTAGGCCACGGACGGATGCTGCGCCAGCCCGCGGCCGCCATGCGCGCGGCAACCGCTGATGCACAGCAGCGGTTTGATCTTGCCGGGGGGCAACTATGAGCCCCCGGCAAGGGCTGGATCGCGGCGCTCTGCTCAGCGCCGCGGCCCAGCTTGCTGACAGCGACGGCTTTCAGGCGCTGACACTCGCCGCGTTGGCACAGCGGCTGGATGTGCGCTCGCCGTCGCTCTACAACCACATCAGCGGACTTCCCGGGCTTCGCCAGGAAATGGCGCTGATGTCCGTGCAACAGCTTAGCCGCACATTAACCGCGGCTACGGCTGACCGCACAGGCGACGATGCCATTCAGGCCATCGCTGCGGCATACATTGGCTTCGTCCGCGAGCACCCCGGGCTGTACGAAGCCTCATTTCATGCCCCGGATCGCGAGGAGCCACAGCTCGCCGCGGCTAGCACAGCCACGCTAGAGTTGCTGCTGCACAGCTTGCAGCCCTACCCGCTAACCGAAGCGGAAGCATTGCATGCCGTTCGTGGTTTACGCAGCCTCTGCCATGGATTCGCCTCCATTGAGGCACAGGGCGGCTTCGGCATGAACTTTGATCCGGACGAAAGTCTGCGTCTGACCGTATCCGCCTTCCTGCACGGACTCCGGCATCTTCACAAGAACTAGTAAGTCCGTAGTATGTCCATAACTCCTGGACAATCGCGTATGAAAAAATGGCATTCAACTGGGAGTTTCTAGAAAGTATCGTCAAAAAAATTGTTCTTTTACTGAACCTTTTTCCCCACGGGAGCGAATTAAGAGTTGTAACACGTTCAGGAGGGGCCCCTATGAATGAAAAAGAGTTACTTCCGTGGCTTGAAAAAGCAACATTGGGCGACGAGTCAGCCTTTGAGCTTGTCTATGAGGCGACTCACCAAGACGTCTATCGTACGGTTGCTTTTCTCGTTTACAACAAACAGGATATTGAGGATATTGTGAATGAAGTTTACATGCGCATGTGGAAGTCGTTTCACAAGTACGACCAAAACCGGCCATTCCGGTTTTGGTTACACGGAATCACTGTCCGTCTCGTCCAAGATTGGAAAAGAAAGACCTGGCGGCGAATTCGCCTCTTTGAACGAAACCGTCAGATGACTTGTGAACAACTCGACTGGACGGACAAAGCTGTCCTAAAGTTCGAAATGCAACATGAACTGTTCAGCCTTGTCCGACAGTTGTCATACAAACTACGTGTGGTCGTCATCCTGCGCTATTTTCATGACTATGCTCTGGAAGAAATCGCAGATATGTTGCAGATTCCTATTGGCACAGTGAAATCCAGACATCATCTGGCACTGAAACAACTCCGGAAGCGTTTCGAAAGGACGGGAGGAGATGTGTATGTCCATTGACAAGGAATTGCGCGAAGAGCTTCGTCAGACGGCAGATTTGATGCATTGCCCACCCGAGTTGTATGGAAGTGTCCGACAGTCTTATCAAGACTATGTGAATGAAAAGAGAGGTAAACCTCCTATGAAAAAACGCATGCTAGCAGGTATTGCCGCAGTAGCAATCCTGATACCCTCTGTCGCAGTTGCTGCTTCCTATCTGGCCGATGATATTTTCGGTTCTTCTGCGGTCATTGAACAGCGCGGTGGTACACAGGAAGATTACCAAGCGATTGAAGGAATGCTTCAAGCTGCAAAAGGGAAGCTTACGGAGGACGAATTCAAGGAATATATGGAGCTGACCAAGCAGTTGGTGCAATTAAAGCTGAAGATGACCGATGAAAATGGGGTCAAACATGAGGAGAAGTTGACCAAAGAAGAGCAGCAGCAGTTTGAACAACTTGCTTCCAAGCTGGCTCCGTACTTCGAGAAGATTAACGAGACTACCAAGCCGTAAGAAAATGGAAAAGGGACACATCCGCTATGGATCGGTCCCTTTTTGCACACATTATATGAGATATAATATTCTACTAACGGAAAATCTAATATGTACATCTCCCGTTCCTCTCCATCGGAACGGTTTCTCTACAACCACCCTACGGCCATTGCTGCCGTCCATCCTGCACTTCATTCAAAATATGCTTCATCACGGGCACGTACACCTTCCAGTAGAACATGTCTGGAATATCTTTCTGATCTGGCGTAAGCTTGGACCGGACGACCTCCCATCCCCGGATTCGGCGCCAGAAGGAATAATGCTTCATCTCTCCGTATGACCCTGCCATGTAATACGACCGATTATAGTCGTCGTAGCGGACAAGTGCAGCAAATTCCGCAGGAATTCCTGCATCCACCAGCTTCTGCTCGCCTGTCTCCGTAAGATCCGTCTTATACCAGGCCAGTATGGAATTCTTCTGTTGCGGCACAATGATATCGAACCAGCCATTGTAATGTATATCCTGGGTTATACCGCTCCAATCGCTGCCTTCCGGTGTAAATGCAATCTGTATATTGCCTGTCTTCACATCCGGACCTTTCTCCAGTACCATGACCTGTCCATCCATATGTATCAGCAGCATACCTGCTCCGCGATAATGCCATTTCTTCTTCTCCTGCTGCTCATAGTGCGCCCTAACCCAGCGGGGTACTTCTTCTATACTTTGCAGATTAGATACCGATTTCCCCTGCCATCCACTGCTGTCCACACCCAAGATGGGGTATAGCTGCTCTCTTGTCATCTTGGAAGCCGTATTCGCCAATGCACTGTATTCGGCAACAATCGTCACGCCTTTATACGCAGCCTCGCGAATCTTCTGCACATCATATATTGTTAATCCTTCATAGATTTCGTCTTGCTTCCGTTCATTCTTGTGTGCAGACAGACTACTCCGATTCGCCGTCAGATAGATCAGATCCGTGTCCGTCACCTCATCAGGCAACAATCGCTTCATCCGAGGAAGCCCGTCCTGAAGATCATAGCCGTAATAATCCTCTTCATAGGAATAGTGTTCCCCTGTTTGCTGTACGATCTTCTGCTGATTCAGCAGCCAGACCAATCCCTTGTGCCCCTGATAGGACTGGTCAGGTCTGCTCTTGTCAATAATCATGATGTTCAGTGGAACCGGGGCCTGAGATTGCCACATAATCCAGGGGACAACCAGCACCACCGATACCACTGTAAAACAAGCCAGCGTCCACATCGTGGCTGGCCTGTAACTTTTTTTCATGAAGCGTATTCCTCCTTGCTCTGTTCCAAGGTATTGTCAGGATCGGTCGGTCGTTAGATTACCCTAATCCATGTCTGCTGTCCTTTTCCTCTGCCTTCCACAATCCCATAGCCTGCAACATGCCATATATACGAGATATGTTATTCAGCGGTCTGAACCAGAACGTCTCCGTGCATGCATACAACAGCAGACGTGTAACCTCTCGGGACGTATATGCCTTGCGTGAACACCATATTTTGAACATCACCACACTTGCGGACAACAAGGAACCATAGAGGGTCAGTAGCAGAACGAGAATGATGCATAGGTTAATATCCACCCACTGTAGCCCTATGCCTGAGATGAACAGCAAAATCACTCCCAGTTCCATCACAGGCCCCAACAATTCGATCAAAATAAAATACGGGATGGATACCACCCCCATCCAGCCATAGGCCGGATTGAAGATCATGCTCCGCTGAGTCCATAGACTGCTTGCAAGCTGCATGTGCCAACCGATACGCTGTCTGCACAGCTGACGCCATGTACCGGGTACTTCTACCCTGCAGATCGGATCGGGAATGTATATAATACGACCACGTTCCGGAGTGTGCTGTTATGCGTTAAAACCGTAGATAACCAACAAAAAAGCTAGTACACTTGCACATACAAGGCTGACCACATGTACCAACCAATCTGTATTACCTGCAAGCCACCCACTATGATGTGAGCCGATAAGCTTGATATACATCCATTGTTGTCCAATCATTGCATGATTTCCCCTTAATCGAATAAACAGCCTTACAACGGGCACAATAATACAAAATTTTCAAATACACCCTGTGAATACATATCGGGTATATGATACACTAAGCTTTCTATCGGCTTTCTGCGTTTGTGATATAATAGGAACTGAAAATTCCGGCAATTCGTATTGGGTTCCGGATCTCCGGATAACATATTATTCCAGAAAGAGGGAGTTCTACGTGGCTCAAATCAGTCCGTACTACCTGCAAATCGGAGCAACCGTGGGCATGCTTGTCATGGCACTGCTTGCCATCTTCATCCGCATGAAAGCCAGTCACAGACCGGTGACCATTCGTAAAATCCTCATTCCTCCGCTCGGCATGAGCACAGGATTTCTCATGTTTGTTGTACCGGAGACTCATGTTCCTCTACTCTGGGCATTCATTGCGTTTCTGGTGGGCTGGTTCCTTTTTTCCTATCCCCTCATTCGCAGTACACGGTTTGAACGAGTAGGTGAAGAAATTTTTGCCACACGTTCTCGCAGCTTTGCTTTTATCTTGCTTGGATTGTTGGCCGTACGCCTGATCCTGCATGAAGTCATTCAGCGATATGTAAGTATTCCGCAAACAGGCGGATTGTTCTTCCTGCTGGCTTTTGGCATGATTGTACGCTGGCGTGTATATATGTACAAACACTACAAAGAAGTGCTGGTCGCCGAACACTAGTCACCCTACATAGACCACGCACAGATTTACAGATAAAAAAGACACGTTCTGCTGCACCCTCGGTGTGCAGAACGTGTCTTTTCGTTTTCAACCTAATTGTACATGTAAACCATTCAATATCTATTCAGGATCTGCAACCTTAACCAGTTGCTTGCCCAGATTATCTCCCGAGAAGAGGCCCATGAATGCTTCCGGCGTCTGTTCGAACCCGTCCACAATGTTTTCTTCATACTGGATATGACCTTCCTTGATCCATTTCGCCAACTTGGCACGGCCTTCTTTGAAGGATTTCGTATAGTCACCCAGCAGGAAACCTTTCATTAATGCTGTATTTGTTAACAGCAACGTCTGTGGCCGCATCCCGATATCCGGTTTCTCCAGATTATAGGACGAGATCTGACCGCATAACGGAATACGTGCATTCCGATTGATGTGGCGCAAGACTGCATCCGAGATGTCACCGCCCACATTGTCAAAGTAGACATCTACGCCATCCGGGCAAGCCCGTTCAATGGCCGCTGACATATCCTGTTCCTTCTTGTAATTCAACACCACGTCGAAGCCCAGCTTTTCTTTCAAATAAGCGCATTTCTCATCAGAGCCTGCAATACCAACCACGCGTGCTCCTACAATTTTACCAATCTGACCTGCAATCATGCCTACCGCTCCGGCTGCTCCCGATACAACGACCGTTTCGCCGTCCTTCGGTTTGCCGATGTCCTCCATACCAAAATAAGCCGTCAGACCCGTCAGGCCCAGCGCACCGAGGTAAGCCGTGATTGGTGCTTCTTCGGTATCAATTAGCGAAAGATCAGCCGTATTCACTGCGGCATATTGCTGCCAGCCCCACATACCGGATACGAGATCTCCTTTGCGCAGATTGGGTTCCGAAGATTCCACAACCTGTCCAATGGCTCCACCCTTGATCACTTCATTTAACGCGTACGGTGCAGCATAGGATTTTGTATCTTTCATGCGGCCCCGCATGTATGGATCAACCGACAAATATAATGTACGTACCAGAACTTGCCCAGCTTCCGGTTCAGGAAGAGGTGCATCAATGAAGTTGAAATTCTCTCTGGATGGGGCACCTTCGGGACGAGAAGCAAGTACGATCTGTTTATTTAAAGACACCAAAATTACCTCCTTGTTGCCAAGTGGACGCAAGGTTAACCCTTGTCAGCTGAGATCACTTACCACTGGCTCTGTGTTATCACTTCTTAATAGTTTAAACCGAAACAGGCGGTTCACAAACGTGGGCCGCCTTGAAATATGCAAATATCGTCACATTGTAGCTGCTTTTGGCTATTATTGTGCTGTCAAAATCACTGGACCATCCGCCGTAATCGCAATCGTATGTTCATACTGGGCAGACAGACTTCCATCCAAAGTACGCGCAGTCCATCCATCTGAATCCAGCTTACTTCGGAACGTACCAATATTCAGCATCGGTTCGATCGTAATAACCATGCCTTCCTTGAGACGCGGACCCCGATGAGGCGGACCGTAGTGAGGGACTTGTGGTTCCTCATGCATCTTCTCACCAATACCGTGTCCAATAAACTCACGCACAACCGATAGGCCTTCACCTTCTGCATACACTTGAATCGCATTGGAGATATCTCCGATCCGGTTGCCCACCACGGCAAGTTCAATGCCTTTGTACAGAGAGTTTTTGGTTACATCCAGCAGATGTTGTGCTTCCGGAGTCACTTCACCTACGGCATATGACCAAGCCGAATCCGCCAGCCAGCCATTCAGATTAACGACCATGTCGATTGTAACGATATCGCCGTCTTTCAGTGCATATTTTCCCGGAAACCCGTGACAGATCACATCATTAACCGACGCACATGTCGCATATTGGTATCCGTTATATCCCTTTTGTTCCGGTGTAGCGCCATTTTTCTTCATAAAAGCTTCTGCAAACTGGTCGATCTCCTGTGTCGTAATGCCTGGACGAATCATCTTTGCAATTTCTCTATGGCATGCGGCGAGAATTTCTCCGGCTTTTTTCATATATTCAATCTGTTCTTTGGTCTTTAATGTAATCATAATAACTACTCCTGTCCGTTAAAATCTTATCCTGTCCTCTATTGTAACGCTAAACACTCAAAATAAAAAATTCCGTGCAATCAGCAACATCCTATTATACGCCAAGCTCCTGTCCAATGAATACAATTATCCATGAAAAAATCGAAACTCCTTCCGATCTAGCCACGTATATGCTTAAAACAGTTGAAGTCGAAAGGGTGAAAGCTCATGTTCAAAAAGATTATCGGCAAACTTATCGATTCCAAATCTTCATCTCACCGCAAACGTCATAGCTCCTCAGACAGGCGCTCATATAAACGTCACAGCAGCTCCTCAGGCAAGCGTTCCTACAAGCGCTATTCTTCTTCAGATGTGAAATACCGGGATAGCCGTAGTGGCTCCGGGTATTACAAAAGCAGAAAATATAGCTCCAGCTAAGCGGCTTTCACGACTGCTTTTAAAGAGTAATGATCACACCAGCTTATTGGACGCTACAATAAATGAATATGTAATAAAGGGGTGTTCGCCAACCGTACTTACGGCCAGCAGAACACCCCTTTATTGTTTCTATATAGCAAAAGGAAAAAGACCCCTACAGATATCATACGAAGAGGTCACGGATAACTAGTATAGGTCCGCCTACAGAGCTATTTCATTGTAATCTCAGCAACACTTTCTCAATCTCTGCCTGTAACTCTGTCGCCCCACCCTCATAACCTGGACGGAGTCCAAGGAGTCGCTCCAACATCTGGTGCAATTCCGGCGTAAGCTTAAGTTCCTCCTGCCAGCTGGCGGGTTCACGGCCCTTCTCCGGCTCATAAGCCGAATACAGCATAAAGAGAAGAAAGTGGCCGATATCCTGCAAATCATGATCCGGTGTAGCCGGTTCATCTTCAGGCTCAGGGACTTCACGCATACGTCGCTTTAGCTCCGGCAACAACGGCTCCCCCAAGCGTCTCGCCAGGCCAAAGTCAATCAGATGCACCGTCCCTTCACGTAAAATAACATTGGGAATCCGCACATCTCCATGAATATATCCCTGCTCATGCACATGAGCCACCGGAGCCAGCAGTTGACCTGCCAATTCCAGACATTCCCGCTCCGTATATTGAAGACCTTGCTCAAATATGCAATCTTCCAGCGTCTGTCCACGAATATACTCGGTAACGATATAACTTCGTCTCCCGGATGTGAACACATCCAATAGATCAGGGATCGCCGGATGATGCAGACGTCTCATCACGTCCGCCTCCCGCTCCAACAGGTGCGCAGAGAGTCTCCCCTTGCTAGGCTTGGACTCCTTCAGCGCCACTTCCCTGCCGTTCTGGTCATCTGTACACAGGTATGTCAGCCCATAGCTCCCCATACCCAGCAATTCCTGTATTGTATAACGCTCAGCAATGGTCATGCCTTCCCGCCGAGGACGATCCATCCATAATCCGAGCAATCTTTGCCAACTTCGTCGCAGCTCCACAGATCCTCCCACGCCAGCTTCCTGACCCACTCAGTCTTTATCTATACTGAGCAGTCCGTTGCCAGTCTTCATGTTGTATGGAGCTTATTATATCAGGCCCATAATGCAAAATCACGATGAGCAAGAGCCTGTCATTCAAGCTTCCTTATGCTTCTTGGGCAGGAACCCGAACAACATACGCAGGGATACTCCTTTTGGTTTACGTTTTCTTCCCTGGAAACTGCGCAGATTGGTTACGAGTTCACGATCCCGCTCCTCTTCCAGCTTCTCATTCATCCACAGGCGCTGTTTCTCCATCTGTTCCTGGAGCGCCATATGTGTCTCCGCCAGATGCTGAAGGGTCAGTTCCAGTTCATCGACCCGCTGTTGCAGCAGCTGTACCCGATCATCCTGCTGCTGTTCTACAGCACCATAAGTCACCTCACTTACCAGTTGCCCCAGACCTTCATAGGATCTCAGATTACCCATTATTTCAGGTTCTTCAGGGAGTACAGATGACATGACTGTCGCTGCACATTCCGTCTCTGACAGACCTTCAATTCCCACCACTGGTTCATTTACTTCTACTGCAGCTACAGGTACTTCTGGAGCCAATACAGTCACCACAGCATCAGCCAGGGGGAGATTATGCTCCCTGAGTTCAGTCATCAGGCGTTCAATGCACTCGATGTCGTCGGACTTGAATAGTCTGGATTTGTTGGCGGACCGTTCGAACCGGTATCCCTGTTCTTCCAGTGCCGCCGCATATTTACGAAGAGTACTGGCACCTATGCCCAGGCTCTTGGCCGTTTCCGTCGTTGCTCCTGCTTCTTCAATCATGATTAATTCCCTCCCGGAATGAAGTCTTTTGGGAATCCATTTCATAATACGTTTAGTGAGTTATGAAATGGATTCTTGGATAAAAACATTATGGCTTCAGCGTTCCTTTTTGGAACCGTCATCGGATCGGGGCAACCTGTCTCATGGATCAAGTATGCTTATCTTTTGCTTGTCCGTATGTATTCGTCAGCTCCTCAGCAGATCCCTTTGGCGGTTTTGTTCTGTTTCTGCGGATTCCTAAGAAGTTTTGTCAGGTATATGATCCGCACAAATAACCCCCAATCCGACAACAAGCATGAATGCTGTCATGTCGAATGACACAGGTGCAAACGCCGTCAAATCTTATGATTATGAATTATTCATGTCAATTTTGTTAACTCCTTTACTCCAATACGCTCCCGCGATAGCGGATATCATTGCTGCACAGCTTTTCCATGTGTTATCTTATGTAACGTAGAAGTGCATTCCAGCATAAAATGAAGGACTATACTTAACATAGAACGCATGAGTAACGGATAAATATCAATCTAAATGGGGGCTGAACGGCAGTGTTAGGCAAATCAGGCAAAGTAGCGGTGATCGGGGCGGGTCTTGTCGGTTCGAGTTGTGCGTATTCCATGATTAATCAATCGATATGCAGGGAAATTATGATGGTGGACCGGACGTATGACCGTGCTGTAGCACAGGCACTGGATTTTTCCCATTGTATGGACTTCACACATAACCGCACCAAGGTATATGCAGGCACGTATGCCGATTGTGGCAATATGGATGTTATTGTCTTAACTGCCGGGGCGAATCCCAAGCCAGGACAGACACGGCTGGATATTCTGGAGGAAGCGGAATCGATTACCAAAGACATCGTGGTCCCGATCATGAACAGTGGATTTAACGGGATTTTTGTCGTCGCTGCCAATCCGGTTGACATAGTAACTTATATGGTATGGAAATTATCTGGTCTTCCGAGGGAGCATGTCATCGGCACTGGGACGTCCATTGACTCTTCAAGGCTCAAAACACTGCTGTCTGAAGTCTTCTCCATCGATCCACGCAGTGTGCACGGTTATGCTCTCGGGGAGCATGGAGAATCCCAGTTTGTGGCCTGGTCGCATGTGACCATCGGTGGTAAACCGATTATGCACATTATGGATCAGCACAAGGAGCGCTTCAAACATCTGGATCTGGATGATATCGCACGCAAAACAAAGGATGCCGGCTGGGAGATCTTTACCCGTAAAGGTTCTACCCAATTCGGAATCGGAAATGCCCTCGCGCACATCACTCGTTCCATCCTCAATGACGAACACAAGATCATCGCCGTATCGGCTATTCTGGACGGAGAGTACGAGCAACACAACGTTTGCGTCGGTGTTCCTGCAATCATCGGTGGCAATGGTATTCAAGAGATTATCGAATTGAATCTGGATGCAACAGAACGTGAGAAATTCAACAATTCCTGTGAAATCTTATCTGGTAACATTAATCGCCTGACATTGGTATAAGCCATTCGTGTACAACTCCACGCTGTATGCTTAGGCTCAACTTCAAAAGCCTGCCAACGCAAACATGCCAATAACACTCCATGCGAGGAGTCTTATTGGCATGTTTGCGTTTATTATTTTCACAATCGAGTTGTTGTTCAATTCGGTGCAAGTTGAGGTTCGTCCCTTGGCCCCCATTGCTGTAACACCCGCTTCAACTCACTCAGCATAACCGGTTTGCTAATAAAATCACGCATACCAATCTCCAGACAAGCTTCCTTATCTTCCCGTTTGGCATTGCCTGTAACTGCGATGATTGGAGGTATGCGATCTTGTGGAATTAAGCGGTGTAACAGGTCTGTCGCCTTTAGTCCATCCATCACAGGCATATGAATATCCATCAAGACAATATCATAAGCATTCTGAGAGATGGCATCAATTGCCTCCACACCATTAGTACACACATCTGCCTGGTATCCGAGCTTCTCCAGATATTCTCGCAAAATCTTCCGGTTCACCGGATGATCCTCCGCCACCAGAATACGCATGGCGACCTTATCACTCTGACGTGTACGATCATGATGGAACTGACTTGCTGTCTGTTCTGCTGAAGCATCTACACTCGCCGCAGGAACAGCAAACCGGAAGGTTGAGCCTTCCCCTTCTATACTCTCGACACTGATACTGCCTCCCATGATCTCCACGAGTCGCTTGGAGATGACCAGTCCCAATCCGGTACCACCATACTTCCGGTTAATCACCGGATGTAGTTGAGAGAAGGACTGAAACAACTGATCCAGCTTGTCAGCAGGGATGCCAATCCCCGTGTCTTGCACCGCAAAATCAAGAACGCTGTCTTCAGGCTTTCTGCCCTTGATAATATCCACGTTAACATCAATGCTTCCCTGATCTGTGAACTTGAGCGCATTGCCAACCAAGTTCACCAGAATCTGCCGGATACGTATGGCATCACCGACCATGAACTCAGGGATGCTCGGATTGAGGCGATATCTGATCTCCAGATGTTTCTCATCTGCACGCGGTTTAAACAGTTCGGCGACCTGTTCCAGCATCTTGCGTAATGCAAATGGTTCATAAGCCAGTGCCATTTTCCCGGATTCCAGCTTACTGAAGTCCAAAATATCATTAAGGATGTTCAGCAGAGCATCACCGCTGTCTCGAATAATCTCGGCATATTCACGCTGTTCTTCCGATAAATCGGTACCGATCAACAATTCTGTCATCCCCACGATCCCGTTCATCGGTGTACGGATCTCATGGCTAACCATCGACAGAAATTCCGACTTGGCCTGAGCTGCCAGCTCAGCTGTCTCTTTGGCACGTACAATTTCACGTTCGCCAGTCACATCATTAAATACAACCACAGCGCCCTGAATCTGTCCCTGTTCAATAATCGGCGTCACCTGATACTGCACCAGAAAGCTGCTGCCATCTTTACGCCAGAACACATCTTCCTTGATTGAACGTATCTGTCCATCCAACACGGTCATGTGGATCGGGCATTCTTCTTGTGGCAAATGACTTCCGTCTGCACGGGTGTGATGGATGATGGGATGTGAGTTTTTGCCAATGAATTCTTTCGCCTCATAACCGAACATCGAAGCTGCTGCTGGATTCATAAACATGGTGATTCCATCCGCATCCAAACCAAATATTCCTTCCGTAACCGTGTTGAGAATCAGCTCATGTTGCTTGCTGAGCTCCTGAATCCGTTCCGTATATTCCTTGCGCTCGGTAATATCGGACACGATTCCATAGACGCCCACCATTTCCTTATCCACAATAATGGGCACATTTGTAACCGACACTTCAATCTTCCGACCCCTTGAATTGACGATTCGGGTCTCATAATATTGCGGATCGCCTTGCTTAACCTTGTCAAAGTTCGTTTGACCGTGTTGAACTTCACATTTATCCAGATTGAACAAAAACGATTTGCCAATAAGCTTATTGCGTGGAACATCCAGCATTTGGACCAGCTTGCTGTTCACCGCACTATATTCGCCATCCAGATTCAATGAATACACGGCCGCCGGGTTATGTTCGAACAACGATCTGTATCGCTGACGGCTTTCCCGAAGACGTCTGTCCGCATCCTTATGCTGGGTAATATCCCTGCTGATGCTTACAATCTGGACACTCTTTCCAGGCTCTCCAGCGACAGGTTTCGCCAATGTCTCCATCCAGATATAATGTCCCTTCTTGTGCAACACACGCATCTTGCAGCCATTGCCGATCTTGGAAAGATCCATAGGGTCCGGATAATCTCCCGGATAACAATAATCCTTGAAGGACTTTCCTATGACTTCCTCCGGCTTATAACCCAGTAAGGTGTACACGGAAGGGGAAACGTATAACAACTCGCCATCCGTAGCACAAGTTGTAATCAGATCTTGTGCATGGTCAGCCAGCACCTGATATTTCTCCTGTGCCTCCTTAAGCTCACGTTGCACTTTCAGGATATCGGTAACATCTTTGGCAATGCCGTATATGCCCACAACTTCATCACTCTCTGTGATAGGCACATACGTTATCTCTGCCTGTTTCAGGGAACCATCTTTATGATAAAAAGTAATGGGATTACTGACTGAACGTCCAGCCAGTACCTCTTTAATGTATTGTTTGCGTGAATTTTCACTGTCCGGAGGACAGATCTCACTCTGATTCATACGAATCAAGTCATCCAGTGTATACCCCGATATCCGCTCTACCGAGGGATTAGCATCAATATAGTTTCCATGGATGTCCATTACATAAATGGCATCCGGATGGTTAAAAAACAGTGATTGGTAAGAACTTCCCTCAGAAATAATGCGCTTCAGGGTTTCCGTTTTATTAACATCCAAGGCTTACCCCTCTTTTCTCAGCCAATATCTTCATCTAACAGCAGGGTTTAATTACCCCTCACTAAAATGGCCCTACCCTCGAATAACCATGTAAGCCTGCCTAGAAACAGCTTTTTTTATTTTACCAGATTCTCGTCTCATTTTAATTACAATCTATGATTCAATTCACATGATGTGTGAGGTGATACTTGGAATTTTGATATTACTCAGGAGGTAACTTCAAGGGAAGAAAAGTTATAAGGATCAATGTAAGCCTCTAACAAGCTTGAAGTTCAATTCCAAGTCAGCTGATCCTGGCAAATGGCTATACGATTTTCTAAAGAACTCAGGACATCTTATTTGGCGTCCATGCGCCCTTTGTAAATTTTAAAGAACATCAGACACCTTAATCCCCATAATCTCCTGACATAAACGCTGCAAACGGATGTTTCATTGGATATCCCGCCTGAAACAAAGCTTCTCAAAGAAAGAGAGATCATCTGCTCTTGCGATGCCTTGATATAAAATTAACGATACAATTTGTATCAAAAAGGCTATAATCGTTAAAAAACGTTTTTTGACTACGGAGAGGACGGATGAAGCATGCTGCCCAACAGATTTAAAATTGCTTACGGTAAACTAAGAGGCTTGGCCATCTTTGGTAAAATCCAGCCCTCTATGGGCCTGCTGCCACGAATCAGGGGTAAGGTTTATCTGAATAGATTGGGTGACTTGCAGGTAGGAAAGCGACTTAACATCATAGGCAAACCTTGGGGAACACAGTTAACCGTGGTCAAAGGCGCGCGATTAACGATTGGCGATGACGTCATGATTAATGCAGGAGTCGGGATCGCCGCTAACGTTGAAGTGACCATCGGCAATAACGTCATGATTGGTCCTCGAACAAGCATATTCGACAGTGCCTACCACCGAATTGATTCGCTGGATGACGGGAGCCAAACTGCCAAGCGGATTGTGATTCAGGATAATGCCTGGATTGGTACAGGTGCGCTTATTCTGCCCGGAGTGACCATTGGCAGAAATGCAGTTGTGGCAGCAGGAAGCACGGTGACCAAAGATGTACCCGAGAATACACTTGTAGCCGGGGCACCAGCCAAAATCATCCGGGAGTTGACCATTCATGATGGGTGGGTCAGACATTAGAAAAAATCCTCCTGAAGCATACATACAATAGAGCTTGCATGTTTTGCTTAAAGAGGATTTGGATCTACGATAACCAAGTGTGTATGGGATTATTCAGATTTCTTTTTTTGCAAAATACATCATGCCGATTCCAATAAAAATAACAGCACTGCCTCCAACAACCGCCAGCATCGTCATCAGTGGCACGTTGTAGGCTCCGAAACCTGCGCCGTCCACGGGTGTCATCAGAATCATCGGTTGTGCCCATGGATAATACGGCCCATATGTCGCCGAGTTTACAATGAGAAGATTTGGTATGGTCAATGCAAAATTCAGTGCGAGCGGTGCGGCAAAGCTGCTCCATACCAATGAAACGAACATCTGCAGGGCAGCCAGGGGTACGCAGGCCAGCAACCCAAGCAGCAGTTTTCCTACCAAGAATCCCCAAGGTACTGGCATCGTAATGCCGTGAATCATACCTGCCAGCAGAATGGACATCAGCAATAATACTTGCGTACCCGCCAGAAGCATGAGTACAATCGTCAATTTGCCTG
The DNA here is from genome assembly GCF_059759055.1 of Paenibacillus sp. GQ49. Lineage (NCBI taxonomy): Bacteria > Bacillati > Bacillota > Bacilli > Caryophanales > Paenibacillaceae > Paenibacillus > Paenibacillus sp. GQ49. Next base: position 38,894 of record NZ_JCAXEL010000012.1, read on the forward strand.
CATATACACCTGAACGTGTGAGCGGTAAAACCAACATCTGCTTCCACCCTCCACCCGCATGTTCAAAACGGCAGACAAAGGACGTAAACACGCCAGTCAGCATCGGTAACAATAACAATCCGTGCAGGAAAACCATCGTGGTCATCAATACCTGCCAATTTCCCGATGGAGTGGACAACAGTCCGATGAGCAGCGCAATGAGTGGACTCAGCAGAATCAGGAGCCATATGGGGGACTTGCTCATTTTCAATCGTTCAGCGGACAAGATTCGGAAGTACGTTGTTGCAAAGCTCATATCAGGCCACATCCTTCCGGCTAAAATGCATCATACCCAGCAACAGGATTAATAACCCCAGACCTGCCCCCATGCCTGCATACAGGTATGGATTAGGCCCATTCCAGGCCATCTGTGCCCATGCGAGCGGAAAGATCGGTGAGATACTGAGTGAGAACATACCCGTTATCGCGAGAACGATGCCCAAGGTGACGGGAAGCGCCTGATTCTTGTTAACCATGGTGAGCCACAACTCCAGTGACAACACCGGAAGTGCACCAGCCAAAGGCAATAGCCCCAGCTTGATCGCATGTGTCCAAGGTATTTCGCTGGCATGGAATCCGAGGATCAGACCCAGACCCACAATGCCTGCGGTTAACAGCAGGCAGGAGATCACCAGCAGCACACAAGCAAGCAGGAACTTGGCTAAATACACGGCCGGTCTGGGAATCGGCATCGCGAGCAACTGTTTCCACGATCCCTGTTCATGTTCAACATTGGCGATCATGGAGCTGAGAATGGTTGCTCCCAGCATCAGAGACAAGGGCACAAAGACAACCACATTGCCGAGCAATCCGCCCCACAGGTTATCTGCATACTGCTCTTTCAGATAGTCCAGCCGTAAGCCAAAATTAAGCGCCTGCATCGCTGTCAATCCAAGAGGGGCCAGAAAAACAAGAAACCAGATCCCTTTCCCCCGAATCTTGAGCCAGTCTGACGATAATGCACGCCCGGTCATATGGAAGCCCCCTCGCCAATGACCCGCATGAACAGATCTTCCAGCGACTGACGCTGTTCCTCTACACGATACACATCATGATCCTGCTCAATTAATCGGCGCACAAGCAGTGCCACTGAACTGTTATCCATATAAGGGAACGTTAACGCAGAACCTTGTTGCTGACCAAATTGTCCCTGTTCTCTCGCCAGCTTCATAGCCTCTTCCGGCTCGGAAACCGTTAACCGGATAGAGCTGCCCGTCTGACTATGCAGACTTGCGATAGTATCCTGAAGCACCATCTTGCCTTCACGGATGATACCAACACGACTTGCCATCTGTTCAACTTCACTCAGCAAGTGGCTGGAAACCAGAACGGTAATGCCATGTTCCAGAGGCATGCGTTTGATCAGTTCCCGAATCTCCTGAATACCGGCAGGATCAAGCCCGTTCGTTGGTTCGTCCAGAATCAGCAGCTCCGGTTCACCCAGCAAAGCGCTGGCAATACCCAGACGTTGCTTCATCCCAAGGGAATACCCCTTCACTGAACGTTTGGCATCCTTGGTCAGATCTACAATGGACAGCACTTCAGCAATTCTTGATTTGGGTACATTGATGATGCGGCGCAAAGTTTCCAGATTCTCTACTGCGTTCAGATGTCCGTAATAGGACGGGTATTCGACCAAAGAGCCCACACGGCGCAAAATATCCATGCGATCCTTGCGGATATCCTTGTCAAAGACACGGATCACACCTTTGGTTGGTTTAATCAAGCCGAGAAGCATGCGAATCGTTGTTGTTTTACCGGCACCGTTGGGACCGAGGAAGCCGTAGATATCTCCCTTTTTAATATGCAGATCAAGTTCACGGACCGCTGCACGGTCCCGGTATGTTTTCCATAGATTAGCCGTTTGAATAATATTTTCACTCACTGTATGATCACCTCAGAACTATCGTAACCTTCCAAGGTTAAAGCCAAAGTAGTCTCCAGTTTAAGTTTAGTTTAAAAAAGCTATTTCAGCGGTTGGTTGTTTCCCTGTTTCCCTTACCACTGTAGATATATGTCTGGACACCCGTATCGGAACTGTCTACCCGCTTGCGCAGACCCATCTCACGAATCAACAGGTCTACAATGGATAAGCCCAGACCTGTGCCTTTTGTGTCGGACTCCTGCTGCATTCCCGGACCCCGATCCTGAATAACAATAGCCGTCTCACCCTGAATCTCCTGGGTTGATATGCCAATATACTTCCCGCTGGCAGCATGACGGATCACGTTTTGGAACAAATTATCAATAATACGGCGCATGCCCTGTTCATCCATATGCCAGATCAGCGGTTCCTCCGGGAGATCAATATCAATATCAAATTGCTCTTTCTCCCAGACCGGGTACCAGGCCGCCGCCGTTTCCCTGACAATCCGCAGTATATCTTTCTCTTCCAGCTTCAACGTATATTTCCCACTCGTGAGCAAATTGTAGGATAACATGTTGTCAATCAGCCCACCGAGGTCCTCCATCTTCGCTTCCATGCGATGTAATGAAAGGTCACCTTGCTCGCTCAGCTCTTCCTTGTGCAAAGCATGCATATGTCCACGAATCACCGTTAGCGGGGTACGCAGATCGTGGGAAAGCCCCGCAATGAGACGTTTGCGCAATTGTTCCTCCTCGCGTTCACGGTGACGGCTGTCGGACAGTTGATGCACCATCTGATTGAAGGATTCTTCCAGTTGACCGATCTCGTCTGACCGGCGGATATCTACCGGAAGCGGGATACCCTCCTTGCCTGTGGTCATCATGGCCGTCTGCAAACGAATAAGTCGTTTGCGAATGCGTGCGAAGAAGAGAATCGACATCATGATGAAGCTCAGAAAGATGATGATCATTACAATGCCGAGATACAAAAGTTCCAGCAGCCCGTTACTCTGATTCATTTGCAGAAGTGACCGCGGCACTTCAATGATCATGAATCCCTGTCCTTTGTCCTGCTCAGCTCCGCCAATATATGCAACTACGGTCAGCGGATCGCGAAAGGAAGCTTCTTTCATGAATTGCACCGTATTGCTCACATTCCATAAGGCTGGAATTCGGGTCTCTGCCGTCTGCCCAGAATCCAGTGACCATCTCAATGTCGTGTCTGGCCTGCCATCCGGCGACGTGGATTTCAGAAGCGTTACATCTTCACTACCGAGAATAAAGAGGGTCTCACCGCTCGCATTCACACGATACATGGAAGATTTGGGATACGAGCCATGTAATTGCTCCAACCGGGCCTTAATCTCTTCATCCGAAGCACCATCCAGGTTCTCCGCTTCAAGCGACCAGAGGTTACTGATCCGGGTAACGTCACCATAAGGTGCAGCTTGATTCGTATTCGTGTTATTCACTACGACAACATATATGATGGACATGATCGGAAGAATGACGGGGACAAATAATACAGCCGCCAAGATCAGGATGATGTATCTGGACATCAAGGACCGCCCAAAGCGAAGCTTGCGCCGCCCAGATTGCTTTTGATCCATGCTTCGTTCTCCCTTCATGATCTTCCGTTCCCTGAACAACCGGATCATGGCTTCTTCACACGATATCCCACACCGCGGACCGTCTGAATAACTACCGGATTGGCCGGATCAAGCTCCAGCTTTTCGCGCAGATGCCGAATATGTACCATTAAAGTTTTGTCCCCATCCAGATAGGGCTCGTTCCAGACGGCTTCATAGATCTGCTCTTTCGTGCGAATCATGCCCATATGTCGTAGCAGGTAGGCGAAGATGTGGAACTGTTTTCCCGATAAAATAATCTCATTTCCCGTCTCCTCATTAACGATCCGGTTGTCCTTCTCATAGATGGAGAGATGATCCAGCTTCAGGGCTGTATCCGATGAGACCGCAGTTCCCGCCTTCCGCAGTTGCACTTCAATCCGGGCAGCCAGTTCATCGGGGTGAAATGGTTTGGTCACATAGTCATCAGCAAAATCGAGACCATGCAACTTGTCGTCAATGGACGTTCTGGCCGAGAGCATGACAATGGGCACGGCGGGATGTTCTTTTTTCAGTCGCTGGCCCACCGTAAATCCATCCAGCCCGGGCAGCATGACATCCAGAATAATGAGTGAACAACCAACAGCAGCCTCCGCTGCACCTTCACCACTGCCGAGCCATACCACCTCATAACCGCGCTCCTCCAGATCGGCTCTGACCCAAGTCGCAATTTCCGTATCATCTTCAATATATAACAGTTTGGTTTTCATCCGAATATTCGTTTCCTTTCTGCCCCCATTGGGTTAATGATATATCTGAGCATTATCATGATAAAAGCTGTATATAACATATGGATTCATGTCTTGTTGAAACAATGTTGAAGTCCTTTACGTTACCACACATTCTAATTATAGCGTATTCATTAACGAGGGGAATGTCATATTAATCAAGTCTGCCAAGTACATATCACATCTACACATGACGGGAGGAAATTCATTATGCTGCTGGAAGCCATCTATCATCAACCGAAACGAAACTGGGCCTATGCCTATGACCAAGATACAATCCATCTGCGCCTGCGTGCCAAAAAGAATGATCTGACCGAGGTACATGCCCTGACCGGGGATAAATATGCGTGGGATGCAACCAAAGCGCTGGTTCCCTTAACAAAGTTCACCTCTGACTCTATGTTCGATTATTACGAGGGTGAGGTGAAACCTCCCTACCACCGACTGAAATACTCTTTTCTGCTCAAAAACGGAGACGAACAGATCTGGATGACCGAGACGGGCTTCCAGGAAGAAGAACCGGACGATCCGGGTCGTATGTTCCAGTTCCCTTATATTCATGCCGGAGCTGTATTCACACCCCCTGCATGGGTTAAGGATGCGGTGTTCTATCAGATTTTTCCCGAACGATTCGCCAACGGCAACCCGGATATTAGTCCGGAAAAGGTAGAGCCGTGGGGTGGCGAGCCAACACCTTTCAATTTCTTCGGCGGTGACCTTCAGGGCGTGATCGACCATCTGGATTACATCAGCGATCTTGGCATTAATGCGATCTACTTCACACCCATCTTTGAAGCCACCACCAATCACAAATACGATACCGAAGACTACCTGCGGGTAGACCGGCACTTTGGTGACGCAGATACCGTGAAACGACTGGTCGAACTGTGCCATGCACGCGGAATTCGCGTACTTCTGGACGCTGTGTTCAACCATTCCGGGAAGACATTTGCGCCGTTTGTGGATGTACAGAAGAACGGAGAACAATCCAAATACAAGGACTGGTTCCATGTACATGAATACCCGCTGGACGTGAAGGATGGCATTCCAACGTATGAGACCTTCGGATTCGAAGCGCACATGCCAAAGCTGAATACGGAGAATGCCGAAGTTAAGGCCTATCTGCTGGAGGTTGCTGAGTACTGGATCAAGGAAGTGGGCGCGGACGGATGGCGGCTGGATGTGGCAGACGAAGTGGACGATGCATTCTGGCGCGATTTCCGCCGTGTAGTCAAAGCCGCTAACCCGGATGCCTACATTTTGGGCGAAGTATGGAACGAGTCCTCCTCCTGGCTGCAAGGCGACCAGTTCGATGCGTCCATGAACTATCCGTTTACCGATGCCGTGAATGCTTTCTTTGTGAAAAATACAATGCACGCCGAACAGTTCGCGAACTCCATCGGACGACAGTTGTCCCGTTATCCGCTTCAAGCCAGCGAGGTAGCGTTCAACTTGCTGGACAGCCACGATACCCCGCGGCTGCTCACGCTGTGTGAAGGCGACCAGCGCAAGATGAAGCTGGCTGCGTTATTCCAGTTCAGTTATATGGGCGCTCCGTGCATCTATTACGGAGACGAGATTGGCATGGACGGCGAACATGATCCAGGCTGCCGTAAATGCATGGAATGGGATGAAGCGAAGCAGGACCGAGAACTGTTCGACTTTTATCAGAAACTGATCTCCCTGCGTCATGCTCATCCTGCCTTGCGTGCAGAAGGCACCGTTCGTTTCCTGCAGGCTCGTCCCGATGGCAGCCAACTGGTATTGGAGCGACAAAATGAGGAGGAACGCATTCTGGTTCTGTTCAATCGATCAGAAGAGACGGCTATTGTCGAGCTGGAGGCTGGTGACGAGGAGTGGACCGAGTTATTCGGCGGAAACCATCGTACCGCCAAGGAAGATGGCGTACTCGCCATTGAACTGCCCGCGTATGGATATGCCGTACTGAGTACGGCTGTGAGTCAGAACTAGAGTCATAATACACATTCATCTGAAGTCACATCTAAGTAGCTTATCTTCGCTTCATCTGGCAGCATAAAACAAGCGTCCTGCATAACCCGGATTCGGGTTCGCGGACGCTTGTTTTGTAATTTTGTATTCGCCGTTATACACCATAATGTCACTGATTTATATATCGGTGCGGTTCAGCTTAAACCTGAGTATCCTTGTCCACTTGAGCATTGTCCGCCCCACTTGTAGTTGTGTCAGAATCCACTGGCTTCGACTCCTGCTCAGGCTCTGCACGCTTTGCCTTTGGTTTAGCCAGCTTTTGCATCATTTTGCGGCCTGTTGGCGTCTGGGCCAACCCGCCTTGGGCTGTCTCCCGATGGCGGCTCGGCATCGCACTGCCTACCTCCAGCATGACATCGATGACTTCGTCTGACGGAATGGCACTACGCACTCCGGCCAGGGCCATGTCAGCCGCAGCCAGCGCCGTAACTGCACCCAGTCCATTACGGACGATGCACGGGATTTCAACAAGGCCTGCGACCGGATCGCAGATAAGGCCCAGTGTATTTTTTAACGCCAAACCAACGGCATGAACGACCTGTTCCGGTGTACCTCCACGCAGTTCAACCATGGCACCCGCAGCCATGCCGATCGCGGAACCCACTTCCGCCTGGCAGCCACCTTCGGCCCCGGAGATAAATGAATTGTTGGCAATAACATAACCAATCGCTCCCGCACAGAACAACCCGTTCACCAAATGTTCGTCCGTCCAGCCAAATCGCTCCTGTGTGCTAATAAACACACCGGGGATGATGCCGCAGGAACCGGCTGTTGGTGTTGCCACGATCCGACCCATGGAGGCATTCACTTCAGATACACACAGGGCATACGCCATGGCAAGTGCGGAAGCATCTCCTGAACAAGTCTCACCCTTGCGAATGTACTCGGCCATTTTTTTGCCGTCTCCACCTGTTAATCCACTGCGTGATGTCGTATCTTCCGTTAACCCTTTGCGTACCGCTTCCTTCATCACCTGATAATATTCAGACATCTGCTTCACAACATCCGCTTCCGGTGTATTGGTCTCCTGAACCTGCTCCTCGATCATCAGCTGAGCAATGGTTTTGGATTCCGCTGTACAGATCGTATTCAGTTCGTGCAAATGTTTAAACCGCATCCGAATCAACTCCTCTCTTCAAATCGATAACACGAATGTCCAGCACATGGTCCAGCTCCCTTAGACGCTTGAGCATATCAGGATTAGGCACACCATCCATTTCCATTGCGGTAAGTGCTTCGCCATCACGGGCTTTCCGGTCCACCTGCATATACCCGATGTTAACCCCGGATGAACTGATCGTGGACGTTACGGATGCAAGCACCCCTGCTTTGTCCGCATGTCGCAGAACGAGTGTTGGAAACTCACCACTAATCTGAACACGAAAATCATTCATCGAATGCACCGATACGCTTCCACCACCAATGGATGCACCGATTAAGGAGCAGGCACGTTCTCCATGCCATAACTCAATTTTGACTGTATTTGGATGAGGAGCAGGCAAGCCACTTGTATAGAACTCAACCTCCATGCCCGCTTCCTCTGCGTATTGTTCTGCATCCGGGATACGCGGATCGTCTGTGACATAATCCAGCAGACCGCCGATCAGTGCCAGATCTGTTCCGTGCCCCTGATACGTATCAGCGAATGAACCGTATAACGTCAGCCGTGCACGATCTGGCGTACATCCCAGCCACTGACGAGCAATTCTTCCTAACCTTGCTGCACCAGCTGTATGTGAACTTGAAGGCCCCGTCATCGACGGACCAATAATTGAGAAAACATCTTTAAATCGCACTTGTAACCCTCCATTTAATCATGATTCATCTTGGTAAAATGTATTCGTCATTTCGATCCAGGAGTTCCATCCACAATGCCCTTATTTAGGGTATGATGACATCAAAAAAGGACAGAAGAAGGCCTTAGGCCCTCTCTCTGTCCTCGATACCTGAGAGTTTCACGATCAACAGTGTCTCACGACAAGGGTGCACTGCCTGCGATTACAGACAAGTTCACCGGGCTGACTGATCATATACCCCTTGGGTGGCGCAGTTCGCGCACTCTCCAGAGTTGCGTCCAACGATGGTACATTTACCTGAGAGATTAACCACTGCGCCGGGTGCGCAGCGGCTTGCTCCTTCGGTGCCTGAAAACTAGCCATTTTGCTCGGCTAACCCAGGTCTCTCCCGCTCGTTATCATCCGCTTATATTCACTTCCTCGTTCAACTCACATCGAACGTGTGTCTTCTGTTCAATTGGATCATATCTGGTACATATACTTACAGATTAATATGCTACACATTATATGTCAATAAAAGTGACGTATAATTACCATCTTTATCAAATCATTAGGAATGATTAGGCAGCTTCAATTCATTTATCCAAGCTTGAAGCTTCTCTTTCGTCCATCCTTCGTTCTCACCCATGATGGAGTACCGCAAGCCATTCTCACTCCATGATATGTTCCGAATGCTCTTCATATATGAACCCTCGGTGTTACGAACCTTAATCTCGGCTTCATCCGGTATTAGTGTATCGTCCACATTTTCTTCCGGCATCTTGAATACCGTCAGGCTGACTTCTACCTTGTCGTTACTTACATAATACAAGGTTACTTCATCTCTGCTCAGCTCACCGCGCAATGTAGACATTTCGATCCGTGATAGTTCGAATTCTCCACTCATGTCCTGTAGGAACGGCTGTTCCAACGCTTTTTCCGCTTCCTCTAGGGTCACTTCGGAATTCTGCATCATATCGGTCAAGTCCTTCACATCGACCTCCTCAGGGATGTCAATTACGAAAGTATCCTTTGTGAATTCAGGGTCATACTGAATCGGATCATAGACCATTTCTGATTTTCCATCCCCATACGCGCTGTTTACTTTGACAATCATCCACGTTTTGGGATCTACCCAATACTCTGAAGATATGGAGAATGCGCCTTCTTCTTTTGGTGTCAATTCAATATGAATGACGTCCTGTCCATGAAGTTTCTCCTGTCCTATCATATTCACATCATGCGTAGTACGTAACCGCTCTAGTTGATCGAGCAATATTTGCTTCTGGGTTTGATTAGGTTGTTGTGACACGGATGATGCATCCATGGAATATGCTGCCCCTGTTTCTTTTTCATATATGATGATCTTCTTTCCATCATTAACTGCGTAACTGACATTGCCATTCTCTGATGTTTCCGTGCGCTTTCGTCCGGTTTCACCATCTACCCATTCCTTAATTTGCATCGTGTTAGTCAGCTTGTCATCCGCCCATATCTTCATCACACCTTCCGCATAATACGAGGCGGGTTCTGTTTCTGCTGAGACAACCTTCTCAATCATCTCATCTCCTGACATAGCCAGCATATCCTTCTCCGCGCAACCTCCAAGCAAGGCGCCTGCCAACATAGCAGTACCCAGCATCATCCATCCTTTTTTCATCATCTTATCCACCCTCTCTGCGTTTACATTCTCCATGTTCAGGCAATCGGCATGCTGCCAGCGTTCCATATCCTTCGTATGACCACATGCGCATATCCCCTCCGTGCTTTATTGCAACCCGTTTGGCTATACTCAATCCCAATCCCGAACCACCTGCATACGTCTTCTCCTCCTGATTCTGGTGTTGAACATAGGGTTCGAAGATACGAATGAGCTGTTCCTCAGGAATAGCAGGACCTTCATTTTGTACTATAATCAATGTTGCTCCCGCCCTGTAGTTATCCAATTCAGCTCCAAGCGAAGGAATAATCCATTCAGGAAGCTCCCAATCTGAAGCAATAACCCCTAGTCCCATTACACCGTTCGTCCTTGTGTGGCGTAGTGCATTATTTATCAGATTATCTGTCAGGCGCATCAGTTGTTCGGGATGAACTCGGTACAGTTGATCTGTGCGGACATCCATCTTCACGTCAATCTGACCACGCTCTGCAAGTCCCTCATAGCTCCCAAGCAGCATATCAAAAAACTCTTCACCTTCCACCTTAACCATGGCCATCTCCGATTCACTGGAACCCAGCGCCGTATACATCTCAAGTTCACTAATCATCTGTTTCATCCGCTCCACATTTCCGAGCAGCACATCCTGATATTCCTGCCTTTCAAGTCGTTTCAGTTGACGATCACCGTTAAGTACTTCCGTATAGGCACTAATGGACATCAACGGTGTTTTCAGATCATGGGATAACGAGGCGATCATGAGCTCTTTTTCTTTTTGCTCCCTCTCCACATCGGCCTGAGTATGTCTGATCTTGTCTTGCATTGCATCAAACTGTTGGAGCAAGATGCCCATTTCATCATGACGAACAGGTACCACATCCGTAGCAGCCTCTCCCCGTGCAAAAGCATCCATTCGTTCTATGAGATATTTCATCGGCCGAAAGAGCTTTCGGGATAGCAGCCACAGCACTGTTCCGTATAACAGGATAAAGAAAGTAGCAGCGAGACTCATGACCCAGGTAGTCCGCAAGGATATGCCTTCCAGCCAATCTCCACGCAGCATGACGATTTCGTAAATACCCACCAATTCGCCTTTTTCCCATACAGGTTTCTTCAACGAGAATGTACGATGACGAATCTGTAAGTTGTACAAATTACGATACAGCTCCGCCCCCCCAACGGTGTAAGCTCCAGCAGACCATGTACTCCCCCCTGATGTGTACACCCGAATCCCTGTTGGTAAATACAGATCAAAGTTCACCCGACCATTCTCCAATTCGGCGAGTGCAGCGAAAGCATCAGGCGAGTGCAGCTGGTACAGTCCCGGGTCAGATAAAGCCAGTTCAATAGGAGCCAATTGTCCGGACAACTCTACATATTCCGTTACGGCACGCTGATCATTGTAATAGTTATACAGGGAGTACAGCGCCCACCCAGCGACGACAGGCAGCAGCATTACAATGAGGAAGGCAAGCATTAACCAGTACTTCAACTTCATTCCTCAGGCTCCCCCACAAACCGGTAACCACTGCCCCATACCGTCTGAATCCAGCGTGGATGATGGGGCTCGTCACCAAGCTTGGCCCGAAGGCTCTTCACATGAACTGTGACTGTACTCGAGTTCCCCGCCTCTGGCTGACTCCAGACATGTTCATACAGCTCCGCCTTGGTAAACACCCGGCCTGGATGAGAAGCAAGCAGTATGAGCAAAGCCCATTCCTTGTTGGTTAGTGCCACATGTTCTCCATGAACCTGTGCGCGCTGATTCAAATAATCAATCGATAACCCATCGTTATACTGCCGATCTGTCGAATCCTGCTCTACGCCCTGATATCTGCGGTACCTATTCAGATGAGATTTAATGCGAGCTGTAAGTTCCGTTAGACTGAAGGGCTTCGTAATATAATCGTCAGCTCCCAGCCCAAGCCCCCTGACTTTGCTCTCTTCCTCGATTCGAGCACTCATCATGAGCAGCGGAACATCGCTGATCAGTCTAATGTTTTTGCATACCGTGAACCCATCCATTTCCGGCAGCATCAGATCCAACAAGACTAATTGATAGGTTCCCTCCCTAAAGTCTTCCCAGCTCTCCAAACCGCTTGATGCCCAAGTTACCCCATAACCCTCATGACGTAGATGATCTCTCAAAATACGGGCAATCTCCGGATCATCCTCCACCAGCAATATATTCTCGCTGTCTCTCATCGCTGCTTCATCCTCCCATGACTATATTGTAGCTAAGAAAAGTTGACTCTCCTCAGAGTTTATACTTTCTTCATAAATGTCCATTACGATCGTTATCTAATGCATGCAAAAAGAGCACCCCGATTGTTCAGGACGCCCAGGTAATATTCACAATCTTAATCCTAAGTTATAGCTCCTAGAAAAGGAAACACCTCATAACTCATAGAAGATGCTCTCGTTCTGTACATAGGGTTTACAATACTTGCTGCACAGCTTCGGCATGCGATCTTTCATCCATTCGTGTCTCGACTCATTCGCCATCTGAAAGGCATAATAACCCAGTGTAAAGATCAACATGAATCCTTCCATTAATCGGATATCACGATCCGTCAGTGGTGCGATCTGTTTTGTGTATCCAGATAAGAATATGTCACGTTCCTCCCGATTGAACATAAGTGCTGCCCCTCCGGCATCAAAAAGATAATAACCATAACCGTGTAGACAAAAATCAATCATGGACATCCCCTGATCCGTTATCAGCAGATTGTTGCGAGTAATATCCCCATGAATGATCCCCCATGTCCCTGCGTGCTGCGGGTATGTTTCTAACTGTTCATTAATGTTCTCAAACGTCTCACGAAGCAGATCGAAGTCTTCCGTTGTAAAAATCCCCAGTCGGACGCCTTCCTCTAACTGCCCTAGCATGACCAAGTTCTCGTGGGCATTGCCATATGCCGGCCGCACCTTTGTTCGATCTGTCTGATTCTGCTTACGCCCATATTGATGAAGCATCTGCAGTTGTGCCCCAAGATCATAGATCTGCTCTGTTGTCAGGCGTTCTCCCTGCTGGATGTCCCTTCCCTCAATCCACTCCAGTACTGTACAGCAGATTTCTTTACCCGCTTCACTTGTCCATACCGTTACCCATTCACCCGATGCATTTCGTACCGGATGCTGAACGCGCAATGCTGTCGTTGCGTTTAACTCATGAAGCAGGTTCATCTCTGCCTCCAGCGCAGGAAGCGTATGCTGAATGCCTGTCATACTTGCATATGCGGCTTGATGGATACGTAGCAGATACTTCTGCCCGCTTGCTTCATCAACGACATGATATGTCAGATTCTCATTATGACGAATATATGAAACGACAGGTTTTTCAATAGTGTAGTTCTGTATAATCTGAGCTGCCATATGGTCGTAAGACATCTGATCCGTAGTAATTATCAACATCTCCTTCAAAGTAATGTAAACGTTCTCTTATTACTAAATATCGTAGCATGATTGCTTTACATACAGCAAATTCTTCCAAAATAAATTAAAAAAGCACAACCCCCGAACAACCGTCCAGGCATTGTGCTTTCTTTTGTCTCTATTATTTCTTAATCTCTCTGTCTATTACTCTATGTTACACTCCATGATCCAATTAACCGAAACGACCCATAATGTATTCTTGCGTCAGACGATTGTCCGGGTTCGTGAAAATATGCTCCGTATCCCCGTGCTCAATCATGCTTCCCAGATAGAAATAAGCTGTGTAATCCGAGATTCGTGCCGCCTGCTGCATGTTATGGGTAACAATAACGATCCGTAGCTCCTTCTTGAGCTCGGTAATCAACTCTTCAACTTTACCCGTAGATACCGGGTCAAGTGCAGATGCTGGCTCATCGAGCAACAGAATCTGTGGTTCAACAGACAAAGCGCGAGCGATACACAGGCGCTGCTGTTGTCCGCCAGAGAGAGACAGAGCTGACTCATGCAGTCTGTCTTTCACTTCGTCCCAGAGCGCAGCACGGCGCAAGCTTTTTTCCACAATTTCATCCAGTGCCTTCTTACTCTTCGTACCGCGGTAGCGGGGGCCAAACGCGATATTGTTGTAGATGGACTTATGAAAAGGATTTGGCTTCTGCCACACCATGCCAATCTTCTGGCGAAGCTTGATTACATCGGTTCCAGGCTCATTCAGATCGTTCCCGTCCATCCAGATATGTCCCTCTGTACGGGAACCGGCAATCTCGTCATTCATCCGGTTGAGTGACCGGAGGAACGTGGATTTACCGCAACCAGACGGCCCAATAAGAGCCGTTACGCTTGCTTCAGGAAACGTCAGGCTAATCTGCTTGACCGCCTGAAAATGTCCATAATATATGCTTAACTGTTCCGTACCAAAAGGTATGGCCATGTTGGTTCCTCCTTATTTCGAAGCTGTCATACGGCGGAATACAACCCGACCGATCCAGCGTGCACTTAGATTGAACGCCAGCACGAGAATGACAAGCACGGCGGATGCCCCTGCTGCCACTTCTTTGGAATCTGGCCCAATACCTTCACTATTCACTTTCCAGATATGGACAGCTAGTGTCTCTGCCGGACGGAAAGGATTAAGCGGTGATCTTGGACTCGTCGGATTCCAATCTGTAAAGTCCAATGGTGGACTACTCATACCTGCGGTGAACATCAGCGCGGCTGCTTCACCGAAGATCCGGCCCGATGCCAGGATCGTACCCGTAATCAAGCTTGGCAATGCCACAGGCAACAGAATCGAAGTGATAATCTTCCACTTGGACAGTCCAAGCGCCAGACCTGCTTCCTTCTGTTCCTTCGGAACGGCCCGGAAGGCCTGCTCCGTTGTCCGTACCATCAGTGGCAAGTTAAAGATCGCCAGAGCCAAGGCACCCGAGATCAGGGAGAAACCAAGACCAAATTGATTTACTAACAGCAAGAGACCAAACAAACCGATAACGATGGACGGGAATGATGACAATACTTCAACGACCAGACGAATGAAGCTGGTAATCTTGCCTGGCTTGGCGTATTCCGCCATGTAAATCCCGCCACCCCATCCGAGTGGAATGGTAACAATCAAGGTCAGGACAAGCAAGAATACGGAGTTGAAGAGCTGTGGACCAATCCCGCCGCCACCCTTAAGCAACTGTGGTGCGCTTGTCAGGAAGTTCCAGCTAATATGCCCAATGCCTCTATACATGATGAAGCCAAGCAGACCGAGCAATAGAATAACAATGAACAGGGCCAGTACAACAATAACGGATGTTGCAATTTTATCTACCGTCTTTGCCTTCATTTTCATACCCGGTTTCTCCTTTCAAGCAGGCGAACCAGAATGACGAAGACAAAGGTCATCACCAACAGGACAAGCGCCATACTCCACAGTGCATTGTTATGAACAGAACCCATCGTGGTGTTACCCATGCTGAGTGTAATTACACTTGTTAATGTTGAAGCCGATTCGAGCAAGGATGTTGGAACATGCGGAGCATTACCGATAACCATCTGCACAGCAAGAGCCTCACCAAATGCACGGGCCATACCCAAAACGACACCTGTCAACAAAGCTGGCAAAGTCGTTGGGATAATGACACGGTAGATGGTTTGCCAGCGAGTGGCACCCAGTGCGTAGGAGGATTCACGCAATCCTTTTGGCAACGCGGACAATGCATCTGCCATAATACTTGTTACCGTAGGAAGAATCATTACCGCGAGAACAAGACATCCGGCTGCAATCCCGACGCCTGTTCCACCAAAGATACTGCGCAGCAAAGGTACGATGACACTCAGACCGATAAATCCGTATACAACGGATGGAATTCCGGACAAGAGCTCAATCGCAGGCTGCAAGATCTTTTTGCCTTTACCCGGAACAATCTCTGTCATGAAGAGCGCTGCACACAGGCCAAGCGGACTTGCGATCAATGCTGCAAGCAAGGTTGTAATGAAAGAACCTGTGATGAACGGTAATGCCCCGTAGAACGCGGGTTCTCCGGTCGGATTCCACGTTTTTCCACCAAGGAATTCACTGATGCTTATTCCATTTTGGAAAAATGTGGATAGTCCCTTGGACGCTACAAAATAAACAATGGAAAACATGACAACGATCAGGAAAACGACACAAATCGACGTATAGATCCGTCCCGTCCACTCTTCCCAATAATGTTTCTCTTTTAAGGGCCGGCGCGGTTTCAACTTGTTATTCATTACCGTTCCCCCTTCGGTCTGTTCCATAACAACCATCCTTCTATAGTAGAATTAATGCAAAATATGGGATTATTTTAGAGCAAACCGCGTAAAGAGGCGGGACCTAAGTCCGCCTCTTTCGCTGTATGCGCAAGTTCAAAGATTACTCAACCACATTACCTGCTGCATCGCGTTTTACTTTCATACCTGACATTGGAATGTATCCAAGTTCTGTCACGTCATTTTGTTGAATTTCGTCACTCAAGATGTAGTCCAGGAATGCTTGTGTTGCTGCATCTGGCTTACCTTTTGTGTACATGTGCTCGTAAGCCCACACTGGATAAGTTCCTGCTTCTACGTTCTCAACTGTTGCTTCTACACCTTCGTATTTCAACACTTGCAAGCTGTCATCCAAGTAAGACAAGGCAAGGTAACCAATAGCACCTGGCGTTTCAGATACCAATTTTTTTACGTTACCAGAAGAATCTTCTTGAATCGAACCTTGGATATCACCCATTTTTGCACCCAATGCATACTTCTCAAAAGTTGCACGAGTACCGGAACTGCTCGGACGGTTTACAATAACAATTGCTTTATCCGCGCCGCCAACGTCTTTCCAGTTCGTTACTTTACCGGAGAAAATGTCGATCAATTGTTGCTTCGTCAAATCTTCTACACCTGCATCTTTGTTACTAACTGGTGCCATAGCTACTACTGCTACTTGATGGTCAACCAATTCTTTTACTTTGGCTTCGTCCTCCAGTTTCTCTTCTGCAAATACATCAGAGTTACCGATTGTAGCTTGTCCGTCAGATACTTGTGTCAAACCAGTACCACTACCGCCACCTTGAACTTGAACCGTTACGTTCTTATATTCATCAACTGCCATAAATTTCTGTCCAGCTTGTTCTACCAGAGGTAGCAATGCTGTCGATCCGACTGCCAGAATGTTACCACTAAGCTCAGTAGCAGCTTCTCCTGATCCATTGCTTGCGGCACCCTCTGTACCAGCGTCATTTTTCGATCCGCATGCTGCGAGTACCAGTACGAACGTTAAGGTCATCAAAATAAACGGCAACTTTTTAAACATGTTTTGTTTTCCTCCCCCAATGTAGTGATGGCGTTTTGTGAATTTGTTTGTTCACCATCAACTCTTTACTCATTGTAGTTTCGGTATGTCATCTTAAAATCAGTGTTTTGTAAACGCAATGTTAAAAATATCGGCTGTATATTGAAAATCATCCGAGACAAATTGCGCTGAAGTGGCCGCTTCGGGAACGGACGTTGTTACAATCGCTGTTATCCCCGGATTTATATGATTTACTTTTTCTATGGAATACATCCGGGGATAAAGGCGAACGCTTCGCTTTTCCACAATCGTTCCGTTCCCTTCGCTGTGTCAGCGCTCGTTGGATCTCAGGCATTTCAAGCTACTGCCTGGGAAGTAGGCAAAGAAGGCCAGCTCTACAATGGGCTGGCCTTGTGTAAATGCTTAGGTGCTTAACCGAAAGAGAGAGTTCATTTCTTCTATAGAAGAAACAAACAAAAGAGGGACAAAAAAACTGCCTCGCTGCCAGTGCATAGCACCAGCTGTGAGAGCAGCCTTTTTACAATACATTGAATGATCTAGATGTTCCTAATTGTAAAATCTAAATTTATCCCAGAATCCATAACCACAATGCCAACCCGGCCAGGGTAATTAACAATGTCGGGATCGTCAGGATGATGCCTGCTTTGAAATAATACCCCCATGTGATCTTCACACCTTTGCGGGACAATACATGCAGCCACAGCAATGTGGCAAGTGATCCAATCGGGGTCATTTTGGGACCCAGGTCGGAACCAATGACATTGGCATAGATCAATGCTTCCTGAATGATACCTTCGGTATGTGCGCCCCGGATGGCTAGCAGGTTAATCAACACGGTCGGCAGGTTGTTCATCACCGATGATAATACAGCAGCGATGATGCCCATCCCAAGCGAAGCAGCCAGCAGACCATGCTCTGCTATGGCATCCAGCCAGCGGCTCAGATGATCCGTTAACCCTGCATTACGCAGTCCATATACGACGATATACATGCCCACCGAGAACACCACAATCGACCATGGCGCTTCCTTGATTACCCGTTTCAGATCAACAGCCTCGCTCTTGCGTGCCAATAAAGCGAACAGCAACGCAACGGAGCCAACGATAACCGACACGGGAATCGGCAGAAACTCACTGGATGCATAGGCAACCAACAACAGCCCAAGCATGAACCAGGCGATTCGGAACATCCGTGGATCACGTATCGCTTCCTTCGGGTCACGTGCAGCGGAGATGTCGTAGCGAAGGGGTATGCTTTTGCGATAGAACAAAAACAACATCCCCGTACTCGCTACGATGGAGAACAAATTGGGTACAACCATGCGTACCGCATACTCCACAAAGGTAATACCAAAGAAATCGGCCGATACAATGTTAACCAGATTGCTGACGACCAGCGGTAACGATGTGGTATCGGCGATAAACCCACTCGCCATCACAAAAGCCAGCACCATTCGCTCATCAAACTTCAATGCACGCACCATTGCCAGCACAATTGGCGTCAGAATGAGCGCGGCACCATCATTCGCGAACAGAGCAGACACCGCGGCTCCCAGCAGAATGGAGTAGAAGAACAATCTGCGACCGTCTCCTCCAGCCAGCCTTGCCATATGAAGCGCAGCCCATTCGAAGAAACCCGTCTCGTCGAGAATGAGAGAAATCATAATAATGCCGACAAAGGCCAGCGTTGCATTCCATACAATGGATGCTACATCCGAGGCATCATTTAAGCTAACAACTCCACATAACAGGGCAAGCAATGCCCCGCCAGAGGCAGTCCAACCGATACCCAACCCACGAGGTTGCCAGATCACCAAGGTGATTGTCACTACAAAAATCAGTATTGCTACGTATACCATAGAGCCTCCTGCTGTACCCTGTATCAATATATTATTTATATGCGCGGAATGACCAGACGATATATTTATACAGGGCAACAGGAACATTGTCTATCTTTATTTTCTTCTATTATAAAAGATGTGGTAAATTATAGTGTTTACAATGTTAGATTTTATACTTTGCCCTTATCCTTCGGTGTATCCTCCACCATCTTGAACATGCCAAGCAGTCCTTGTAATTGTTCCGCCATGCTGTTCAGATGTGCCGACGATGATGCGATCTCTTCTACCGATGCCAGTTGTTCTTGCGAAGATGCAGATACAGATTCTGTATTTGCAGCCGATTCCTGGGTCACATTCGAAATATCACTCATCGCCTTGGCAACGTGGGATGCACCACTCTCCAGTTGTTTCGTTGTTGCGGACAAGTCATCCAATGTATGAACAGAATCTTCCACCGCCTCCCGAATCTGAGCAAAGGATTGTCCTGACGTATTTACAGCCTGAATTCCTTCTCCCACCCGAGTCTGTGCTGCATTCATGGCGATTAGAGCGGCATCCATGTCCTGACGGATATTATGAACCACCTCACCGATCTGCGCTGCCGAACTTCCGGATTCTTCTGCCAGTTTGCGTACCTCACCGGCTACAACTGCAAACCCACGACCCGCATCCCCCGCTCTTGCCGCTTCAATAGAAGCATTTAATGCGAGCAAGTTCGTTTGTTTGGAGATGGATGCAATGACATCAACCATGCTACCAATCTCAACCGAACGGGCATTCAGAGATTGAACCACCGTCCCCAGCTGCTCCACTGTTTCCTGGATACTGTTCATCTGCTCCACAGCCTGTCCTGCTGCCTCATTACCAGAAGAAGCTGCTCCGGACGTATTCCGCATATTCGCCGTAATCGATTGCACACGCTCCGACATCATTCGAACATCTTCTGCCATTCGGCTCATCTGTCCAGATCCGTCTTTCACGCTGTTTACCTGCTGCTCTGCACCTTCAGCCAGTTCCTGAATGGCCTGTGTTGAATGTTCAATCGCTTTGGTGGTTTGTTCTGCACTCGCAGACAACTCTTGAGAAGAAGCAGATACCTGCTCTGTCGTTTCCTGTACGCCCAGAATCATCATCCGCAGGTTATCGACCATTCGTTCAAAATACTTCGCAAGTTCTCCGACTTCATCTTTACGCCCTGTTTCCATTTTCACGGTCAGATCACCTTTACTTACAGCTCTGGCTGATTCCTGCAGACGCTTGATTGGGCGCAGCATGGAGCGTGTAAACCAGATAATAAAGAGGAGCGTAAGGAACGTAGCCGCCAGAATAACAATAAATGTGGCCATACGAATATCCTTACTCGCATTGGTTATTTCACTCTTAAACATCGTGCCGGCAATTTTCCAGCCTGTTGCTTCATTTGTTGAGAAAATCATCATCTTCGGCTGATCGTTGTACACGTAATCGAATTGACCTTCTGTACCTTCATACATCTCATCCAGCAAGCCACTCGTTTCCGGCGTACCTGCATCTGCTACAGGGGATACAACATAGTTTTTGTTTGCATCCATAATAATGACGTAGCCTTCTTTGCCCACCTTAATGGATGCCTGTTCTTGCAGGTCTGTCAGGTCGAGAGACAAACCGACAACACCGGATTGGTCCTTTAATGTTTTGGAGATAAACACAACTGCAACACCATCCGTATTAACAGACACAGCGGATACAACAGCTGTACCTGGCTTTTCCATCGCTAGTTTGTACCACTCCCGCTCCCTAGGATCGTATGCATCTCCCCGTGTGCTGCTCGCTGTTGGTTTACCTCGAACCATGACTCCGTCTGTTGTTCCTACAAAAATATTCATGGCATCGGGATGCAAACCCAGGTATTGCTCCAGCTTCACCTGAAGCTCGGGACTATCGTTCTCCCCTTTGATCAAGCTCGGATCAAGGACATCCGCGAAATAGTTAATGTCATGAATCTTGTTATTCACTTGGCTTTCTACAATGGTATTGGCAGTGCTCACACTTTGCATCGCACTATCTACTAATTGTCCTTGTACGCCATCTTCAGCCATCTTCAGTGTGATCAAGCCGACTGCCAAGCTCGGCAGGAGTAGAACGGCCAGGAAGGAGACCAATAGTTTGTTCCTTATATTCCAGACGAAACCTTTCTTGTTCTTCTTTTTATTTTGATTATGTTTTGGTTTGGCAGGTTTCGCTGCTTTCATTGGTTTATTATCCTGAGTTTCACTCATGTCTTTCTCCCCCTCAAAATGTAAAAATGCCCTCTTTCTTTGTATGTATGGATCAATCTAAAAGGCTTATCTTATATATCGGCTAAATGAGGGTATTTATTTGAGAGAAAAATGTGCAGGCACGCCAAACAAGCCACCTCTGATCAGAAGCGACTTGTACAAGGTACAGGTTACTAATTATTACATGAATTAGATGAAGTATTGCAGTACGGACCGCCTGGCGGTTGTGCCGAGGGTTTACCAAAATAGTAACCCTGTGCAAGCTCAATACCTATGGAACGACAGAATTCAAACTCTTCCATCCGTTCGATCCCCTCGGCAAGGACTTGCCCTCCGAATCGACTCGACATCTCAACAATATGAAGAATTTGCTGTTGTTTGGTCGAATCCTGATCACAACGGTCAATAAGACTTCGATCTATTTTGACAAAATCCGGTTCTAACCGATTCATCAACTCTATTGTCGAATATCCGGCACCCACATCATCCAGTGCAACCGACATTCCACGAGAACGATATACCTCAAATATTTGCTGTAAGATGGGCATATGCTGAATCTGCTCTGTTTCCACGACTTCAAACACAAAATCTTTAGGGTCCAGCGAAAGGCGTTCAATCGCTTCAAACGTATGTGTCAGACAATATTCGGGATTATATATGGAGGAAGGCAGGAAATTTACGAAGCGTTTGACACCATGCGGCAGAAAAAGGGCACTGGTCTCAATAGCAGTAATACGCGCCAATCGATCGAGAAAAGAATGTAGTCCAGTCTCACGCGCAACTTCAAATAATTCATAGGAACTGAAGGATTTTCCATTCTCAGCAGGACGAAGCAAAAACTCATATCCGATAATCTGCTCCGATGCATCAACGATGGGTTGCATATGACTGCTGAATTGATGCTCCAGAATAATGGAAACAAGCTCCGCATGCTTGAAACGGGACTCCTGCATGGTTAGACTAATCCAGCTTTCTTCATTAGCCTGTTCGTATATAGGCATAATCTGAACAGTTAGGGAATCACGTAATGTCGGATCAATTTCGCTGATCTTTTCTATTAAGCTCTGAACCGTCTCCAGATTCGAAAAATGCATCCACATCATGTCATCCGACGTCTCGATAAGTCTTCCCGGCGTTTGTAGCGCTTCCAGCAAAGCGGGGGAAATGGGACGCAAGTACAAGGTACCTTGGCCCTCTATAGGATAGATTGGACTGCAGCCACTGCAATTCATGTAGGACCCCCCTTGCCAATTTAGATTCCATGTCCATTAATGTTCACTTGTATATACCCAAAGTTTGTAAATATTATATCATGGGTCTTAAAATTAATCTCTACTGTTTTGATGACTTCCTGTATGACGGTTCTTGGAACAAATATATTCAAATTTGCAGAAAAAAGACCGACAGTCTGATGACTGTCGGTCTCCCTCAACTTATAAAACTTTAAGAAGCGGGAATTACGATTTTCTGTCCAACTTTCAGGTTGTGTACATCTGGGATTACGTTAAATGTGACAATCTTGCGCCAGTCCACACCATATTTTAAGCCGATACGGTACAAGTTATCCCCTTTTTTCACCACATATACCACTTTGCCGCCCGCTGGTTTCTCAGGCTGTGGCTTGGTCGTTGGTTTGGTTGGAGTAGTCGGCTCCGTAGGTTTAGTTGGCTTTGTAGGCGTAGGAGCAGGCTCCGTACCTGGTTTCGGAGTTGTTGTTGCTTCTCCAGTCAATTTCATGCCGTATTCAGCAAAACCATCATCATTTGTACCAATGAAAGACATCGCCGGGTTCGCTTCTACCAGATTTTTGGCATCCGGGGAAGATGCGAATACCACTTCAAGGTCGTTAAGTGCTGCTGCGGTTAACCCAGCAGATGGTTTGATTGGTGCCAGGGACCAGTTCCCGTCCGCTGCCGGATTAATCGTTTTATTCTCACGGATGTAGTCGATGATCACTTGACGGTTCTCATCCGGTGCAGCCAGAACGATCCGTTTGCCGTCCGGGTTAGCCAGTTTGGATGAAGAAGCACGGTAGTTATTTGTCGCTACGATGAATTTTTGTGCTGGGTCAACCGGTTTGCCGTTAAAGCTCAGGTCCTTGATCCGGCTTGCGGATGCATTTACAACGGTTGCTTTGCCGTCATACTTGGCTGGTTGTGTCACATCGATCTGATACGTCACACCATCGATAACATCAAAGTTATACGTTGGGAAGTCCATATTGATCAGTTGTTGTTGTCCACCTTTAGCCGGGTCGATCTGGTTGAACTGGCCTGCAGACCATTCCAGCCATTCTTTCAGTTCTGCGCCGTTAACCATTACAGCATGTACCGTATTTGGATATACGTACAGGTCAGCAACGTTTTTGATCGCAATGGTGCCTTTAGGAATATTCGTGTAATACGAAGCGCCTGAACGTCCACCGGCTTTGAATGGTGCACCTGCGGACAACACAGGGATTTTTTCATATTCCGTACCTTGCATATGTTTTTCGACATACCATTTCTGTGCATTCGTTACGATCTGAATGGATGGATCATCCTGAACCAGAGCGAAGAAGCTGTTGATAGGTGCAGTCGTTTCGCCCACCGGACCACGAACATACTCCAATGTACCTTCATGCTCTTCATGAACCGCATCAATGATGTCCTGATCCGCATCTACCAGTGGCTTTTTGCCCGCTGTGTCATAGATTGGGCGTGCTTCCGTTTTGGAATCTACCACTTTCCATTTGCCATCAACCAGCTCCAGATCCAGGTCGATAATACCAAGATGATCACCCCAGAACCCTGGCTCTACAGCAGGAACGCCGTTAATTGTACCTTTCTCAAGGTCTACCCCTTTTTTGCCGGCAAAATCAGCACTTGGGAATACTTTGTGAGCATGTCCAAACAGAATGGCATTAATGCCTTCTACCTGGCTCAGATACAGTACGGAGTTCTCCATCAGATCCGTTTGAGGGATCTCCTCAAATCCGGAGTGAGGGATGGCTACAATAATGTCGGCACCTTCAGCCTTCATTTTTGGAATGAATTTTTTCGCGGTAGCAATAATATCCTTGGCGATTACTTTGCCTTCAAGGTTAGCGCTGTCCCACTGCATGATTTGAGGCGGTACAAATCCGATCACACCCACTTTAATCGTATGTTCCTTACCAGTTTCGTCCGTTACCTTTTTATCCAAAATCTCATACGGTGTGAAATAGTTCTTGTCATTTGTCTCATCATCATCACCATCGTCTACATAGACATTGGCATTAATGTAAGGGAAGTTCGCTCCCTCCAGCGTCATGTCCAGGAAGTCCAGACCATAGTTGAACTCATGGTTACCGATGTTACCTGCATCATAATCGAGCAGATTCATCGCTTTATATACAGGGTGAGTCTCACCCTTTTTCAATGGATCAATTTTGGCAGTGTAGTCTCCCAGCGGATTCCCCTGAATTAGATCCCCGTTATCAAACAGCAGGCTGTTCTTCGCTTCGTCACGGGCTTTCTTAATCAGTGTTGCTGTTTTGGCGAGTCCATATTGGTCTGTCTCTTTGTCGGAATAATAATCATAGTTAACCAGATTGGTATGAATGTCTGTGGTCTCCATGATCCGCAGTTTAACTTTGGCAGCATCCGCAGCCGACACAGGTACCGGAAATACCGCAAGCACGTTTAATGCAACCAAAGCGGCAGTCAGGCTTGATAATACTTTTTTTCTCATTTTCAAAATAACCCCTCCCGGTTATGTACATTGAATCATGCATTAATGGGCAAACGAAGAGCGCAGAAAAAAGATAGATTTCATGGGTTGTGCGTACTGACACTCTGATGACATGCATCGGAATTTCAGGTAAGTTTATCTCACATGAACATCTATTTATGTCTGTGCTTGTCGTTTACATTCCAAATCATAACGCAATGTTCAGTCATTGAAAAGCATTATTTTTTACATTACCCGCACATACCTAGGCAAGTTTACATTATCATGCGTGATTTCGACAATTTTTTCAACATTTTAGTAGGTATATAGTGCTTATTATCTTTAAAATACGTATATTACATGTGTCTTACATGTATATCCAATTCAGCGTTATTCATCCACACCAAAAACCGTGAAACCTTAATGGCTTTCACGGTTGGATTAAACTCTGCGCGTATTTTCGCATAAGGACGCTACTTTGCAGAGGTTATTTTCATATTTGGATTATTGTTCCCACACATGATGTTCATGATCTTTCCCTGTGTATTCAATACGAGTCGGGGTGATGTCCAGAATGACATAGTTCGGATCATTAGGTCCATCGAACCACGCCTTCAGTTCGTCGTTCCACACTTGCTCACGCAAGCCTTCGTTCTTTGTCACTTCACAGGTTCCTTCAATCTCAACTACTTCCTTGGAACCACCAGCCTCATAACCAAGTAGCAGGCTAACATTCGGATTATTCTCCAGTTCCTCTACTTTGTGTGTACGGCGGTTCGTTGCCAGATGAATGTTCAGTCCATCGTTGAAAAGCGCCATATAGCGGGATTTCGGTTTACCATTCTCCACAGTGGAGAAGCTGCAAAAAGGGTTGTTTTCCAATGCTTTTACAATGTTTTGTTCCAATTCAGTCTGGTTCATGGGAAGTGCTCCTTTCGGTTTGGGGGAATATTGGAAGGACTATGTAGAAGGTCGTTGCGGGTACGGATCGTTCTTTGGATCGCTGTTATCCCGCGATGATCCTGATCTCTTCATCGTATACGTTGGATTAAAGACGATTTACACTGACACTACGATGACAGAATAACCTTCCAATCGCTGTTATCCCCAGATTTTTTTGATTCCTTTTTCTTAGGGGAAAAATCCGGTGATAAAGGCGAACGCTTCGCTTTTTCAGGTTTCTTCTGTCCTCTCCGTTATCGTGTAAATGTTTAATTCAATGGATATACAAGTGAAAATCCAGAATACCAGCAGACACTTCGCTTCCTCAGAAGCGATTCCGTCCCCTCCACTACTTCTACCGTTCTTCCAATTTGAGGAGTGGGTAAGCTAAAGTTCAAACAGAAACCTGTACTTAACTTAGCAGGTTTCGCTTCTTTAGGTTTTATCCGCTCCGTTGCTGTGTATAAGTACAGTCAACTTACGTTAGGTGTAATAAGCCTGTACTTATAGTGTACCCACCTCACCTATGGTGAATCCATGAACCGATACGCTAACGTGACAAAATTGGAAAAGTTCTTTATAAAAATGTTTACATAAAGGGGTTAGCACGATATTTCTTCTTGGCTGATTTAATTCAGATCTCCAAGATAGATTGAAGAAGAGCCTGATTTAAGAAGCAATTCGCCAATTGTTTTTGGATATAAACGAATGTTGGACAGCTCTTCAAGTGCAATCCATTCCACGGCGACTTGGTGGTCGTCTGGATTGGAGCCTTCAAAAATAGTTGCAGCCGGATCTATCAGGCTGCACGCAAAATAAAATTCAACCTGGTGGATGTCTGCATCCCACTCGGCGAATTCATGATTTTTACCGATATACTCCCGGATATGTAACAGCTCTCCCACGTTCACGGCCTGACCAATCTCCTCCAGACATTCGCGTGCGACCGCATCCTTGAGTTCTTCACCTTTCTCCTGTCCTCCACCTGGGAACACATAAGCGGTACCATATTGGTCTTCCAGCCGGATGACCAGCAATCGTCCATCCTGCACAATGACAGCCTTTGCCGAGTTGCGTATGGGTTTCATTCTGTTCATTCACTCCTTGTCATTCCAAAATTTCAAAGTTCAATCCAAACAACCTGGTACTACTATTGTTCTGCTGAACATTAATATCATCCAGTGGTATGCGCGGATAACTTAATGCCTTCCGATTCCAACACACGACGAATCTCTTGAGCAAATGCGAGAGCATATGCTCCGTCACCATGGATACAGACCGTCTCTGCCTTAATGGGAACCAACGTACCATCCGTGGATACAACGACTTCGTCTTTCACCATCCGAAGCACTTGAGCAATCGCTTGTCCCGATTCTTCAATGAGGGCCCCAGCTTGGCTGCGAGGGGTTAGCTTACCATCCGCCCCATAGGTTCGATCTGCAAACACCTCGCTCACACTGCGCATACCGATGCGATCCGCGGCGTGAATCAACTCACTGCCCGCCAGACCATACAGATACAGTTCAGGCTGTACTTGAAAGATTGCCTCCACAATGGCTTCAGCAAGCTTCATATCTTCTGCGGCCATATTGTATAAAGCTCCATGCGGTTTTACGTGATGCATTCGCCCTCCACTTGCCCGGACAAATGCATCCAGCGCACCGATCTGATACACCACCATGTCATATGCTTCCCGTGGCGTAATGTCCATACGTCTTCTGCCAAACCCTTGCAAATCCGGCAACCCGGGGTGGGCTCCTATCGCAACCTGATGCTCCAATGCCCTCTCCACCGTCAGCCGCATTGTAGCCGGGTCTCCTGCATGAAATCCACAGGCAATATTGGCTGATGTAATCAAGGGTAGAATGGCCTCGTCCGATAGCGTGCGATATATACCATAACTTTCGCCCAGATCACAATTGATATCCAAGGTTTTCGAGGTATTCATTAAGCGCCCCCCATTCCAGCCATTCTTCTGCGTATCAGCTTATCTATGAGTTGCATATTGATTTCCTGTTCCATATACAACTGTCCGGCTTGATCATGCGTAATCTTTTTAAAAGAAATTTGGGTTCCTGGCCTAGCCTGAGCCAGGATTGGCATATCCACCCGGGCTACCTGTGCAATGACAGGATAACCTCCAATCGTCTGATGGTCTGCCATCAAGATGATGGGCTGACCATCCGGTGGCACCTGCACCGTGCCATAGGTAACGGCTTCAGACAGCCGATCCAGGGGCTGATCCAGCTCCAGTATGGAGCCTTGCAAGCGATAGCCCATCCGATCGGATTGTGGAGAAATCACGTATTTTTCCGCATAGAATTGTGCAAGACTCTCTTGGCTGAACAGCGAACTATCCTTGCTCTCCATCACACGAATAACAGGTTGCCCATAATAGTCAGGTCTTTCACGTTCAGATAAAAGCCACGCAGGCGCCAATATTTGGTGGTCCCGCTCACTCTCCTTTACCTGCTGCTCCATACGCTGCATCCAACCTCGCGCTTCGGCAGAAGGTGCACCATTGGATAACAGATCCCCCACGCGCAAGGCTCGGCCCTCCATACCGCCAAGACCTGTCTTGAGATCTGTACTTCGACTGCCCATCACTTCAGGCACAGCTATTCCACCCGCAATCGCCAGATATCCACGCAAGCCATGACGACATTGACCAAACTTCAGTACACTTCCAGCCCGCACCAGCACAGGACGCCACAAAGGTACAGGCAGATGATCCACCGTTGCTGTCAGATCGGCTCCACATAATGAGACTAGCTGGCTCTCCTGAAATCGAAGCTCTGGCCCCGTCATCGTCATCTCCAGTACTGCCGCATGTCGGGAGTTGCCCACAAGCATATTGGCTGCTCTGGCTGCAAAGGTGTCCATGACCCCGCCAGGATGAATACCATACCGGCGATAGCCGGTTCTGCCTTCATCCTGAACGGTAGATAACAGACCAGGGCGAATCACTTCAATACTCATCGTTCGCCCTCCTTCCGCTTCAACGCCAGATAGTCCTGCATCGTAATCTGTTTGAATCGAACCCGATCACCTGCTGCCAGCAAACTCGGTACATTCTCTTCCGGCCGAAACAACCGGAGTGGCGTTCGACCAATACATTGCCATCCACCCGGTGTATCCACCGGATAGATTCCCGTCTGTTTGCCACCAATACCTACTGTACCAGCCTCAACCCGAAGCCTCGGCGTTGCCCGTCTGGACGTAGCAATCTGTTCAGACAACCCGCCGAGATACGGAAAGCCTGGTGCAAATCCAATCATATGTACGAGATAATCCCCGGATGTATGAATCGCAATAACGTCTTCTGGGGTCAGTCCATGTTCATTGGCAAC
Organism: Paenibacillus sp. GQ49; assembly: GCF_059759055.1. Classification (NCBI taxonomy): domain Bacteria; kingdom Bacillati; phylum Bacillota; class Bacilli; order Caryophanales; family Paenibacillaceae; genus Paenibacillus; species Paenibacillus sp. GQ49. The sequence continues at coordinate 67,920 of NZ_JCAXEL010000012.1, forward strand.
GTAGTCCAGATCAGGGCCCCACTCGCCACCGTAACATACGGGAATCGTGACCGTTCTGGGTTTGTCTTGTATGGATTCCTTCATTTGATTCAACTGCTGAAGCAGAATCCGGCATAACTCGGGGTACGGGGAGATGAACGGATCATAAAATAGCGTGACGGACGTATATGAAGGTACCCATTCGATCATGGCTGGCAGAGTGCTTTTTTCCAGCAAAGCACATACAGACATCACTCTGCGCTGCACAGCGTCAGACAAATGATCTCCGCACTGGATGATAACCGCTGCCTCACCCAGCGGAGATAAAATCTCCTCCGTCCATGCATACGTCTGTTTGGTCATGTGCCATCTCCCCTTTTGTCCACAAAGTTTGCTAGCGTTTTAACGTCAAAGCATCCATCTATTAAGACTCCCTGGACGAATCCAAATGCACGCTGCAATTGTACAGTTCGCATTGCCACGTATCATCTTTCTTGGCAATCCGGGTAATGGATGTGTTGGACAGCTTCACGCTGATATCCAGTTCAGGCACCAGACCTCGCAGTGTATTCCGCAGGACGGCCCCGTGACTGACAACGATCACTCTTCCATCGGGGTGCTGCTGTACAATATCTTCAAGCACCGCACTGCCGCGAACAGTCCCTGCATCTGCAAGCTCACGTCCCAGATCCAGCGTGCTCCAATCCGCTCCCCACTTGGCTAACCGTTCCTCTTCCGTCGTTCCTTCGACCTGTCCTCCGCCCATCTCGCGAAGTCTAGGGTCCAGATGAATCTCCTGAATGCCCAAGCGATCACCGATGATGCGAGCCGTCTCACTTGCACGTTCCAAGTCACTTGCATAGATGGCATCCCAGGATTCTTCGGCCAGTCTCGCGGCAAGTAATACCGCCTGTTCCCTGCCATCCTGATCCAGCGGATTATCCGTCTGTCCCTGCGAACGTTTTTCCTTATTCCAAGCTGTGCTTCCATGGCGAATCAATGCAATTTGAGTCATTGTTGTTCCTCACCTTTTTCTATATGAAGTTCATCTTCTGTAAAATGTTTGCGTGCCTTCGGCTTGGCAAATTTGCCGCCATTATATTGAGAAGATCCGTTTCTCGGAATCGAGAGACTGTCCCAAGCTGTTTCTTTAAGCATTTTCGCGGCAAATACAATCTGCCCGACATGATACGGATAATGTGCCAATTGCCGAATAATAGCCTCCATCACGGTATGACCTTCATTCCGAATATATATGATATGAGACAATTGTTCCGGGGTAAATGAACGAATGGATTCGAGTAGACAATTCCAGCCTTCCTCCCATTTGGCGAGCAACTCTTCCCGGGAAGAAATATCATTCACGAACTCGGCGTCCCGTTCACGCCACGGTTTCTCACCATCTGTTGTCAGTACATCCGTCCAACGGGACAGCATATTGCCCCATAGATGTTTTACGATTACCGCAATGCTGTTCGCGTCTTCATTCCAGGATTGAAACAATTGCTCGGAATCCAGTTGTGCCATGGCTTTTTCCCCGAGTTGCTTGTAATACAAGAATTGTTTCTCGGCTGTCTCCAGAAAAACCTGATTCATATCCATCCGTTAACCACCCTTCGGAAAAGTATGTTGTCCCCTGATCATGTTCAAACAGAAGCGTCACATGTTATTTATTCAGGAAATGAGAATGTCCCGTCTGCATTCGGTTCAAATGGAATGACTTTGCGAACCGCATCCAGATTGAGCTCTCCATAGATATGTGGATAGAGTTCATTCAATTCGTAGAGATCCTCATACACCAGTTCCGGCTTCAACGCCTTCTCATCAATACTAAGTAATAACAGATCTGTGCGCCCTGCATAATATTCCCCGGCTACCCATGGGATCTGTTCCTTGGTGGAACAATGAATGAATCCGTCTGTCTCCAGGCTATCTGGTGCATACTCAGTCCCTTTTGACACTTGCTCCCACAACGAACGGGAAATAATACTATAGATCATGGTTCCGCCTCCTTCAATTTCTGCGATGTACCCTATGTGTCATTGGAAGTATTATAGATCATCCCGGATACGGGAGTACAATTTTTGATCCGTAAATACTCCTTTGATCTTCAACTGTTTGCGTAACAAACCTTCGTACGACATGCCCAGCTTCTCCATTACACGTGCAGAGCCTATGTTGCCTGCATTACATTTCCCATCCAACCGATTGCAGTCCAATTCCTGAAAGCAATAATCCACGATGGGTTGCATCGCTTCTGCTGCGAGCCCCTTACCCCAGTGACTGCTGGCTATCGCGTACCCTAGTTCAGCACTCTGCATGGGTTCGTTGAGATGAAAAATGCCACCCCTCCCGATCAAGGTCCCTGTTTCCTTTAAAACAAAAGCCCAGATATGTACCGTTTTCCGTTCATAATTATCCAGCACCCGCTGAATATATTGAATTGAATCCTCCACCGTCTCATGGCAGTTCCACAAGCTTTGCTGACTCACTCGCGGATCAGAGGCAAACGCATAATATTCATCAAGATCATCCATCGTAAGCCGCCTCAGTTTTAACCGCTGTGTTTCGAATTCGGGCAATTCGGCAAAAAGTTTTTCTACATTCATGCAGCACACCTCCATGATTCACTTGAGTTCATGATCCAGCCATCTTATTTCTCAGGAAATAACGATCTATCATAACCATGCACAGAATACCGACCGTATATCGAATCAGATCGATCACCAGAAAACCATGTCCCAAAATAAGAGCACCTAATACGGTAGAGCGTATCTCAATCAGCCAAGGCGTATGAATCAACTGCGAGAACTCAATCATCCAGCTGAATACACAGCTCAAACACATCGCCCATACCAAGCTGCGATGAGGCCACACCATGCGTACTCCGAAATAAATCATGCCCGCCCAACATGCATCTCCGAAATGTTCATGCACCCAATCCGGCAATCGATCACCAAAGTGTCTGGATGCGAGTCCTGCCGCCATGGTCATCATGACTGCGAAGAAATAGATCAGCCTGTCTTTGATAAGTACGCTTTTCAATCAATCACACGCCTTCATCAAGCACTTGTAAAATAAATTGCGTTTTGGCAGCGGTATACGATTCCCTATCTTCCTTGTTCTCATCAGCAAGCTTTGTCTTCAGGAAAGCGTAAGCTTCCACCAGATCTGGGCGTTTTCTCAGCACATCCCGAAACCGAATTTGACGATCCCAGCGTTCTTCTCCCGGGCGCATCAGATGAAGGTGTACAGCTCTCTTGCCATCCTTAACCCTGACCCAGAATCGTCTGTACTCCCGTCCATCCAGTTCAGGCGGAACGTAGTTCCAGCCCAACGGATTCAGCTGATCCGCAATCAGATCCATGTCATCCCATGACTGTACCTCTGCCATCAGATCAATAATGGGCTTGGCGGGTAACCCTGGAATGGACGTGCTTCCGATATGTTCGAATTGATGAATATTAAACTGCTCTAGAAGACGTTTGAGTTGCCGGATTTCATCCTGAGCCTGCGCATCCCAATTGGGGTTGGCCGGAGCAATCTCTACCGACTCTGTCGCCCAGGCAGGCCAATTTTCCGGTTGCAATGGATCTGTCATTCAGGTATCTCCTCTTCACCAAGACATTTTAAATGGTAACCTTCTTTGTATTTTTCATAGGTGCTTTGCTTCATGCGCTCAATCGTAGTGCTCCGTTGAAATGTAAGTGTGGAACTTAGGGATACAAGAAGATATTTCAGGTAAGCCAGATCACTAGAGTTAGACTCTGAGCTTATAATCGAAGCTTTCATTTTCATCCCATCCCATCCCATCCCGTTATATTGTTGTTCTACCAGAAGGCTTCCAGATACATATTTCTATATATCCAAAAAGGAGCGTATGTCTACGCCCCTAGTTGTCTGTTACATTGATGATTTTAAAGATGTCATGTACTGAAACTAACTTTTGATTCATGCAGGATGCTTCATTATATGAAGATTTATTTTACCGTCACAGGGATCGTCACTTTTTTGTTGCCCCACTTTGCCGTGATAGACGTTTTACCTTTGCCTACAGCCACGATCTTGCCATTTGTTACTGTCGCTACGCCCGGCTTTGTGCTGCTCCACACCGCACTGTTGGTCACAACAGTGGTCTTGCCCGTATCATACTGTGCCATCACACTCAGCGTTGTACTTCCCTGTGGGGACAAAACCAGTTTTTTCTGGCCTGTAATCAGCTTTTTGAGCAAAGGTACAACGGTAACCTCTGCCTTTATTGTCTGATTTTGATAAGTTCCTGTCAAGGTGGCTTGTCCCTCAGTCAGCGTCTTGACTGCTCCATTTTTCACGATAGCTACATTTGTATTGGAAGAGGTCCATATCACTTGTTTCGAAAGGTTGATCGTTTTGCCGTTTGCGTAGGTGCCGATCACCTTCAACGCTTTGGACTTCTTGATGTTCAGCTGCATAGTTGCAGGGGTAACCTCGACTTTGGTAATCTCGTCCGTTACTGCAACGGGGACTTTCACAATCGTTGTTCCGTATTTGCCTTGCAGCAATACTCTACCGGGTGTAATGCCTTTGATTTTACCGTTTTCCAGGACAGCCGAAGAAGTGGATACGGACCATACAATCTCAGACGTCACATCCTCTTCCTTACCATTCGCACGGGTAATGCTTACTTTCGGAAGGGTGCTTTCACTGCCTTTAACAAAACTGTAGGATTTCGGTGAAGCTTTGATGCTTTTGATCTTCTCCTGAACTTGGACAACCAACTGAGCTTTAGCCCCGTCTACCTGTGCAAAAATGGTTGCTTCGCCCGCGGCCACGGCCTTGACTTTACCTTTCACCATCGTCGCAACTGTTGCATTGCTGGTGGACCATGTGACACCTTCGGTAACATCCTGTTTGTTATCAAAACCTTCTACGGTTGCCATCACCTGAAGCTTAGCTGTCTCGGAAACGCTCATCTTCTGCGGGCTGCTATTGGTAATTTCAATCGATGTCACGTCACCGGTAGCCGCCAAAGCCAACGAAGGGACCAGTACGGTCAATGCAATCATTAGAGCAAGTGTGCCTCGAAGCGCCAGTTTGATTCTATTCATTTCAATATCCATCTCCCATAATCCAATATTTTACTTCTATTATATTATATCGGATACGAATTGCATAAAGTTGAATGTCGTAAGTGAGAGTCTTGGAACAATTCATGATTTTCATTGTATAATATGGGAAGGTCACGTAATACTGTTTTAATAAACCTAAAAAATGGGGTGGGATATGTATGATCGAAAAGAATTTGCTTGATATGGTTTCACCTAAAAATAACCGTAAACGTATGAAAGCTATCGTCACTTCGACATCCACCAAGATTCGTCCTGAAGACGAAATGGTTCTATTGATGAAAACAGCCCGCAATCGTTTCAAAAAAGCCCTTGAATCTGGACAAATTGAAATCATTAACGAGCGTGAATGGAAGCTGCGTTAACATTTAAGAAATAACTTTATTTACTTACATAAACGAAGAAATTTTAATCAAAGAAGTAAGCTATATCTGAGGTTCAGGCACTTACCAGATCAGTTAAATTCAGCACAAAATATTAGGAGATCGGTTCGTTAAATAGTGTTACCGTTTAAAAGGGGATGTCCATCGTCACATACAACATGACGTGTGGAACATCCCCTTTTTGAATTACTAAAGCGTTACCTAACCTCTCTACTTCACTGCATCCTGCTCTGGCAAAATCAAGCTCTCTGCCCCGCCCATATAGGGCCGCAGGGCTACCGGAATGTGAATGCTTCCATCCTCCTGCTGATGATTCTCAAGCAACGGTATCAGGATACGCGGCGATGCCACCGCCGTATTATTCAGTGTGTGACAATACGCCAACTTGCCTTCGGCATCCAAGCAACGAATATTCGAACGCCGCGCCTGAAAATCATGCAGATTCGACGACGAATGCGTTTCTCCATATGCACCGCGGCTTGGCATCCACGTCTCGATGTCATACTGTTTGTACGTTTTCTGCGACATATCCCCGGTACATACAGCGACAACACGATACGGCAGTTCCAGTAATTGCAGCAATTCTTCGGCGTGTCCTGTAATCTCTTGCAACATGCGCTCCGATTCTTCCGCATCAGGGGCACAGAGAATGACCTGCTCAACTTTGGCAAATTGGTGCACACGATACAATCCGCGTACATCACGTCCGCCGGAACCAACTTCACTGCGGAAACACGTCGATACCGCGGCCAGCTTCACAGGCTCTTGAACATCGACAATTTCATCCGCATAATACGAGACCAGCGGCACTTCAGAAGTTCCCACCAGCCACTTGTTCTCCCCTTCGAGTTCATAGACCTGATCTCGACCAGTTGGGAAGAATCCGGTATTCACCAGTGCATCCTCCCTGACCATCAGCGGTACCTCCATCGGTGTAAACCCATGCTTCAGCAGCAGATCCAGCGCAAGTTGCTGTACTGCCCGATGTAATAACAGACCAGCGCCTTTTAATACATAACTTCGCGTACCACCAATCTTAACTCCACGGGGAATATCGATGAGATCATGCAACTCCCCAAGTTCCACGTGATCTTTGGTGTTATACTCGAACGTTGGCACCTCTCCCACACGTCGAAGCTCTACATTATCCGCATCCGACGTGCCTTTCGGGGTATCCGGTGATACGATATTGGGTACTAGCCATTGCAGCTTGGTTACCTCCTCCTGCACAGGGGCGAGCTTCGCTTCCACCTGTTCCAACTGTTCATTGATCTGTTTCACCTCAGCCCGCAAACCCTCGGCCTGTTCCCGATCCCCAGCTTGCATGAGTCTGCCAATGTCTGCAGATAACGTATTGCGCAATCTGCGCCCTTCTTCCGATTCCTGTAAAAGTGCTCTGCGTTCCTCATCCCGCTCCAGCAATGTGCGAATGCTGATATTAATTTTTTTCCCGTCTGCTGCGGCCTGAACCTCTTCTGCATGTGCCCGAATCCATTTCATTTCCAACATGGTCACCGTCTCCTTTGGCTGTAAAAATACAAAGAGCGCCCTCATCCCTTGGGACGAGGAGCGCTCTGCTCGCGGTGCCACCCAACTTGCTGAATCAGGATATCCTGCTTCCAGCCTCTTGGTCCGCGATAACGGGCGGTTCCGGTTAACTTGGGGAAATATCGCTCCCCTGGCGAAAACGCCTCCGAGTTGGATGCTCTTCAACGGCATGGTCCGATCTGTAATTGTTGTGTCTCAGTATATACGAACGTTAGACCAAATTGCAACCTCCTGTATCGATCCGGAATTCATGGCACAACGTAACATGCCCTGTTATGATAGACTTTGTCTTCAAGATGGAGCTTTATTGTGATCCTCAATTTATGTATATAAGTAGAAGGAGTTCTTTATGAAAAAATTACTTTGGATCGGATGTCTGTCCTATTTCCTGATTGGACTTGCCCACGTTGTGCTCGGTTCCATTCTGCCGGTTGCACTTGAACATTATGGCAAAGATTATAGCCAAGGCGGAACGCTGATCTTCGCTCAATTTGCCGGATTCCTGGGTGGTGTATTGTTATCTCCATGGCTGAACAGACGCTTTGGTAAACGGGGAGGCCTGTTAATCGCCACAGCACTGCTCTGTATCGCAGAATTAGCCTATATGCTGCTGCCACCATGGGGCTGGATGTACGTCATCGCACCCGCAGCCGGCTTTGGATTCGGAATGGTTGAAGCTGTTATTGGAACCATTATCATTGCGGCAATCAAAGACAATACAGCCGTTGCCATGAGTCGACTGGAAGTGTTATTCGGGATTGGGGCGATGGTCATGCCGCTCATTGCCAGCGGTCTGATTGCTGCCGGATACTGGCGTCTCTCCTTTCTCGTTGTTGCGATCTGCGCAGCGCTGACCTTTGTTTTCTGGGCAAAAGGATCATTTGGTGAACTTGATAGGTTTCTGGAGCGACATAGTTCAAATCACACTTCCGTAAATACGCACTCTGCTGGGACATCAGGTGAGATGCATCCCGCATCTGCAAGTACATCCAGTCCAACCTATCGTGGCCGTAACAGAACTCTTCTGGTATTATTCGTCCTGTTCTTCTTCCTATATGTTGGAACAGAGATGAGTCTTGCGAACTTCATGCCAGCGATTCTGATTGAGAAAATGAACATGAAGGAAGCCGGAGCAGCGCTTAGCGTCACCTGTTTCTGGATTGCCATGTCTGTCGGACGACTCTTCGCCGGGTATATCGCAGAGAAATTTCAATACCGAGTCTATGTCCTGTACAGTTGTCTTGCTTCTGTTCTCTTATTAATGGTATTTCCATTTACAAACCAAATCTGGTCTGCGTTTCTCATCATCTTGCTGCTTGGACTTGCGATGTCAGGCATTTTCTCCATTGCCCTTGTCTTCGCCAGTAAACTGCTGCCCGGAACAGAAGAATCCACACCCAGCATTTTGATTGCCTCAGGTGGGGTTGGCGGTGCCATTCTGCCTTTGACTACGGGATGGAGTCTTGATCATCTGGCGGTTAATCAGTCTGCATGGATGCTTGCGATCTTTGCAGTTGGCCTGCTTGTCATTAGCGTAATCACGTATCAATGGCAGAACAAACATATAGTGAATTCTGCGAATTAACAGTTCTGTGTTGATCCAGTCCTGAGGATTAGAAATACCTATTAAAGAGATTGAGATGTCCACCGCCATAACCTGACGGTGGACATTTTTTTGTAGCGTTACTTTGTATAAAGAACCTAGCACACGTTATTTATCTGCATTTTAGGATATTTGAAATCTAACGAATCCTAGAGACGTTATTATAGATAATTATCTCAAATTCAAGGTCTCGTTGCAGTTTTTTATCATAATAACCCGCTGAGATTCGTTAGATTTTTTATTCCCTAAAAATTGGCCTAATAAGATGTTCTCGATTCGTTAGCGCTGTAATCGTGGTGGAAAGTATCCTATCTTTGCCTCAGATCACCTTTCATTACAGGTAAGAATACGATCTATTCATTTGCACACGATTGCCCAGGAAATACTTAGGGCCAGCCGAATCACACACTTTTGTTAACGACAGGCATTACGGGCCCGTTATCCTTGATGAATTTACCGAATACATATCGGACGAGCGGTCCCAGAATGATTAACTGATATGGAAGCGCAAGGCTGAAGTTACGAGCAATGGTATGGAGATACGTACGGAGTACGGATGACCCACTTAATTGATCAGCGAGATATGCTGAAACCATCCCATACAAGGACATGATCAGAACCATGCCAATCACCATAAAAAATGACATAACGAGCACACCCAAACTCTACATAAGTGAACATTTCGTGAACAATTATGATTTTTCCAATTTAAAATTGGATTTGACAACCATGTAGTACAGCCCTATGATATCCCTTAAAATGGTAGAAACATTCACTACATAAGGAGGTTTTTGATTGTGAGTTTTCAAAAGCGCATTGACCACGTCGGCATTGCCGTTCGTGATCTGGAGACCACGCTGCGTTTCTACACGGAGATCGTTGGTCTTGAATTGAAAGACCGGGTAACCCACACCAACGGCGTCATTCAGCTCGCCTTTCTTGGCTTCAATGGAAGTAACGAGACTGAGATTGAGTTAATTCAAGGATACAGCGACAAGCTGCCTTCCGAAGGTACGGTGCACCATTTTGCGATCCACGTGGATGATCTTGATTCTGAGTACAAACGCATTCAATCCACCGAAGCCGAATTTATCGATGGAGAGATTATCACACTGCCTAACGGTTACCGCTATTTCTTCATCTATGGACCTGAAAAGGAATGGATTGAGTTCTTCCAGCGCTAAGAAATGGAGTTGATTTATGAACATTTTAATTACCGGCGCAGCCGGAAAAATTGGACGTGACTTGTCCCAACACTTGTCAGAGGCATTTCACCTGAGACTAACGGATTTAAATATCGACAGACTGCATACGTATCAAGGGACCGGCCATGAGATCATCACACTGGATGTGACAGACCCCGAAGCCTGTCAGCATGCTTGCGAAGGCATGGATGTGGTTGTACATCTGGCTGGAGATCCTTCCCCGAATGCCGGATTTTATGAATCGTTGTTGGACATCAATATCAAAGGTACATTTAATGTATTCCGTGCAGCTAAAGACCAAAGTGTACGAAGAGTCATTCTTGCAAGCAGTGCACAGACGATTGAGGGGTATCCCATTGATGCTCAAGTCTATCCGGACATGCCAACACGTCCACGGAATTTGTACGGGGTTAGCAAATGTTTTGGAGAATCGCTCGCTTCCTATTTTGCGTATACCGAAGGTTTACAAAGTGTTGCGGTACGTATAGGTGCATATGATGATTTTCAACCGGACGGACCAGTGCTGGAGGCAAGGGATATGAGCGCGTATATTAGTCCAGCTGACTTGTGTGATTTGATGTTCAAAGCAATTACAACTACCGATCTGGAACCCTTCACCATACTGCATGGGATCTCGAATAATCGGTTTAAACGATTAAATCTGGAAACCACTCAGAAACAGGTAGGTTATGACCCAAAATCCGATGCTTTTGCACTCAGTCAGATTGCCTTATATGATTCCCCACGATAATTATTGAAAATAACACATCTAAACAGGCTGATATACATATGTATAACGGCCTGTTTGATAAGTTCATACGTGTCCCCATCCAGTTCCTGACTGGACACGTTCCACCCGCTGGCCTATAATTACACCTAGTAATGCCCGTAACTTCATAGTTTCCCAGGGGAGTCGGAATTGGCCGGCTGAGAGTGTATCCCACCAAGATACTAACCCTTAGACCTGATCTGGATCATGCCAGCGTAGGAATCGGAGTATATCGAAATGGCACAGCCCTATGGCTGAACGCCACCTCTCTAACGCCTGCACGCGTCCCGGAATACGGGACGCTTTTTTAATGTTCTTTTATATAGCCAGAGAGCTAAAAAAGTGACGTTATCCAGATCTCAACTGGTATAAATCTTTCGATTTATGCAAGATGATTGGATATGAAGCCAAGGAGTACCCCGTGCCAATCGGCCGGACATACCGAAGGAGAGAACCACAGATGAAATGGCGTAAAACGATGGGATTGTTGCTCTTATGCGTGCTTATGGTGACTGTAGCCGCATGTGGTGGCAAAGAAGCTGCCCCAGCTGGGCAGAACGGCAACACAAATACGGAAAGCAGCAACGAAGGTAACACTGCCGCCCTGAAAGATATTAAAGTGGTGCTCGACTGGACACCAAATACGAATCACACAGGCCTGTATGCAGCTGTAGATCAAGGTTTTTACAAGGCCGAAGGCTTGAACGTGGAGATTGTACAACCAGGTGCCGGTGGCGCAGATACAATGGTTGCCTCGAATGAAGTGCCTTTTGGCGTAAGTTATCAGGAGAGTGTAACTCAAGCCCGAACACAGGGTGTTCCATTGGTCTCCATCGCAGCAGTTATTCAGCATAATACATCCGGGTTCGCTGCTCCGGCAGATCGGAATATCAAGTCACCGAAAGACTTTGAAGGCAAAACCTATGGCGGTTGGGGTTCCCCAGTCGAAGAAGCCGTGATGCAATCCATTATGGAAGGCGACGGAGCCGATGTATCGAAAGTGAAAAACATTAACATGGGTGACGCTGACTTTTTCACCGCAGTGAAACGGGATATTGATTTCGCGTGGATTTTCTACGCCTGGACGGGTATTGAAGCCGAACTGCGCGGGGAACCGATCAACATGTTATATGTGAAGGATTATTCAGATGCATTGGATTACTACACACCTGTCCTCGTAACCAACGAGCAAACGATCCAAAACGACCCTGAGTTGGTGAAAGCATTCCTGAAAGCCACTTCCGAAGGGTATCAATATGCGATTGATCATCCCGAAGACGCAGCGAATATTCTGATCAAGGCCGTACCGGATCTGGATAAAGACCTGGTACTGGCAAGCCAGAAATGGCTTAGTCCGAAATACACGGATGATGCCCCTCGCTGGGGTGAGCAAAAGCAGGAAGTATGGCAGAACTACACGGACTGGATGTTTAGCAAAAAACTGCTCGATGAACAGATCGATGTGAGCAAGGCATATACGAACGAGTTTTTACCCCAATAAAATTCTCATATAAAACGAACTTGATATTTACATGAGGACGGAGAGGACAGAAATAACGTGAAAAAGCGAAGCGCTCGCCTTTATCACCGGATTTTCCCTTAGAGAAAGGGAATCAAAAAAATCTGGGGATAACAGCGATTGGAGGGTTATTCTGTCATCGAAGTGGCAAGTGTAACAGTCATTAGTTCAATTTATATATTTTCGAAAGGAGCCGTGATCTCTCATGGCAAGCACACTACTTAGCATTCAGGTTATTCCGAAAACGCCAAATGGCGAGAACTCTTATCCTTACGTAGATCGCGCCATTGAAGTTATTCAGCAATCCGGCCTGAAATATCAGGTGAACGCGCTCGACACCACGATGGAGGGGGAACTAGAGGAACTGCTGGAAGTTGTCCGTAAAATGCACGAGGTACTTGTGGAGGCTGGCAGCCCAAGCATCATCTCCCAGATAAAAATCGCCCATAGCCCTAATGGGTTCAGCATGAATACCCTGACGGAGAAGTATCGCTAATGCCTGCCTATTTCAAAAGTGTATGGCCGCCCTTTGTGGCGGTTATTCTCTTTATAGCGATATGGCAGGGAGCCGTCTCTTTCTTCCATATTGAGAAATGGATGCTGCCTGCACCGTCCGACATCGCCCGCGAAGCGGCAACCCAGGCCGAACGACTTGGCATGCATGCCTCCGCAACCATTCAGTTAACGCTGATCGGATTCGCCGCTGGAACAGCGGTTGGATTACTGATTGCGATGGTGCTACATTTAGTCCCTTTTCTCAAGTCAGCCCTGTATCCTTTACTTATTCTTAGTCAAAATATCCCAACCATTGCGCTCGCACCGCTCCTGTTAATCTGGTTTGGATTCGGGCTGTTGCCAAAGCTGATTACCATCATCCTCGTCTGTTTCTTCCCCGTTGCAGTGGCGGCCATGGACGGCTTGACCCGTACAGATGCAGCGATGATGAACTATATGCGCATGGCTGGTGCGAAACGTCACCAGATCTTCTGGAAGCTGGAGCTTCCCCATGCGCTACCATCCGTGTTCTCCGGTGTCAAAATCGCCGCTACCTATAGCGTGATGGGCGCCATCATCGCCGAATGGATTGGTGCAGACAAGGGTATTGGTTATTATATGATGCTGCAAAAGTCGGCTTATCGCACCGATCGCCTATTCGTGGCGATCATGATTATTGTCGCGCTCAGCTTGCTGCTCTTCCTGTTCATTGCCCTACTGGAGAAGCTGCTCGTGCGCTGGCGGCCACAGAAGCGGTAGTAAAGCATGTAATCTGTATATTAGGAAGTGATGACCATATGAATCGGCAACAGGACGAACAAGTCCAGCCTGGACGAGGAGCACACGCAATGGAGCCAAAGCATGGTGAAAAGCTTCACCCGGCTACCCCTGATCGACCTGCTAATACGACTCCTGCTCCGGTTCCACCTGCACTGGACGTTGTTAATGTTCATGCATCATTCCGTGAAAGGCGGAGCAGGTTACCGGTTCTGAACGGCCTGTCCCTGACTGTGGAGCAAGGCGAGTTTGTCGCTATCGTTGGGCCTTCTGGCTGTGGCAAAAGCACCCTGTTCCACATCATCGGCGGTCTGCTGAAGCCACAGGAAGGCCAAGTGCTTATGAACGGTCAGAATGTAACGGGACAGCGTGGCAAGATTAGTTATATGCCTCAACAGCCTGCTCTTTTCCCATGGCGTACCATTGAAGATAATGTACTACTTGCTGGTGAAGTAGCTTCAAGCGCTCCTCCTCGGGCTGAAGCTCTTGCGGAAGCTCGTAAGTGGTTAAGCAGCGTGGGTCTTGCCGGGTTTGAGCAAGCATACCCTCATATGCTGTCTGGCGGAATGCAGCAGCGTGCTGCATTTCTGCGTGCCCTGCTCAGTCCGCAGGAACTCATGCTACTGGACGAACCTTTCAGCGCGCTGGATGCACTGACACGTAGCGACATGCAGCGCTGGCTGCTCGATATCTGGGAACAGAACCGCCGCTCGGTGCTGTTCATCACCCACAATATCGAAGAAGCATTGCTGCTTGCGGATCGGGTCTATGTGTTATCCAACCGACCTGCAACAGTGTTGCACGAGGTACATGTTCCTTTTGATCGCCCAAGACGAGAAGAAATTACGGAGGAATCCGCTTTTCTGGAGCGTAAACGGCAGATTGCACAGTGGATGCGAGAAGAACAGCAGAAAGCCCGCCTATCATAATAGCGCGGGTTTTTAAGTTATTATTTTCCTTTAATGGGTGATCCGCCACAAGAAATTCTGCGTAACATAGTTAGAATATAAATGAACACAAGGAGGAATTCCCTCGTGCATTCTCAAGCTTTTGCACCATTAATTGATGCTCACATTCACTTCGATCAGTATACCCCTGACGAACAACGCGAGATGCTGTTATCTTTCCCGTCTCAGCAAGTCGAGGCAGTCATTGCCGTGTCCATGAATCTCGCTTCTGCCCAGGCCAATCTGGAGCTTGCAAAACAACATCCACGTAACATCTATCCGACCTTCGGTTTCCATCCGGAACAGGAACTGCCGTCCGTTGCAGAAATGGACCTATTCTTCCAATGGATTGAGAAGCATATGGGACAAGCCATAGCCATAGGAGAAGTTGGTCTTCCCTATTACAACCGTCTGGAGGCTGAGCAGGCAGGACAGCACTTCGATCAGAGCGAGTATATCGAACTGCTCGAACGTTTCATCCAGCTCGCCAAAAAGCACAACAAACCACTTGTCCTTCATGCGGTATACGAAGATGCGGATATCGTCTGTGATCTACTGGAGCAGTATCAGTTCCGACGTGCTCATTTCCACTGGTTCAAAGGTTCTCGCGAAACCGTGAGGCGCATGGCGGACAACGGTTATTTCATTTCCTTCACGTCGGATATTCGGTATGAAGAAGAGATTCATGAACTCGCCCGGCAATATCCATCAGAACAAGTGATGGCCGAGACCGACGGACCTTGGCCCTTCGAAGGACCATTTCAGGGACGAATGACACACCCGGCCATGACCAGACAGGTCATCCAGGCATGGAGTGAAATCACCGGCATGGGAACCGAGCGGGCCGCCCGTCTCTTTTATCAGAACACAAAGCGTTTCTATGGCTTAACTTAATTACAATCAGGTAGTAGCAAGCACACTCGCTTGTCCTGCCAGCACAGCACAAAGAAGCCAGTCGGCTTCGCTACCCGACTGACTTCTAATTTACTATATATATCAGTTGAACTAACCAGTTACACAAGAACGTAGAGAACAGAAATAACCTGAGGAAGTAGAGCGGTCGCCTAAAAGCTTTCTGAAAGAAAGCTACTTCGGAAGCATACGTTATAACCAGATTTTCACCTTCACAAAATGGGATCAAAAAATCTGGGGATAACAGCGATCGGAAGGTTGTTCTGTCATCGGAGTGGCAAGTGTAACTACCTTCAGTTCAACTTAACGCTTCAAGAATCCTTTGCCTTCCAGGAACGGTCTTACTTGCAACCGTGTCGGCTCAGTCAGGCGCTTCGCCATCAGTTCCGACCATGGAGTCGTTCTTTCACCGTTAGTCCGTGCTTTCATGTACGCCGTCGTTGTCTCATCATACTGCTCAACCCCTTTGATGCTCTGCTCGGCATTATAGCGATTGCGATGCAGAACTGCATTAAGTGGCAGACGTGGCCGAATTCCCGTTTCCTGATCTGCAACACCAATGCACATGCCATACACCGGATATACCCCTTCCGGCAATCCCAATAACTCAGCTACTTCCTCAATCCGGGTACGAAGCCCGCCGATATATACAATTCCGAAACCAAGCGACTCTGCTGCAAGAGCGGCATTCTGGGAAGCCAGAGCAGCATCAATTGTGGCTACCATGAAATTCTCGGTTGAATCGGCATACGATTCCTTCTCAGGAAGATGACGTTTCGCAGCATCACTCAGCCGATACAGATCAGCACACCATACGAGAAACACCGGACATTCATTGACATAGGCCTGGTTGCCTGCCAATTCAGCCAGCTTGGCTTTTTGCTCTAAGTCAGTCACAGCAATTACGGTATAGGCTTGCACACTACTTGAAGAGGAAGCCATCTGCCCAGCCGCTACGATGGCTGCAAGCTGCTCATCACTTACCGGGTCTGGTTTGAACTTGCGTACAGAGCGGTGTTTCATCATCAACTCAATGGTTTCATTCATGGTGGTTCACTCCCAATCCTCGAAGTACGAACTCAATTGTCTGCTCAGCGAGCTCGTCTGTATTCATATCCTGATAATCAAAGCCAAATCGTGAATTTTTGGCTCGTTTGTGCGCCAAAGCTACACCCATAACCTGAAGCATCGCATAAGATACGGACTCGACCTGGAACACCCCCTGGTCTTTTCCTTCTTGCAGGAGTTCCCTCACGCGGGTCCAGACGGGGTCTAGAAAACGAAATACGGTAGCTGTGCGATGTGTACGCAGTGTAATTTCAAGCTGCACAATATCACTCATCTCCCGATCCGTCATCGTGAACTTCACAACTTCACCAATAATTCGGCGGATACCTTCCACAGGCGAGGACACGGACTCTTCAGCCAGCGCGTTCATCATATGCCCTGGGAAGAAATGCTCAAATAATGCTTCGAACACCTTTTCTTTGCCGCCAAAATGATAAGACACCAGCGATACATTGGCACCTGCCTCATCACATATTTGACGAACACTCGTCCCGTCATACCCTTGCTGTGCAAAAAGCTTCTTAGCTGCAAGCAATATCCTCGTTTTGATATCCAACTCCGGTTCCGTCATTCCGTCCCGCTCCCTCTTGTCCGTTCATCTCATTCGCTCTAGCTCAAGAACTGTAGCCAGCGAATCATCTGTCTATTATATTACACCAAGCACCCCGATGAAAATCATCGGGGTGCTTGTCCTATCCTATGATGCAATGGTATACATCTGCTGTATTAGTTGTTTGCTTGAGCAGGGCTTGGAGCCATAGCTGGCATGCGTTGTTTTTTCAACAATGTCACGACCAGTGACAACGCAACGGCAACCAACAGCACAATCACGATAGAGCCCGCAGCAGACTGAACTCCTGGGCCTCCCAACTGCACGCTCAGAATACCCTGAACGGCGTATGTTGCAGGCAGGTACTGCCCAATGCCGCTATAGAAGCTGTTCAGCAATTCACGCGGTACCATTGCACCGGAAGATACCAGTTGCAAGGACAGTGAGATGATGTTGAACAGACTTCCTGCTGGTCCGAAGCAGATCAGGAAGAACTGGGAGAAGAACATGAACGTGCACAGGAAGAGCGCCTGGAACAACCAGAATGCAACGAATCCTTGTGCAATCTGTCCTCCCAGTGCCACGATCAATGATGATCCCAGCAAGGAAACAACCAATGCAGAACCCACGTTAATGACTACTCTCGCGCCAAACAAAGTCAATCGGGAATAGGTAGATGACAGCATACCCATAGCTGTCTGGAGGTTCATCCCCATGATCATGGCACCTACATAGGAAGCCAGTACCATCATCATCGGCACCATCTGATTATTCATCCCGTTAACCGGGTTGATGGACGTTGTCGTTCCTTCCACTCGGGTAGTCAGGTTTGTAGCGGCTTCAGCAGCCTGATCGGCAGGTGCACCTGAAGCGGTCAACACCGTCTGTACCCCTTGTGCTGTAGCTTGTTTGTTAATCGTGTTTGTCACACTTTGTGATACACCTTGCATCATGCTTTTAATCGTAACCGGGTTTGCTTCATTAATGGTGTATTTAATCTCGGCGGTTGAGCCAGCCGTCTGAAGCAATTCGTTAAATCCAGCCGGTATATCCAGCACCATGTGTACTTGGTGATGATTCAGCTGGTCCAACGCTTCAGCCGCACTCAGATTGGATACGGTATGGAAAGGCAGTGTTCCTGCGAGCGAATCTGCGATTCCTTTGGACATTTCGCCGTCCTCATTCACAATCGCAACCGTCAATTCTTTCGCACGGTCATTTACTCCAGAATATGCGGTCATCCAGATCACGCTAAAGATCACTTGGAACATAAGTGCTGTTACGATCCCTACAATCACTGGCGGTTTTTTAAACAATGTACGTAAAGCCTGTAACATAAAAGGTGTCCTCCATTACTCAAATAGTTCTAATTTGATTTAAACAGTTGTTTGAATCAAACGATCGTTTAAATTTTATGTGAATATGTCCATATTGTCAACTTATTTTTGAAAAATTCAGAAAACGCAAGCTTTATTCATGAATACAAGCGATAGATTTTCACAAATGAGCATTATGCTATCCTTTCTCCGTAGAAAAGAACATCTATACCCACGATTCAAGCCGCACTTGTCTGGCGATTCAAACTCTGTTTTCTCAACAAAAAACACGGTCCGCCGCAGCGAACCGCGCATTTATTTATCCTCACTTCATTGACAATGAGGCGTTGAATATATCTCCAAACAAAGGTCGGTCAGTCATTTCTCTTCAGCTTCATGCGTTGCAGACGCAGCGAATTCAGTACAACCGACACGGAGCTGAACGCCATCGCTGCCCCTGCCAGCCATGGCGCCAGGAAGCCAACTGCCGCAATGGGAATACCAATAACGTTGTATCCGAGTGCCCAGAACAGGTTTTGTTTGATGTTGCCCATCGTGCGTCGGCTCATCTCAATGGCATCTGCAATGCTGTTCAGATCACCACGCATCAACGTAATATCCGCCGCTTCCATCGCTACATCCGTTCCTGTTCCGATGGCCATCCCAATATCAGCAGTAGCAAGTGCCGGAGCATCATTAATTCCGTCACCTACCATCGCAACTTTCAGACCACTCTCCTGAAGTTTCTTCACTTCCGCAGCTTTACCTTCCGGCAGCACCTCAGCCAGAACTTTACCGATCCCTGTCTGATCTGCTACAGCGCGAGCTGTTCGCTCATTGTCTCCCGTGATCATGATGACATCGATCCCCATCGCTTGAAGACGACCGATGGCTTCACGAGAGGTATCCTTGATGGTATCAGCCACAGCCACAATCCCTGCCCACTGACCATCCACCGCAACCAACATCGCTGTACGTCCCTGCTCTTCCAGTCGGTTCATCTGCTGAACGGTTTCCTCAGAGACATTCACCTGTTCATCCGCAAGCAACCGCCGTGTGCCGACCAGAATTTCCTGCCCTTTTAATGAAGCTCGCACGCCGTATCCCGGTATGTTCTCGAACTTCTCTGTTGCGGTTAACTCCAGACCCTTGGAACGGATACCCGCAACAATCGCCTCTGCCAGCGGATGCTCGGAACTCTGTTCGGCCGCTCCCACTCGCTCAAGCAGATCGGATTCCGTCCAATTTGGAGCCGTGATAACATCGGTAAGGACCGGTTTACCTTGGGTTACTGTACCTGTTTTGTCGAGCACCACGGTCTGAATCTGTTGTGCGGACTCCAGATGTTCGCCGCCTTTGAACAAAATGCCATATTCAGCCGCACGTCCTGATCCAGCCATGACAGAGGTCGGCGTTGCCAGCCCCAGTGCACATGGACAAGCAATGACAAGCACGGCAATCGCTTTTTCAAGGGAACCAGCGAAGTCACCCGGACTTGCAAACAGATACCAGATCAGGAATGTCAGCGCGGCTATGCCGACAACAATTGGAACAAATATGCCTGAAATGACATCTGCAATCCGCTGGATCGGTGCTTTGGAGCCCTGAGCTTGCTCGACTACTTTAATAATCTGGGACAAAGCCGTGTCCGATCCCACTCGGGTCGCACGTAGTCGTAATACCCCGTTTTTGTTCAGCGTAGCACCTGTAACGGGATCTCCTGGCTTTTTATCCACGGGAAGGCTCTCTCCACTTAGCATGGATTCATCTACTGAGGATTGCCCTTCTTCAACGATACCATCCACCGGGATGCTGTCCCCCGGCTTCACCAGGATCAGATCACCCACCGCAACATATGCGGCAGGAACCATAACTTCCTGTCCGTCCCGGATGACACGGGCTTCACGTGGAGCCAGTTCAATCAGGCTTTTGATCGCCTGTGAAGAGCGACCTTTCGCCACAGCTTCGAACCATTTTCCAAGTAGAATTAACGTAATTAGAATTGCACTTGTCTCATAATAGAGTTCTACCGAAGGCATGGCGGCTGTGCCTGTTCCCATTGCCCCATGATCCATGGTTGTAGAAGGTAAGTACCCACTGGATAACGTCAGATAGAGACTGTAGAAAAACGCTGCGCTGGTACCCAGTGCGACGAGAACGTCCATATTCGCACTACGGTTGCGTAGTGCTTTGTACGCTCCCACATAGAATTGCCATCCAATCACGAACTGTACTGGCGTTGCCAGAATCAGCTGGAACCAAGGGTTCATGAACAGATCTGGGACATAGATTCCGGATGTGAACGAGAAATGCCCGACCATTGCCCACAGCAAAGGAATCGATAACAACGCAGATATCATCCATTTCCACTTTTTGCGTTGCAGCTCACGTTCACGAACCGATGTGGTCTCTTCTTGCGTCAATTGTAGTTCAGCACCGTAGCCCATCTGCTTGATCTTGGCGGTAATATCCGAAGGTTTTAATGTGCCTGCGGCATATTCGATATGCCCTGTCTCCAGTGCCAGATTCACGTTCGCCTGAGACACCCCTGGTAGTCGGGAAAGACCTTTTTCAATCCGCGCAGAACAGGCAGCACACGTCATACCTGTGATGTTCAGATCAACCGATTCGGACACCGTCCCGTAGCCAAGCGCCTCTACTTTATCCCGCAACGCGTTCACGTTAGTTGTCTTTGGATCATAAGATACGGTTGCCTGTTCGATGGCAAGATTCACATTGGCCTGATGTACCCCTTCCATGCGGGACAAGCCCTTCTCCACTCGTGTCGAACATGCAGCACAGGTCATCCCCGTGATGTGCAGTGTTGTCTTTAGTCCTGGTGCGTCTGCCATAGGTGGCATTGGCGTGGGTTCGGATGATCTATCCATTGGTTTATTCGTTGAGTTATCCATCATATCAGCTCCTTTCATGTCGATTCAATTTAATGTATGTTACATTCAAACATACCCCCAAGGGGTATGTAACAGACAGAAAATTAGGCTTAAACCTGACTCTTGGAAAAAGGTACTCTGACCTCTTTTTCGCCCATGAGCATGTTCGGCTTAAGCCTGTGATCCCGTTAAACTACATCGTATCCCTGATCTTCAATCGCAGCTTTGATCTGATCCACGTTCACCGTCTGCTCATCATATTCCACCGCTACTGTTCCCGCTGCCAGATCAACCTTACCACTCGCACCGGTATTCTTCACAGCTTCTTCAACTGATTTCACGCAGTGATTGCAAGACATTCCCGTAACGTTCAACGTAACATTAGACATTGTAAATTCCTCCTTGGGGTATATTAAAATGATAACTTGATTTGGTAAATAAATTCAGCTTACTTCATTAACTTCCGCATCGTAACCAGCAGTTCATCCACAACCTCATGTTCACCAGCCTGAATACGCTCAACGATACAGCTCTTCATATGGCCTTCAAGCAAAAGTTTGCCTACTGAATTAAGAGCAGACTGAGCCGCCGCGATCTGCGTCAGCACATCATCACAGTACGTATCCTTCTCGATCAATCCTTTGATCCCGCGAATCTGACCTTCCACACGGTTCAAACGAGAAACCAGGTTACTCTTCATCTCCTGCGAATGGTGACTCTTACGCACATGCTTCCCATCACTGCCCTCGGCATGACAGGATACCGCTTCTTCTTGAACTGTAGCCAAAGCTTCCGTTGAATCGGACTTGGAGGATTGCAAAGGTTCCTCGGGATGGCTCTGATGATCCATCATGAACACCCCTTTTCTTTCGTTCTTTTCTAAGAGTAACATACCCCATGGGGGTATTCAAGGGTATTCTGATATTTTATTAAAAATGGATGAATCCCTACCTAATTAAATAGGGCGATGCATCTTACAAGGTATACTCCATCCTGCTGCTGCGGACGACCAGACCCATCTGTTCATAGAAAGCCTGTGCCCCAGAGTTAAACGTCGACACGGACAACTCCATACTTTCTGCCTGAAGCTCTCTCCCTAGCTCGATGAATGCTTGTAGTAACCGTTTGCCTGTTCCTTGGCCCCGATGCTTGTTATCCACTACAAGTTCATGGATGTACAACATCTTGCGATCCACCATCAATGGGTTATCCTGAATTACACTTAACTGCGCGCTCCCGTAACCCAGAATCAAGCCCGTTTCGGAAGACTCGGCAACATACAGGTAACGCTTGTCCGTTTCCAGCAGTTCGGTGAACTCCTTTTCCTCCATTCTGGTCTCTAACGCTCTGTATAGATCGGGCCGCCCCTCGACATGCATCCGGTGCAGGTCATCCATCAACAATGACACGCCAGAGTAGTCCCTCATTTCTGCCTTTCGGATGTTAATCGTACCTGTACTCATCCCCATCACTCTTTCGTCTACTGAATTTTACATTATTATACAACCAAAAAGCAGATACCATAAGGGTACCTGCTTCGCTACATTTATTTTCATTCCATCAAGCCCGTAGGATGCTCATGTTGTTTATTTTTTCGAAGAAGTATTTCCTTCATTAAAAGCAACAGGTGATGGCTTCGCTGCCCATTCATCCGCCTGCGGTTCAATGTCTACTCCGCTCAAAATCTTCTTTTTCTCCATCAAGGAATCCCCGTCTTCATCCAGCTTGTTGCGAATTTCCGCCTCGTCCTGAGGTTGATTGTTCTGTGTCATCGTAGAATCCTCCCTTATGTGTTTATCTTCAATATGATGTTCCTTTATATAACTTACCCATTTTTTGCTTTATCATTCTCCACGAGGGACATGCGATCCCCACTGGCTTAAAATATTCACATAGCTCCTGAAATAAACGATCACTTTCTTGACTCAATCTTTTATATTCGACAGTTTGTCAAACCAAGTGCGACAGTTCCTCTGTGAAAGATTCGTGAGCGGTTCTCCAACCCAAACATTTTCGCGGTCTGTGATTAATGAGATCTAGTGACCGAGCGAGATCTTCATCCTCAACTTGTACGAGACTCGTGCCTATCTTCAATATAATTCCTCTAATACTATATTTTTTAACTCATATGCAGTACATAATCTCACCTTACTTTTGCAAAGAAAAACCTAATTATCTGTATACTTCCATTGGTGAATCGGCGTACCTTTAGTGACTTCACCTGTCACTGTGTTGATCTCTAAAGGTTATACTAAAACCTTCCATCCATTTTCGCTCTTGAAAACTTTATATGGGAGTGGTGGCAACTGTTTGTACCCTTGTCCTGCATACTTTTGATCCACATAAAGTTGAACTTCATTACTGTTGATTTGTGTACTTTCTACAATCTCATACCCAGAAGTAGGATTGGTTTTTAAATCCTTTACATATCCTTCTTCACGACTTTTCTCATCTAAATAGTTTGTATCTTTTGAATAGAACATCATTCCCTCTCCATCCTTAGCAATGTAAGCATCAAAGTACTCAGTTGCTGCCTCCATCGGAGTTTGGGCAATAACTCTTTCCGCAGTTGTAGTCGTCGCTACTATAATAGAACCAGCAACAATTCCAGCAAGTAAAAGCGGTACTAATTTTTTTCCCTTCATGGATTGAAGACTCCTTTTAATATTAAATTCCTAAATAATGGAAAATTCTCTTTAGGTCTACTAAGTATAATGTGTTCGATTATCGAAAGGCTGTAAAATTTTGAGAAATTATTCCACAAGAAGGACCTAATTACTGATGGATAAATTTCGAGTTGTTGTTACAGTACTACTGGTATTAGTTCACCGTCTTACTGAGTCTTATCTATTTCGATTTGAGACATAGCAACAAAGTACAAGACGGTATTCATAGAGTTTTGTATAATGCAGATTAAAACATATAATCCCAATAAATCGCCATTTTCAAATAAGCTTAGTTAACGCTAAGCTTATTTTTATCTGTCCTTAAAGGTATACCTTTAGAGACGGATTTTCTTACTTAGTATGTGGAATTTGTTTCTACGGTGTGTCGTCCATATAGGCAGTTATTCTAACTTTTTTAGACTATTTTACAAAATAATGAATAAAAAAGTAACTATTTTCCTTTTTGGGTGTCTATATATATGTGAGGGAAATCCTCAACACTGGTTATAAGGAGCGTGAATGTTATTGAAATTTAAGAAGACTTGGTTAATTGTGGTACGTTTGCCCTAAGCTTCAGCTTAATGGGCAACGTGTCAGGAGACCAACTCAGGGCAGGAAAAGAAATCCAAATTCAGGCCTAGCAGCATTCAGTTCTATAATACACTCCCAGGTACGAAGGACAACGAGAAAGAAAAAGCCCTCATTGAACATGCAGATGCTATCGAACTGGTATCTAAGCAATTGCATACAGATGGTATCAATCTTGAAGAGGAAATGTTATGACGAAATATTAAAAAATAGGAGGTTTTTTTATTATGTTAAAGGCGAAAAAGGTCTTTTTGCCAGTATTAATGATTTTGTCTATTTTCTGTTTAAGTTTATCTCCAAATTTGAGTGTTACAGCACAAGCGGATAACAGCCAAGATTTTGCTGTAGTTATAGGTAATGAAGCCAAGGAATTGATCGATGCAACGCTACATGGAGTAGAAGCAGGTGAAATTGAGAATATCGCCCCTGTCTCTGCTTTTGATTTGGAAAAATCGAGTGTGTACACGGTTGGTGGTGGAGTTACGGTTGTTACAGTTCCTTTGCATGGGGATTACAGCCTTCCTAGTAACGTAACAGTATTCTTCGATGAGGATAATACCGTATTGCAGACAAATGAAATGCTGGTGACCAAGAATGAGGCAGGAAACTTCCGAGTTGAGACGTATTTGAATGGATCAGTTGTTAAATCCGTGGACACTGACAGACCTTATATCACAGATGAAGAAATGCTTGCAGAAGAGCCAGTTAACTCTGGAGTGCAACCAAATAGTGTAGGCGCAGTGGCAGGTTGTCTTGGAGCAGTACTTGGAATTGGTGGTACGGCGGCTTATATTATTGCGGTCGCGTGTGGGGGTTCGTGTGGAGTACCGACACCAGTGACTGCTCCGATATGTGCTGCATGTATTGGTGCATATGCACTTCTTGGTGGTGGTGCTATCGCTGGGGCAGTAGCTTGTTTCAATTACCTGTGAGGTGATTTGATGAACAAAATTTTAGCGTTCTCGATTTTGGGAATGGGTTTAACTGGTGCCGTTTTAATCATCTCAATTGCTCTGTTGTTTAACCCCCCAATAGGAAATGTGTTGAAGATGGTTACTGCTGCTTCAACATTATCTTTTATTATATTTGCTGTCTCGGCTTTGGTATTTCGTCGGCGATTAGATGCTGAAAAAAGAGAGTAATATATTTATACTTCCTCAATTTAGGACGATGATTCCTAGTAGCAATCCTAACAATGTTTTTACTCAAGAAAAAAAGCATCTCCTTCAGGGAGGCCACTGAAAAACGATTACAGAATATGTAAGTGAGGCTGATGAGCGAATCATCAGTCTCTTTTTTTACCTCAGACCAATGAACCATTTGTACGCCAAATTAACTTTGGTTTCTTCAATGACTCTCTCATCGGAGAGGTTGTACAACTTTTGAATGAAGATCAATCGAAACAACATCTCGCGATCTTTCGCACGCCTGCCATAAAAGAGGTTATATTGCTCTTGAACAAATTCAAGAATAAATGAAAAGTCGATAAGTAACTTAACAAACAACAAACGCTCTCCTTTCATAGCGAGCTATATCATTTCATTCCCCAAAATCATTTACTCATTCGGATTCATCACCCGGAAGATCCTTTACCCCACTCTTCGCTGCTTTCTATCTTTCGTGTTCACAAAATTGGGGCCGGTGAGGTTGAAAATCTGCTGACTGAGGTCGTTAAACAATGCGTAGAAAAAGGGTTTCTGAAATCGTCGGCTATCCTCGTGGATGCAACCCATAGCTATTCTAAACATGAAGCCTCTAAACCGCTTCAAGTCCTGAAACAGCCGCCAATCGTTTACAGCGAGCGGTCAAAAAGCATAATAGCAAACTGCTAAAGCAGTTGCCCAAAATGCCTGAATTCGAGGGGGAAACCAGGGATAAGGAAAAACAGGCACTTGCTTATCTTGCTGATCTAGGCGATACCGTGGAACAACTGCTTCCCGATGCCGAAGGATCGTTGAGGTCACGTCTGGAAGAAACAAAGAAGATTGTAAGCGATGAACGATTATTAGCTTGGAAAGGGGTACAGTCGGCAATTGACCCTTTTTCTTAAGCTCTTTAATGTGCTGCCTGCACATTTCTTTTTCCACTGGTTTAAGTTCGGTCCATCTGGCTCGGTAGCTTCCTTTGGCTCTTATGAGTCTGGCCTCTCTTGTACGGTACTCTTTAAGCCTCTTCCGCGCTTTCCCCTTATCAAATGAATTTTTCAACTTCGCAACGAAGTTATCAAGTTCATTGAGATAAATATTTGATAGGACAGGGCTGATAATTCCCCCCTGTGGAGTACCACTGTATGTGTTATTATGTCCAGTTCTCAACGAATCCTGCTCTAAGGAACTTCCAGATCAGATTCATAAACGCTTCATCATCAATTCTTCGTTTAAGTAAGTTAATGAGCGTATGATGGTCAATGTTGTCGAAGAATCACATTATGTCTCCTTCAACGAACCATTTAACCCCAGTGAACGTGTTCTTTACTTGTTTGAGTGCAGTATGGCAGCTTCTGTTTTCTCTGAAACCATGAGATTTTGTTGAAAACACAGGATCATAAATACTGTTCAGTATCATTCTGATCACTTCTTGCAAGAGCTTATCTTCAAATGAGGGAACTCCCAAGGGGCGTTTTCCACCATTCTTTTTCGGAATGTATACCTTTACGGTCGGTAAAAAAATTGAGTGTTGAAAGTCTTTAAAGGTTTCGAGAAGGCGATACCTTATTTCTAAAATCCATCAATAGGTTTGGCTGTAACAAGCAGGAGATTCTAAAGAATGACAATGGTTAATCGATGCAAAAATCCATGTTGTGGTGATCGACATTCCAATTCTTGATACGCGCAAGTACCAGGAGTTGGAGGGGATCGGGCAGCTCATTATGGTTCTGGTTCTTCAGATCTTGAGCTGGTTGGCTGAAGAAGAACGTAAAGGGATCAAACAGGCGCAGGCTGAAGGGATTGCTGAAGCAAAGAAAAAAGGGAGAACTCAGGAAAGGACGCCCCCTGGGTCAAATTCGTGACCTTACGGGACGCCCTTTTTATATTGTCCACCTCAAATGGACATCATCTACTGGTTTGCTTGTAACACTAAGCAAAAATGCATACTTGCCTTAACCAACCTATGCGTGATCCTGGCGAGCAAGCGTGGCGAGTGCGCGTAGCGCTGCATTAATCTCACGCTCCACCGCTTGTCCAACCGCATCCGTATGCGGATCATACTCAGCTGCCAGGTCACTGTCCGCGAATCCATCGATCGCGACAATGGCTCCGGCGCGAGCGCCACGTAAGGTGCTGACGATGTAGAGTGCCGCAATTTCCATCTCAGCCGCAAGTGCTCCAGCCTGCTTATACTTGCGGTGTGGAATCTCTTCCACGCCTGCAAAGAACGCATCCAGCGTTACGGTGATACCAACGCCCACTTTGCCTGCAAATGTTGCAACGTCCGTGCTTTCTTGCTCACGAGCAGCTTCGATCAACGCTTGTGTCACCCCAATGTCCGCTACCGCCGGGAAACCATCCGGCACCAGTTGGCGAGTCAACCCGTCCGTACGAACAGCGGCTGTACTCACAATCACACTGCCTGCCGGATAATCAGCTGTATACGATCCCGCTGTACCTACACGAATCAGAGTTGTTACACCCGCCCGAATCAATTCCTCGAAACACACAGCTGCTCCAGGCGAACCTACACCATGACTGACCACAGCGATCTGTACCCCTTCATACAATCCAACAAATGTACGATACTCCCGACTGAACGCCAGTTCTCTCGCCTGCTCCAGTTTACGGGAAATCTTCTCCGCACGTGCCGGATCACCACAGACGATGGCATATGCCGGCATGTCTTCCGAATGAATCTGCAAAATAGGCATCAACATATCAATCAAACTCCTTCTTCGTCCACTCGTCTTCCGGAATCGGCAGATCTTCACCCGAGAAGCGTTGTTCCTTGAACGGATCGGCAAAATGGTGGAAACCATTCACTTCCCAGAAGCCGTTCCGGTCTTCTGTTATAAACTCCAGCCCACGTATCCACTTCGCACTCTTCCAGAAGTAGAGTTGTGGCACAACCATACGCAATGGAAAACCATGCTTGGGCGTTAGTGGCTCACCGTTATATTTGAATGCAAGTAATACATCATCATGCATCAATTCTTCGAGCGGTACATTTGTTTCATAATCATGATCTGCATGGATCATGACGTATTTTGCCTCTGGCTTAACCCCCAGAAGTTTCACAAAATCGGAAAAGCGTATACCTTCCCACGGCGTATCGAATTTCGACCAGCGTGTAACACAGTGGATATCACTCACCGTATTCACCTGTGGCATCGCCTGTAACTCAGCTAGAGAGAACACCTTCTCCTCTTCCACTTCGCCGAATACCTTCAAGTCCCAGGTGGACAGGTCATATTCCGGCACTTCCCCTTCATGCAGAATCGGGAATTTCTCCGTCAGCATCTGCCCTGGCGGCAGACGATCTCCATGATCGTTACCTGTTTTGGGTGCCGGAGTTTTACCTTTTTTCAAACGTTCAGCCTTGTTATGCAAGTGAGTTTCCTCCTTCTTCTTCTTCTGCCTCTAACATAGACATTCAGAATTAACGCGAGCTTCCGCCCGCTTTCAGTGCATCCTGTGCATAGGTACGGTCTTTGAAAAAGAACATCGCAACCAGCGTTACAATATACGGCAGCATCAACGTGAAATGGGTTGGCAGGGAGAATCCTTGCAGACGAATACTCAATGCTTCCATGAAGCCAAACAGCACACTGGAGCCCATAACGCCAAGCGGATTCGCTTGCCCCAGCATCGTTGCTACCAGCGCGATAAAGCCACGACCAGCAGTCATGCCTTCGGTAAACATCGTTACCTGACCAAGCGACAACTGTGCGCCAGCCAGAGCACATAACACACCGCACATCAGAACGGCACCGTACTGGATGCCACGCACCTTGATCCCGATGCTCTGTGCTGCAATCGGGTTCTCACCGACAGAGCGCAGACGGAAGCCGGATACACTTTTGAATAGATAAAATTGCAATGCAATCACGAGCAAAATGCCGAGGTAAACCAGAGGACTATGTCCCGATATTACATCGCCGACCCACGGAATGTCCTTAATCAGCGGAATATCCCACTTGGGAAGTCCCACCATGTCTTTGTCATAGTATGCACCTTTTACATCAAAAATCGCACGCAGTGCAAATGTCGTCACCCCCGCAGCCAGGAAGTTGAGCGAGATCCCGACCACGATGGCGTTGGCCTTCAGATTAATGCTTATAAAGGCAAAGAGCGCCGAGAATAACATCACAATAATAATGGAAAAGAGTACAGCCAACAGCACATTGCCAAACAGATAATTGCCGACAATCGCAGAGAACGCACCGATCAGAACCAGTCCTTCAAGACCGACGTTGAACAGACCGACACGAGAACATAAAGCCCCACCGAGCGCTGCAAGCAGGATTGGAGTCATAATCCGCAAGGTTGAGCCAAACATGGCTGCATCAAACAGTTGTTGCATTGGACTTTTTCTCCTTTCTCCGCTTCAGGAATGAATAACCGATCTGAGCTGATACAAATAACGTCAATACAGCCTGGATGACACTGCCAACTTCCAACGGCACATCCGTGTTCCGTTCCATCCCCATGGCACCTGTCTGTAACGCAGCCAGCAAAATAGCTGCCACAGCTGTACCGAGTGGATGCGAGCGGGCAAGCAGCGTTGCCATAATGCCGCTCCATGCGTAACTTGCCGATGACAATGAGCCATCAAGGAAACGGTACTGTGTACCGAGCACTTCCCCTGCACCCGCGAGTCCAGCAAGTCCACCACTAATGACCATGGACAGCATCATCATGCGAATACGACGAACACCACCGTAGGTTGCAAAGGACGGGTTGCTGCCGAGCATGCGGATCTCGTAACCAGTCACCGTTTTATGTGTGAACCAGTAGATCAGAATAGCCGCTACAATGGCAATGATGAAGCCGGCATGCAGCCCCATGCCCTGGAACAACTTCGGCAACCAGATACTCTGGTCAATCATGGGTGTCTGAGCCATTGCTGCAGATCCTGTGCGGTCCTTAAATGGATAGGAGACCATGTATCCACCAAAATAAATGGCAATATAGTTAAGTAGTAAGGTTGTAATCAACAGATTCATGCCAAACCGAGCATCCAGCCAACCTGCAAACAGGGACCAGATTCCTCCGGCAACAATACCAGCCACAATCGCAGCAATACACACGAACCAGCCTGGCCCTGGCAGATAGAGCGCCGTGAGCGCGGCACTGAGCCCGCCAAGAATCATCTGGCCTTCGGCCCCCATATTGAAAAATCCGGCACGGAATGCCAATGCTACGCCAAGCCCCGCCAAGATGATTGGTGTGGAACGAGCCAACGTATTGGTGAAGAAGTAGAAGTTGCCGAAGGCTCCTTTCCACATCTCCGCATACGTATCTACCACATTACCGCCAACGATCAGAATCGCTACAGCCCCTGCAATCAGACCGATGAATACGGCAAGCAGCGGCTGTACGAGTCCGCGAAGTGTTTCTTTTACCCGATTCATATCCGCTCTTTCCCTCCTGCCATTAACAAGCTGATCTGTTCCTCAGTCGCTTCTTCTGCTCTCAGTTCTCCGGCAATTTCGCCTTCATACATGACAATAATGCGATCAGATAATTGCAAAATCTCCGACAACTCCGATGAAATGAGCAGAATGCCAGCGCCCTCACTGCGTTTGCGCAGCAATTCGGCATGAATCGTCTCCATAGCACCGATATCCACACCACGTGTTGGTTCGGCTGCAATTAGAAACGGTGTATCCTGTGCAAATTCACGGGCAGCAATCAGCTTCTGCAAGTTTCCTCCGGACAGGAACTGTGCCTTGGTTTCCGCAGAACCTGTCTTGATACTGAACTGTTTGATCCAGCTCTCTACCATCGTTCTTGCTGCTTTGGCTTTGATAATGCCGCGTGACTGTAAGCGATGATGGTGTCCCATTAGCCCGTTCTCGCGAACGCTCGCATCCTTGGCCGCTCCCCACATGTAGCGATCTTCCGGAATATGAGCAAGTCCATGCTCCCTTATTCGCCGTACAGGCCAGTTGGTTGTATCCTGCCCGGAGAGCACAACGCGACCACTATCCGCCTTACGTAGTCCGGCAATGACCTGAATCAGTTCCGACTGGCCGTTACCCGAGATACCCGCTATACCAACGACCTCACCTTTTCGAACCTCCATATGGATCTCCTTGAGCGCCGAACGATCCTTCGCTCCGGACAGATTAACCCCTTCCACTTGAAGCACGGCTTCGGCTGGAACCGATGGCTGCTTGTCCATACGCACAAGTTCACGACCAACCATCAGACGGGACAATTCCTCCACATGTGTATCCTTCGCTTCCAACGTACCTGTCACCTGACCATCCCGAAGCACCGTGATCCGGTCTGCTACATCCATGACTTCTTGCAGCTTGTGCGTGATCAGTACAAAGGTTTTGCCCAGCTTGGCGAGAGATTTCATATTCGCCAGCAGTTCCTTCACTTCAAGCGGTGTCAGTACCGCCGAAGGTTCATCCAATATAATGATGTCTGCGCCCTGATGCAGCACCTTGAGAATTTCAACACGCTGCTGCATGCCAAGCGGGCACTCGGATACTTTTTTCCACGGGTCAACCGGCATGCCATATTGTCTGCCCAGCTCATTTACCTGAGCCGCTGCTTTTTTGCGGTCAAATGCGCCTGCCTTAGCCGGTTCACGTCCGATCACGATGTTCTCCGCCACCGTAAAGGAAGGGAACAGCATGAAATGCTGATGCACCATGCCGATGCCACTTGCCATCGCCTGAGACGGCGTGGCAAAGCTCACCTCACGTCCACGGACTTTGATTGTGCCCGACGTAGGCTGTTCCATACCATACAACATACGCATCAAGGTTGTTTTACCGGCCCCGTTCTCACCTACAAGGGCATGAATCTCTCCCTCACGCAAATTAAAACGGATGTCACGGTTAGCGGTGAAGCCGCCGTATTTCTTTGTAATGTGCTCCATCTCCAACAGCATATCTTGCGTTCGCTCCCCTCGGTCTCGGTCATTTAATAGCAGCAAAACCGGCTGCCTGATCGGGCAGCCGGCTGATCATTTCCATTACTCATTCATTGAAAAGAACAATTAAAATTATTGTTGCAATGGATCTTTGACTACAATTTTTCCGGATACGATATCATCTTTGATTGCTTTAACCTTGTCGATCACTTCTTGTCCAACAAAAGCATTCAGCGGAGATTCGCTATCACGTGTAACGTAAGTCAGGCCCACACCGTCTTCTTTCAAACCGTAGTTCACTGCACCTGCTTTGAAGTTGCCTTCTACAAAATCTTTCACGGTCTCATAAGCAACCGTATCGGTTGATTTCAATTGAGACAATACGATATGTTCCGGGTCTTCAACGGTACGGTCCGTATCCTGACCTGAAGTATAGAAGCCTTTTTCTTTTGCTGCTTCGAACACACCAAGGTCACCTACAGCGGATGCGCCAGCGATAAAGTCAGCGCCTTTGCCGAATTGTACAAGTGCCAATTCTTTTGCTTTGGCCGGGTCATTAAATCCACCTACATAGTTCACGAGGAATTCTGCGTCTGGATTCACGGATTCCAATCCAGCTTTGAAACCTTCCGTATATTTCTTGATCAATGGTACATCCATTGCTGCGATCATGCCGACTTTATCTGTTTTGGTGGACAATCCAGCAGCTGCACCAAGCAGATACGCCCCTTCATATTCACGGAAACCAACGCTACGTACGTTAGGCAGATCCACTGTTGTATCTACAATTGCAAAGGACTTGTCCGGATTTTCTGCAGCGACTTTCTTCAATGCATCTTCTGCCTGGAAAGTGGCTGTAATAATCAGATCATAATTCTCGGCAACCGCAGCACGCAGATTTTGTTCAAATGCTGCCGGATCTGTCGATTCAATCGTCTTGGTGTCTACTTTGAATTCTTCGCCTGCTTTTTTGAAACCTTCATCCATCTGTACAAAGAAAGGGTTAACCCCTATTTTTTCGGGAAGTACAAGGGCCATCCGAAGAGATTTCTCCGAATCACTGCCTTGGGCGGATTGTTCGTCTTTGGAAGCCGAATTCCCACAAGCTGCCAACAAAATAGCCAACATGATGATCGATAAGACGAACGATAAACCTCTTTTCATTTTGAAAATACCCCTTTTCAACATTCTTTTTTCTTATCCTAGCGGATACTGTCGATCCTTGTCAATAAATCTTTGAGCGTATACACTCAAATAGAATATAATTGACAATTCGCTTTCTACCAAGCATTGGAAACCGTTCTGTATCAAGCTTTTTTTCGTTGACATCCAGCGCGTCTCCGTGCTAAAGTCAATCCAATTATTCTATTCTGATAGGAATTGTCAGAATTATAACCCAAAGCTAATTATTTTCCAACCCATTTTAAGGAGGCTATTCATTTGAAAAAAATCACCCAGATCACGTTGGCGGCCCTACTCGCCGCTCCGGTAACACTCGGCAGCCTTAGCTTGCCCGCTTCCGCTTCTGCAGCATCTGCAACTCCGGCTAAACCCGCAACCTCACAAAGTGTCAAAGGACCGGTGGCTCAGGCGCCAGTTGCCTATACGGAGAGCGCAGCGGATTTTGCTCAATTCTTGCAAGCGAAATACAACATTCAATTGCCGCAACAGATTACCAAAGGTGATTTCATTCAAGCCATCGCAGCCATCACGGAAGCAACTCAAGCAAGGGACAGTGAAGCCAAAGCTCCAGTCTTTACCGATCTGTCTTCTGGTGATTCTTCATATGATGCTGCCGTATCCTTATACAATAATGGGGTTCTTTCCGGTACAGAAGTACGTGCCAAGGATCATCTGAGCACTTATGCAGCGGTCTTCATCGCGGTGAAAGCAGCCGGATTCAAGGAACTGGCTTATACATATCCTGCAGAGAAAACAGCCCAAGCGCTTGCCAAAGTTGGCATTAGCCCGAACCGTGTTCAGGGACAAGCCGCACAGGAACTGGCTGCGGCTATTGATACAGGCCTGATTCCCGAAAGCCTATACCCCGCTCTCCTTAAAGGTGGCGTAGCAAGTAAAGATTTCGCTAATACTTTGCTTGGACGCGTACTGGTCAGTCAAGGGAAATACAAACATGAGATTGGGCGTTCCGGCGATGCGGACATCTATTCCAAACTGTATGCTGCATATCGCACAGCCGATCTGATCGAGTCACCTGAGCTGAGAAAGATTGTGGATCAGGCGCTGCGAGATGATCTCGTAACAGGTTATAATCTGAAGGATAGCCGCTTTGATTCCAACTTTATCGATGAACTGACACTTACCTACGGCCACGATAATATTCAACATGCTGTACAGTTGGTTGGTTTGTTGCGTAGCGAAGGTATTGATGCTGATGTGCAATTCCAGCCGAAGACATCTGCCTTCATATATTTGAAGGAATGGGGCGAGCCGAAGGAAACACCTGATTATAAAGTGACACACATCGAGAACGGTAACTATATTGCCTCTGCGAAGGAATATGATATTCAGTTCGAGTTCAACAATGTGGCAGACAAAGTCCGCTTCAACGACATTGTGCTGAAATACGCCAAGAAGAACAGTGACAGTACATCTCCACTGATTCTCAGTTCCTGGTGGCAACCGCTGTATTATTCACCAACTGCATTGGCAAACTACCCTGTCATTTCCAATAATAAGATCGCGCTTGGCAATTACTATGCTCAGTCCTTCTCTCTGAAAGAGAATGCCAAAGCCATTCGGGAAGGTTTCCTGAAGCTGGCACCTGATGCGGACATTACGACGTATGACTTCTGGGTGGATCAGCCTTTCTTCAACTATCTGAACGGTGGATCTGAATAAAATAAATGCCGTCTCCAACCGAATTAAAGCTCGTATTTTGGCACCATAAGCAGCCGTCCTTTACCGAATTTTACAGGGGTTTCGACCCCTAGATTCGTAAAGGCGGTTTTTTGTTCAGCATTTTGCAAATTTCTTCTACAAAATCATTTTTCTCATGCAGGAATTACCAATATAAGGTCGAATCCTTTTATGTACACAAACACGCAATCATATTGCATATCTCCGCACGAACAGGAGTTACTCCATGGTATATGACGGTATTCTACTAGGCTTGATCGTTGGATTTTTTCGGGGCGGGTTGCGGCATGGGCTCAACCAGTTTGCAGCACTCAAGCTGCGAAGCGGCTGGATTTTCCCTGTATTGTTACTAATCCAGTTCTTTATTTTCTATCTCCAGGAACGATTCGAATGGGTGGCATCCATTAATGGATACCTCTTTGCTGCTGTCTACATTACAGGGCTCGCTTTCCTGTGGCTCAACAGACACCATACCGGTTTCATGCTCATCTGGATTGGGGTATTTCTCAATTTTGCCGTTATGGCTGTAAATGGTGGGCGCATGCCTGTTTCTGTGGAAGCCTCCGCTGTACTGGGTCCCTATTATGTAGACATGCTCAGGGAAGGCGGCGCCGTATCGAAGCATTTTATGATGGATGCATCTACAAATCTGCCTTTTCTCGGTGATATCATCCCACTCTCCAGCCCTTATCCACGGACTCAGGTGATCAGTATCGGTGATGTGGTCATGAACGTTGGCATATTCCTTTTTATCCAATACATGATGGTGAATCGGGACAAAAAGGCTGTGCAACCTGCTAAAATTCATCAGGCTTGAAGAAAACAGGTAGACTCCAAGGAAGGGAGGTCTTCTCCATGAAAAAATTTGAAGGTGTGAAATATTCCCGCATTGTCATCAACGCAATCATCGTGGCTTCTGTCGTTGTAGCGTTAACTTCGGGATACAAGCTGGGCGGCTAGTATCCATACCGCCAAACAAGACAAACAGGCTCCCAGCGGCCTGTTTTTTCTTTCTGGATTTTTGCCAGGCAACTTGTTATGTTATACATCTATATAGTATACCCCTATACAAGAACACCAATTATATATTGAACTGAACATTTACACGAAAACGGAGAGGACAGAAATAACCTGAAGAAGCGGAGCGTTCGCCTAAAAGCTTTCTGAAAGAAAGCTACATCGGAAGCATATGCTATCCCGGGATTTTCCCTTTTGGAAAAGAAATCAAAAAATCTGGGGATAACAGCGATCGGAAGGTTGTTCTGTCATCGAAGTGTAAGTGTTAATACCTATCAGTTCAATTTATATACACATCAAGAGTAGACTAAACTCAAGCAGGAGATTTTTTATGAACTTTATTCGTAACCTTATCCATAAGGCTGATCGAAGCAGTCTGTATGTTATTTTGCTTAGTTTTACCGGGATCGGTGTTTTTCTGTACATGAACAAGTGGTCTTATCTTCATCTAACCACGGCAGATTGGGTTATGGTCTACACCATGCTGGGTGCGGCGTTAATTCTGGATTATTTCACGTTCCAGATTCCACCCAAAGGCAATCAGCAATCCATGGATTCATCGGTATACCTTGCCTGTATATTCATGTTTGGCGGAGCTTTCAGTTTATCTGTACTGCTTCCTGTCTCCATCATCCTGTTAATCAAAGAGCGCAAGCTCACCTGGTGGAAACACATTGTCAATTTCAGCATCTACAGTCTCATGATTACTGGAGCAGCTGCCGTGTTTGAGTGGACTGGCGGGCAATCGGGGACTCTGGACGGCTATAACCTGATTCCTTACTTTGCAGCGCTCGCAGCCTACTTCATCATCAACACGATCACACTTGGCTTATTCTTTCATTTCTCAACAAAGGATGCATTACAGCAGATGAAGCGGGCATTCGTTACCGAATCCCTGCTGGTTTATTTATGTACGCTGATTCTGGCGCTTGTCCTGACGATTCTGGTTGTACACAATGGCGTACTCGGTCTGTTGTTGTATCTGAGTCTCAGCATTCTTCTGTCCCACGCATTCAGGCAGTTGTTCGTGATGTATCAGACGATTGAGGAAAAGGCCAACACGGATCAACGTACGGGTCTGTTCAACCATAGTTATTTTGAGAGTATGTTGGAAAATGAACTGACTACCGCTCGAACGCAGGGAACCCCGCTCTGTCTGGGACTTATTGATATCGATGATTTCAAAAAGTATAACGATCGGTTTGGCCACCTTCAAGGTGACAGTCTGCTGGCCCTGCTGGGGGATTTTCTGATGCGCAAGACGGAAGGCACACCTGTTACCGCCTTTCGTTATGGAGGGGAAGAGTTTACTTTGCTCATGCCAGGAATGGAACTGGACGAATCCTACAGGTTCATGAACAAGCTGCGTAAACAACTGAACGACACGCCGTTTGAAGGCGTTGAAGTGTTTCCACACGGTTGTCTCTCCTTCTCTGCTGGCGTCGCGCCCTATCAGGTGGATATGTATAACAAATCCCAGCTCGTGGATCAGGCGGATAAAGCACTGTATTATGCGAAGAAACAGGGCAAGAATAACGTGCACCGCCACGGCAGCAATGATGGCATGGAACACGAGATTGATCTTGTACAGGACGTTCGTGACATCGAGCAGCAGCTCAATCTGTTCAGATACAAAGATATGGATACGTTTAAACATTCCAAACGGGTCTACAAATATGCACTGGATATCAGTGAATTGCTTGCACTGGACAATGCGGAAAAGCGTCGTTTCGTGCTGGGAGCACTGATTCATGACATCGGCAAACTGGAGATTCCTTGGTCCATTCTGAACAAAAAGGACAAGCTCACCGCAGAAGAATGGGAAACGATCAAAGGACATGTCACCTGGGGCAAAAAAATGGTGATCACAAACGATCGCTTCGCGGATCTGATTCCGTATATTGAACTTCACCACGAGCGCTATGATGGCAAAGGCTATCCTTACGGCCTGAAGGGTAACGAGATTCCCCGGCTCTGCCGGATGCTGACCGTGATTGACTCCTTTGATGCCATGACGACAGAGCGGCCGTATCAGGAAACCAAGAACGTGGAAGAAGCGATTCGGGAGCTACGCTCATGTTCGGGTTCACAGTTCGATCCGGAGCTTGCCGAGTTGTTCATTCAATATATTGAGAAAAGAACCGCTCAGCAACAGTTGCAGTAAAATAAAAAGAGCTTCTTCTATAAGCTCTAAACAAGTCAAAGCGCTATCCCCGGTCTGATCGGAGATAGCGCCATTTTCATTTTCATGGAATGAATCGTACACCAGACAACTTCATTCTCGTGCAGATTCTACATTAAGATTTGGTATTCAGTTCATGTGAGGTCTGATGCAGCTCTTTAATCATCTGCTGCAAAAACATGTTGTCTTGGCGACTGATACCGTGCTGATTGTCTTGAACAAGCATCTGGTGAATGTTCTTTTTGAGCAATTCACTGCGACGTTCCAATACTTCTTGACTCATGTTGTTGCTTCACTCCTTAACATGTTTTGTAATGAATTCACGTTCTATATAAGTATAGAGGACCTTCTCCGATAGGGAAAACGGACTCAGCCTTCCTCAGCTGGTCACACCAACCCTCACCTAGCGTGACAACATTTCACCCCTTGTCATTCTTAGATATCCTTTTAAATACTCCCAGATCCTCCCCAGCTTTCTCCAAAGACACAGACTAGGGTCTTGGACAAGCTTGCGTTATAATGGTCCCATCCCTGTATAAATAAAGTACCTCATTAAGCTAATCCTAGATCAAAGGAGTTCTGCATTCATGTCCTATAAACAAATTAAATGGATGATTCTGCTGATCCCCACTTTCACGGTTGGCATCTGGGAATATATTCGCCATCAGTTTCTGATGCCATACCTTTCGATGGACGCTGGAAACTGGTTAACACCTGTCATCGTTTACCTCGTCAGCGTGACACTGCTCAGCCGATTGTTCCACATGCTCGAAGGTGCCAGGGCTGCTCTGGAGCAGGAACGTGCAGCGAAAGCAGCTCTGGAAGCTCGTGACCAATTAGCACGGGAACTTCACGACGGCATATCTCAGTCTCTTTTCCTGCTGTCAGTGAAGACCGATAAAGCAGGCCGTAGTCTGGCAGGGAGCGGACATGAGCATGAGATCCAAGAGATCCAAAAAACCGTGCATGAAGTCAATACATATGTAAGGCAAGCTATTGCCCAGTTGCGTTTTGTTCCCTCCTCTACGCTAACATCAGAAATTATTTCACTGCATGCGCAGGTCGAAGTTCTCGTCAAGGAAACCGTACCTGGTGCACAGATTCATTGGGAACTCAGTGGTGTAACGTTCTCTGCCAAGGAGCAAGTGGAAATGCTCGCCTGTATCCGCGAGGGTTTACTGAATGTACGCAAACATGCGCAGGCTACCCGCGTTCAGGTTCACGCGGAAGGTAACCCAATTGCCTGGTTCATTTATATTCAGGATAATGGGAATGGACTAAGTGGAGATCCTCTTCATCTGAAGGATCGGTACGGACTGCGAATTACGAAGGAGCGTGCTGCCGAGATGGGTTGGTCTTTTACCCTCGATTCAAGACCGGGGCATACACGAATGACGATAGGGAAGGAGCATGCTTAATATGGAACATGTACGTGTATTGGTTGTTGATGATCATGCGCATGCGCGTGAAGCGATCTGTAGCATTTTATCCGAGGACAGCCTGTTTGAAGTGATTGGTACAGCTTCGAATGGACAGGAAGCGCTGGAGCTCACCGGACAATGGATGCCCGACCTGATCCTGATGGACGTGCAGATGCCGGGCATGGATGGGCTGGAAGCCACCCGTCAGATCAAGCTGCGATTCCCTTATGTTATTGTTGTTATGGTCACGGTATCGGATGATGTGACCTTTCTGTTCGAAGCATTGAAACAAGGCGCTCAAGGTTATTTGCTCAAAAATCTAACGCCTTCCACCTGGCTTGAATACCTGCGCGCCATCGTCAGTGACGATGCACCGCTCAGTAAGGAACTGGCCTACCGGATTTTGCAGGAGTTTCCCGCTCCACGCAGTGAAGATGTGCAAGATAACCCGCTAACGGCGCGGGAACTTGAGATCCTGCAATGGGTATCCGCGGGATATACCAATCGGGAGATTGCCGATCAACTCGGTATTTCAGACCAGACGGTGAAGAATCATCTCAAAAACATTTTGCAGAAGCTCCAGCTTGAAAACCGGGTACAACTCACCCGCTATGCTCTAGAGAGTGGGCTTGCAGGACGTAAACTTCGCAAATAGCGCAGCTTCGTAGTGATATGTGAATGGTAGCACAAACGCATCACATACCTATATGAGATTTGTAACATGAGACGAGATGTTGTTCTGCAACATACACATTCATGCTTTTGTCACATTTATGTAGACCAAATCGTTTTTTTATAGCCCAATGTAGTCATACGCAGTCATTTTGGACAAAGTTATAATGGGTTAGATTGTGTTTAGAGGACCATGAATGACTACAAATCTATAACCTGAGGGTGATGATTTTTTGATTTTTACACGCTTTACCC
The DNA here is from genome assembly GCF_059759055.1 of Paenibacillus sp. GQ49. Taxonomy (NCBI): domain Bacteria; kingdom Bacillati; phylum Bacillota; class Bacilli; order Caryophanales; family Paenibacillaceae; genus Paenibacillus; species Paenibacillus sp. GQ49. The sequence continues at coordinate 108,711 of NZ_JCAXEL010000012.1, forward strand.
TGAAGTGGGGCAAACGGCACTGGGCATTGGTCACCTGCCTGTTGCTCGTGTGCTGCCTTGTTATGCCACAGTGGGCATCTGCCCATGCTTATATTGTTAAGGCTTCGCCAGGAGAAAATGAGATCCTCGTAGCTGCTCCGGAACGGCTGACGCTGGAGTTCAACGAATCCTTGCAGACAGCCTTTTATGATATCAAAATTACAGGACCTGACGGCAATCAGGCAGACGATGGAAATGTAAAGATTGATGTGGATCGCCCTCATATTCTGGAGACTGGCCTGCAAGCTGGACTCGGGAACGGGACTTATGCCGTTAACTGGAAAGCTGTATCTGCCGATGGACACCCAATTCAAGGGGCGTATGTTTTCCATATCGGTGAACCATCCGGTTCTCCTGCCGGACTGAGTGATCTTACATCCGGTTCCGGTTCAACAGGTGGGCCGCTGAAATGGATTGTATCCCTGACAGACTGGATTCAGTATCTCGGGCTGTCTGTCATTCTGGGGACACTTGCATTCTTGCTGCTACGAATCGCACCGACATCCATGACAAGAGAACCTATGGACGTTCCGGGCAGCTACAGATTGTTATGGATCAGTTATGCTGCTGCTTCCTTTGCCGCTCTGGTCAGCCTGCCACTGAATACGTTATATGAATCTGGTGTGGCTCTGAACGAACTAAGCTGGGCACTGATCGGAAGTGCGCTCAAGCTGACATCCTTTGGTCAGATCTGGATGTTACAGATACTCATTGTAATGCTGCTGGCCGTCACGATTCTCTCCGGATATGATCGCGATCGATCCATCCGTGCTCGCATCTTTTCTTCCTATGGCTCACTTGTGCTCGTGCTTGGATGGCTATTCACTCATGCCATGACGGGACATCCGGCTGCGGCAGATCAACGGGCGCTGGCGATTGCCATGGATTTCATACATCTGATCGGTGCCGCTTTCTGGATTGGCGCACTAACCGCCATGGCGATATGTTTGCCTCCACTGGCGGAAAAGCTGCCATCGAAGGTGCGAGGAGAGGTCTACTGGGTTGCTATTCGCAGGTTTACCGCCTGGGGGATTGGCGCCGTAGCCGCTCTGGTTGCTACAGGAATATACAGCAGTCTGATTATTCTACCAGCACCTGTGCTGACTTCCTTGTTCACTACAGCCTATGGCCTTGTCCTGATTGGCAAGATCGTCCTGCTGATTGTGATGGTTCTCTTTGCATGGCGTCATGCCAGATTAGCAAGAGCAGCAACGGGGAGCAGATTATCGGGCAGCCTGAAAGCCGAGCTTGCCACCGGTGCTGTCATTCTCGCTCTTGCTGCCGTGCTGACACATCTGTCTCCGGGACAACCCGCTGCGGTCGGACCGTATCAGGAGACAAAGACTACAGAAGATGGCTCGGCGATCACACTTCAGGTGAGTCCTAATGTAACAGGAGAGAATCAGTTTGAAGTCGATGTCAAACGTGCAGACGGTAGCATCGTAAACGATCTGGAACAGATCACCCTGTCACTCACACATCTGGACATGGATATGGGGATCTATGAGATTACCATTCCAAAAAATGACACTGGTGTGTACAAGGCTGAAGATTACATCTCCATGCCTGGACGTTGGAATATCAAGGTACATCTCCTGACCAAAATGTTGGATGCACTGGATGCCGAATTTGAGATCGACACCGCCAAGCCATAGTTACACAACGTTTGTATTGAAAAGTGACCCCATCTAAAATTGTGTTTCTACACACTGCAAATGTAGTGAAGGGAACGAAATTGTTTCTGGAGAAGCGAAGCACTCGCCTTTATTCCCGGATTTCAACTTATTACTATTTAAATTGAACTATTATTTACACTGAAACGGAGAGGGCAGAAAAAACCTGAAAAAGCTAAGCGTTCGCCTTTATCACCAGATTTTCCCCTTTGAGAAAAGAGAATCAAAAAATCTGGGGATAACAGCGATTGGAAGGTTATTCTGTCATCGGAGTGTATGTGTAAACCATCTTTAGTTCAATTTATATAGTTGGATCAATAAATTCTGGGAATAACGGTGATCGTAAGAACAATTCGTAACCGAACGGCCTTTGCAGAACGTAGACACTCATTTAAGAAAATGGGCCGAATCATATATGATAAGAACTGAGAGGGGTTATTTATTTTGAAGAAAACATCATGGATCTCCAAACTAACATCCACTATCGCAACAGGTACCGCAGCATTCATGTTATTCGCCGGATTCGCGAGCGCTCATGTTACCGTTAGCCCATCCGTTGCACAGACAAGCGCATGGCAGACGTACACGATTAAGATTCCATCCGAGAAAGAACTGCCTACAACCAAAATCACCATGAAAGTTCCGGAAGGTGTTGCATTCAAGCAATATCAACCACTGGCAGGCTGGAAAATCACTACAGAGAAAAACGATTCCAATGAAGTAACATCGATTACGTGGGAAATTGACGGCGATAACGAAGGCATTCTGGCAGGACAATTCCAGCAGTTCAACTTCGTTGCACAGAACCCTAAGGCGGAAGCTGAAGTAGCTTGGGATGCGTTCCAATATTACAGTGATGGCAGCATCGTAGAATGGACAGGCCAACCAAGTGACGCTAACCCGCACAGTATCACAACGATCAGCGAAGATCCGGCTGCTGCTGGTAATGCTGCGGCAGGTGGAGGTCATGCCAACGATGGACATGATAGCGCAGGTACAGAAGGCGCAACTGGGGATAATGCAGCTACCGACGATAGCAAAGCAAACGATGATACCACGCTGGGCGATGCACTCAATGACACCGTTACAGGTGAACCAAACAACACGGATTCAGACCCGGGTACACTGAAACTTCAACAAGCAACATTGATCGTATCCATTCTGGCCCTGATCCTGTCCTTCTTGGGGATTGCGTTGGCTACACGTCGCAAAAAACGTTAAGAACTAACTTACAGTTTTACGAAACCCTGAGAAAAATTCAGATAACAAAAAGCCTATGGCATACGGGTTCAAACCCGATGTGCTATAGGCTTTTTAGCTATCATCATCTTGATTGGCTACCCATGTTCTTTACAATCCGTGGTTTAGAACTGATCATGCCGCTCCACGGTCACACTCTTATCCACGCTGATTGCCATCCGCAATATGGCATCAGCCTTACCACTCTTTAGCGTTCCTGATCCGTCTGGATCATGATCTCAATGTATTGCAGCAAGCTTTTCTTCTGCTGTTCAATGGATTGAATACGTCTGGACAGGCCCGCAAAAAACTCTTCAATCTGCTGCCTTGTATGGTCAGCAGACTGCCCCTTCCAATCGTTCAGGCGACTGTATAACGCCCTCGCTTCCTGTTCATCGGCTTGCAGACGGGCAAGCAGCTGTGTCAGTTCTTTTTCCGCAATTCGAAGATCATTCAATTCCACCAGCAATTGTCCACCCACTTGCGTTCCCCTCCCCCATGTACGTGATATCGATATTAACCAACCTGGTTCCTAATTAAAATGAACCGGACTCTCGTCAGCCTGCCGGAAGGCATCTGCTTTCTCATCAATAAAGTTCAGGAACTGGCTGGTATGTTTCATATGCCATGTGCTAAGTTCTTGAATCGACGCGTCCAGTTGGGTGACAATCGGCTCCAGCCTGCGACTGCGGCTTGTATGCAGGTATTGAGCCATGCGGCTTCGTACCTGATTTAGCTCGGCATTGCATTGTTGTGCATTTTGCTTCCACCGTGAAGCGACACTTTTCAGTTCTTCCGGCGTTACCTGAATCAGACCTGAAGCCGCAGCAGCCGAAGCCATACCTCCACCGCCGCCAGACATGGAACGTAACGGACCTAAGTTCTTGCTGAACGGTCCCATGTGATCCATAAGGCGTGGTGAATAGCGGATTCTCTCTCCAGTAATCGGATCGTACAGGTCATTGGATATGTAACCATTTTTGAAATCATATTGATCCAGACTGTGATAGTTCTCCCCGCCAAATGAGTTCTTGGCTTTATCGATAATACTCACGCCGTCATTCGCCGAGTCATAATCGGAGTTGATGTAATAGGTGGATCCCACATGCCGGTCATATCCTCCCAGCGTTCCGCTGGCTACCAGATCACTGGGATTGGCATAGTTCACAACCTGCCCGTCAAATGCACCCGATTCAGCCCGGCGCCGCATTTCTGGCGTCAGATTACCCATTACAGATGGTGCACTAAACGTCACGGCTGGAATTCCTGTATAAGCAGAAGCATATTGTGCATTTCCCCCGCCCAAGGAATGTCCGGTCATCGAGAAATTCAGATCCTTATGCTTGTTCTGCATGTGATTTGCGTAGTCTTCGGATTGATACATCTGATTGGCCCAGCCTGTAGGGGAAACGGTTTTTTCGATATCTTTTACGCGATCACCCGTCCAGTTCTCCACGTCTCTTACCCTGTCACCAGCCCAATCCTCCACTTTGGATATACCTGTGAAGTCCTTGACACCTTCGACCCCTTTGTCGAGCCAATCCGGCGTAAGATTATTGACAAAATTCCCGGCCTCCTGCTGGCCCTTACGAATCAATTCTCCGCCCCCAATGCGACCATCCATGACAAAGTCAGGTACAGAGCGATCCAAGGATGCACTTCCTTCTGTACCGCGATAAGCAATGACAGCTTCCTTGGTCTCGGGATTATAAAATGTGACGGCATCAAAACCGGAAAATTTATTACTTTCCGTCCCCTCAAGGACCTCCCATCCAGGAAGTTCCGTTAATTTGTCTCCAGCCTTTTGATCCTGGTAGGCTAGATCAGACATCGTTTTATACGTTTCATCATCAATATTGGACCCGTTACTCAATAACTACACCTCCCTTTATTTGTCGTATGGATTATGTCCCTTGGCCATCATCGCTTCCTCAATCTCAGGGCTAATGACCAGGTTCTTGGTTACCTTCTTTTTGTAGTCGTACGAAATGCCAAAGCTCTGATCTTCATGATCTTTCACATGCCCTTTCAGCCCAATCTGGGACACTGCCATTTCCGGCAACAACTCTTTGCTTGTAATTACAACATCCAGTTCAAACTTCTGCTTGAAGTGCTGAATTACGGTTGCTTCAGCTTCTTGGTATAGAGCTTCCTTCTCACTTGCGTTCATGTTCTGACAACCTCCCAAAAATATAGTAAACACCATCATTAGTGTGAATAAACCCTTCAACCATCCTGCACGTTTAATACGGATCCCCCCTCATGGTAGAATCGAGGCATTCACTATATGTGAATTACACCCTATTCATCTGTTACCTGCATCATAGTACAAAATCAACATGAGCCATATCGGCTAACAGGATCGTTTTCATGTAACTTTCTTCCTATATGATTCATATAGGACAGTTTGGTGTACATTACCCACTTTCCTAATTCTTGCATCAAGTACATGATAATTTTCCCATCCACGACAAAAAGAGCCTGCTCTTCGAAAGAGCGGCCCCCTTTTACATACATTACTTTTATGCCAATGCCATCTGCAGCGCAGTCAGCGCAATCCCGATAACAAATCCGGTAACGGCTCCGTTGATCCGAATCCATTGCAGATCCTGTCCAACCTTATCTTCAATCATCGAAACCAAAGTGGCATTGTCCATTTTGTCCACATTTTCGCGTACCAGTTTACCGATTTTGGAATGATTTTTCTCCAGCAGTGTTGTGACGCCATTTACGATCTTGGCATTCATGCCTGTCATCAACTCGTCATCTGCCCGCAGATCACCCAATACCCGCTCAATGGCAGGCAGTGCATACGTATCTACATACTGTCCATCTTCCATCGCGGCGAGCGCCTTGTCTCTCAGTTCGCTGAGTTTGTTCAGCACCGTTTCCTCTGCGTTCCAGCCCTCCAGCATATTGTTCTTCCAATTGTTGATTCCATCTTGCATAGCCTCGCTCATTGCCAAACGCACCGTCTGGGTACGTACCATATCAAGCACCTTGTACCTTAGAGCGCTGCCTTCACGTTTCATATCCTCTACCCGATCGAAGAGATATCCTTGTAAAATACCACCTAGACGCTCCTCGTTCATATAACCCAGGAACGCATTCATCGCAAACTGCATCAATCCGTTCATCTGAATGCCGCTGATGGCTTTCATGCCGCTTTCACCCAAAAACATGATCGTCTCGGGTTTAACCAGCCACTCCTCGGCTTGCTTCAATCCGTAGTCCAGCGCTTTGGCGTCGTAACCCCGCTCTGTCATCTGGTCGGCAGCCCGTTCCAGAATCGGACCCAGATCAAAGGCGCCCGCTTGTGACTTGATCTCACGTGCCACGAGCGGAGCAATCTGCTCTAACGGCAGACCCGCCAGAATTCGCTTGCAGAGCGTATCAATCATGATCTTGATCCCGTCACTGTGAAGCTCACGGGTCAACGTATCGAGCACCGTCTCTGCTGCTTTGAAATCTGCAATTTTCTCGGTAATGCTGTCTTTGTTGAGCAAGTTATTCTCTACTGCCGAGACCAGACCTTCCGTCATTTTATCGCGATTTTTCGGCAGCAATGCCGTGTGTGGAATGGGAATGCCGAGCGGGTGACGGAATAATGCGGTAACGGCGAACCAGTCCGCAAGTCCACCCACAAGTCCCGCTTCAAATGATCCTACCAGCAACTTGCCCACAGGAGCGCCCTGGAACGGCAAGGATGCAGCAAATCCTGCTCCCATCACTACGAGAGACCAGGCAGCTGCTTTTTTGGTTTGTTTAGGTTTAGCCATTGTATTCTTGCTCCTTTATCGTTAATCGTACGGCCCGGTCTGTACCCGATTCCGCACTTCTTCGTTTCTTATGTAAATTCTCCATAGCAAAGTGTTGACTTCCATATTTCGTATACTTCATCTTATCACCCACAAGCGTCAAAACCAAACCTCTGGTTGAAGAAAAAGGATAATAGCTGCGTTTACTTCGTAAAATGGATCACTCCCTTTTCCAATACAAGGAAGAGTTTAGTATAATCATTCAAGACGGCCCTTCGATATCGATTGGCTGCTGAACAGCAGGGTAATTACATAGTGGAACAATGAATCAATAAGAGGAGGAATTTCGGACCATGAAACACGTGCAGGACACAACCACGCTCTATAACGGAGTCAAAATGCCATGGCTGGGTTTTGGGGTATTCAAAGTTAAAGACGGAGACGAAGTCGTTCATGCTGTCAAAACAGCCATTCAAGCTGGTTATCGCAGCATCGACACAGCCAAAGCGTATAACAATGAAACAGGTGTCGCTCAGGGTATTCGTGAATCTGGAGTAGCTCGTGAGGATCTGTTCATTACCACGAAAGTATGGAATAGCGATCAGGGATATGAATCCACGCTAGCTGCCTTTGAAGCCAGCATGGAACGACTTGAACTGGAGTACCTGGATCTCTATCTCATCCACTGGCCGGTTAAGGGCAAGTACAAAGATACATGGCGAGCGCTGGAGAAACTCCATAAAGAAGGACGCATCCGGGCGATCGGTGTGAGCAACTTCCAGATTCACCATCTGGAAGACTTGATGATTGATGCCACGATCAAACCGGCAGTTAACCAGGTAGAGCTTCACCCACTATTGATTCAGTCAGAGCTTCGTGAGTACTGCAACAAACATCAGATTCAGATCGAAGCCTGGTCTCCGCTCGGGCAAGGTCATCTGATGGATCATCCGTTGCTGAAGGACATCGCAGCCAAATACAGCAAGTCCCCCGCACAAGTGATTCTGCGCTGGGATCTGCAGAACGGCATCGTGACCATACCGAAATCTGTCACCCCTGAGCGTATTCGCGCGAACGCCGACCTCTACGATTTTGAGTTAACTTCGGAAGAAATAGAGCAGATTAACGGCCTGAACGAGAATAAACGCTTTGGTTCTGATCCAGACAACTTTAACTTCTAATATAAGCAGATGAATTCGATTACACCCGCCTTCGATCTTAGAAGAGCGGGTGTTTTGGTATGTGATGTTATAGGCAAACTATTCGTTGTTAAGAATGGAGGCGAGGCTCATTATCCTATTCAGGCCCGAAAGAAAAAAGTTTTCTTGACCGTTAGAACTATTTTGTCTCCTCATCAGTCTAACGAGTGTCAAACGAACTCAAGCACTTATATAAAATCCAGGCCTGGAACGAGTGGTGACTTGAATATTTAGGTTGATCAGGGGGGATCAGGAGTGATTAGACTGAACCATAGAAAGACAAAAGAAGAACAGTTCAGCGAAAAAATAACAGAGATTCAAAATAAATTATATCGACTGGCATACTGCTATGTTAAAAATGAACAAGAAGCGCTGGATATCGTATCCGAAGCGGTCTATAAAGGGTACATCGCTTATGGAAAGATGGAGTCCATGACGTATTTTGATTCCTGGATGTCACGAATTGTGATTAACACAGCGATAGATCATATTCGACGTAACCAGCGAGTGACCTATATGGAGGATCATGTGCAGGAGTTTGTGGCTCCAGAGCGAGGGGCGTCGCTGGAAGAAAAAATGGATCTATATGATGCACTGGACCGGCTTATCCCCGAGGAAAGAGCCTATATTATATTAAAATTCTTTGTGAATCTGCCTTTTCGAGAGATGGCTGAAGTGCTCTCCATACCGGAAAATACAGTTAAGTCCAAATTCTATCGTATTATCAAAAAATTAAAAATTTATTTGATTGAAGGAGAGGTTGAGAACGTATGACAGGAAAAGATCGTTACGAAAATATTGAAATCCCTGCTCAACTTAATGACGTTATTCATCATGCACAGAAAAGAGCCGCTGCTCGCAAGAGTTCATCTCGAATGATTCGTTATGCCTCAGTCATAGCGGCATGTGCTGCTTTTCTCTTCGTGGTGAACATCCCTTCCGTAGCAAACGCCATGTCCAAAATACCTGTGGTCGGATCTATTGTTCAGGTGTTGCAATTTGGCGATGGCGGCAAGATTACCGATGGAGTAACTGTGGGATCGGAAGCAACCGAAAATACGCTTAAAATCAATTTTAGCACCGACGAGCAAGCTCAGACTAATGATGCACCCCATTATAATGTGGTACACAAAGAAGCACCGAATCGTATCCTCTTCACTTTTAGCGGTGCACGTTACATGGATATAGAGAAAGTCAAAGCCGACTTCATGACCCAGCCTTTAGTGAAAGATGTTTATGCATCCATGATTTTAGACGACTCTTCCGTCGGATTCGTAGTTGTTTTAAAAGAAGGGGTACAGTATGCCGTAACGGAATTCAAGAACCCTGGATACCTGGAAGTGAAACTGACTTCCGACGGCAAACCGGTCACACCTCGGAAGGTATACTCTCTCCGCACAGAATCAATGCCTTTTGGAGAATCGATGGGTATAATTAAAGAATCCTATCCAGATGAGGACATCTCTTTCCTCAAAACGCCCACTGGTGAGTTTACAGCAGTTATTGGAGAATATCTTACCGCTGAAGAAGCTGAACAGAAGCTCAAAGAACTCGCTCAGCAACCGGATTATCATGAGGAGTTTTATGTGGACAGCTGGATGAGTAACGATAATCCCAAGTGATCAGTTATTGCCAAAAGTGATGCTTATTCAAAAGGGAACGATCTATCCCTGAACTGGGTACAGACCTTAGCATATTTAATACGCTCGATCCAAAAAAATCCCGATTCGGATGCACTGAGCATCTCGGATCGGGATTTTCACATATTAAAACCTATTCGCCTTTGGATACCAGCTTGAAATCATCAAAGTGGAAACCTGGCGCTACTACGCAAGTTACCAGTACAGGCTCATCGCCCAGCGGGCGCGCTGTCTGCCATACGCCGGCAGGAACGAGCACCTGTGGTGATTGCCCCGCAGCAATATCCATCCCCAGAACAAGAACTTCCTCGTTCTCCGGGTTCTCCCCGTTGCCGCCCAGCTTCAGTTCAACCGGACTGCCGCTGTGCCACAGCCAAAGTTCATCGGACAGAACCGTATGCCACTCGGAAATTTCATGTGCATGCAGCAGGAAATACGTGGAACTTGCCGAGAATCGTGGGCCGGAGTATGTATCCGGCAGAACGGACTGTGGAATCTGATAAGACGCCTTCCATTCTTCCTTATACCAACCGCCTTCAACGTGAGGCTGCATGTTGAGCGCAGCAACCAATGGCGATAATTCATGTGTCGTCATAACCTGTTTCCTTCCTTCCAAATCATATTGGAGACACTCCTTAACCAGAGTTTCGCCTCTCTCCCCCTACTCTAAAACATCATTCAAGTTTTGTCACCTTGACAGCACGCGATTTCCAATGATAGCGTTTACAAAAAGATGGATTTTCCGTTATGATATGGATATCGTTGTTAATCCGTGAAGCAGAGGGGAGCTGTACCATGAGTCTCATAGAGGACCGGATTGGACCCAAATACCGAATCGGTGAACATTCATTTACCATTGAACATATGCGCAGACATGATGGGAATGGTATGCCACAACCTCACGCTCATCCATTCTACGAACTGTATTACTTACTTGAAGGTGAACGAGTATATTCCATGAATGGTCAGATTCTGTCCGCCCGCAAGGGTGATTTCATTCTGATTAATCCACACGATGTACATACCACCTCCAAAGGAAGTATTCCCGGCTTCGAACGGATATTAATCGGTTTTTCTCCTGCTTTTGCAACGGGGATGGAACTTGGCATATGTGGTCTGCTGCCTTTTAATTGTTCAAGACTCCTTCGCCTGCCTGAAGCGGAACAGCCCGAGATGGAACGTATATTGTGGCAGATGCTGCAAGAATGCAAAGAGCGACGCCCTCACTATGAAATCGCCGTAAGAAGTCTGCTTGCCCAACTTTTGATCCGAATTCATCGGGTAGAGGAGAACATCCGGCAGTCATGCCCCGTTCCCTTGCATCCGATGCAGGACAAAATCAGTGAAATTGTCACTTATGTGAATAAAAACTATACCGAACCACTTACGCTGGAGGGTGCAGCCAATCGTTTTTATATCAGTCCATCCTATCTGAGCCGAATGTTCAGCCGATTTACCGGATTTCGATTCAGCGAATACTTGCGTGTTGTCCGGGTCCGAGAGGCACAGCGAAGATTACTGTCCACACAAGAGCGTGTCCAGATGATCGCTGAGAAGGTAGGATTTGAGCATACGGCTCATTTTAACAAAACATTCAAACAGGTTACCGGTACAACACCGCTGCGCTATCGCAAGGAACACCGGTAGATCATCAGATAACTTCATATAAAAGCCTAGTGGGTAGCCTCGCTCCAGAGATTACGTACTCCTTATATCAAAAGGCATCACGATTACTGGATCTATGGCTACGCCACTGCGGCTGAGTTTGACCCACTTGTATAAACCTTATTACATACCTTTTACCTGCGAATGATCACACCACTTCGTACCTCGGGACCAACAGAGATCTGGCGACCTTCTGTGTCGGCATCACCTTCTCGGCAGACAATGCCTGCGGATTCGTGTCCTGTCACCATCAGAAGTCGGCCATCCGCGCCCTTGCCCTGAATACTCTCTAATTCTGCCCCTTTGCACTGGTGCAAATGAATCAGCGGACCTTCAGTGATCTGCGCCAGCAATTCAGCGATATGCAGATGTTTCGCATGAGCACATTGGATACCACTGCGAGCTTGCACGCTGTAACGCTGGATGATCACCCCATCCAAAGGCAGTTCCGGCAATCCACTCACAAGCAACGCAGTGTCGGCACCGGCACAGACCACATCCGATATTCGAATATCCCGGAACACTGGCGTCTCTTCGCTAACCTCCTGAGATAGATCACTGCCCCGGGCAGACCCTTCCTGATTTGCATAGAAAAAGGAAAACGAGATGGCTTCCATAATGATATCTTTCATATATATGCGCTCAATCTGAATGTCCTCGACCACTCCGCCGCGCCCACGTGCGCTTTTGAAGCGAAGTCCAATGTCCGTGCCGATAAACGTACAATCCGATACTCTCACATGCCGCACACCACCGGACATTTCACTGCCAATGACAAACCCGCCATGACCATGATACACCGCGCAATCCCGAATGGTGATGTACTCCGATGGCAGGCCAAGTTCACGGCCTTCGGCGTCTTTGCCTGATTTCAGACAGATCGCATCATCACCGACATCGAATACACTCTTCTCCACCACCACATGACGACAGGATTCAATGTCCAGCCCATCTCCATTCTGTGAGAACCACGGATTCCGCACACTCACGTTACGAATGGTGACATGCTCAGATGCCCAGGGGTGCAGATTCCATGCAGGTGAGTTCTGGAACGTTGGACCGTCCAGCAATACCCGTTTGCATCTCCGTAAACTAACCATGTTGGGACGTAAAAAGTCTCTGACTTTTTCATAAGCTGCAATATCACGTACCTGTTCTTGATGCAATTGATTCGCAATGGTGCCGCCTTCAAGTGCAGCCGTGCTAGGCCACCAGATTTCTTCATCTCCGCCGGATTGCTCTACAACACCACCGGAAGCGACTAATCGGTTCCATTGTGAAGTGGTCATTTTCGAACGTTTCACTGGTCGCCAAGCTTCACCGCCACCATCCCATATCCCCTTACCGGTAATCGCAATATCCTCCAATTGATCACCATCGATCGGGGATTGGCAACGTACCACCTGCCAGCCTTCGAAGCTTGATGCAATTAATGGGTATTGATCAAAATTTCGGCTAAATGTAACCAGTGCCCCTGCTTCCACATGTAGTTCGATCCGGTTGCGCATTACAATCGGGCCTGTGAGCCATACCCCGGCCGGAATTACGATTCTCCCACCTCCTGCTTCAGCACATGAAGCGATGGCAAGTCGGAACATCTCCGTATTATCTGTTACGCCGTCTCCAACAGCTCCATAGTCTGTAAGCTGAAAATCCTGAGCAGGAATGACAGGCAAATTGGCTTCATAAGCTTGAACATCGGACTGGGCACTTGCTCCTGTCGACATTGGGGAGTGATATGTATTCATCGTTCAGAATCATCCTCTCTACATGTAATGGAATGGTTATGGGATCAGACGGATGCTCTCTTGCTCCATCTTATCAATGGCATGACGTGTAGGGTTGATCTTTCTTGCCATGTACACGTGGAACTTGATGCTATTTGTTTTGTTAATCAGAGTCATAAATCAGACATCACTTTCAGTATACTCTATACAACTATTCCAAAGGTTGGAAAACAACTAGGAGAATAGATTCATTTTTCTGTCAGGATTCGTCACAAGGGATTTAATAACATGACAGATATATAACATAATTACTGGCTATAGCCCTATGAAACCCATTACTTATGTCATGTTTTATCACAAACCAATTGCCAGAAGCAGGATGACTATGTATGATTAAATAACTAGTTTCAATTTATTCCTTATTATCCCTTTTACAAACAGACGTTGCAGAAAGGATGGGGTGTACTCTTGATTGAATTTAGGGGTGTCCAGAAGCATTTCGGTCATTTTCATGTCCTCAAGGATATCCATCTTCACATCGAAGAAGGAGAGGTCGTCGTCATTATCGGACCTTCCGGCTCCGGCAAAAGCACGTTACTCCGCTGTATTAACCGCCTGGAGACCATTACCGAAGGTGAACTTGTCGTCAGTGGGATCCCTCTACATCAGAAAAAGGTGGACATTAACCTCTTCCGCCGTGACATCGGCATGGTATTTCAACACTTCAATCTCTATCCTCACAAAAAAGTCATCGATAACATTACCCTTGCACCCATGAAGGTGCGCAAACAACCCAAAGAACAGGCAGCCGCAACAGCAATGAAGTATCTGACCCGGGTGGGCATTGCCGACAAAGCAGACAGTTATCCCTCCCAGTTGTCCGGTGGACAGCAACAACGGGTAGCCATCGCCAGAGGACTCGCCATGGAGCCCAAAATTATGCTTTTTGATGAACCTACCTCTGCTCTTGATCCCGAGATGATCGGGGAAGTCCTCGATGTTATGCGTTCCCTTGCCCATAATGGCATGACCATGGTCGTCGTTACTCATGAGATGGGATTCGCCCGCGAAGTTGCGGACCGGGTTATCTTCATGGACGAAGGCCGAATTGTAGAAGAGGCCACTGCCGCTGAATTTTTTGACAACCCCAGAGAAGAACGAGCACAGCAATTCCTGAGCCGTCTGATTCATCATTGAGAATAATCCAATATTCCATTTTGAAAGGGGTCTTTATTCATGAAGAAATTATTGAAATGGCCATCATTTATGCTTGTCCTCATTCTCTCCCTTGTATTGTCAGGTTGTAGCACAGGTACAGATACACCTTCAGCTAGCGGTGGTGGTGACGCCGAGGCGAAAGACACGATTGAGCGGATTAAGGAACGCGGCAAGCTCATTGCCGGTGTGAAATACGATACGAAACTGTTTGGCTTGAAAGATCCCGCAAGTGGCAACGTTGAAGGATTCGATATTGATATCGCCAAGGCACTCGCCAAACAGATCCTTGGAGATGAGACCAAGGTCGAACTGAAAGAGGTCACTTCCAAGACACGTATTCCCATGCTGCAAAATGGAGATATCGACATCATCATTGCCACAATGACAATTACGGATGAGCGTAAGGAACAGGTAGATTTCAGTGATGTTTATTTTGAAGCAGGCCAATCCCTGCTGGTGAAAAATGACAGTGCGATTACCGGCCTGGAAAGCCTCAGCGGGGTGAAAGTGCTCGCGGTGAAAGGCTCCACATCCGCTCAGAATATTCGCGAGAAAGCCCCGGATGCTGAGGTGCTTGAATTCGATAACTATCAGGATGCATTCACTGCTCTCAAAGCAGGTAAAGGCGAGGCGCTGACCACAGATAACATCATCCTCATCGGCATGCAACAGACGGATAACAGCTTCCAATTGGTTGGTGGCAATTTCACTAGCGAACCTTATGGTATGGCCATTCGCAAAGGTGACACTGCCTTCGTGGAGGAAGTCAACACGCTGCTCAAAAGCATGAAAGACAGCGGGGAATATGACACATTACATGAGAAATGGCTGGGCGCGAAGCCCGAGTAACCCGAATTAAGATAGATAAGCGGCGAATTCGTCTGTTAGATGCGAAGCATGAGCAGACGTAATCGCCGTTTCTACATCTGGAGAACGGAGGCTTCGCCTATATGGGCACATTGGATTTCAGCGTACTAATGCGACACTCGGATCGTTTTCTGGAAGGGTTCCTGAATACCATTCAAGTGAGCATTATGGCTCTCATTGGCAGCTTTATCCTTGGCGCGATCCTGGCTATCTTTCGGATATCCCCAGTGAAACCGCTGAACTGGATCGGCACGGCTTTTGTAGAATTTATCCGAAACATCCCATTGCTTTTGGTTGTGTTTTTCTTCTATCTTGGACTGCCTGCACTAGGCATCTCGCTGGATGGGTTTGTCTCCGGTACTCTGGGTCTGACCATCTACACCGCCGCTTTCATTGCCGAAGCGATCCGAGCGGGCATTCAGACGGTGCCGCGTGGACAACTGGAAGCAGCAAGGTCTTCCGGCTTGTCCTATGTACAGGCCATGAACCTGATCATTCTGCCCCAGGCCATCAAGATTGTACTGCCGTCCATCGGCAACCAGTTTATTAATCTGGTCAAAAACTCATCCATTCTTGCCGTTGTCGCCGGTATGGATCTTATGTATTTTGCCGACCTGGTTAACTCGGATACGTTCCAACCGCTAAGTGTTTACACCATTGTTGCGCTGTTCTATCTGGTGCTGACACTACCACTCAGCTTCCTGGTGCATTATATGGAGCGCAGGTTTGGACAGAGCGATGCAGAAGCGCGCAGCACCAAAGGCAAACCGAAGAAAAACAAACCGGCAGGTCAGGTCACCATGTAACATATTGACTTGTACCTGGCGCAGATTTTTAGGGAAATATATCGGCTTGTCCATGCCCCATCTATTGATCTTCGCTATTCCATTCCTGCATACAGAAGGAGGCTAATAAAATATGGACTTTAGCGGGGCCTATGCGTGGCCCAACCTTCGTTTCCTGCTTCAAGGATTCCTGATTACCCTACAGGTAGCAGGGCTATCCATTATATTCAGCTTTGTGCTTGGCACTGTGCTGGGTACGATCCGGTTTACCCGTATCCCTGTTCTGTCACAGATCGTGGCAGTGATCGTGGATACGATCCGGAATCTGCCGCTGCTGCTTATCATTTTCTTCATTCACATGGTACTTCCACAGCTCGGGATTAAAATGTCCGTCTTCTGGTCCACAGTTGTTGGACTCAGTCTGTTCGAAGGCGCGATGATCGCCGAGATCGTCCGTAGCGGTCTGAAATCCGTTGAGCGCGGTCAGGTGGAAGCTGCCCGCTCCTCGGGTCTGAGCTACATGCAGACCCTTGGTGGCATCATCATGCCACAGGCGCTACGCCGCATGTCCCCGCCGATGGTCAGCCAGTTCATCTCACTCCTGAAGGATACTTCACTGGCGATCATCATCTCTCTGCCGGAGCTCATGCACAACGTGCAGATCCTTGGCGGTCAAAGTTTCGATTACATTATCCCGGCCCTGCTACTCGCAGCCGTATTGTATTTTGTCATCAACTACGCACTGTCCATTGTTGCAAGGCGACTTGAGGCACGGATGAATTGATAATCGGAGGGAATAACGCATGAAAGAAAGAACCTAATAGATGAAAAGAATGAGAACGCCCCACAGACTCTAAACCCACCTATGCAGTGGATATGGATTCTTTGGGGCTACAATTATGCTCATCAATTCACGAGCTTCCCACCAATTTCTAACGAACTGAGGGAAGCTTATTTAGCTATTTGTGGGATAGTTTCTAATCTAACGAATCGTAGACGCTCTATTCTTCCGATTCACCCCGCTTTTACCGCCTATTTCAGGGTTTGGAGTAAAATAGCTTCACTGAGATTCGTTACATTTTTCATTTCAGCTTATATCCCCGAATTAGACGCCTCAGGTTCGTTAAAACTTACACCACCACCGCGAATTAAATAAACACCCACTCCCACTATTAATGATTCACCCGATTCGCCCAATTCGTCCACAATCAGCTCATCCGCTAGATCGCCGCTCCGTTGTGACGTAATTCCGCCTGTAACAGCTCGATCGGAAGTTCCACCGGGTCCAGCATCATCTTCACTGTTAGTGCAGCCGCTGTCCCTGCCGCCTCCCCGGTAGCCATACAGCTTGGAGTCAGCCTTGTCGTTGCATGCGCCTCATGTGTGGTAGAGATGCAGCGTCCTGCCGCCAGCAGATTGCGGATATTGCGAGAGATCAAACAGCGATACGGAATATCATACGCCCCATCCCCCTCTATAAAGGCAGCCACCACACCTTGACCCGAAGGGTCATGGATATCAATCGGATAACCACTTCTGGCAATCACATCGTCAAACTTTTGTCCTGCAACTACATCCGTCCGGGTCAATGCGTAATGCCCAATGATTCGTCTGGATTCACGGATACCAATCTGCGGCGCTACTGCCGAGATCGAAGCCCGTTCGAATCCAGGCACATCACGCTGCAAAAACTCAGCAATCATCAGCACCTGCTTCCGGCCTTCCTGTTCCGCAGAGGTCAGATCCTCGGCATCTGTCGCATCAAGTCCCTGCACCCGCGTACAATTAATCAGCACTTCATCCTCTGCCGGTCCGGTAAAAAACAATACCTGGTCGCGATTAATCGGCACACCTGCTTTTTTCCACTGGGAGTAGAAACCACTCACCCCGGTTAACGGAATGCTGTCCAGTTCAGCAAAGGGAGTTTTTACATAGAAATCCTCCGGGTGCTCCAGCATGTATTGTTTCACTCGTCCAAGATCCACACCACGCATGCGGAATTTCATGGTCATCGGCTGTGACTGATGGTCGCCGTCTCGTCCCTTTGCCACAGAAGCACCCGCAAGATAAGCCAGATCCGCATCCCCGCTTGAATCCACAAATACATTCGCCTGGAACTCCTTTCTTCCAGACTTGTTGGTCACCCGCACCGCTTCCACCCGATCATCCACAACGACCACCTCGTCCACAAAGCTGTGCAACAACAGCCGGACACCAGCCTCCTGCAACATCTCTGCTGCAACCACCTGAAAGATGGCTGGATGGTACGGCGTGACGGTATGCACAAATCCAACCGTATCACGCAGATGTCCCGGGGAGCCGCCACGTGCCTGCAATCGATCCACAATCTCCTGCGCAATACCTTTAATGACCTGCTCACCGCGCTCTGTGTGGAAAGTCATCCAAGGATAAACCATAGCGGCAGTTGACATCCCGCCAACGAATCCATATCGCTCCACCAGCACTGTTCGTATACCCTGCCGTCCAGCCGCAATGGCTGCCGCTATACCCGCAGGGCCCCCTCCCACAATAACGACATCTGCTTCTTCCTTTTTCATGCTCATCCGTTCACGCAAATGTTGTCCCTCCTTCCGTTCTATTGCACGTATTACACGGCTTATTCTTTCAGTCCCGTCATGGCAACCCCCTCAATGAAGCGCCGCTGTGCCAGGAAAAAAACAATTAACAGCGGCAAGGTTGCCATGACGGTGGCGCTCATCAGATATTGCCAGGCTGTACCCACTTCATCTGTAAACAGGGATAATCCAAGCGGCAGCGTCATTAGATCACGCGAGTTAATGAAGATCAACGGATCAAAAAACTCATTCCAGATCGTCACAAACGTAAAGATCGTCAGCGTAGCCATACCCGGCTTGGCAATGGGCAGCATAATTCGCGCATATATCCGGAATCGGTTGCAGCCGTCGATCATCGCCGCTTCCTCCAGCTCGGTTGGCACCGTAATGAAGAACTGCCGCATCACAAAGATGCCAAATACACCACCCGCGCCAAAGATCGGCAATAATATCAGCGGAAGATGGGTATCAATCCACCCCAGTTGTCGCATAAATAGAAACATCGGAATCGCTGTCACCTCATGGGGAATCATCATCGCACTTAGCAGGATGAGAAATACCACATTACGTCCTTTAAACGGAATTTTGGCGAATGCGTAACCGGCGAGGGAAGCAAAAAATACTGTTCCTATCACAACCAACGCAGAAATGTAGATACTGTTCCAATAAAAACGGTGAAACGGAATCAATCGAAAGACATCGATATAGTTCTGAAATCGGAAAGTATCCGGTATCCACTGCGGTGGATAGGTGAATATGCTCTGGGGTTCCTTGAATGATGTCGATATCATCCAGATAAATGGCACAATCATAATGAGGGAAATCAGAGTCAGCAACAAATACGTCCCCAGAGTACTTCCTATCTTCCGCCCCGAAGGACTAGGCATCGCCTTCATTGAATACCCACCTCTTTCGGAGCTGCCATTGCAGCAGCGTCAGAATTAGCACGATAAAGAACAGCACATATGCGAGAGCAGAAGCATAACCAAACTGAAATAATTTGAATGCTTTTTCCCAGATATAATAAACCAATACCTTGGTGCTGTTGCTCGGCCCGCCCTGTGTCATCACATAGATCTGCCCGAATACTTTGAGTGAACCAATCACGGTCATGACTACGGTCAAAAACACGGTTGGTGTGATCATGGGCAGCGTGACGTGAAAGAAGGTTCCCCTTTTACCCGCCCCGTCTAATGTTGCTGCTTCATACAGTGAACGCGGTACCTGCTGAATGGCTGCAATGAACAGCACCATATTCAGACCTACATTTTTCAGCACACTTGTCACAATAACCGCTGGCATTGCCAAATCCTGATTGTAAAGCCAGGCCGGACCTTTGATGCCCAGCATCAACAGAAGCTGATTAATCAATCCCGACTCTGTCGCATACATCAGCTTCCACACGATGGCCCATACGATCAGCGAGGTCATGACCGGAACAAAGATGGCTGTTCGGAAAATTCCGATGCCGCGGATGCTTCTGGATAGCAACAACGCGAGCAGCAGGGCGAGCACAATATTAAGCGGCACCAGCCCCGCTGTGAAATAAACCGTATTGGCGAGCACTTTCCAGAACATGGCGTCTGTCATAATATTCCGGTAATTCTCCAATCCAATAAAATGATGTTCCCCCAGCAGCGGCCAATCGGTCAGGCTCATGTATAACGCGAGACCCATGGGAAATAACAGCAGCAGGGTAAACCCAAGCACCATTGGCGATACAAACAGCCAACCCGCGATCTGGGCCTCTCTGGCGAGCGGCCCCCCTCTTTTGCGCTTGCGTAAATGGGTCACAATCAGGCCTCCCCCTTTTAATCAAATTTCCTCCGAAGCTGAACTCTGTGACGATTCTATATAAGGTGAACTATACATTTACACAAGAACGTAGAGGACAGAAAAAACCTGAAGAAGCGAAGTGGTCGCCTAAAAGCTTTCTGGAAGAAAGCTGCATCGGAAGCATATGCTTATCCCCGGATTTCCCCTTTATATATGGGATTCAAAAAAAATCTGGGGATAACAGCGATCGGAAGGTTGTTCTGGCATCGGAGTGGCAAGTGTAAATATTCTTTAGTTCAACTTATATAGTCCGGACGGTTCAGACTGTCCACCGCATTGCGGAACCCGTTCACAGCCCTTCGCAGCTGTTCCTCCGTGTTGCCTGTCACGACCGCCCCAAGCATGATCGCCTTTACCCCGGTATCGCGCAGCACCCGAACATCCTCCGATACCAGCTTTCGCTGGGAAGGAACCAATACCGGTACCTGGGCTTGCAAGACCAGACGGCGATACTTGAGTACATCCGCGAAGCTTAGCGGTGTACCATATTCTTCTCCAGGTACAATGGATGCCTCCAGAGCGGTAAAGCCGAAGTGCGCTGCTGATGTTACGAGGGAATCATCATATTCTTCATTGATCGCAAACGTTGGGTCCAGCCCCAAGTCATTCAACATGAAAGATGGCAAGTGATGTGCATAGATGGAATAGAAATCAAAGCCCAGCCCACCAAGACGCTCCACATCCTCCCTTTGTGCTCCATCAATACTGCCAGAAGGTACAACCCCAAGCGGGCCACCAAACTCACTGCGGATCGCCCGAAACACCTCGGCGTACATGTCCAATGGACCAAAATGATTCCCGCTGGCGCGATGACCGACATTATAATGTACCTTCAGTGCATCAGCGCCCTCTTCCATAGCTGCCCGTGCCAAACCAATATCATTCTCAGGCAGGCTGACCACCAGCGACAGCGGTTTCCGTTCAAGTAATTGTTTGAATTTCCCCATCGTTCTCACCTCCGGTTTCGATCGAATGATTTAGGGTTGCAACACACTTTGGATCTCTTCCTGCATTTGTTTCAGGTTATCCTCAGCTGTCGCTGTCTTTGCAAATAGTCGGTCAAATCCCTGCAATACCGCATTGTCGATATCCTGCCAACGGATATGACCGGGAATTAAGCGCGCTTTTGGCATTTCATCAATGACCGCCTGCACGATATGCTCTTTGCTCGGATTATTTGGCTGAAGAATGAATGCATCTGAGTTCAGAACAGAGGTACGCGGAGGTACAAAGTAGGTGGCTGTCGCCTGAATCCCCTGCTCACTGGCAAAATACTTCAACAGTTTCTTCGTTTCCTCTGGATGTTTGCTGTCGTTGAACATGGCATATCCGGCCTGCCCTAGCATCGGCACACTGCCTTGAGAGCCAGAAGGCATAGGAGCGATGCTCCATTCAAAATCCGTAATTTCCCTTGCTTTGGAAACATAGCTGTAATTATCAAAGAACATGCCCACATTACCTGCATCAAAGCTGACCTGTTCGCCCGCCTTCGGGTGTGATTCATCGATGAACATCATGCGTTCCAGCAGTTCAAAGGTCTGTACGCCATAGGCATCGTTCCAGGTGAACGTTGTCATGCCTTCGTCGAATGGACCGCTTCCATTGGACCAGGAGTAGGAAGAAAGCACCGCCCAGGTCTTCCAGTCGCGAAAAAAGTTGGCACCATAGATTCGGTTGGTCGCATCCTTACTGGTAATGGCTTTGGCGGACTCTTCGAACTGTTCCCATGTCCATTGTCCTTGGGTGGCAAGTGTGTTTGGGTCAGTCAGGCCGGCTTGGTCGAACAGCGATTTATTGTAAAACATGACCACCGGAGGTGTAGAAAAAGGTAGTCCCAGCAGTTCATCGCCATCACGGAACAAATCCAATGTACTTGGAATATAATCATCCAGCTTAAACTGTGCATCATCCTTGAACTCGGATACATCGGCCAGAATGTGGTTGGACTTGAATTGTGGTATCATTCGCTCCGATACCCAGGCAAGATCGGGAAGAGAGCCTCCGGCAGCAAGCACCGAGATTTTTTGCTGGTATTCTGCGAAAGGTACGGATTCCATCGTTACTTTGATGCCTGGATTTTCCTTTGTGAAGTCATCGATCAACTTGTTGTATACATCCATATGCGCCTGATTGCCCCACATCATGAACTTCAGCTCGACCTCTCCATTCTCTCCGCTTGCACCCCCAGATTCACTGCCGGAATTGGAGCTTGCGCACGCGATTGAAGCCATCATCATGAGTATAAACACCAGTATCAGTCCTGCTTTTTTCATGGAAATCCCCCTTATGGACGTCGTGGTATACATGTGCAACCAAAGTATAACGAAAGCATCGTTCCCCCTTAAATCACGTCAACTACAGAAATGGTATGGTTTTTCAAGAGATACTGAATCGGTCTCGATATTCTCCTGCGGTCCATCCCACCTGCTGCTTGAACACCAGCATGAAGTGTTTAGGGCTCTGATGCCCGGATAACCGCGCCACATCATAGATTTTGAGACCCGTGTTGATCAGCAACCACTTGGCCCGCTCCATACGTGCCTCTGTGATGTATTCGGAATAATTGATGCCTATTTCGTTCTTGAACAACTGGCTTAAATAAGTAGGGTTCAAGTTAACAAGATCTGCTATCGTCTGAAGTCGCAGATCTCCATCGGGATGTTGCTTGATGTACTCCTTCACATCTCGGATAATCTTCCGCGTATCTCCACCAGCGTGTTCTGTTTTCACAGATGGCTCAGGGATAGAAAGAGTTGTAATACCGTATCTGCGATCCAGCAGCAATTGAATCTTTTGTATGCATAATGCCAGTTCATAACGATCGATTGGCTTCAACAGGTAGTTCAACACTCCAAACTCCATCGCTCTGCGTGCATATTCAAACTCGCCATAGCCGCTAATGATGAGCATTAACAATTCAGGGTACATGTCTCTGGCTTTGCTTACCAAAGTTAATCCGTCCATTTCACGCATGCGGATATCCGTGATTAACACGTCCGGCACCTCACATCTCAGAAAATCCAGCGCCTCGGTACCGCTCGATGCTTCGCCCGTTACCTGAAACTGAGAAGACACTTGTACGATCAGTTCCCTCAGTCCCTGACGGATGACTGTCTCATCCTCTACAAGCAATACTTTATACATGCGCTTCAATCCCCTTTCGGTAGAAGTTGAATGGATATCGTGACCACCAGTCCCTGCCCGGGACTTCCATCAATGCTTAGGCTGCCGCCTTCTCCATACATGAGGCGAAGCCTCTGAGCGATATTGTTAAGCCCCAGACTGTCCCCGGCCTGGCAACGTAATGCCTCATTGGAAGGCTGTTTTGATATGGACTCATTTAACTCGTCAATCTTTGCCTGAGTCATACCCTTACCGTTGTCTCGTACACTAATCAGCAGCTCATGGTCGAATTTCAAGGCAGATACCCAGATTACTCCTCCATTTTCCTGCCCTTCAATGCCATGGTAGACTGCATTCTCCACCAGCGGTTGCAGAACCAACTTAGGAATCAAATACTCGGTTACCCCTTCTTCGATGTCATAGATAATCTCCAACTTACCGTCGTAACGTACCTGCTGAATGCGTATATAGGATTGTACAAAAGCCAGTTCGTCCCCAAGTGGAACCATCCGGTCCACCTTATCAATCGTATAGCGCAGCAGCTTGCCAAGCGCCGTCACCATGTCCGATACCTCAGCATGCTTCTGGCGAATGGCCATCATGTTAATGGACTCCAGCGTGTTGTATATAAAATGGGGATTCATCTGGCTTTGCAACGCTGACAACTCTGCCTCCCGCTCTTGAATGCCCAGCAGAAACACCTCATTGAACAGTCGATGAATCTCTTCCATCATTCGGTTAAAACCCCGGCTAATCTGTCCGAATTCATCACTGCTGAAGTGTGCTACACGCTGGCTAAAATCTCCCTGCTCCACCCGAATCATGTGGTGCTTCAGTCGAATCAGCGGCCGGGTGATACGATAGGATAACAGAACCGCCAGAATCGCTATACCCGCCATACATAACACTGCGAACCATATTGTAAAGGTGAGCATCTCACCCGACTCCTTTTGAATCACAGCAATAGGTGTAAGACTGATCACCGAAAGCCCAGAATAGCTGGAATGGTGTTGTACATAGAGATAGGGCTGCCCATCCAGAATAACTTTTTGGTTTCCTGCATAGCTTTGAAGCTGTCCATGCATTAGCAACTGGTCGTACGCAGACATTCCTCCGGTCGAGGTCCGTTCGAACAGCAGACGCTGCTTGCTGTCTACAATCATCAGACTTGCATCTTGCTCATAATTCAGATTGGATAACAGTTGACCGAAGGCCTCCAGACGGATATCAATCAGAATGTAACCCAATCGCTGGAGCGTGCCCGGATCTCGAAGCACTCTGCCCACCGATATATACGATTCTTGCTGACCACCCGTGTAATAGCCGGGTTGATGCGGAGGAAGCAGGCGCCATGGCCCTTCCGAGTCTTCAAGCTCTGCAAACCAATCATCCTGCCTACTGTCCCATACCGGCTTGACCGCCAGTGAATCGAGATTGGAGAACAAAATGCCGCTGTTGCTGATCAGATGTATTCCCCGAATCTCCGGCCGGTCATAAGCTTGACCCGATGTGTAAAGCTTCATTTTCAGATAATCCTCAGACTTCGCCCATGTACCCGACCCCATTGAAGCGTTGTATTTGTCCAGAATGCCAAGCACCATCTGATCGTAAAGCGGCAAGAGCGACAACCGCTCAAAGTCCTTCAGCAGCCGATTCAGATTGGCATTAATCTGGCGAACCAGTTCAATGGTGAACTGCTCGGTCTTGCGATCCATCGTCTGCGAGAAATGCTTGTAGTTCATCATTCCCTGCAAACTTAGCGGCAGCAACGTCAGCGCCAGGAACAACAGGAGCAACTTGGTGCGCAGGTTTACGTTTTTTCCGAAAAAAATGCGTACCTTGTCCATCATTTCCGTTCATCCCTCCCTCTTCCGATCATTGTATGAGCCCCCTTCACAGATAAATCTGGATATATCTGGGGTCATCATATCCAGTTTTAATGATCATCCGCTATCCTGCCAATCCTGGAATTGGTACGGAATTTCAAGTTATCCGCATAGGTTTCAGGGTGAACGCAAAAAAAGCCGACTGTATCGCTACAGTCGACTACGCTATTTCTATAGAACACTAATTAGACCAAAAAACCGACTGCATTATGCAATCGGTTGTCTGTTCCTGAGTTGGCTTTTATATTTGAATCGATAATATTCATTAATAAGCTCGTCTAGTACCATGGACTGTCGGAGGACTTTGTTGTCCTGCATGCCATGATTCTCCGCCAAACGACTCAACTCTTGCCTGTTCCGTTCGATTTTATCTGTGATCTGTACCGGTTCACTCACAGCATGCACCCCCTCTTTGTATAACATTTTAGGATACATTGCCAAAAAATTCATATTATATTCCTTTGCAGAATAAATTGTTTATTTACAAAGGTTTTCAAAGAAATTCAACCTTTTTCATACTTATATGGTGAACTAAAGATTAAATTGTAAATAAGAAAAAAAAGTATTCGGGTCCCGAATACTTTTTTTATTATTTACTTCGTAATGAATTTGCTAAATACAACATTAACATCCCTACAAATATCAATAATATTCCTTCAATTTTATACGACCAAATCTCTGAGTTTATAAAACTACCAAAGATATCAGAGGTATCAGACTTTACATTTTGGTATTCTGCAAGAACCAACATAGCTTTGTCCATACCCCAATCAGTACTTTGAGCAATAAACTGAAATCCAATAACAAATAATACAAGTGAACAGATAAGGGCTACTAAGGAAATCATTTTACTTTTCAAATTTAAATTCTCCTTTGATAATACAATATTGGAAATGGGAACTTCAAAACTCAATTAAAGTTAAATATCATCTCAGTCTATTTCATGTTACGTATAATCTCAACAAATTCTATTTTCCACGTGATATTATTGCGAGTCATCCTAAAAATTAGAGCGCCCGATTTGATAGCAAATATGCCAAAATCACCTCTCTAATTATTTTTTTACATTATTATCACTATTTTCATTAAACTAACAAAAATAATATTATGCAAATAAACTTATCATCAAAACAGGAGGTGTTATTATCTAAAATTATTCTTCAAACAAGGCAAAATCATCATATAAGACTTAATTAAGTCTATCTAGTTCTAGCCTAAATTAACTTGAGGAATATTTAATCTGACTAAAAAACTAAAGGAGATGCTAATCAAAATGATAAGAAAACTGTTAATCCCTTTATTGTCTTTAACCGTTACTCTTGGAGGCGTTTTTTATTCTACCCCTACCGTTAAGGCATCCGATAATCCGGAAGTAGCTGCTAAATTAGTTGTACAAAAATTTTTCGATACTATGTCTGAAGGGAATTTCGCTGAAGCTACAGAGTTAGTTGTAGACTTGAGATACCCAAGTAAAGAGAAACAAATCGCAAAATACAAACACTACAATTCTGTAAGTGACTTTGAATCGATGAAAATCATTGATGCACATACAGAGAATGAATCGACAGTTGTTGTAACATTTCAGGGTAACGTTTCGGGAGTTGAATCCAAAAACGAACTATATGTTAAAGAGTCTGAAGATGAATGGAAATTGATTTTAGGTGATGATGATCCCGCTACTGTAGCGGCCTTAAATGTACCAGAATTCAGTACACATGCTATGGTTGATTACTATTCTTTTACTGGTTTTAATTATGGAAGAGCTCACTATACCATTAACTCTTTTTCTACACAGGGTAATGCTGTAAGTCTCATAGGTTGGCAATATGCTAGCAGTGATTACCATGCAGATGTTTCTTATCAAGTCGCTCAAGATTCTTTTATCGGATGGAAAACATTCGGAAATGCTTCTTCTGTTTACGGTAACTATACATCCGCTGCAGGTGATCGTTTCACAATTTCTTTAACAGGTGTTCCCAAAGGAAATGATTATCACATTCGCATTGTGAATTGGGCACCAGTATCCGTTGATGGTGCAGGGAATGTTTATACTAATTAGAATTCATTAATCTAAATTGCCCACTCGGCACCTTTATTTCTAGCAAAGGTTACGAGCAGGGCTTTTTTATGCTTTCGTTAAGAATTGATACAACTTTATAAAAGATATAATTGTTGACCTTGAATTACTTGCAAATATATGTTAATTTAACTACATAGAAATACATAGTAGGTGGTGTATGAGTTGAAGAATGAGATGATTAAAGGATATATTGATGGCATTGTGCTCTCCATCCTGAGTCAAAAAGATGCATACGGTTATGAAATATCTCAACACATTAATCAAGTAACCGATGGGGCATTTCTGCTCAAGGAAGGTACGCTGTATCCTGCATTAAAGAGGCTGGAAGCCAATACTTACATTGAAGGCTACTGGGGTGATCAAGAAGGTGGGCCTAGACGAAAATATTACAGGATAACAGATGAAGGCCAACTTCGACTTGAAGCGATCAAAACCTCATGGGAACAAAATACACATATCATCAATATTTTCTTAGGAGGAACGGCGAATGGACATTCAATCTTATTTAGACCAAGTGTTTAAGAGAACCTTTTTATCCAAGCGAGAGCGCGATGAATTGGCTGAAGAAATGGCTACTCATTTACACTCTTCCAAAGAGCATCATATCAATGAGGGATGCACTGAAGAACAAGCCACCACAAAAGCTATAGCGTCCTTTGGCGATCCTATCAGCATAAGAACTAAACTGACTCAAGAGACTTATGGTCTATCAAGTAAACTGATCCTACAGTTTATAACCATGAGCTTGATCCTGTATTTAAGCTCCCTGTTCACAGGAGTAGCTCTTCATTATTATGATGTTCATAACAGAGTGGTCGAACTTTTCCCAATAGCCTTCATTACACTATGTGCCTTGAGCAGTGCTTTGCTGCTAACTCGCAAAAACATTGATCGTTGGTGTCTATTGTCAGTTCCCATTTTATTTGGATTAGGATATTTGCAGGCATATCTGGGTCTTTTCAAAAATATGTTTGGTGCCCTCGATTCATTTACGCTTTTTGAGAATTTATTTTTCAGCGGCGCTTATGACTTTTCAGGGCGCAGTAGCTTCATGCTTATTGGTGGTCTGATCCTAGCTGTTCAAACACTCATTTTGTTTGTTATCAGCAAAAATATCTACATCTCTTTGACGCCCTTTGCCTTCTCTATTTTGTATACAGTTTCTCATATGGTCATTTTCGGATCATATTATCTGTTCTTTGGGGATCATTTTAGTTCATCTATCACCAATGGATACAATGTTTTTGCCGCCGGTAACATTCAACGCCTCTCAGATATCGGTGTGAAATTAGGTATGTGTCTTGTATTGTTTTTCACTTTAAGTTCATTGAAGAAGCTGATCTTTAAATCTAAGCTTCAAGCTGGATGAGTTGGAATGACATATTATTTACCTTTTCAGGTTCATTCTAAAGGAATATCGATTATATTCATTAATCAGCTCATCCAACGCCATCGATTGCTCAAGCACTTTCACATTCGGGATTCCATATTGATCTACCAAGCGACTCAACTCTTGCCGACCTTGCTCGATCTGGTCTTTCAAGATACTTAGTTCCCTCATGGCATGTACCCCTCTAGGACATTCTAGAAAAACATTTAATATGAGTAAGCTATTTAGTTTCGCTAATGACTACAAGTGCTTTTTAGAACATAATATGTTTTGCATAATATTGTAAAAACAAATCTTTAGAAAAGGCATTGCGCTCTGTCTAATCCCTTTTCAAAACACAAAACAGCCTACCTCAAAAGCAGATAGGCTGTTTGTTTTATTTAATATTTATCGTCTTAAATAATTGTGAATACGTCTCTTGCTGAGACAAACTAGCTTGCTGTCTATAAGTTCCGTATAGATCTACACACTTTACTAGCATGTGATCGTCTTGAATCTCTTATTTTTCAAGTGTTTTTCAATATAGGAACTTATATTGGACATTTTCTTCACCGTCCCTTCTTAGATATTTCATTATCAAAAAGTTGGTGTGCTTAACTTTTCTATTACATTTTTGTACTTTTTCATTTGTGATTCATTGGCTTCGCTCTTATACTCCCCATACAAATCTAAACATTTAATACACATCAGGTCATCTTTACTTGAAGAAGAGAGTTCTAAACACATGAGTAAGGCATCAATCCCAAGTAAGTAATTACGTTGTTTTATTTGATAATATCCCAATTCATAGTAAAAATCTTGATACCCGTGGTTTAACATTTGATCGTTATAACCACCTTTAAAGTGCATGTCTGTATTAAACAATTTGATCTGGTTCTTAAATCTATCTAAAGCAAAGTCAATGTTAAAAGAATACTGATTAGCTGCTTGCAAAATATTAACGAATCCAGCTAATATTTCTGATGGGTTGTTTTCGATATAATCCAAATAAGAATCGATTACATTTTCTTGACCAAGCATTAATTGGGAGGCATATTGATTCCCTTCCCCCCATACTCGGAACAAATCTATTATTTGTTGATCCTCTTGTGTAGGATTCCCAAGCTCAACTATTTCCAAGTATTTTTCTGTATACTTTAGGACATTTTCATATTCCTTACGGGCATCATAAACGCTTGCTATTAATAAGTGTGCATAGGCTACATATGTAAAAAGAGGATAGGCTGTTAGCCTTCTTTTATTTTTTCGCCTACGAGATTGAATTTTTAATTGGAATTCTGCTTTCCGTTCCAGTTCCCGTGCCCATGTGTCGACCTTGTCCCACAAATGTATCGTCATATACACGTTAGCCAAGTCTTTAATTGCATCCAATTGCACTTCTTCATTTAATTTATCAATATAAGGTTCGAACTTTACTGCTGCATTGAGATTGTCAAATTTACTCAGTGTTTTATGAAGCAAGAAAATGCGGTACTGGCAAAGGGCCAACCGCTCCGAGTGTTGATACTTCTCACTACCGGCCACACATTCATATATAATGAGTGCAGATTCATTGGTGCTTTTATTATAGAGACTCTCTGCCACATTAAATAACTCATCAATATAGGATTGATCATCTGTTACATGAGTAATGACTTGTTGTATAATATCTAGCTTACCAAGTTCAGCACAACGAAATAAATACGGTTCTAATCGCCTCCAATGGGGCGCAGATTCAATAAAACATTCAACTCCATACATTTCATAAAAGTACCCCTGTTCCAAACCCATTGCTGATGTGATTTGGTCTAGTTGATTCATTGACATAAGTCTGGTTCCTCTGATGATCGCACTTAACGTACCCACATTAATGTCAGTAATTTTCTGAAAATTGCTGTAGCTTATATCCCTTACTCTTCAAGTAATCTTCAATATAGGAACGTATATTGGACATTGTCTTCATCGTCCTCCCCAGATGTTATACTATCGAAAAGTTGGTACACTTAACTTATCTATTAGTTTTGTATACTGCTCTTCCTGGGTCTTACTAGCGAAATTTCTGTATATTCCGTACAAATCAATGCATTTGATACACATCATGTCATCGTTACTTGAGACACACCGTTGTAGACTAGTGATTAGATCATCAATCCCTTGATCAATCTGGTTTTTATTCAATCCATATTTTGCTAATTCGTAGAATAAGCGTATATATCTAAAATTTGATGCCTGTTCGTTATATGCTCCTTTTACTTTTACATATTTCTTTGTTCTAATCTCGTTTATCTGATTTTTGAATCTATTCAGTGTGTAGTCAATATTGTAAGAGTACTGATTGGCAGCTTGTATAATATATACGAATGCTGTTGAGATTTCCTCATGATTAGCATCTAGGTAATCCAGATAATTATTCAGGAACTCAAAATCACCTGATAGTATCTTGTACAAATATCGATTTCCCTCCGCCCAACCCTTGAACAGTCCTATTAGTTCTTGTTCTTCTCCAGTTGGATCTTTAACATTGTTCACTATATATCCTCATAAATATCTGTGTACTCTAAAGCTTCTATATATTGCCTACATTCTCCAGATACATGTGCCTTGTGCAGAATGGCATAAGCTTTATAAGTGAAAAGAGGATAAAAAGCAACTCTAGGTTTCCTTTTCCTTCTTAAGGATTGAAGATGAATTTGTAAGTCAGTTCTTCGTATCGACTCCTCAGCCAACTCAAAAACCTTATCCCACAGATTCATTGTGCTATACAGGTTAGCTAAATCTTTAAGCGCATCCAGTTGCATTTCCTCATTCAATTTATCAATATAGGATTCAAACTTTACTGCGGCATTCATGTTAATGAGTTTATTCAGTGTTTTATGAAGCAGGAAAATACGGTACTGACAAAGGGCCAGCCGCTCCGAGTGTTGATATTTCTCACAGTCTGCCACACATTCATACAGAATAAGAGCTGCTTCTTTTAATCCTCTAGCAAAAAAGCTCTCAGCTACATCAAATAACTCTTCTATATATGATCGATCGTCCGTCACATGCGTGATAACTTGTTGTATACAATCCAGCTTACCAAGTTCTGCACACTCGTATAGGTATGGTTCCAAACGTCTCCAGTGGGGCGCAGATTCAATGAAGGACTCTAGCCCGTAACTTTCATAAAAAAAACCTTTTTCTAATTCCATTACAGAAGTGATCTGATTTAGTTGGTTCATAGACATCGGCCTGCTGCCTTTAAGAATGGCACTTAATGTCCCAACGTTAATTCCAGTAATATCGGAAAAGTGCTGCAACTTGAGATCGTTATCTCTCATGTATTTCTCAATATATACTCTTACTTTACGTACCGATTCCACTGTCTCACCTCCGTCATTCGAATCACTTATAATTCAATTACATATAATAAATGTTATTTTAATCCTGTATTTTACATCGGTCGATCTATGAAAATACAAAAAAGCTTACTCTCGTTACTTGAAAGTAAACCTTTTTGAAATATCTTTTCTGTTATAGTCTTCCTTCTCCATGCGTTACAGACATTATTTGTGTAATAACATCACTATCCAAATTAACTAATTGATTTATATTAATAATCATTATGCTAAGCAAGATTACATAGAAGATCTTCTTTTTTTTCATAAGATTTCTGAACCTCCATCATGATAAGTTTGTACTGATGCTCGATTTCAGCCGTACCCATGTTTTTGTACTTCTCATACAGGGAAATACAATGAATGATATCTGTTTGATTGTTAAATCGTACAGACTCTCTCAGACAGTGCATAAGTTGCTTCAAACCCTCTGGATATTCATGGCGATTTAAGTGATAGAGAGAACGTTCCAACAAGAATGCTGCATAAATTTCATTTTTCATCTGCTCAGTGTACCCTTTTAAACAGTTAATTTCCGAGTTAATTCGATCGCTGAACCTATTCAAAATATCATCAATATTTTGATCAAACTTATTAGCTACCTCCAAAATATTAATTATCGCAGGTAAAATTTCCTCTTCATTTCTTTCAATAAATTCCACATATGCAGGTAAAACGTTTTGATCACCCATCATCAATTTATATAAATAAGTATTGGCTTCCGCCCAACCAGCAAATTTATCAATAAAAATCTGATCCTCTTCATCCGGTTCAGAGACTTTAGCAAGCTTGGCATAGACTTCTGTATAGAGCAAAGCTTCTTCATAACGTCCCTGCTTCTCACATGCCGATGATTTAAGCAAATTGGAATAAGCTCTATATACGAATAAAGGATAGGCAGTAAGTCTATCGCTTTTATCTATTTTCTTCTTTGTATACGATTGTAAAATTTTTGTTTTCTGATCTAATTCTTCAGCCAGATCAAAAGCCTTGTCCCGATATCGAAGTGAAGCATACGTATTCGCCAAATCCTTAATCGCATCCAGTTGCCGTTCCTCATCCAGCCGATTAATATATGGTTCAAAATGTACGGCTGCACGAAGATTCTCATGCTGGTCCTGACCTAGAGACAACGTGAAGATGCGATACTGACACAGAGCCAGACGTTCCGAATGTTGATATTTCTCACACTCCGCCACACATTCGTACAACATCCGTGCAGCCTTCGTCTGTCCACGTTCAAGCATGCCTTCGGCCATTTCGAACAACTCCGAGATATACGAGCGATCATCCGTCACTTCCTGGATAACCTTATGAATACATTCCAGCTTGTCCAATTCAGCACAGCGTTGCAGGAATGGTTCCAGTCTCCTCCAATGAGGTGCCGATTCCACGAAACATTCAGCCCCATAAATCTCGTAGAAATACCCCTCTTCCAGCTTCATGCCTTGGGTAATCAGATCCAGTTGCGCCATAGCGATGGGCCGAGTCCCCTTAATAATTGCGCTAAGCGTTCCAGCGTTAACTCCCGATATATCGGCAAAATACTGCAGGGTGTACCCCTGTTTCCTGATGTAGTCCTCAATATATGAGCGTATCGTAGTTGTAGGTTCCATGTATCCCACCTCCACAATGAAAATCCATAATTTTGAATTTATATGATAAGCACAATTTTAATCCTAAATTTTACAGCGGTCAATAAAAATCGTGGCAATTCCCTTCACATTTATGCAAGGAGGCCTCGCTGTTCCTGCTTATAGAAAAAATCCATTAGAAGAATCCGTGAGAACGTGATACATTTAATTCAACTTACATATCCTACTATTTCAATGGGATTATACGACACAGATACTATCAATTCAGTTCGAGGAGAAGGTCAGATGAAATTTGCCTTGTTTAGTCTCATGATGAATCTGCCTAATGCCGTAACCGGGGAAGCTCTGACAACTCAGCAACCACACGCATTCGGTTACTAACCACCGTCACTGTTCTTAGTATACTTGATCCAGTCCGGGTTGCCGAGGATTATGCTACGTTGGATCAATTATCGGGCGGACGGCTGGAGCTGATCATCGGGAAAGGCAATGACCCTCGGCACTATCCGCTGTTTGGCATACGCGAAGAGGAACAATGGGACTCACTCGATGAACGCTATCATTTGCTAAGACGGCTGTGGTCTGAAGAGAATGTACCCTGGCAGGGAACGTATCGCCCTCCGCTTGATGGAGTGACCATGCCATATTATGAAGCGTTCCATGCCACCGCTGCCGCACAGCATAATCAGTCGCCCTTCACCGATATCTGGAGGATAACATTGCACGAGGTCCTGCGTTAATCGGCAGTCCGGAGCAGATCATTGAGAAAATTCTGGACTATCATGCCGCTTATGGACATGGGTGATTCCTACGAATCGCCCTCTTCCCTCTTCCTCCCACTTGTATCGTGACTATCCCTATATCTACTTGGACTGAATGCCTTCCAACAATGAACGGAGCATCAGATCTACAAACGCATCATCCATCGCTTCCCCCGTCACTAACATACGATAGAACACCGGCCCATAGATCAGATCGATGTATAATCCAATGTCTGTCCCACTCTTTAATTCGCCGCGCTCCACACCCTTCTCCAGAATTCCCCGAGCTTCACGTCGACGTGGTTGGATGTATCTTGTACGGTATTCTTCGGCAAGCCCTTCATCCGACTGCCCTTCCCCAATAATCTGTGTAATCACTTTTCCTTCCCGACTGGTCAAAAAACGAACCAGATTACTCGCATGTATGCGTATATCCTCCAATACCGAACCTGTATCCGGTACTGGTAATCTTGCTGTTGCCGCAGACATATATCCGTCCATGATGACTGCGCCTTTATTCGGCCACCATTTATAGATAGTGGCTTTGCTCACCTGTGCACGTTCAGCGATCTTCTCGATCGTAACTGCCCCGAATCCTTGCTCCAACAACAACGCATACGATGCTGTAAGAATGGCATTCTGGGTTTCCATGTTACGTGGACGTCCTCTTTTGGCAGTCATCTTAAGCCCTCCTGGGTGTATAAAATATATTTAATCATCAGTAATATTCATAAAAACGATACGTTCATTATACTAAATTGCCATGAGTACACACAATTCCATCCTCGGCTCACCTTTTCATCCTCATAAATATTCTCATTAAAATATGTAGAGCCTATTTACAATACTATACGTTTAGTTTATTATATATTTGTAATTAGTGAACACTCCGTTTAGTAATTAACTTTTTTAAATATCACCTGTTTATTGGGAATACCAATTTAGAACTGTGGAGGATGATTATGATGGATATGAGACAACAAGTGAAGAAGGCACCTGTACCCACCTGGATTATTTTTTTGCTGGCATCAGCTTGTGGATTGATCGTGGCAAATCTGTATTATGCTCAGACCGTTATCGGTCCGATCAGCATGACAACGGGTCTGTCTTCTGCCGCTGCCGGATTGATCGTAACGTTGACTCAGATTGGTTATGTCATTGGTTTGCTGTTTATCGTGCCGCTCAGTGAC
This sequence comes from Paenibacillus sp. GQ49, assembly GCF_059759055.1. NCBI lineage: Bacteria > Bacillati > Bacillota > Bacilli > Caryophanales > Paenibacillaceae > Paenibacillus > Paenibacillus sp. GQ49. Next base: position 144,314 of record NZ_JCAXEL010000012.1, read on the forward strand.
ATTACCGAGAATCGACGCTTGGTCGTTCTTTTCCTCATCGTACTGGTTGTTGCCCTGATTGCTGCGGCTTTCTCGCCCACTGCTGTTGTATTTCTGACTGCCTCTCTGTTCATTGGTATAGGTTCTGTGGTCGCTCAAATTCTGGTGCCCTATGCGACATATCTTACTTCCGAGGAACAGCGCGGACGGGTTGTTGGCAATGTCATGAGTGGTCTGCTGCTGGGCATCATGCTGGCTCGTCCTGTCGCAAGCTTTATCACCAGCCTCTTCGGATGGCAGACGGTCTTTGTATTCTCCGCCATTGTCATAACACTTCTCATGTTGCTCCTATCAGGTGCTCTTCCTGCTCGCCAGCCTGAACCCACCTTGAAATACGGGCAATTAATCGTGTCCTTGGGCACACTGTTCAGAACGATGCCGCTGCTGCGCCGCCGGGCGTTCTATCAGGCAAGTCTGTTTGGTGCTTTCAGCTTGTTCTGGACCACGGTTCCGCTCAGACTGGCTAACGATTTTGATATGTCACAGCAAGGAATTGCCTGGTTCGCACTGGCTGGTGTCGGAGGTGCTATTGCCGCTCCTATTGCAGGAAGATTGGCTGATCGCGGACTAACGCGTATTCTGACGGGTGCTGCCATGGTGATCGCTGCTGCTTCATTCGGTCTTGCTTATGTGTTCCAGAGCCACTCCACGTTTGCATTGATCCTGCTTGTTATCGTGGCGATCACATTGGATATGGCTGTCTCGGGAAATCTGGTGCTGGGTCAACGCATCATCTATTCGTTAGGAAGTGAAGCAAGAGGACGGGTAAACGGCATATTCATGTCAATCTTTTTTGTCGGCGGTGCGATTGGTTCATCCCTTGGAAGCTGGTCTTATGCTAACGGAGGATGGAGTCTCACAACGCTGATTGGCCTGATCATGCCGCTGCTCGCTTTGGTGTATTACTTTACGGAAAAGAAAGCGGCCGTTGTCAGCAATGAATAGAATGAATATATCGCTGAATTCGAATAACGGAATAAGGGCAGAGCTAATCATCAAGATTAGCTCTGCCCTTATTGTTGTAATACTCACTTGGCTCCCTGTGACAGGAAGGTATCACTGTTATTAAGATGGATTCAACTACGTATTAGGCTTTACTGTGAAGGGTAACTTGGTACCCGTCTGGGTCGGCAAATGTAAAGGTTCGTCCGAATGGTCCATCTATTGGTGCAGATGTAATCTTTACGCCTGCTGCAACAAGCTTGTCGTGGATGTCTTGCGTATCAGGAGCATGAAGCCACAGAGCGACACCAAGTCCTGGCTGAGCACCTGAACCGAGTTCTGTTCCTGGCAATAGGTCACGTAGAGCAAATGCAATCGGCTTGGTGTCAAAGACCACCGCATGAGGTGGTCCCGCCTGTGAGCGTACCAGGCCAAGATAGTTTTGATAAAATTCGGCAGAGCCTTCAAGATTGCTCACTTGAAGTGAAATGAAATCCGGTCCGATTACTGGCATAATGTAATGTCCTCCTTAGTATTTGTATATCTTGATCATACAAGGTCGCTCTTGCCAACAGTATGTCAGTAGTGCTCTTTCCTTTTTTCGATTTCTTCTCTTACTCGGTTTCTCTTTTACACCAACACGGGCAGATGCGTAGTCGCATCATACTCGACCAATCGCTCACCAGCATTCAATTTACGCACCAGATCTGGATTGGCGATAAACGGTCTGCCGAACGCAGCCAGATCTATGCTTCCCTCACCAATCGCGTGCTCTGCGGTTTGAACATCCAAATCCCCCACACCAATGATGATTCCATCCCACCGACTTCGAATCCGCTCGTGAAAGGTCTGCTCCCCTTCCCATGCTTTCACATAATGGTCTGTTGAGGGATGCAAGATTGTAATTCCCGCCTCGCGGAACAAGTTCAGATATGCATCGATCACTCTAGCTTTGTCTGCCCATGCATAGGATGCATCATCATCCTTTTTCTCAGAGAATCGTACCGATATGCGATCCACAGGGATCTCTTTTTTCACAGCCACAATAATATCCCGCAGGAACCGCAATCTACCCTCAGTATCTCCTCCGTATTCATCTGTTCTGTGGTTAGTCTTCTCATTAATAAACTGGTCGATCAGATACCCATGCGCAGCATGCAGCTCGATCCCGTCAAACCCTGCCAGAACCGCATTGCGGGCGGCCGTCTGAAAATGCTGAATGGTATCCGCTATATCCTGTGCACTCATCGCTTGAGGAACCTGATACGGCTTATGCAGCTTATGCACTCTTCCCTCTGCCGCAAGGCTGGAAGGTGCCACTGGAGAGGTTCCGATCAGATCGGAGTGCGACAACCTGCCGACATGCCACAGTTGAGCAATAATAGTGCCGCCATGTCTGTGAACAGCATTCGTTACCCTTTTCCAAGAAGTCGTCTGTTCATCTGTATATAAGCCGGGGATGCCATAAGTGCCTTTGCCTGCCAGATTCGGGTTAATGCCCTCGGTAATGATCAGCCCCACACCATCTCGCGCACGCTGCTCATAATACGCCACCATCTCATCCGTCACGGTCCCCTCCTGATCATCAGCAAATCCCCGGGTCAACGGTGCCATCACAATTCGGTTCCTTAATTGCCACTGATGAATCGTTACCGGGCTTAATAATGTTCTTGAACGTGTATTCATGTTATCCATGTCATATCCCTACTCTCTTTGTCATTAAGGATATTGTACGGCGGCTCCGATATATCGTAAAATGATTGAAATATATAGTTGTATCTCTCAGAGAGATACCTAACATCACCATCTGCCGAATTAATTGAAGGTAATCCACGTTCAGGAGGATACAAATGGAGCTTTCCGATATCGATATTGTTCTCGCGGTGGCACGTTCAGGCAAAATCTCACAGGCCGCCAAAGAACTGAATTACGCGCAATCCAATGTCACTACGCGCATCAAAAAACTGGAGCAGGAATATCAAATCCAGTTGTTCAACCGATTTCCCAAAGGTGTTGTACTGACCTCCAAAGGAGAACAGTTCGTCCAGTACGCCACACAGATTCACAACCTTTTGCACGATCTGAAGCAGGATATGACCGATCCCGGTGAGCCTTCCGGCACGCTGAAAATCGGCATTGTGGAAACGGCGGCATCCAGCCGCTTTATGGAGATTCTGAATGAATATCAGATAACCTACCCGAAGGTGTCCATCTCACTCGTCAACGCCACTTCACCCAAAGTACTGCGCAAGAAAATACAGGACGATGAGATTGATGGCGCTTTTATCAGCGGGGCTTGTGTGAAGGAGGGTCTGAAGGTGGAATATGAGATGCAGGACACGGTTCATATCATCTCCAAGAAGATGGATACATCACCTGAAAGTCTGTGCCAAGTATCATGGGTTGTTTTCCCCGAGGGCTGCCCTTATCGTGAAATGACCGAAGAATTTTTGCAGGAAGAGGGGCTGTCCGCTCGTAATATCATCGAAGTGAGTACGATGGAAAACCTGCTTAGCTGTGTGGAGTCTGGAATTGCTTTTACCATTATGCCGTGCAACGTTATTCACAAGAAACCGGATGGTTTCTCCGTATTTGATCTGGCAGATCGTTTTACCCATACCACGACTACCTTTGTCCGCGGTGAGGATCGGTATGTCAGCAGTGCGCTGGATCAATTCATGAAGCTGCTGAATCAGAAGTGCATTACGTTTTGATATAGGTAACTCAGTCCCCCTCTTTCAACCGCTGATCTTCTTGATTACTAAATGGACTAGAGCACATTGATCGAGATCATAAAAAACAAAGCAAAAGGCACTCATACAGAGTGCCTTTTGCCTTCCTTCCCTCTATACCTATTCAACTAACGCTTACTCCACCTTGAATCGCGCAGCCGATTCGGCCAGTTTTTGCGTCAATTGATCAATCGTATCGACCATGTTCGCCAACTGCTGCACCGTTGAAGACTGCTCCATCATGGTTGCCGTTACCTCTTCAACCGAAGCAGATACCTGCTCCCCTGAAGCGGACAAACTGTGGGCTGACTCCAGTACGTCATCCTTGTTCTGCAACATCTCTTGCATCTGTCCTGCCATCGTGGCAATTTGTCGATTGATTACCGTTACTTTCTCCAGAATCATATCGAACGCCTGACGAGTCTGCAAGACAAGCTCATCCTGTCTGGAGGAGATGGTATGAATCTCTGCAACACTTTGGTTGTTCTCGGCTACATCGGCCAGATTCTGCTCAATGATGCTGGAGATTTCCTTGGACTGGCGCGAACTCTGCTCTGCCAGATTACGAATCTCTTCGGCTACAACTGCAAACCCTCTGCCATGTTCTCCTGCCCGTGATGCTTCAATGGAAGCATTCAATGCAAGCAGATTGGTCTGCTTCGCAATCTGGCTGATGGCTTCCGTGATCTGACTAATACTGCCCGAACTCGTTTGCAGTTTGACGGTAATCTCCGAGATTTTCTGCACTTCCCGTTCGTTCACCTCATTGATACGCGTCAGTTCATTGACGACTTCATTCCCGTTGTGGAATACCGTTTCGATCTCATCTGCTCTCGCCTTCACATCCTGGGCACTGCTGTTCATGGCAGCCACTTTATCGCCGAAGCTGTTGAATTTGCCTGCAATCTGCTCGGTATCTTCGGATTGGGCCTCCATCGCCTTCGCGATGCCCATGGACGTCGCCGACGTCTCATCAATGGATCTTGCCGTCTGTCTGGATGTCTCCTCCAATTCTTGAGTGCTAGCTTGAAGAACATGGATCGAACTATTCATATCGGTAATCAGGTTTCTGTTCTGCTCCACCATGCCATTGAAGCTCTCCGCCAGATCCTTGAATTCACTGTTATATCTACCATTGGCCTTGACGGTCAGATTCCCTTGAGCAAGCTGTTGGAACAGCCCGATCAGACGAACAATAGGTCTCGTAATACTACGAGAGATCAATAGTCCTACGCCAATAGCCAGAGCAATTCCGATCAATGTCACGATAACCATCTGGCGCTGCATATCCTCTAATGGACGTTTGATATCATCATAATCGTCAATAATGACCACGGAGAGATCTGCATCAGGAATCTGATTAACGCGATAATAGATGTTATCTCGATCCATCGAAGTAATTTTCACTTTGTCAGTGGCTCTGGCCTCGATGATTCCCATCGCTTCCTTGTCCGCTTCCAGCGTTTGTCCCACAATGGAAGGGTCCAATGAATCATACATGATGATGCCGCTCCGGCTCAGCACTTCAACTCTGCCTTGGGCATTGATTTTAATGTCTCCCAGTTGCCCCAGGAAAAAGCTGCTGTCTACCGACATGGCGAACACCCCCAGTATATTCCCCTGTTCATCGGTGATAGGCTCCGAGAATACAATAATGAGCTTCTTGCCAGTCTTAGAGACAACCGCGTCACTGATAAAGGATTTCCCCTGTATGGACTCCTTAAAATATTCCCGATCTCCCCGTGACTGCCCAATGACTTCTGGCATGGTCCCCGCCACCATGGTTCCTTCCTTGTCAAACACGAACAAGTCCGGCTTGGTGCCTACCGTGTCGGATATACTGTCGGTGAGAATCGTATTTGCTCTGTTGAAATATGGATTCTCATCCGTAAAAAAAGTTTCGTCTGTCATTTCGTTTGTATCACGCAACTGCAAGAGTTCCTTGAACGTGTTATGTACAGATATCGCATGACTCATCTGTTGCTGAAGCTGCATCGCTGTCCAAAGCCCTTCCCCAAGGCGGTCAGCCATCACATTCATTTCATCCTTGCTTTTCTTGACCACAACATCAGATGAAATCATATAACTTGTGGCCGTTGCACCGAGCAGAACCAAAACTACCAGTACACTGATCATGATTGGCAGCTTGATCTTAAGTGACATATTTTTGATCTTATACCCTATTCCTTGCTTTTCCCCCGTTTTTCCCATTCCGACTTCTCCCCGCTTCCCTGAACCATCTCCATCTAAACGATGTAAATACATTATCGGAAAAATCCATAGTGAAATTGATCGTTTAGGCAGATATTGCCACTGTTTTCTTTTTTTCGAAATTCCGATAGCAACATAAAAAAATGGCCTGTCAGATCGACTATCCATCTTGGGAATGAATGTTGCCGTTATCTAACAGACCGTTTTAAGTTTTTTTATGATTCTATTAAGTTTACTTGCGCAATCTCCGGGAACTCAATGCGTGATGACCATTCTGCAAGAATGTACTGCGCGTATTCTTCATCTGTTCAATCCGTCGCTCAGCCAGACGATCTGCGGCAACATAGGTAGCGATGCCCTCGGTACGTGAGCTTTCGAATATTTTCTCCAGAGTGGAATAGATCTCTCCGATCTTGCTCCACGCCCGATCCGCGTTGTAACCGTTCAACTCATCCGCAATGTTAATTACGCCACCTGCATTGATAACATAGTCAGGCGCATATACGATGCCCATATCATACAGCTGATCCCCATGACGGGTCTCCAGCAGTTGGTTGTTGGCACAGCCCGCTACAACCTTCGTCTTGAGTGTTTTGAGCGTATCGTCATTAATCGTGCCGCCCAGTGCACATGGTGCATAGATATCACACTCCACACCAGTGATGTCTGCGGGATCAACAGCTGTCGCGCCGAAGCGGTCCACAGCCTGTTTCACCGCGTCCTTATGGATATCCGTAACGATCAGATGTGCACCTTCCTCATACAGATATTTGCACAGATGCATCGCCACATTGCCGACACCTTGGACCGCTATCGTTTTACCCTCCAGCAGATCGGTACCAAATGCTTCTTTGGCTGCTGCCTTGATCCCACGATATACACCCCAAGCCGTTGCAGGTGATGGATTACCGGATGAACCATAACTCGCCGAGATGCCTGTCACATAATCGGTTTCTTGATAGATCAGGTTCATATCCTCTTCCGTTGTTCCCACATCTTCGGCCGTGATGTAACGTCCGTTTAAGCCTTGAATGTATCGGCCAAAAGCCCGAAACATCGCTTCGTTTTTGTCGCGCCGCGGATCTCCGATGATAACGGTTTTGCCACCGCCCAGATTGAGGCCGGATACCGCATTCTTATATGTCATACCACGGGCAAGGCGCAGGGCATCTTCAATGGCTGCTTCTTCTGAAGCGTAAGTCCACATCCGCGTGCCTCCCAGCGCAGGGCCGAGTGTTGTGTCGTGTATGGCGATAATTGCTTTTAACCCTGAATTTCGATCCTGGCACAGAACCAGTTCCTCATAATCGTGATGCTCCATTGCTTCAAACCAACTCATGTGCTAACCGTCTCCTCCAACCATTTTTGCGATCCAATCGCATTGTTCTCTATTCATTGACCATCCTCTATTGTACCCATGAATACCCAGTTTGTGCAAAATCACATCGCAATGTCAGAGAAGCATCGATCGATGTTTCTCATATGGCGGGAGCAAAGCTGTCGAATTTTAGATTATATTTTTATCGTCTATCAATAGAAAAACCTCTCTCCCTTACAGGAGAAAGGTACACTTCCCTCAACAGCCTCATCTTAATCGCCCCAAGTAGGCCACTTGATCGTTCACATTTAAGGGAGCGTTTCAACCACATTAATTGGATGCAAATCGCCATCCACAGCAAATGAAGCCTGTCCCGTCTCTTCGGAGACAACCAGTACAACGGCGTCCGTCAATTCACTGAGTCCCAGCGCAGCCCGATGACGGGTGCCTATTTTTCGTTCATGCACTTCCGCTTGCGACAACGGCAGCACATTACCAGCGGATACAATCTGATTGCCACGAATCAACACAGCCCCGTCATGAAGTGGCGCACCGGGAATAAACAGCGATTCCAACAACGCATGCGTCACTCTTGCATCCACAGTCACGCCTGAGTGAATGATCGACTCCAACGGTATCTCCCGTTCAATCACAATTAACGCCCCATATCTCCGGTCAGACAGATGCTGTACGCTCGATGTTAATTCAGCAAACTTCTCGGTAAAGGGTGACAGATAACAATCCAGATAAAACGAAGAGGCAAGCACCTCGATCTGCTTGATCTCCGCTCGAATCTCTGCAAATTGCCCCAGCAGACAGGCACTGTCATTTTCAAATCGGGATAACGTCAGATTCATACGTTCTGCTACACGATGGAGGTCTGCCTTAAGCTTCTGCCTCATCGAGGAACTGTCACAGTCTGCTTGCCGAGTCATCATTCGCCGCCTCCTCTGGTTGGGTTGGGCTTCACGCCGCATCATTAGTACCCATACCTTCCCCTCCGTAGCAGATATTTATGCAATGGCAGGGCTGTAGGAGCTAATCATGGGCTTCATTGTAACTGATATAACAAGCAAAAAAAGAGCCTGTCCGCAAAACTCCACGGTCAGACTCTATTCGCATAATGATTTGATGTCCTGTCTATTTTACTTACTTATTGAGCTTTGCCATATGAACCTGTCTTAAATGTAGTCGGGTCATACCATTTGTACCCTGCCGCAGGTGCAGCCCACGGCTCAAGTTGCGGCTCGGTTGATGCAGCCGGAGCTTCGATAGGAAGCAGGCTTGTGGCCGTATCCAATGTCAGTCCTGGCACTTGTGCCAGACTGGTGTAGCTCTCTTTGACCGCGAGCCATTTCACGGTATTCACAAGGAACGTTGCATCATCCACTTCTTTGAATCCATCATAGGTCTTCTTGGTAGCACCAGTCTCTTCACGCAAATATTTCGGAGTCGCATCTTCCACAGGTGAAGAGTCGCCGATAAATGCGGCTTTGCCTGCACCAACCTTTGCAATGGCAGCATAGGCTCCTTCAGCTCGTCCACCACCATTATATACGCCCTGATCCACGGCATTGCCCCACTTGGACACACCACTTGGTACATACACCAAACCTTTGGCCTTGTTCGGGTCTATAATCGCAACGGTCGATCCCGCATGCATGGCTACAGAATTAACACCAGCCGTAATGCCAAAGGATTGTGCAGGTGCAACGATATCCGATGCGTTCACATCGCCGAGTGCATTGTAGCGGAAACGAACACCAAAGTTCGTGGCGAGCCAATCTGAACTCGTCACACTCTGCATCGCTGGTGATTCGGCTTCAGCCGAAGACATGCCTTTGGCCGGATTCAGGAAGGCACCGCGGCGATAGCCGTTAAATACTTCGGAAGAATCCCAGCGGTTTTTGTTGCGGTCTGCATTATAGTGGTCGGAGATGAAGAAAATACTCCCTCCGTTCTGCACGTACTGCACCAGCGCAGCCTGTTCAGTCGCTTTGAACGGCACGTTGGCTTCGCCAATGACAAAGACGTGATAGTCTTTCAATTTATTATAGGTGATGGCTTGCTCACCAAATGTATAGGGGATGCTGCGTTCCAGCTGATCCACGGCAAAGCCTGCGTTTCGCAAACCATTGGCAAAATCCGAAAATGCCCCGTCAATAATCCAGTCGGCAGCACCTGCTGTCTGGGCGTGGGTATTATCGAACAATACTTTCTTGCCGGTACCATCCGGCAGTGTTGTGCCCGGGTTCGGTTCTGGATCAGGATTGGTTGTTCCGGAGGAAAGTGTGATGGACGTTGGGTTTTTGACTCCTGCATAGCTGTTGTAGGCACCTAAGGTTCCGGTTACGATGATCTTTTTGCCTACAAGACTGGGGTTGGACGCCAATCCATATTGCGAACGGAAAGATGAGGGAATCTGTACATCCAATAATCTGGCGTTGGTCCGCTCTGACGCTGAATCCGCAATCAGAACATTAAAATCATTGGCATACGGAGATGTAAACTTCGCGGTAAGCGACCCGGTAGCATGTCCAACAATGATTCCTTCAACCGTTGCTGTGCCTCCACCGCTCTGGGCAGCGATGGCCTGAGATACCGTAAGTGGTGCTGCAGCTTGTACCGGACTTTGCGAACCCGGCCCCAGCAGTGCGGTTGCCATCATGATAAAGACCAGGAATGCCCCGATCCAGTGCTGCCATAACGCCTTTTTCATATTCCCTTTCTCCTCCTCCAAATTACCTGATAATGGGTTATCCTCCTTTAATTTAATGGTTCATATGCTGAATTCCTCTTTCTTTTTGTAAAGTTTATGAAAAAGTTTAGAAGTTGAGTCTATTGGCCCATACTGATGATCATTAGAATTCCATTTTAATGAGCCTATTTTCAGAAAAAAGTTGAATTCGTTGCGGACTTGGGATTGCATTTTACCAACGTTCATTGCATAATGAATATATAAACGTGATAATGATTATCATTCTTGAACTTGTCTCTTTGTAACTTTCTACTGCATATGATTTTACGATTTTATAGATAAAGGGGAACGAACATCGAATGAATACAACTCTGCAAAAGGCTGATCTGCAGCTTGACGATTATTTGGATCTTCTGAACCTGGCAACCAACCTGGGTGATACGAGATGGCAAAAGGAAATTATCCGTAAGCTGGCGTATACTTATCCCGCAGTTCAATGTAAACAACCACAATAGCATTCCACATACATCATAGATCTACATTATGGCTCATAACCGATTCATTCGTTGAATCTGTTATGGGCTATTTTTGTTGTACAATGTACAGTAAAGTTACTCAAACGTGAAGGAGTGAACAATGATGCAACTGGAGACCGAACGACTCATCATCCGGGAGATTCGGGAGACCGATTGGGAGAGGATTCATGCCTATACTTCCGTGCCGGAAGTTACTCAGCATACAGCGTGGGGGCCGAATACCGAAGAAGATACACGAGCATACGTGCAGTTTGTGTTGGACATGCAGCAGACAAAACCACGAGAAGGCTATGAACTGGCGATATGTTTGAAAAGTGATGGAACTCTCCTTGGCGGAGTAGGTATTCACGTGATGGAGAAAACCAATGCAGAGATCGGTTACGTCCTTAATCCCGCCTATCAAGGAAAAGGTTATGCCGCCGAAGCAGCCAGTGCTCTACTAGGCTTTGGCTTCAACGAACTGGGCGTTCACCGGATTTACGCCAAATGCCGTCCGCACAACACAGCTTCGGAGAATGTCATGAAGAAGATCGGCATGCAGCGAGAAGGGCTATTACGGGAGCACTGGTTCTACAAAGGCTCCTTTCATGACTCTGTGATCTATTCGATTCTCGCCAGTGAATATGGCACGGCCAATGGAGACCCAATGCTACATATGTAATTTTCCGCATACATCAATCAAAAAAGCTGACACCGATTATACGGATGCCAGCTCTTTTTATTATTCTCCGTAACGACCCCAATCGCCAATGGAGGTGAAGCCTCTGAACAAACTAATTTACAGTCGGCACAGCTCTACCGGACAGCTCGGGAATGTAGGACATCCACACATACAACGCAAGGCTGCCAGATCCCGAATCATCAGTTTGCCGTCCATCATATCCAGCGTACCTTGTTCCTTCCATGCCCCCAGCATCCGCGTTACGCTCTCCCGGGTAGCTCCAATCATCTCGGCAAGATCGGTATGGTTCAGCTTCATGTCCAGCACAATACCATCCGGTGTAACCCTGCCATACGAATTGCTGGCACGGATCAGTGTCGAAGCGAGGGCACCCGCCTTGCCATAGAGCAGCAAATCACGGAATCTCGACTGGGTAATCCGCTGCGACAGTGCCATCCATTGCAAGAATTTCAAGGCAAGGTCGCCATGTTTGCTGAGTATACTTTCCAGATCGCTAAGCGAGATAATGGCCAGTTCCCCTTTTTCCGCCATCTCTGCACTGTAGCTATGATTCAATCCACCGATGCCACCGAATTCACCGATGAGATCGCCGCTTTGCTGAATGGATAAAATAATTTCCTTGCCATCCTCCGTCGACTTGGTCATTTTCACTCGTCCCGAACGAATGTAGTACAGATATCCGGCTTCATCGCCTTCGAGAAAGAGACTATATCCCGACTTCACCCGTTTGGGTTGCATTTTTGCTTCAATCAGGTCCCATTGCTCAGATGTAACGAACGAAAGGATTCCGCCTGTTTCCCGTGTCATTTTGCCCGCCTCCGTTTGTTTCTGCTCTGCTCTTTGGGTTGTTCTTTCTACAAATACTGTACCCATAACCTTCGTCCCCCTCGGTGATTCCTTATGTATCCATCATACCGCGAAAGTAGCGCGAGGGTTATCGGGGGATTACCTGATCCTTGACGAGAAACTCCCTGAATTTGCTGTGAGAAAAGTCACATTTCACCGATATGCCTCATCCTTCGCATTTCTTCAATCCCTTGGTGCACCTGATTCAGGAGTCCTTCACTGCCCAGGTTCAGTAGATTATGGAACGGAAATAGGGGTTTTCCCTGAATTACAATGTTCGTGAATGGGTCTACAATAGAACTAACATCGTAATACCCTTACTTTAAGATGATCCTGTTCAAAGGTTAATGATAATAATTACAGGTTACGTACGTTATAATTTCGAAAAAGGAAGTGTCCTCTCATGCATGATGAACTGCCATCTGGCATTCAGGAGATGATCGACGGCCTGCGCCTGAACACATCCAGCGACTTCTGTGGACTTGCCTGTCTGAACGGGACGATGCTACGCTGGAAGTATACCTCCGGGGCTAGTAATGAACGGGTGAAACGCATGGAAATGCGCCCCGGACAAGATCTGGTAGGCACAGCCCTTCGGACTGGGCGCACAGCTCGATCTGATGCACAATCCACCGGGGAGCATACACCCGGTCATTGCCCGTTAATGCTTGCTGAGCGGCTGGTAAGTGCCATAGCGGTACCTGTGTTCCAGGAAGGAAGCGTGCCTGGTGCCGTTCTGCTTGTTGGCAGCAGACTGCCTTGCACCTTCTCACCGGACATAATACGCCAGACGGAGCAAATCGCTCTACATCTTCAGCCGAAGGTGTTTGGATAAAAGTTTGAACTAGAGAGAAAGAAGCTATTCGGAGATTAAAGCTCTGAATGGCTTCTTTTTTTGTTATGATATAGATAGAACTAAGGAAGCGGACAGGGGGAAATCATGTGATTCAACTATTAGTTGTAGACGACCATGTTGTCGTACGTTCCGGGCTGATCGCCTTACTTGAAGGAAAGAATGATATACATATCGTTGGAGATGCCGCAGATGGCGATGAAGCCATTGCCAAGGCTCAAGAGTTGAAGCCAGATGTGGTCTTGATGGATTTCAGCATGCCACCAGGCAAAGACGGTCTGACCGCTACCGCTGAATTGAAGAAATTGATGCCAGATGTCTCCATCTTGATACTAACCATGCATGACGATGAAGAATATCTGTTCCGCGCCATCCACGCCGGAGCATCTGGATATATACTCAAAAGTGCGCCGCATGAAGAATTGCTTGCTGCGATTCGTTCCGTAGCAGAGGGTAGCGCTTATCTGTACCCCAGTGCAACCAAGCGGCTGATGAGTGAATACTTGGACAAAGCCAAACAGGAAAACGCCGGACCGTATGACACGTTATCCGAGCGGGAGAAAGAGATTTTGTCCTGGATTGCCAAAGGCTACGCCAACAAGGAAATCGCCGAACATCTGATCATCAGTGTCAAAACGGTCGAATCCCACAAAAGCAATCTGATGGAGAAACTTGGCCTGCGTACACGCCCGGAACTGGTGAAGTTCGCCATGAAAAAGGGGTTGCTGAACTTTGAGTAGTGCACGCAAGAACAGACTAAGTGGACTCGCAGACCAGCCCGTACGCCTCCTGCTGAACGAAATTGATAATCATATTACGGATGATGAATTTCGCAGCAGGTTGAAAGGTTCCCTGCATCAACTGAGCGATCTGAAATTTGCCTTGGATGAATCCTCCATTGTAGCCCTGACAGACCGTAAGGGTAAAATCCAGTATGTGAATGATAAATTCTGTGAAATCTCGCAGTATGAGCGCGAGGAACTGATCGGTAAGGATCATCGAATCATTAATTCCGGATACCATGGCAAAGGCTTTATGAAAAACCTGTGGGACACGATATCCTCAGGTAAGGTATGGAACGGGGAAATTCTCAATCGTGCCAGAGATGGCAGTCATTATTGGGTCAACACCACCATCGTGCCTTTCCTTGATAACGACGGGGAGCCATATCAATACCTGGCTGTACGCAGCGAGGTCACCAAGCTGAAATCCGTCGAAGCCGAATTGCAAAAGATGATGTCCCAAGTGATGAACATTCAGGAAGAGGAACGACGCCGGATCTCGCGTGAACTGCATGACGGGATTGGACAGAGTCTCTTCTCTCTGGTGATTCAGATGGACCGACTGCTGGCAGACCAGCCTCAACCCGGGGTTGAAGCACTTCGTAAGCAGGTCACGGGTATCATGGAAGATGTACGCGGTATGGCATGGGAGCTGAGACCATCCGTTCTGGATGACCTGGGTGTTGTTCCGGCGATTCGTACGTATATCGAGAATTACACCCGTCACTACGGGATCGAAGTTGATCTGGAATGTAATTTGCGCAAACGATTGGAAATGAACCGGGAGATAGCCATCTACCGAATTATTCAGGAAGCCTTAACCAATGTCGCAAAGTATGCCGATGTTGCCGAGGCACGTGTTACTATAGAAGACGCTGAGAACATGACGATGGTTATTATTGAAGACCAAGGTGCTGGATTCAGCGAAGCAACCGCAGGCAATGGCGTTGGATTGTTCAGTATGGAAGAGCGTGCCCGTGGTGCAGGAGGAACGTTGAGAGTTTCTTCCGAGCCTGGCGAAGGGACCACCGTTACCCTTTTACTGCCCAAGACAGCACAGGGATAACCGGACATGCTTCGTATCACACTTTGCGCTTTACTCCAGCTTATCTATTATTTAACGGCTGCTCGCTATTGGACTGTGCGAGTGGTCTTTTTATTTCCAATTGGTCAAAATGACAAAATGAAGGCTCAAAATCGGTTAAATTCAATAATCATGATAAATAGATTGACTCCAGTTACGATTCGTCATTAAACTATGAATGCCACATACACATTGTATGATTAGTAAAATTTCATTGTTCATTTCATATAGCGAAGGAAAAGGATGATCAACATGTCAGAGAAACGCTCCTCCAAAGGAGGAGAAATTCCACAAATGTACAATCTGGACGAGATGGATCGCAAAATCATCGCCGCGCTTCACCACAACAGCCGGATATCCTATACGGATCTGGGGACACAGATCGGGTTGTCACGTGTGGCTGTTCAGGCACGCATTAATGCGTTATCCGAAAAAGGAATCATCGAACGCTTCACCGTTGTAATCAACCCTGGCAAAGTTGGGCTTCAGGTCTCGGCTTTTTTCAATGTCGATGTTGAACCGCTCTTCCTGGATGAAGTCGCTGAGAAACTGGATGAAGAGCCAGCCGTCACCAGCCTTTATCATATGACAGGCCCAAGTACCCTGCACATGCACGGTATTTTTGCGGATATGGAAGAGATGGAGCAGTTCTTGCTGGAGAAGCTCTATAAGATGCCGGGTATCGTCAAAGTCGAATCACAGCTGTTGTTGAAACGCTATAAAAGCCGGATGGGCATGAGACTCTAGGAGGAAATCAGCATGGGTTGGAAAGATTACAAGGGTCTCGTCATCGGAATGGTACGAACCGGAATTCTCGGATACGGCGGTGGTCCTTCGGTTATCCCGTTGATCCGTTACGAAGCCGTTACACGTTACAAGTGGGTGAGTGATGAGGAGTTCGGCGAGATTTTGGCTATCGCCAATGCCCTGCCGGGTCCCATCGCGACCAAGATGGCTGCATATCTCGGTTATAAAACGAAAGGTGTGCTGGGCGCGATTGTGTCCGTACTCGCTCATATTTTGCCGACAAGTATTGCCATTATTGCTCTGCTCGGTTCCATGTATGCGCTACGCGAGTCGAAAGTGGTAGCAGGCATGGTAGCCGCCGTGCGGCCGGTCATTTTTGTCATGCTGGGCATGATGGCTTATGAATTTGCCATGAAAGCCTGGAAGGGACTCGGTAAAGTTTTTGCCGCCCTATTCGGCGTAATTGCCTTTGTACTATTGCAGCTGCTGGATATCCATCCAGGGATTGTGATCGCGGTTTTCCTTGGATATGGTGTCTTCCATCTGGATCTGGTTCAGCGCTTCAAGTCCAAAGGCGAGTCCGATAAGGGGGTGTCCTAAGGATGCTCCAGACCTGGTGGGAATTATTTTGGGGATTTTTCGTAGCGAACATCTTGGGATATGGGGGCGGTCCGGCTTCCATTCCGCTTATGCAGGAAGAGATTGTGAACCATTACCAATGGATGACCACAGAGCAATTCGGTGATGTACTGGCGATTGGTAACGCCCTTCCCGGCCCGATTGCAACCAAAATTGCTGCATTTGTCGGGTACCACGTAGCAGGCTGGTTTGGAGCATTTATCGCAAGTTTTGCCACAATCGTACCTTCCGCAACCGCACTAATTATATTACTTCGTCTATTGAACAAACATCGCACGTCACCGAAAGTCAGAGGCATGACCCTACTCGTGCAACCTGTTATCGCTGTACTCATGATTCTGCTTACATGGGAATTCGGGAAGCTATCCACTGATTCCATCGGTATCTGGCAGACGTTGATCATAGCAGGCATCTCGCTCTGGGTTATGACCAAGACCAAGCTGCATCCAGCCATTCTGATCGTGATCGCTTTTGCCTATGGTGCGCTGGTACTGTCTCACACGATGTAGTTATACAAACATACAGGGAACGTCACAGAATCTCTTGGATATACATCTGTAATAAAGTGGTGTATGCAAGGGTTCTGGACGTTTCTTTTTTTAGATTAGGTTATATACAAAAAAAACGGTGATACCCGCTATTAAGCTGGGCATCACCGTTTTTATTTACGCATTTCACACTCACATTTGGAAAAGCAATTACTTCGCTTCAACCACTACCGTTACTTTGGTTTTCACACCTGCAAATGTCACCGTAATTGTTGCCTTACCTTTGCCGTTCGCCTGAATAATACCATCTTTCACCGATGCTGTTGCAATACGGGAAGATTTCCAGAGAGCCGGTCTGGATACATTAGCTTCACTGCCATCGGCATACGTTGCAGTTGCAGCCACGGTTACCTTTTCACCTGGTTTCATGGTCAACGTTACTTTATCCGTCTGCAAATATTTCAGTGTATCCACATCTACAGCAATCGTTACAGACTTGCTACCGTATTTGGCTGTGATTTTGGCTTTGCCTGAACCTGTAGCTTTGACTTTACCTTTGGTCACTTGAGCTACTTTGTAGCTGTTCGTTTTCCATTCAGCTTTGTCAGAAACATCACGCTCGCTACCGTCGCTCAAGATAGCCGTTACCGTCAGATCAGCTGTATCGCCTGATTTCAGGGAAAGAGCAAGCTCGGAAGCTTCAATACGTGAGATGACATCCACTTCAACCTGAATGGTCACTTTTTTGGAGCCGTATTCGGCTGTGATGTTGGCTTTACCACTGCTGTTACCTGTGATCACACCTTTTTTCACATCCGCTACACGTGCATTGCTGGATTTCCAGGTTGCTTCGGATGTTACATCCAACGTGTTGCCGTCCTCATCCGTACCTGTTAGAAGGATCGTCTGAGTTTCTTTGGCAGACAGAACAACAAAATTCACATCTGCTTCCAGTCCACTAGCCATACCTACTTCAACAGATAGAGTCAGTGTTTTACCTTCAATCTTCGCTGTGATGGTTGCCTTACCTGTGGCAACACCTGTGATAACCCCGTTGCTATCTACCTCAGCGATTTTGTCGCTGCTGCTGCTCCAGGTTGCATCTTCGGATACATCTTTGGATGTTTCACCATACAACGCCAGCACTTTGGCCGAAGTCGTTCCACCAACAGCTACCGATGCTTTTTTCTTATCCATCTCATACTTGTCTGCTACGTCTACATTCACTGTGAATTTAACCGTTTTACCACCATAAGCTACAGTAATCGTAGCCGTACCGGATTTGTATGCAATCAGATCGCCGTTAGATACATATACGACATCTGGATTGCTTGAAGTCCATGTTGCTTTGGAAGTTACATTTTCTGTGCTTGCATCAATATACTCTGCATTGGCTACCAATTTTTTGGACTTGTTCTCACCTGTAACACTCATGGCGAGCTTGTCAGTCACATCTTTGATATCCAGATATCTTGCCGTATCTACATCCACAGCAACTTCTACGGTTTTACCACTGTAGGTTGCTTTGATCGTTGTTGAACCTGCGCTAATGGCTGTGATCTGTCCCTTGAATACCGTTGCAACCTTCTCGTTACTGGATGTCCATGTTGCTTGATCCGTTACATTCACATCGCTACTGTTTGGATAAGAAGCCGTTACAACGACATTAGCCGTCTTGGATGTCTCGCTCAAACGGAAGAAAATACTTTGTTTCTCCACACTCAGCTTGCTGGTCAGATCTACATCCACGTCAACGGAAACTGATTTCGTACCGTATTTGGCTGTGATCTTGGCAGAACCTGCAGAGTAACCTGTAATTTCGCCTTTGAGCACGTCTGCGACCTTCTCATTGCTGGATGTCCACTCCGCCAGATCGGTTACATCTTTGGTTGTGCCATCTGGGTACGTAGCCGTCACTTTCACACTTTCACTTTTATTCAACAACAGATTAACTTGCTGTTTATCTACATCTACACGTTTAACCACTTCAACGTTAACATCCACCGTCACGCTTTGGCTGCCAACTTTCGCAGTAATAACTGCCGTACCCGCGCTTTGTCCAGTTACTTTACCATTCACAACGGTAGCAACCTTCTCATCACTGGTAGACCATTCTGCAGTCTCGGATGCCTTTTCACTTGTGGTATTGTCACTATATGTTGCTGTCAAAACGATATCTTTCGTATCTCCCGTGCGCAAATCCAGACTTTGCACGTTTTTCGAAAGGGCTTTGACCTTCTTCGTTACTTTCACTTGAACGGTCTGAGTTTGGCCCTGATACGCTGCGGTAATCGTTGCTGTACCTTCCTTTTTGGCTGTAATTGCGCCATTATATACAGTTGCTATCGAAGTATCACTGGTACTCCAGGATGAACTGATCGTTACGTTTGTCGATGTATTATCAGAATATACCCCTGTTACCGTAACAGAACTGGAATCACCAACTTCGAGCGACATTTCATTCTTGGAAACCACAATTTTGGACAGTTCTTTATCTGCCGCAGCGGCCAAGCCTACGTTGGATATACTCAGCATCAACACCAGCATCATCACCATGTACTTGGTCAATCTTGGCTTTAACATCATTTCCCCCCGATTATCATCATTTTTTTCCTTATGTTTAATGTCGGCAAGTCCTTTCCAGATGTTTAGACTTTCAGGAAATTTTCAGGGAATTCTATGGAAATTAATTTATCTTCTATTCCTGTTTCAACCGATCATACCTGCGAATATTGCGCATACCTATGTATATTGACTGTCTTGAACTTCTTTTAACAGGATTGGAGGAAACATAATGCGTCAACCTTTTGATTACATCGGGTATTGGGAGGAAACATATCGTTCGGGTGAAACTTCCGGGAGGGGTTCATACGGGGTTTTGGCTGAATTCAAGGCCGAGGTTGTGAACGGACTGATTCAACGTGAAGGGATTCATCGTGTCATCGAGTTTGGATGTGGGGATGGCAACCAGTTGCAATACATGAATTATGAGGACTACCTGGGCGTGGATGTAGCGGCTTCTTCAGTAAAGCGTTGTGCTGCCCAATTTGCCAAGGATTCGTCCAAGAGCTTCATGCTGTATACACCAGGCCTATGGATTAACCGAGGTTTCCTGCAAGCCGATCTGACGGTCTGTCTGGATGTGTTATATCACATCACGGATGAAACTGATTTTCGCAATACCCTCTATGACATTCTGCACTCCTCAACAGCATGGGTGGTGCTTTACACCCGTTTGAAAGAAAACGGCAACCCCGGGATCGATACAATCCAGGACCGTAATCTGTTCGAATATCTCTTCGACTACCCTGATTTCAAAGTTCATGAGGTTATTCCGCAGCGCTATCCAGATCAATCTTCTGCCGACTTTGTCATTCTGAAACGTACACCTTCGAAGTGAAAAGCGATTTTTTCAGTAGAGAATAGCTAAGTCTGCACCCCAACTGGACCCGTAAGAATGAATATTCATAGGCCAGATATTCTTTTGTCTTCCTTCGATTATGTACACCATCCGCCTGTCCGCTCACCTTGATTTGTCTATTCAAAGCTCAGACTTAGATATACTCCGTCTCCAATAGCAGGGATATCGTTCCTGATACTGGAGACAGCCGCACGCGGACAGGTGATGATGGTTTGCTAATGACGCTACTGACAATAAATACTGAATATATAACTGATTAACTAGTTGAATCTAATGAAACAACTCAAAGGCTCACAACACTACGATCTTACTAATCCGTTCTCACCTTCAGTTCTCCCAGCCCGTAGTTCTCAATTCTTCTTTTAAAATAACCCCGAATGTCCACGCAGCTTCGCCAGCGCTTCCATATAGAAATAATCGCCGTATATAATCGGCACATTCAGCCCTCGCCCTTCCGGGTAATGCACCGTTCCCTGCATGATCAGACCTTCTTCCGCTGCCGAGTCGCCGGAGCTATAGTGCTCATGCAAGCCGCGGACGATACGCTCTCCCGCGGCAGCATAGGTTTCCCCGCGCGGCGACAGCTTCGCCAGCTCAAGCAACCCGCTCGCGGCAATCGCCGCAGCGGACGAGTCCCACGCCACCTGATGCTCCGCAGGTGCGCGGAAATCCCACATCGGCACGATCTCTTCGCCAAGCATGGCGAGGAAGAAATCTGCCGCACGCTCCGCTGTCTCCAGATATCGGGCTTCGCCCGTATACCGGAAAGACAGCGCAAACCCGTGCAACGCCCAGGCGGTCCCCCGCGCCCAGGCGGAACCTGGAGCATGGCCCTGTCCGCCATGCTCTCGCAGTTTCTGCCCCGTGTGTGGATCAAACTCCACCACGTGGCAGATGGACCCGTCAGCGCGGATGAATTCGCGCGCCACGGTGTCCGCATGCGCTTCCGCCAGCCAGCGGAAGCGAGGGTCGCCGCTCTGCTCGGATGCCCAATAGAGCAGCGGCAGGTTCATCATGCTGTCAATGATGGCTACGCCACGCGTATCCATTGCTGACGAGCTGAAGTTCCAGGCGCGGATGAACTCACCGCGCACGTGGAACCGGGCAGCGAGCAGGTTGGCGGCAAGCATGCCGCGCCGCCGTCCATCCATGCTGCCCGTCTGGCGGTAGTTAGCTACGCCACTAAGCAGCCAGATGAACCCCAGATCGTGATCCACCGATTCGGGATCACGCAGACAACCTTCCAGTTGCCGCTCACAGCTTTCGGCAATGCGATGTAGCGAAGCCGCCGCTTCACTTTCCGGCGCATCCCCATAGACCAGCCATAACAATCCAGGCCAGAAACCTGCTGTCCACCATTCCGGATCATTCCGGTCATACGTCCCCTGCGGGGCAATGTGTGGAAATGTATCCTTGATCCGCTTTGCATTCCGAATTGTCTTGGCAGCGCCCTGTTGCCACGCTTCCTCGAGCCATTTTACCGACGTTGATGTGTTCATGAACATATCCCTCCTCGATTCAATACCAGACATCTATGCTTGATGCTCCAGCTCATCCCCAACTTATCTATAGCGTCGTATGCCGCAACTGCAATAGCTATCCGTTAAATATCACTAATCATCCACGAATAACACTTTTAACTATGCTTCGAGCTGTTTTGAGATGTTTGGAGATCTAATGATCCTCAACCTGAACACCTTCAGTTAACCTCGCCCAATCGGATCGCAAATGACAACCTACGTGCTCCGTTCACTTCAATCCGGGCTTCCTTCAGTAAACCATTACGGGAGGCCACAGCCTGTTCCTCCAGATGAATTATGGCTCCCTGATCCAGCGCAGTGGATTCTACATACGCCCCTCGATACTCCGTTCGTACACTATGATCCGTATGGGTAATCACCGCCTGTTCACGGCCATCATGGAACATCAACGGAATGAGTGCCCCTGCTGCAGCGATCTCTCCTTCGAATTCATACGTTATAGTCAGCACATCCGCCTGTTGTACATAATCGGTACGCAATGTTTTAATTCCGGGTAATGGACCGACCCATGTCACGGCAAAAGCATTCTCCAAGGCGTTCACGCCATCTTCTGCCGCTCTTTCCTCCAGATGCTGCTCCACTTGGTTCCGTGTATCATGGTCCACCTTCTCATACACAATGGAACCACCTCCCTGAGCAGGGTCTAATCCAACATCCCGATCATATGCACCACCGGATGGAAACCCCTCTGCAAGACTGTGCCATACCCCATCTGGTGTCTTCCAGGCAGGACAGTAACTGAGCGGACGAACCGCCCCTTCGGCAAATTCCGTAAACCCGGCCTGCACATGGCTGGCAGCGGACGGACCAATCAGACCAGGTAACCCCATCTGTTGAATCCGTACCAAACCAGGAATCGTATACGGATCATTCATCGCCGTGTGTAATACCAGTTGCTGACCAGGTATGGAAGCAATCACAGTTTCAAACCACCCATCGGTCTGCAAAACCCTGCTGCCTAACTCGGAAGGAAGGTATACTTCGCTCACATCGTCTCCCGGATCACTCAGACAAGCGTGAGCCAGCGCTGCTGCTGTCCACAGGTTGTAACAGGTATGGTTGGTATAGATTTCATATCCATGCCGATCATCTGGCGCGTATTCATTGCGTACAATTTTCAAGCGTCCATCATCCATCTTCCAGCGCTCAACAGCAGCAAAACACCGATTGGCCGCACGTGCAAAAGCACCCGCCATCACCGGATCTCCCACCTCCAGAGCCTGCGTTGCATGTGTAGAACATACATAAGCTGCGGCAGCTTCATTCCACTGATGCTGGGAGCTGCGACCACGCGGTGGAATCTCACCTAGCGGCGAGAGCGACAGTAACGAGCTGAAGGCACCATGGCGCAGCTGTTCACGTAACGTATCGGCAGTGGTTCCCTCGTAACCAGCTTCAAGCATCACCCCAAGGTGATAACGGGTGGCAATATCATAGGAAAATGGACAATTCGGACGGTCCAGTGGTCCATCCTGATACAAGCCAAGGGCCGTAAACCGGGGTAGATGATAGGCTTCCAGATATCGATCCATCCACGCAGTACCCTCATTCGCCAGCTGTTCATGCCACCGCAGATATTCGCCAGAGATCATAATGGCGTTCCAGTTAATCATGCGATTGGGATTGTTCATCTTGCTCATCGTAAATACATAATCTTGTTCAGGACTGATCGTCTTGAGTGCCTCAGCCCAGATCTGTGCTTGTTCAGGCAGGTGTGATTTCAACAACATATAGGCTCTCATCATGAGCACCGGAAAAAAATCAGGGTGATTGTCTGGTGCGCTACCATTGACCACGGCATCAATGCTCTGTGACAGGGCTACCGCTGCGGAATCCAGCAGATCTGTACGTCCCGCGTCAACCAGAACAGCCGCAGCCATCGCATAGGCCGGTGTAGAATAATATCTCTCCACACCCGAGAACGGGTCGATAATTGCACCCTGGCTGTCCTGATATGGTGTGTAAGCGCGAACAACACTTTCAACAAGTGCCAACTTGCGCTCCCTATTCCAGCCGTCTGCCGGAGGAGGGCCCACTTGCTCTGCCAATGAACGGTAATGTTCGAGTTCGTCTTTCCATGGATACGTGGACGCGGATGTATATTTACTCACGTTTGCTCACCTCGGTTTCTCCCATTTTCGGTTCAATGATGAAGCGTACTTCACATACCGTTTCAAGCGGATTAGGGCGTTCTGTCCGAACATCCGTCTCATCGATCACACCTGTCCATGATAGTGACGTCCGATAGAATGTGACTGGGACATTGTCATGATCAACTGTGTTCATAACCTCCGTAAAGACCTGCCACTGGTTCGCATCATACGTCATATGGACCGTTCCATGTTCACCTTGCCAGCGAAGATTACCGCTCTTCACCACTTCAGGTTGTACTCTGCTCATCCATCGCTCTACAACGCTTGAACATCCTGCATCTGAATCATCCACCGAAGAGAATCGTTCTGCCGAAGACACCATCCTGCTCTTCCAATGAAAACGGTCAATCAGATGCAATTCTGCTCCATTCCTGCTACCGCCAGAAGCCATCTTCCAATGAAATTGGCGCGTATAACGAGCCAGTGAAGCAGCTCCAGAGTAAGCGGATGTCAGATCCAATGTTGTATTCAGCTCACCGCCACCCTCTGCCAGCTTTGCCTCTAACACATGGGCTTGCGCTTGT
Source organism: Paenibacillus sp. GQ49 (assembly GCF_059759055.1). Lineage (NCBI taxonomy): Bacteria > Bacillati > Bacillota > Bacilli > Caryophanales > Paenibacillaceae > Paenibacillus > Paenibacillus sp. GQ49. The sequence continues at coordinate 168,550 of NZ_JCAXEL010000012.1, forward strand.
CGGCCCGAACTTTGCTCCTGGCCTTCAATGAGCGGAACGTTATGACCGGATGACGAGATGTGGAACAGCTGCTCTCTGCCTGGTGCAAAATACGCTTGGCTGTACAACCCTGCTCCTGGATCACACAGAATATTCTCACCACCGCAATGGATAATGAACTGCCCCAGATCATTATGGTTGTGAGGTTCATCGTTATGCCCGCCTTTAACGGAAATAGCCACATGAAGGGGTGCGCCGTTCGCATATTTTGTATCTGGAGAATCGAACGATCCTTTTGCAATCATCCAGCCCAGATTTTGAAAAATAAATCCTCGTTCAGCCTGCCCAGAGGCACCTTCATCACCGTACACTGGCGGATCGCTCCACATCACGTTCCGCAGCATATGAGCCCAGCGATCACAGGGATCATCGGTAAACAGTGGAATATGAAGCGGAAGATCTATCTGCAACCCAACCCGAGATGCAAGCAGGGAGAGTAGTCCGGAAGGAATCTCTTCCTGTTCGGAACTGTCCGAATAATTCACGAATGTGCCACCCGACAGATGAACTCGCAGTGGGAAGGCTGAGATGGCTGTTATTTTGGAACCCGTCAGCAGATCTAGTTCGCCCTCACTGTACTCACGAAGCATCTCGGCATAATAGGTGAAATAACCGAAGCCATATACCCAATATCCAATGCCTTCGGCACAGCCGCCATCCTCGCCATATCCGCTCAGGAATGCGTTCATACAGCTGACCGTATGGGAGATCGATTCCCGTAGCGTGGACTCATCCTCGAGCAGCAACAATGCGGCCATGCCACAGCAGCCACCACAGACTGCCGACCAATTGTGATCCGCTGTCTGCCAGTGGAACTTCCGTTGCTCCCGGTAAAGCGGGATGAAGATTCGCCGTTCTGCCTCAGACCTGATTCGTTCTATGACAAGGCGATCCAGACGCTCGGTGTGAATGGTCACAATTTCGGCCAGCATATGTACTGTCTCTGCGGCGAACAGATCGATGTTCCCATTCACCTGATTGACCTCACCGGTACCCAGATGCGCAGGCAAGCACCACGTATATTCGCCACACACATCCCATAACATTTCTTCCAGCGCTTGCAGTGCATCCGGCCTGGCAGTGTCTAATGCAAGCATCGCCACAGCAGCCAGTCTGCCCCTTCGATCGAAATAAGCCTCTTCATAGGCTTTCCGCTCACCCGTATCGCTGAACTGTCGATATAGACGGAACGACAAGGAAGGCATGGGTTCGTTCAAGGCACGTTCACCGTAAGCCTTCAAGTCTGTGTATAACGTAGCCAATTCAGGCCGGAATAACTTCTCCAAGAGTCTGTCGGCACTTAAGGAACTCCATACTCTGTTCTCAGTTCCACGTTGGTTTATATTTTTATTTTCGAATTCATGAATGGAATCTTCCACTGGATTCACCACTCTTCGTTAATGGATTGTCATACCCACATTATAATGTAATCGATTTCATTTTACCGGATATGATAGCACTTTTGAAGAATTATCCATTAGAACCCTTTCCACGACGTTACGTCCTTCTCCTTCCCAACACCAAAAAACGAAGAACCTTCGTCAGGTCCTCCGTTACATTCTGCCTGTCACTACAGGCTTTTTATGGCTATCTCATATTCTTAGCTATCTTATGTCCTCAACTAATCCTGAACACCTTTAATGCTGCTGCCCATATCGCAACTGTCCGCTGTTGTTATTACACAATCGCAAGCGGAGAATTCTGTACAACAGACAACCATTGGCGTGCAATCAGCTCATGACCTGCGGCGGTTGGATGTACGCCATCCCATAACCAGTACGCTGCATCCGCCTGTTTCAGAGCGTCATTAAACGTCTGCTGCAATGGCACCCATACAGCTCCAAATTCTTCAGCAAGACCTTGGGCCAGTTTCTGATATTGACCGATATACTCTTCCCAGGCTTCCCATTTCTCCGCGGTCGCTCCGGTTCTCAGAATAAACGGCTCCATCAAAATCAGCCCCGTATCCGGCATCACTTCCCGAGTTTCTTCGAGCAAATGGCGATACGCCCGTCCGAAACGATCCGTTACTCCGCTAGGTTCACCATTCATCGTGCGCCAGGCATCATTAACCCCAATCAGGATGCTGATCAGGTCCGGTTTCAGACTAATTGTATCCTCATTCCAGCGTGCGTACAGATCGGATACCCGATCCCCGCTGATGCCTCTGTTATAGAACGTCTTATGCTTGCCCGCCAGTTCCATACCCAGTTTGCTGGAGATCAGATACGCATATCCGTGTCCGAGAAAATGATTGGGATCATCATTGCGTGATCTTCCCCCGTCTGTAATCGAGTCTCCCTGAAACAATATAACGGATGGACTAGTACTCATGATTGAAATCGTTCCTTCCTCTTGTGCAAAATGGAAACACTGAACACCTCAGTCTCCATTTTATCCCTTTCGGTTAAAATAGAAAATAGCGTTTTCATAACTGAGGGTCGCCATCTTATGACTCTCCTAGCAATTATCCGATCCAATATCGCAGTATCATCATAGCCACAATACCGACCAATACGGTTCCAAGCAGACTGCGTGTCCAGATAGCTACTGCAATCGTAGGCAGGGATGCCCACAGAGCTGCATTTTGCGTAATCGGCACCAACTGGTTGTCCGACATGAACAGTTCCTGACCAATCAGCGCTGCCATGACCGCTACGGGTACATACTCCAGCCAGCGTAATAACCACATTGGAATCTGTATCTTGCTGAACAGCATCAGTGGCAGTACACGCGGAATAAATGTTAACAACGCTGAGCCCATAATAATCCAGAAAACATCCCATCTTACTTCCATCGTTCCATGAACACTCCCATCGTTGCCGCAATGACCGCAGCCACAATGACACTCATGCTGCCAAGTGAAGCCATGCTGGCGAAGATTACACAGACCACGGCGATAATAGCCACATTAATGTGTATTTTTTTGTTTTTGCGATGCACCAACTGGAGTACAACCAGTCCAATAAACATCGCTGGCAGGGCATAATCCAGACCCAGTCGTTCCGGGTTAGTGATCCAGCGTCCAAAGTACGCTCCCGCCATATTAGCCACGAACCAGTTCAGATATGCGGTAATATTCAGACCGTGCATCCAGCGTTCACTGAGCCTTTCTCTGCCAATTGCACGTGTCATCGCCACGCCGAAAGACTCATCGGTAAGCAGTGAACCAATCCACATATTTTTAAGCGGGGTCAGATGCCGAAAATACGGTGATACAGCCGCACTGAGCAGCAAATGGCGAAGATTCACAAAAAATATGGTGAACATGATGGCTACTGCTGACCCATTCGATGCAAGCATTCCTGCTGCAATGAACTGAGCCGATCCTGCATATAAAATCAGGCTGAGCAGTGCCGTTTCCGCCAGACTCAGACCTGCGGTCATTTCAATGACACCCGCCGCAAAGCCAATACTCAAATAACCAAGCAGGGTTGGGATACAATCTTTGACCCCTTGCATGAATGTAGCTTGATCCCGGACCTCTTCCATGTTTTCCCGTCCAGATATCTGTAGTGTACTTTGGTCCAACTTCCTTACAACCCCTCTCCAATTTCAGTCCCCATAAACCGATATATATGGATGTAGATCCATCCAGGTCCACTCTTCATGAAAACAACTTCTTTGTGTATTCAACATGACCAGGTACATGCCTTATGGATTTCACATTTTGCAAAATTCACTTCACATTAATTCAGAAATATACCACAAGATGTGCACTAAGGGAGAGACAGATTACTTTTTATAGAACAGATCTAATCCTAAATACCTACAAAATCGAAAAATATTTTCGCGAAACTCATAAATTATGTTGAATAAACGCGAAATTTGTCATACGATAGCACCAGAAACTTCTGGAAAGGATGGAATGAAATATCTTTTACCAGATGGGCTTGTCCACTAGACATGGGGATGGGTTACACAGAGGGGGAATGTGTATGAAAAAAATTCGTAAACAAGGGGTCAAAAGAACGATGCAGATGAGAGAGAAACTGATTTTGTCATTTGCCATCGTGCTACTCATTCCAACAATCAGTCTGGGCATTATCTCGTTCCAAACAGCCGATGCCAAGGTTGAAGAGAAAATGTATGAGAACGCGATCAGCAGTGTTACTGTACTCAACCAGACCATTGACCAGATTATTGGTGCAACACGCAAAAATGTTGATTTCCTGGCAAGTCAGCTGGATGCAGGCAATGTCGGACCCAATCAGGGTGATGAAACGGAGACCATCCGTACCTTGCTCGACGCGTATAAGGAAACCCATGATGACGTGGAACTTGCCTCCATCGGTACCGATCAGGGCGTGTATATTAACTCCCCTGTAACTGCGGTGAACAAAGAAGGATATGACCCGCGCGAACGCCCGTGGTATCAGGCTGCTACACAGAACAAAGATGTCCCTACCGTAATCACCCCCTACATATCAAGCAATACCGGCAATGTTGTTGCTTCGGTAGCTCAGACCTCAGCGGATGGCCATGGTGTCGTCTCTGTCAGCCTGTCGCTTGAAGCCCTTTCCCAGACCGTTAATTCCACGAAGATCGGCGAGAAGGGTTATGTCTATATCATTGATAATGCCAACAAAATCATTGTACATCCTACCGAGAAACCGGGGACCGAAGGAACCATGGCACCCTATAAAGATATTTTTGCACAGAAAAATGGAAGTCTGACCTATACACTAAATGGAAACCAGGAACACGCCTTTTTCTCCACCAATGAAACGACGGGCTGGACCGTGGTTGGTGTCATCGACAGTGGGGAAGTGACGGCATCTGTCCGTCCGATCCTATACACCACACTTATCGTTGTAGCGATTGCAATTGCGGTAAGCTCCGTCATTATTTTCTGGATTGTGCAATCAATCACCAAACCACTGAATCGCTTAGTGAAGGCATCTGACGAAATTAGTAATGGTAATCTGACCATCGAGGTTGCTGTATTAGGACAGGATGAATTCGGCAAGCTGAGCACCAGCTTCAATAAGATGAGCGAATCCCTACGAACCGTTATTCAGGACGTGCGACACACGGCTGACGAGTTAACCGCCTCATCCACACAATTGGCAGTCAACTCATCGGAGACAACCAAAGCAACTGAGCAAGTCGCCCTGATCACGGAAGAGTCCGCAGCTGGACTTGAGAAACAAACAAGCAGCCTGAAACATACGGCACTACAGATGAATGAGCTTGCTGGAGGTGTGGGACAGGTAACGAACAGCACACAGCAAGTATCCGAAGCTGCCATGCAAGCAAGTGAGCTCGCGGATAAAGGGAATGCGACCATGCAGACGGCCGTATCCGAGATGAGTTCCGTCAGTCGCTTTGTGCAAGGTATGGCAGATACTGCCGGACGACTTGAACAGCATTCCACATCCATTGGTGAGATGGTATCTGTCATTACAGATATCGCTGCACAGACCAATTTGCTTGCTCTCAATGCTTCTATAGAAGCAGCACGTGCAGGTGAGCATGGACGCGGCTTCTCCGTTGTTGCCAGCGAAGTCCGCAAGCTGGCGGAACAATCGAGCCTGTCCGGCCAGAAGATTGTAGAGATGGTTGGAGCGATTCAACAGGAGATTTCAATGGCCAATCACAATGTACAGATCGGGCAACAGGATGTAAGCAACGGCATTCGTGCCGTTCAGTTTGCAGATGAAGCTTTTGCCCAGATTAGTGAGGCTGTTGGGGTTGTTAATCATCAGCTTGAGAACATTGCAGCTGCCTCACAACAGATGTCTGCCAGTACAGCTGAAGTGGTGCAATCCATTGATCAGATCCATGCCATATCGGAAACCAATGCCGATGGAACGGAGAACATCTCTGCTGCTACGGAGGAGCAAGTGGCTTCCATGCAGGAGATATCATCCTCTGCTGATTCCCTTGCCCATCTGGCTCACAAGCTGCAGAAGCTGGTGGAACAATTCAAGCTGTAGTCGTTGAACTAAAGATTGTTTACACTAACACTACGATGACAGAACAACCTTCCAATCGCTGTTATCGTGCAAACGATTAGTTCAACTTATATAACAAGTAGTCTATAAGTCAAAAGCCCCTTTGCCATCATATTGGCAAAGGGGCTTTCGACTTATGAAGGGCCATGAAATTTAGAAAGGAAATGTCCCTCCTATTCAGTAGAATGCTTTTTATCTCCGTGATATCCTTGATCTCCGTAGGGCTCTAACTGTTCAAACCAGCGATTCAGACATTTGGCGAGTGCATCTTTGGGATCGTAATACGGGTTATCGTCTTGTTTCAATGTCTCCAGCACCTCGATCACAAACGCATTCTCTCCGTATTCATTCCATTCAGCCTGCAATCTTCGATTCAGATGGCTACCCATCTGTAACATAAACCGTTGTCCGTTAATGGTTTTCAGGTTAAGTGTGCTGTCGATATAAACTTTGCCGTTACGTTCATTCCGAATCTGGTAGACGCCCGCTTCCGTTTTGACTTCTTTGGCCTGTTCCTGCAATTCTTTGCGACGATTCATCTTCTCCTGCTCCCCCTTTGCTTTGCGCTCCTGTTTTCCAACTTCGGTGCTCTGTTGATCTGCGCGGCTTCCCAGCCAATACTGACTGCCGTCTGGCTCACGTTCCAGCAAACCATAGTCGACGAGATACCTCCGTATTTCTACGTAATCCTCATGAACTTCCTTCAGCAGCTCATTGACCTGTTTCTCGGAATATTTGCGCTCTGTCTCGAATCGTTTGGCAATTTCGATGAGCACAATATATTTATGCTTTTGCTGCATATGAAACGTCGTCAGCCGACCACCGGTACCCTCTGGAAAATACTTGTTTAGCACCTTCTCCCGATCCTGTTCTGTAATATCAAATGAGTTCGGATGGATCGTATGTTCATGCCTTGTCACCGGCGACACCCATTCGGCTGGAGCCTGTGTATCCTTACTTTTGAGAAGTTCCATTAATGCCAGGAATATTTTGGCCTGCCGTTCCTTCTCCTTTAATACAAACCGATGATTCCGGATCGTGGAAGCACTCCCGATGCCAAGGGTCTTCTGTACTTCAGCATCCTTCTTGCCTTCATAGAATTGTGACAACAATCCACGCTGGACATCAGACAATCCGGTTACGCTTTTATCCAGCTCCAGCAAATATTCAAATACCGATCCATGAACCTTCTCAATATGCACTCGCATATAACGGGCTGCCTCATAGAGCACCCCTTCTTCAGGGTATATAATCCCCGCTTCCGTCCTGTATCCGCAGCAGACACATATATAGACGGGGCCTTCCTCCATATAACCAAGCTTGATCTCTTCCAATGAAGCTATTTGCAACCAGGATTCCGATGATTTCATGTAAAAGCTCCTTTTTATCATTGTCATGGTCATTCCAATTGTATATTGATAAAACAAATAATATTTTTGTTTGTTCATTTATAGATATAATATAATTTCGTTTATAGTATGTCAACATAATGGAAAAGGATACTGTGTTTGAAGACATAACGGATGCCCCTTGTTCAACAGAAAAAAGACCGCAGGGTCGCAACCCTGCAGTCTCATCACAGAAAGGGTATTTCAGCACCCTTCCATAAGCATTTATCCTCAATCATTGTCTCATTGCTATCCCTGTTACAGCTTAAACCGTTCAATCATGTTTTGCAGATCTTCAGCCATACGTGACAATGCTGCCGAAGAAGCTGCAACCTCTTCCATTGTAGCCAACTGCTCTTGAGCCGCCGCTGATCCATCTTCCGTTCCAGAGGCAATTCTGTCCGACAGAACCATTGTATCACTTACTGCCTTGTTGACATGACTCATGCCACCATCAATTTGACGGGAAGCCGTGGATACTTCTCCAGCTTGTGCAGCCACCAACTGTACCGCAGTACGAATGTTATTGAATGCTTCGCCCGCTTCCGTAACCATTTGCGAACTCTTCACCATACCTTCTCCCGTACGGGCAAAAGTGGATTGCACCGCATTGGTTTTCTCCTGCATCTCATGCATAAGCTCATTAATCCGCTCAGCTGAGGCGCCTGAACTGTGAGCCAGTGTCTTCACTTCGTTGGCTACGACCGCGAATCCACGCCCTTGCTCGCCAGCTCTTGAAGCTTCAATGGATGCATTCAATGCAAGAATGTTCGTCTGCTTGGCAATGGCCGTAATCTCGGCCACAATCACAAGAATCTCTTCATTTTTCGCGCGCAAATCCTCAATGACCACAGACATGGCTTTGCTCTCATCATTCACCTGTTGAATATGGGTAACCGCTTCTTCCACGGTAACCATACCCGCTTCCGACTTGGTGGAAGCATCCAGAGCGATACGAGCGGTGTCTTCAGCACTTGATGAGATCTCTTTAACTCCAATGGACATTTCGCCCACGAGTTGACCTGTAGCAGCAAGACTATTGTTCTGCAAAGTTGTTCCCGCAGCTGCATCCTGCATCAGTTCGGCCACCTGTTCTGTGGCTTTGGATGTCTGCTCGGAACTTGCCATCAGTTCTTCAGAAGATGCCGCCAGCTGGCTGGACGTATCATGTACTTCTCCAAGCACACTACGTAGTGAAGTCGTCATCATATCGAAGCTTTCTCCAAGCTGTCCGAACTCATCCTTACGCTGCAAACCTACACGTACTGTTAGATCCCCTGCGCTAACTTGGGATGCTGCCTGCGTTAATTGCAGCAATGGACGGTGAATGCTGCGGATAATGAATATAAGCAGAATCAACCCAATAACCAATGCAGATGCCACAATCGTAATTGAACGGATCAAAATTGGCATTACGGCTTCCGTTGCTTCCGAAGGAACCATCTCACCAACAATTTTCCAACCCGTCACCGGATTAGTGAAATACACAGCTTCCACTTCGCGACCATCATATGTATACTTCACCGTTCCACTTTCCTTCGTATACATCTCATTAATGTAGCTTTCATCCGACTGTGTGCCGGAATCAATATTGTAGTGGAACAGGAATTTACCCCCGTTATCCAGCATGTACAGTTTTCCCTCTTTACCGATGCGAATCTGATCAACGGATTCTTTCAGATGATTGAGACTGACATTGGCTCCGAATACCCCTTTGCCGTCAGCCAGCTTGACCGCTGCGGTCACAACCCATTCGCCCGTCGAAGCCGACTGGAACGTATCCGAGATTACCGGTTCATCCTGCGACATGCCCATCTTATACCATGAACGTTCTCGAGGATCATAATTCTGTTCCTCGGATTCAGGGGACTTCATCCAGCTACCATCTTCGGAACCTGCGGTAAGTACACCCAGTTCCTTATGATTCTGAGACATCCGATCCATCTGCCTTTGCAGTGCAGGGGATTTAGTAATAATATCGTTTGAAGTAATACCCGCAGCCATCTGCGCTGCGTTATCCTTCTCCATATCGAGCATTTGATTTATCTGCAGACTAAGCATTTCTGTTTTGGCCTGTGCGGAACGAATAATTTCCATTTTAACCTGGTCAGCAGCTTTTTGATAAGACAACCATCCCACGGTAATGCTCGGTACTATCAGGAACAGGAGCAATGCAGCAATCAGGCGTTTTTTTACGGTTAAAGTAAACCAATTTCGAATCCTTTTCTTCATTTTAACTATCCCCCATCATAATCTTCACCCATCCTTTTATCGGACAATCGCTGTAAAAATATTATGTATAGATACTAAATTAGTACAAATTTAATTTAAATGATCTGATCAGATGATATGGATTATATCCGCTTCATCGTTTTGACCCTCTACGCGAGATCGTTTACAATGCTCATAAGCTGGCTATTCATGAAACGATTGGAAGGAGAGGATTCAAATCTTACGCAAGTCAAATGAAAAACAACGTATTTCCACGGTATATTCATCCATGTTCCGCATTCTGTTAGCGCTCATCCTCTGCGCAGGCCCGATTCTGGGACAAACCGGTATCACGGCATCCGCAGCGCAGGCCACGCAAGCAGTTCACATTGAAGTGAATGGTGAGCAACAATCCTGGAGGAACGCACCACTTATCATCAAAGGTTCAACGTTTGTTCCACTGCGGGATGTGGTCACATCGGTTAAAGGCACGTTGAAATGGGATAATCGCACCAAGACGGCTACCATTACCGTTGGCAGAGACAAGCTGATCCATCAGGCTGGCAGCAATTCCATTAAAGTAAACAAGGTCGATCTGGCTACAGGTGTGAATTCACGTACCGTTAACGGTACGTTGATGGTACCTGTCCGGGCCATGGCTAATGCAATCAAAGCAGACATCAAGGTCCAACGTACAGCCACGGGCCAGATGAGTGTAAATATGGTCACTGATCAAGTCAGCCTGCTGAACAGCGAGGTTGCCAGCGTTGATACGTATCTGCGCGAGATCAACTATCCAGGTATGGCTCTGATCGCCCGCGATGGTGAAGTACTTCTAAAGCAAGGCTACGGACTTGCCGATGAACAGACGCTGAATCGCCCGGATCAGAAGACCCGAATCGCATCGCTGAGCAAATCCTTCACGGCCGCGTCCATTCTGAGTCTCGTGGAGGATGGTAAGATTAATGTGCAAGATCCAATCTCCAAGTATATCTCTGGTATACCAAAGGGAGATCAGATCACGCTGCATATGCTGTTATCCCAGACTTCAGGTCTGCCATCCGCATTTGGTCGGGGTGAAGGAACTTCTATGGAAGAGACTGTAGAAGAGATTCGTCACAAAACGCTGAAGTTTGAACCGGGGAGTGCCTATCTGTACAGCAACAGCGGTTATGTTTTGCTTGCATACGTCGTTGAACAGGTATCTGGCATGAGTTATGCTGACTACGTGCAGCAGACGATACTGAAACCACTTGGTATGAAGAATTCGGGAGAGGCCTCCCGTAAAGTGCACACGATTAGTGGTTTTGTTCAAGAAGATAACGCATGGGTAACTGCGCCTTACTATGTGTCTCAATCCGGATCAGGAACCATCTATTCCACGGTGGACGATATGCTGAAATGGGATCGTGCGCTCTATACAGACAAGATTCTAAGCCAGGATACGATTGAACAGATGTATGAGCCTTATTCTGATAAAAACTATGGCTACGCCTGGATTCTCAAAGAGAATGGCGCAAACCGTACCGTCTTCCACAACGGTAGTGGTGGCGGGTTTGCCACAGCCTTTTCACGTAATCTGTCCGATGATATCACCATTATCCTGCTTGGCAACCACGCAGGTATGGACATGACTTCACTTTTGGATGAAGTTGAGGCACATACAGCCAAAGCACTGCAATTGCAATAATCTATAATTAATAGCTTATAATGAGCAAAGAGACGGTCCTTTAAAGGATCGTCTCTTTGTGTTGTATATGTTTTCATTTTAACGACTCACACTTCCGTTTCGCTCAACCCACAATCCATCTCTTCTTCATCCTGCAAAAGGCATATTTACTCATATTCTTATTACTGCCTAGGAGACATCCGCTCTTTCATCATCTGTCTGCTTTAATGTTACAGGAAGTTTCCCCGCAAAAGGAATGCGCCCCATCAGCGCCTGAGCGACGCTATCCATGGCAAGTGGCCGGCTCTCGTAAGCCGCTACATAGACCTGGGCATCCGGAAGCGCCAGCAGATCATAGGGGCTTCGCAATGCCACAACAGCCAGCGGTTTGCCCAATTGCTGTATCCAACCAATCAGCCTGCACTGTGGATCGCCGGAGGGACTTCCCGCATTGTAGGTTCCCACCACAATCTGCCGAATGTCATCTGCTTCCGCTGCCTGAAGCAGACGTGCGGAACGAATGGCGACTTCCTCGGGCGTGACCGTCAGATCGACAACATCCAGACCATACATGGATAAGGCTGAGCCCAAGGTGAACGTCTGAGTCAGCTGTTCGTCGGCAATTGACGTCACGGACGTGGCAACCGTTATGACCAGCGTACGTTCCGGTTTCAGAGGCAGCATATTCAGCTGATCGCGCACCAGTGTGATACTGTTCTCGCTAATACGGCGGGCAACCTCTTGGTGTAATGAACTGTTGCGCTCCGACCCACTGGATAGAGCAGGAGCGTTTGATGCCTTTGGCAATGATGCATTCGATACTACACCATACACTTCATCATCATCTGCACCGCCCATTCCACTCTCCAACAAACCACGCTTCGCCTTGTACATCAGCAAGCGATTCACCGACTCATCAATACGTCTCTCGCTAATCCGCCCACTCCTCACAGCTGCTAACAATGCTTCAAATGCCTCTGCCTGAAGCTTAGCCGTATGGCTAATTAACACCAGATCTGCCCCGGCCTCTACCGCCATTACGGCTGCATCGACAGTGCCATAGTTCACGGCAATGGCATCCATCTCCATGCAATCTGTCACGATCATGCCCTCATAACCCAGTTCCTGGCGAAGCAGACCGCTTAATACGGTTTTCGATAGCGTTACGGGCAGACGCTCTGGCTCCAGTGCAGGGAAATAAATATGTGCCGACATCATGGCATCGACACCTTCGGCGATAGCGGCTCGGAATGGAATCAACTCCAGGCGCTCTACCCGTTCACGATCATGAGTGATGATCGGGAGGTCCAGATGGGAATCGGTATCCGTATCCCCATGCCCCGGGAAATGCTTGGCTGTCGCTGCAATCCCAGCGTCCTGTATTCCCGCAATGGTTCTGGTCCCATATTGTGCAACGGATTGTGGAGATTCGCCGAATGATCGTACACCGATGACCGGATTGGCCGCGTTATTGTTTACATCCAATACCGGAGCAAAGTTCATGTTAATGCCCATGGACTTTTGCTCCACCCCACTGATATATGCCGCCTGATACGCATCGTCAATGGAACCGGCAGCGGCAATGGCCATTGGTCCAGGCATCAAGGCGATTCCTTCGGTAATTCGTGCAACCATGCCGCCCTCCTGATCAATGGATATCCAGAGCGGCACATTACCGCTGCTTTTGGCAATCTGTTGTAGCCCTGACGATAACCGCTCTACCTGCTCTGGCGACTCAACGTTGCGTGCAAAATAGATTACGCCACCGATGGGATACTTTCGGAGAAAGGGTTCCACATCGCCAGCAGCTTCGGTGCCATGAAAGCCACATAGCAGCATTTGCCCGATTTTCTCACGCAAGGACATCTGTTTCAGCTTCGACGGGTATAACTCTTTTTTTCCACTCATTCCATACCTCCCTCCGATAACAAACATCCATTCATTGATATAACAAAAACGGCTTTCGCCGCTCCGTCCATTCCGCTGCCTGTACATTCCACGCTTCGATTAAACGAACGAAGCCCGCCCGGTCATGGATCGTTCCCCTGACTTCCTTACCCCCTGCCAGCAGGTCGATAAAGTACCTTGAACCCGGCTCTGGTGGCTCCAGCCAGCAGAATTGCTCCGGATAGAGTGACACCAGTTCATGCAAAAGCACCAACCCTGTCTCTACCGCCCGGAATTTCCTGCTGTCCGTTACAAAAATCCTTACACCACCACACAGCTCACCTGCATGTTTGGAGAATGTTGGCGACATGTACACCGGATGCACATGTACACCTTCCAGCTTGTATTCCCGAAATCGTTCCGCCAAACGCTCACCCTCAACCCAGGGGGCTCCAATCCACTCGAATGGGCGGGTCGTGCCCCTGCCCTCCGATACATTAGTACCCTCGAACAGGCACGTCCCCGCATATACCCGCACACTGTCCAGCGTGGGCATATTGGGAGAGGGTAACATCCAGGGAAGACCACAATCCGCAAACTCCATGGAGCGCTGCCATCCTTCCATGGCAACCACGTCCAATTCGCAAGGTACATCCATCTCGCTGTTGACCATCAGGGCGAGTTCACCTACCGTCAATCCGGTACGTACAGGTACACGCCAAGCGCCAACGAGTGATTCATACCCCGCGTTCAGCACACCGCCTTCCACAACGTTTCCACCCAGCGGATTGGGACGATCCAGAATCAGCATCCGTTTGCCTGCTCCAGCACAGGCATCCATCATATGAAACAAGGTTGAGGCATACGTGTAATAACGGATACCCACATCCTGAATGTCGAATAGCACCGTATCCACTCCAGCCAGCATTGCAGGCGTAGGTCTCTTGTAATCTCCATACAGGCTGAACACCGGAATGTCCAGACGTGGATGAAGCATGTCTCCGAATCTGACACCCGCCTGAAGCTCTCCATCCAGTCCGTGCTCACAGGCATAGAGCGCTGTAAGCTCGGTATTAGCCAGTCCGGCGCACACATCTATTGTCGATACAAAATCCGCTGTAATACCAGTCGGGTTTGTAATTAGACCGATTCGAGCACCTATTAACCACGGATGCGATAGCCCTCCGGACAGAAGATCAACTCCCGTTTTTACAGCCGGGATCTGCTCGGTCCCCTTCAACTGACCCATCACACATTCCCCTGGCTTATCCAGCCTGTATGCTGGTGATCATTACCACCTGTTACAACAGGCTCTTCTTCAGGCTCCAGCACATTAAGAGCAACCTTATGCTGATAGATGGCAAACATACCTCCAAACAGCGCTCCGAAACCAACGACAGTCAGCATCAGCAGAGCCGTCAGGCACATGGCCTGAAAACAAGCGCCCATCGTGTACCCTGGGTGACGGAAGAATAGCTTCACACTTTCCCCCATCGCCTGAACGATGCCCATGTTTTTTTGTAAAACAAGCTGCCAGGTGTAGAACTGTGACATCAGCGCCATGAGAACAAAGAATGTCTGGAACACGCTCACTGCTGTACCTGTAATTCCACCCTGTCCACCGTAATACCACCAAGTTGACCATAGAATGAAACCAAGCACCGCGAAAAGCACACCCACCGATCCTCCCGGGATTATTCCCTTCAACGTTCCGACCCAGATATCCTTAAGTCCATTGCGCCGTTCCTTACGTTCCAATCTGTGATGCACGGCATAACAAACCCCGAACAGGATGGGCATATATATCAAGGCCAGAAGCAGCACCGCGATCGGCAACTGAGCAAACATCAGAATAGGAACCAATACGATGGAGCTAACGACACTGTACAAGGCCACCGGAATAATATCCCGATAGATTTCCGCGCCTGACTTGATCAATACTTCACTCAGCTTACGCATTTTTATTCTCCCCTTTCTCACCGTTCCTTCTTCACCAGGCATCGTCTCCTACTCCCGTCCGATCGCAAGCTCCGTCTCTGGATCGAAAAAGTGTGCCTTACGCAGGTCCAGCACAAAATTTTTGTCCATACCTACATAAGCATGTGTTTCAGGATGAACCTTGGCCGTAACAGTACGAGCACCGGAATGGAAGTACACCAAATTCTCGGATCCCAGATGTTCTACAACCTGAACTCGCGCCTGCAGCATGTGGTCTGTCGGGATATTCGGAGCGACATCATCACCAAAAATATGCTCTGGACGCAGACCCATAATCACCGGCTTGCCTTGATGACTCTGAAGACGAGCGAGTACATCTGATGGCAAGGTGAATGATGCACCGTCCACGACAACCTGCGTGCCTTCAATCCGGGCATCAATGAAGTTCATCGCTGGGGAACCGATAAATCCGGCAACAAACATATTCTGCGGACTCGCATACAGTTCTTTTGGTGAAGCCACCTGCTGAATATCTCCATGATTCATGACCACGATGCGTTCCCCAAGTGTCATGGCTTCTACCTGATCATGTGTCACGTACACAATCGTGGCACCGAGACGTTTATGCAGCTCTCCC
Organism: Paenibacillus sp. GQ49; assembly: GCF_059759055.1. Lineage (NCBI taxonomy): Bacteria > Bacillati > Bacillota > Bacilli > Caryophanales > Paenibacillaceae > Paenibacillus > Paenibacillus sp. GQ49. Next base: position 184,276 of record NZ_JCAXEL010000012.1, read on the forward strand.
AACTCCACCCGCATCTGCACCCGCAACTTGGCATCCAGATTGGACAGTGGTTCGTCGAATAAAAACACCTGCGGATCACGGACGATCGCCCGTCCCACCGCAACACGCTGGCGCTGACCACCAGACAGCTCGCGTGGTTTGCGCTCCAGCATCGCTTCCAGTCCCAGAATGGAGGCCGCATTCTGCACCTGTTCATCAATATAGGACTTTGGCTTTTTCAGGTTTTTCAGGCCAAAGGAAAGATTCTCACGGATGGTCATATGCGGATAAAGCGCATAATCCTGAAACACCATTGCGATATCCCGATCCTTCGGATGCAGATCGTTAACAAGCCGGTCACCGATCACAATATCACCGCTTGTTTGCTTTTCAAGTCCGGCAATCATCCGCAGTGACGTTGTCTTGCCACAGCCCGAAGGACCCACAAACACTACGAATTCCTTATCTTCTATAACAAAGTCCGAGCCGGCCACAGCCGTGAACGTTCCTTTATGATCGTCTTTGAATTCTTTGCGCACTTGGCGAAACTCCACGCGTGCCATAGGTAGATCCCCCTTTACGTTGTCGCTTGTCCTGAACTATATAAGTTCAACTAACGAATCCTTACACTGGCACTCCGATGACAGAACAACCTTCCGATCGCTGTTATCCCCAGATTTCTTTGATTCCTTTATAAAAAGGGGAAATCCGGTGATAAAGGCGAACGCTTTCGCTTCTTCAGGTTATTTCTGTCCTCTCCGTTATAGTGTAAATGTTTAGTTGAACATATATTGGAATTAACCTTTAACTGCACCGATCGTGATGCCCTGCAGGAAATAACGCTGCAGTGAGAAAAACAGAATGATCATTGGCAGCGCACCTATTGTTGCCCCCGCCATCATTGCGCCGAAGTCGGTTGATTCGGCAAATACAAACGAGGCCAACCCCACCTGAATGGTACGCATCTCGTTGGAATTGGTAATGAGGAACGGCCAGAAGAATTCGTTCCACGAAGCGACAAACGTGAATATCGCCAGCACCGCGATTCCCGGCTTTGCCATCGGCAGAATGACTTTCCAGAAGATGCCGAACTCACTGCATGCATCAATACGAGCCGCATGGATCAGCGATGTGGGCAGCGTAGACATGAACTGTTTCATCAGGAATATATTCGCTACGCTGACGGCAGCAGGCAGAATAATGGCCGTATACGTATCTCCCAGGTCAAACACGTTGACCATCAGAATGTACAAAGGAATCAGCGTCACCTGTGCCGGAATCATCATGGTCCCAAGCAAAGTCCAGAATACCGCCTGACTACCCGGAAACTTTAGTTTGGCAAACGCATATCCCGCCAGGGAGGCGAAGAATACATTTGTTACGGTCAGAATGATCGAGATGAGCAGCGAATTGTACAGCCAGCGCCAGGCATCGGTTTTGGCAAAAAAGCGCTCATATGGTGATAACGACAATTGCTCCGGAATCATCTGTGGTTTAAACGAAGCCGACATCGCACTATCCTGCACCGAACCAACGAGCATCCAATACATCGGAATGACCGTCACCAGCGCCCAGACCACCAGCAGAATGGATGCAACAACGAGCAGTATCTTTTTCTGTGTTGATTTCATGGATTTCATTCACCCCCGGATGCTTAATGCAACGTGCTCTAATAGTCCGTGTTTTGAACTACCTCTAATACTCAATATCGCTGGAGAAATATTTGAACTGTATGACGGAGATGACAATGATGATAATCGCCAGTACAAACGACTGAGCCGAAGCCAATCCGAACTCATAGAATTTAAATGCCGTTTCATAGATCAGATAAGCGATTGTTGTTGTCGCAAAGTTTGGTCCACCCTGTGTCATCAGATAAACCGAGATAAACACCTGGAAGGATGTAATGACACCCGTGACGAGCAGATACAGCGTCGTTGGTTTGAGCAGCGGCCATGTAATCTTGCTGAACTGGGTCCAGCCGCTGGCATGATCAATATCCGCCGCTTCGTACAGCGATTTCGGAATACCACCCATGGCTGCCAGATACAGAATAATGCCCGCTCCGTGCGATCCAAGCCAGTTCATCAGAATGAGGGAAAAGAGTGCCGATCCCGACTGGCCCAGCCAGATCACCGGATCCAAGCCGAACAGACCGAGGAAACGGTTAAGCAGTCCTGAATCCGTCGGGTCAAAGATCGCCAGCCATACAATGGAGATGGTCACCCCGGAGGCTACCGCAGGCAGATACATGGTAGCTTTGAAAAATGTCTGCCATTTGCTTTTCATCTGATAGATGAAATAGGACAGTACAAATGTAATGAGAATATTGACCGGGACTGTGCCTACGGTGAAGATGACTGTATTTTTAATCGACTTCCAGAACGTCTCATCCTTCACCAGTCGCTCGTAGTTATCCAATCCAACCCACGTCGAGTTCATAATATTGTATTTCTGGAAGCTCATCACAAGAGCCGTCAGAACAGGATACAGTGTGAAAATGAGAAACAGCAGGACAGGCGCCAAAATAAACAAATACGCCCACCCGTAGTCTCGCCAAAACCGGGCAACCCGGGAAGTCCGGGGCACTGACGGTTTTGGCGCAAGGGCGGTCTGCATGGCGAATCCTCCTCTCCTAATCAGTGTGGTTTTACGTTATGTTTGATTGTCCGAGTTATTGTCCAAACATCTGCTGGCCTTTGCTCTTGAAGTCTTCTGCGATCTGCTCCGGTGTTTTCTCACCCGAGAACAGCGCCTGGATGTTTGGCTTCACAACCTGTTCCTTGAATTGTTTTTGCTGGGATGCTTTGTCGATATCCAGTTCCAGTACAACCGGCATCGCGATATTCTCTGCCATGACCTTTGCAGCAGCCAGATTATCCGCTTGCCCAAGTTCTTTCCCTTTAAACAGATCCACTTGGGACTGTCTTACGAATGGAAGCGCCAGTTCATTGGCCGAGTTCCCTGCTTTGGCACCACTAAGCGCCTCCATCACCAGGAACGTATTTTTGGCATGCTGTTCGCCCTTGTCCTTCTTCTGTTTGAAGGCTACATACCCTTCGCCGCCCATCGTTGTTGCTGCAGGTTGATCATCATTATGCGGTACAGGCAACAGGACAAAATCAATCTTCTCTCCCTGCACCTTGCCATCATCGATGTCCTTGTTGCGGTTCTGAATCATCACATCATAATAAGGAATCGCTTTGGAGATAATCGCCGTTTCCCCCGCGTAGAACATATCCGTCCGTTTTGCTGGCGCGAGAGCCGCCGTTTCCTTAGGCATATACCCTTGATCCATCAGGTTTTTGATAAAAGAGAGGGTATCCAGAATCCGACCATCATTCCATTGGAACGTGCCGTCTTTATCAATAACATCAATCATCCCGTTGTTCCGGGACAGCATTTCAATGAAGTCAAGCGAGGTTCCGTCGGTAACCAGTGCATATTGCTTGGCCCCGCCATCCAGCGTTTTGGTCAGCTTGGCAGCAGCATCGTTGAATTCAGACCAAGTCCAGCCATTTTGCTGAATGGACTTCCAATCAATGCCCGCTTCCTCCAGAATGCGTTTGTTCCCACCCCAAGCCCATTGGAATTGATACAAGGGCAGACCATACTGTTTCCCCTGAATCTGGCCTAAATCCAGCGTACCTGGCAGGTAGTCGTCCTTAACCTCAGGTGTCAGGTAACTGTCCAATTCAAGTGCCAATCCCGTATTCACATATGTGCCATCTACGCTGTGAAAGTAAAGATCCGGCGGGTTGCCCGCGTTCAAAGCGACATCGAATTTTTTGGGCCCTTCCGCCCAGGAGAGCATTTCCGTCTTCACGGTAATGTTGGGGTGTTCTTTATTGAAATCAACGATTAGATCCTTCAGTTCATCTTCATATGTGCCATGTACAGGATAGGTCCATACCGTCACTGTATCTTCCGCATTCGGATCATCTGAAGCAGCACCCCCGCTATTCCCACAGGCAGTAACCAAGACCATCATCAACAACATCGTCCATACCAGACCCTTCTTTTTCATCCCTTCATCTCCTTTGCATGTCATCATCCGATTCTTTCATTGCCTAACCATGCTACCCCTTTTGTGATCGTTCGGCCTTCAAACTCCATCCACCTATACACGCGGCAGTAAGGAAAAGCACCTCCCCTGGAGATTGGACCTGCCAGTCGCAGGCTAAATCTCTTAAATGCAATATTAACGTCAACTTAATTGACATTAACAGTATTAATTCCTTCCAAAATTGTAGATTGAATTCATTATATGAGTTGTAAAATAAAAATTCAACATTATTTTTTATTATAAAATTTAATTTTACTTTTTCTTTTCATGCCACTATACTATGTAAAAAGAAAACCCAAGCAAGCGAGGTGAGCCACTTTGCGAGTATATGTAGGCGTAGATGGAGGCGGTACCAATACTGATGCAGCAATCATTTCTGAATCTGGTGAAATACTCGCCCGACTCAGCGGCGGTCCCACGAATCCTCACACCGTATCAACTGAACAGGCCATTTCCGAACTGCAACGAGTGCTGGAACAGCTATTTAATCTAATAAGTGATTTATCGACAAATTGTGAGGGTATATGCCTTGGTATGTCAGGTGTAGATACGATCCAAGAACGGCAACTTATAGCCGAAGCAGTAAATAACTATATGAAGAGCCGCAATCAACAGGCATCAGAAGCTTGTCCCGTCTGGGTTGTATCCGAAGGTGAGATTGCTCTGATGGCCTCTCTCGGACATACTCACGGTGTATTGTGTATCTCTGGAACAGGTTCCATCGTGTACGGATTTACGCTGGAAGGCGAGCGATACCGTGCAGGAGGCTGGGGTCATCTGCTCGGAGATGAGGGGAGTGGCTATCGTATTGGGCAGCGTGCACTCCAAGTGGTTATGCAGAGTTATGACGGCGTTCTTCCTCCCACCCGTTTAACCCCGCTTCTTCTAAAGAATCTGAACCTTCGGGATATATCGGAGCTAAAGACGCGGGTATATCAGACGGATTGGGGCAAAACCGAGACCGCATCCATCGCCCGCCTAGCTATAGAAGCTGCTGAACTCGGAGATGAGGCCGCCCAGGCACTGATCATTGACGAAGCCTCACAATTGGCGGATACCGCCAAGGCGCTGATTGCCCGTCATCCCGAATTTGCATCCACTCCGGTGGTCCTGTCCGGATCACTGTTTCGATACGCTGCACTTTTCCGAAATACATTTATTCACAAGTTATCTGAATATTATGAAGATTTGGACTTTGTATATCGTGAAGCTGCCCCCGCTCCAGCGGTTGGTGCAGCACAACTGGCAAGAAAACGCCGTTCCCTGAATGAATCATTTTAAAAGAGAGAAGGAGGCCATACGGATGAATCACATGCTGAATTCACTACTGACAGAACAACCCAATCCACTAACGGATCATATAGATGAATTGCCTTCGGCAGAAATTATGGAGCTAATTAATAAGGAAGATCAACGGATTGCGGAGCTCATTCAGCCCCTCATTCCGGTCATTGCTCAAGCTGCGGATCGGATCTTGGAGGCGTTTCAGTCTGGCGGGAGGCTTTTTTATGTAGGCGCAGGTACCAGTGGACGATTAGGAATTCTTGACGCTTCGGAATGCCCGCCTACCTACGGAACCCCGCCATCCATGGTGCAGGGTATTATTGCAGGGGGATTCCGGGCAGTGAAGGACCCGGTTGAAGGTGCTGAAGATAATGAGGAGTTGGGAGCTGCGGACCTTGATGAACATGGCTTAGACAAAAACGATGTTGTGGTTGGCATTGCAGCCAGTGGACGAACGCCGTATGTGCTGGGTGCGATGAGGCACGCCAAGGAGATCGGGGCTACGGTGATCAGCCTGAGCAATAATGCAGGCACGCCGATGACCCTGTTGGCTGATGTGAGCATTGAGGCTGTTGTCGGCCCAGAGGTTGTCATGGGTTCAACACGTATGAAGGCAGGTAGCGCCCAGAAAATGATTCTGAATATGCTCACCACTACCGCCATGATTCGTCTGGGCAAGGTTTACCGTAATTTCATGGTTGATCTGAACCCTTCGAACGAGAAGCTTGTCCATCGGGCCAAACGCATGATCCATCTGGCAACCGGAGCAAATGAAGCGGATATTGAAGAGGCTTTTACCGGTGCAGACGGTCATGTAAAAACGGCAATCGTCATGCTGATGGCAGGTGTGGACGCAACGGAAGCCCAGCACAGGCTTGATCTGGCTGACGGATTTGTCCGCAGCGCCATTGCGGGGCCTTCCTGAGCCGTACAAGGGGTATTATTAGAGGTTGAAAGAGAGGAGCCCGACATTAGCATTAGTCTGGGCTCTTTTTTTATTTTTTTTGTAAAAGCGGATATAATCCGTCAAAAAATCCCCTCCTGCATAAACAGAAAGGGATTCATATGGTTCTACTTCACTTGTGCTCCAGAATAGCCTGTCGGCTCTTCTCCAAATACTCCACCGACTGGTTGTAATCCCGACTGGCAATCGCCAGATACAAAATATCGATCACGTTCAGCTGTGCAATCCGTGACGAAGTTGCTCCGCTCCGAATATCACTTTCGGTGGAAGTAATCATCAGGGGCACATCTGCCATACTACTGAGTGTATTGCTGCCCCACTTGGTAATGCTGATTGTCGCTGCACCACCATCATGAGCATGCTTGAGACAGGAGATTACGTTCGACGTCTCCCCTGAATACGAGATACATACCACCGCATCATCTTCACGAAGCGTCGTTGCGGACGAAATCTGCATATGCGGATCGGCGAACGAAAAGCTTGTGCGATTGATTCGCATGAACTTGTAATGTGCATCCAGCGCAATCAGGTTGGAGGCCCCTACTCCATAGAAAAAGATCCGGTTTGCCTGATGAAGCACGTCCACGGCTTTTTCCACCAGACGCGGGTCCAGAATATGAACCGTATCCTTCACCGACTGAATATTGTTTGCGGACACATGCTGAATAATGCTCTCCATGGAGTCCTGGGGACGAATCTCCGTATATTGATATGGCTCACTCGTCTGTAAATCTCCGGCAATCTTCAGCTTCAGCTCCTGAAAACCCGTTACACCTAGTGATTTGCAAAGACGGATAATGGCAGCTGGGCTGCCTCCACTCCGTTCAGACAACTGGGCCACCGAGGATTGAACAGTTTCTTGCGGGTGATCGAGAATATAAGCTCCGATCTTCCGTTCGGACGGGGTCAAGTCATCCATTAATGCGCGTAAACGTACAAGTCCACCTTTCATGCCTTCCATTCGCTCCTCCTTTCCGTACTGCATTCATGTACAAGCATTTTATCTTATAATTCCACTCGCGTCTAATCGAATTCCTCGCCCTTCCATAACTGAACTCCAATTAAAGTCATACCTCACTAAAGTGTGAGATTGCCTGAGATTACGGCGTGTTTCGCGCCGGTTACTGCCGGGAGTGTATTGGTTCTTCCCATAAGTGCCTCATGGCCAAGTAGAGCAAATCCAATGGCTTCCCGAGCATCATCGGGTATGCCATAATCTGCTGTTCGTTCTAAACGGATATCCTCAGGTAGTCTCTGACGGATCATCTCCATCAGCGTGGCATTGGAAGTGCCACCACCGCACGCGAGCATGGCCGATATTTGCACCTTGGGCAGGATAAAATCCTTCACTGCACACACGATGGTTTCCGCGGTCAGACAGGTGGCAGTAGCCAGCGTATCTTCAAGAGATAAGGAACGCTTTGCGGCCATCTCCATCAGTCTCACTGCATACGCGGCTCCATATACTTCTCGCCCGGTACTTTTCGGTGGAAGTCTTTTGAAATACTCATCCTCCAAACACAGTTCTACCAGACCCTGATCGACCTTCCCCTGTGCGGCAATACTTCCATTCGGATCATAATGCTGCCGCCCATCCGTTGCCTGACGCACAATGGCGTCCATCACCATATTACCCGGTCCCGTATCAAATGCCGAAATACCTTCGGTAGATGACTCGGAGGGAAGCACCGTCACATTGCCAATGCCACCGATATTCTGCACCAGCCGCCCTTCCGTCGGGCTTCGGAACATCAGAGCATCCGCATAAGGCGTAAGCGGGGCACCTTCCCCACCAGCCGCCATATCCCTTGCTCGCAAGTTTCCAATCACTGGCAGTCCAGTCCGTTCTCGAACGACAGCACATTCACCGATCTGCAATGTCGATACCACATCAATACTTGCTCCCGTTGGCCCTGGAAATGCAGATGCTACAGGAGCATGCCATACCGTCTGTCCATGCATGCTAATCATATCCACCTGCTGCGTTGAGATACCGGCAGACTGTATCAGTTCCGTAACGCTATGCGCATACCACTCCGATACACCAAAATGCGCGGCTGTCAGCTCGTCGACACGCGCCGTCCCCGGTGAACATAACCGGATCAGTACGTCTCTCAATCCATTCGAATAAGGCACACAGACAAAATCAACCAGCTCGATCTGCTGTAATGCCCCGCTCATATCGGTTTGAATACGCACCAATGCCGCGTCAGTTCCATCAAGTGACGTTCCTGACATTAGTCCGATGACCAGATGCTCCTGCTTCAAACGATACTTCTCCCACATCGGATAGCTGCCTGTATCCATCCACTTCCAACCTCCTGCAAGACCCGAAGAACACGTCATCCTGCCATAATTTCACCCAGTATATGATATTAAATTTCACAAGTCAAACATTATATGAAATTTAATTACATCATTAAAAATAAAAAGAGAGAGATTCACCCCATTTGCGATCACACATCATGTTTTCTTCCATCAATTGATAATTAGATATCAGAAGAGAAACATTTTTACATTTTTACCGTTTATAATATGTAGGTATATTTTGGAAAGTTAGATATAGATCTAATACTAGTCGAGGTGCATAATGAAGAAAACCATTTTATTACTGTTTTTGAGTCTGTTCTTACTCGTTTTGCTCCCTAATCAGGGAAATGCCGCTGCAAGCACGTCGAAAATCTTTATGGATGGAGAGGAATTAGTCCTCCCAAGTGATGTACAGGTGACGATTATCAATAAAAACGTGATGATCCCGATTCGCGTCGTTGCCGAAAATTTGAAATTCAAAGTCGATTGGAACCAACAAGCACGCACTGTAAAAATTCAGCAAGATCAACAGACGATTTCCCTAACCGTGGATCAAAAGCAAGCCATGGTTGCTGACAAACAAGTCACTTTGAACACAGCACCGCAAATTTTGAACAAAACGCTGGTGGTGCCCATTCGATTTGTCAGTGAACAAATGGGGCTTAAGGTAAGATGGAACAATCAAGACAAGATCGTATACTTAACAAACACCAGTAAGGAACCTGCTATTGAACCAGGAAATAGTCCTGAAAAAGGGGATTCAAGCTCTACCGCTCAGGTTACCGATATCCAATTTGCCAATAATCAGCTCGTTTTATCCACCGATGGGGCCGTTCAGCCGATAGTAACGACCCTCAAGTACCCTGATCGTCTGGTTGTGGACTTGCCTGGTGCCACCTTTGGTGATATCTCCCAACCGCTGGATCAAGGGTTCAATGGCAAGCTGGATGTGAGTGGTTATCCCAATGTGACAGAAGTGAGATATTCGCTGTTCAAACGAGATCCGGCGCAAGTTCGCATTGTCGTGGAATTGAATAATGTGAAGGATGTCCAGTACAACCACAATGTGATTGCCGACAAACTGATTATTGATCTGAATGTTGCGGGTGACAATGTTACACCTGCTCCAGTCACTCCAGTAGGCGATTCAGGACGCAAGGTTGTGGTCATCGATCCAGGACACGGTGGCAGTGATCCAGGGACGATTAGCATCACGAACAAACCCGAAAAGGAATACAATCTGGCATTAGCTCACAAAGTACAAGCCCTGTTGCTCAATGAACCCAATATCGAATTGGTGATGACTCGTGAAGGTGATACTTATCCAACTCGCCCTGAGCGTGTTCAACTCGCCAATCAATTAAATGCGGATGTATTCGTATCTATCCACGGCAATAGTGTGAAGTCCGCCCCCCAAGCCACAGGTACGGAGACATACTACTATCAACGCAGTAATAGCAAAGAATTAGCCACTATCATTCATCAACGTTTGGTGGAAGCCATGGGTCTCAGAGATCGTGGTGTGAAAAATGGCAACTTGGAAGTAATCCGAGACACGACCATGCCTGCAGTGCTTTTGGAAGTGGGATTCTTGAGTAATGTACTCGATGAAGAACTGATGTCGTCCGAAGTTGTTCAGACGAAAGCCGCTCAAGCGATAGCCGATGGAATCAAGGAGTATTTGGGCCTGTAAATTATCAAATAAATCAGACAAAGGAAGTGATTCTTTGAATAAGAAGCTAGGTTGTGCACTTATATTATCATGCTTGATCCTTATCGGAGTTGGATGTGCCCAGAAGCCAGTGAACGAATCCGGTTCGAATGAACCTGCTGTTCAGGGAGGACAGGCGCAGTCACCAAACCCATCCGAACCGGAGGTGGATCTGGGCACAATGAATACACAAGTCGTCGATGTATATTTGGCAGACTCTCAGGTACTTGAGCTAGAGAAAACAGAGCAGGAAATTGAGTACAAGGATGACTCCGAAAAATATGAAAAAACATTTGTAGCGTTGCAAACGAACACCGATTCAGAGCTTGTTTCCCTCTGGGAGCAGGTGGAATTGCTCTCTGTCCAATATGCTGAGGGTACGGTGACTTTGGATGTTCATATCCCCGCTGAAGCGAACCTCGGTACCAGTGGAGAATTGCTCGCATTGGAAGCTTTAACAACAACGATGTTTCAATTTGATGAAGTGAAGAGTCTGGATATACTGGTGGATGGTGAAGCCGTTGATAGTTTGATGGGTCATGCCGAACTGGAGCACCCCATTCATCGCGAACCCTAAATGATCAGACAACAATGGAAAAAGAACGTCCCCAGGGACGTTCCAATCTGACGCATCAATTCGATTCATACACAATTCACACATATAGCTCGTCACCAGCAGACAGTGAATGTATCACTGTTCTCGGTGACGGGCTATTTCTGAGCAATCCTTCTTTTAATCGGTCCGTCTCTGCCCGGTCAGCATGCACAAGGACCGTATGCCTTGCTGGAACCTGATGCAGCATCCGTTCAACATCCTTCCAGCCCTGATGTACTTTATAACGTATTTTCCGCACATCACACACGCCATACTTGTCAGGAACCCGTAGCAACTTATCAGCAAATGTACCATGAGCAACATGCCCAGTGAGCAGAATCAGATTCTCCTCCCTGTCCGATAATTGACTATAGTACCAACGGGCAAGCGAGGACTGCATCATGCCGTCCGGAATGAACCATAGCGAAGCAGCATGATGTTCCAACAGTTGATCCCGCTCTTGGGTGGTTGTAGGTAGATCCCATCCTCGTCCGGTCAGAAAGCCATCAATTTTGTCTTTCAACGAACTTCCGATGACATGCTCTCCCTTCTCCCTCAACCAATACGGAACATGCATAAGCTGCTTCATACCGTCCACCAGCCCTTGTTCCACTACGATTGGAATAGCCGGGAATTGTTGCTGTGCCCACAGTATGATCTCCTGTCCACGCCCTACGACAGGCATGGGTAAGAGCACCTTTCCACCTTGAGCAATCGTCTGGCGAATGGCTTGTTCCAGCTGTTCCAGTTTGTCAGCCTGTGCATCTTGGTCCGTACCGTAGGCCGCATCAATGATCGCCAGATCTACCACGACGGAAGATATTGGCGCAGCGTCTACTACGTCTGCTACGTTTGCTCCGCCTGCTCTGACTGCTCCATCTGCTACGTTGGATGTGAAATTCCCCTGCTTCATGGGTATCTCCGTGGATACGAGTGTTCTTGACGATGTCTCTGATGCAACAGATGTCTGATCTTGGGACGTTATGAATTCTCCAGCCTTTTGCCCACTGTTGATAACGATGAGTTCCTCCGCGACCCACTGTTCAACGCTCGGAGCATCGAACAACGTATCTTCACGAATCATGTTTTCCTGTGAGAACGCCTCCGCTGGACAATCCTCCTGTAAAAGCATCGACTCGGACGTGTAGTCCCCGGAATAGAAAATCCGCTTGCCTTCCATTTCAACCCCAAACCATACCGATCCAGCCAGATGTCCACTCCGGCCCCACATCACTTTTACTTCGGGAATGGGTTCGAACCAGTTTTGGGATACAACCTCATCTTCCAGATACCGATAACGAATAGCCTGCTCATCTGCTTCATCGTAAGGGAGCTTCTCTCCTACACGTTCTGCAAACCTTCGCCAGTTGGCAAAATACGTACGTAGCTGCGCCCTCGTCTCTCTTGTCGTCCACACTTCACCCTGATAGCCCATCTTATACAACAAAGGGATGGCGACCGAATGATCCTCATGGGCGTGGGACAACAGGACCGCGTCCAGTTGCGGGACAATCTCCGGGTCAATCAGCGGATACTGGCCCGTGCCTTCTTTTTTCACACCACAATCCAGCAAAAGGCGAAAATTGCTCCCGCTCAGGAGATAGGCGGAACGTCCATGTTCCCCTGCACCGCCCCATACGTTCAGTTTGATCATGATGCATTCCACTTTCTCTTTGAATTCAGCAGTTCGATTCCCAGCAGCATCAGCACTGTCATACCTACAGTCACCACGGCCATCGCCATTCCCAGTGATACCTGACCTTGTTCAAACTGGGCAAAAATATACGTAGCCGACGTCTGCATCGACGGTGGAAGAATCAATAACGATCCAACCAGCTCACGGGTAGCAATCGTAAAGGTCATCATCCAGCCGGCCAACATGCCGGGCAGGATTAGCGGGATCAGAATTCGCCGCAGAATATACAGCGGTTTACCGCCAAAGACTTGCCCAGCCTGGAACAACGTTCCGTCAATCTGGGTAAAGCTCGATTTTACATACTGCACGGTGTAAGGCAAGAAGAGCACAACGTACGTAAGCACAACCATGCCGTAGGTGTTATACAACGTGACTGGCATCCAAGGTGAATTCCAGAACAGAATCAGACCCACCACCATCACGATGCCCGGCACCGTATTAGGTAACAGACTGAACAAGTCAATCACACGCTGCATGAATGAAGATGATCTGCCGATCGCTAGTGCAAACCCGGTTCCGATAATAACAGCGACCGTTGAAGCCGCGAGGGATAATCCCAGACTGTTCCCGATGGCCTTCATACTCACTGATCCCCAAGATAACAGCTCCTTGTAATGATCCAAGGTGAGATTATCAAAAGCAATTCCTGATCCCCGTAACTTCATGGTCGAAGCGGCGATTATGGAGAAATATGGGATACCTATCGACAGGATCAACAGGATTGCAAGATACGCCCCACACAACCATCCTGCTCCGCCACGAAGAGAATATCGCTTCGAACGTTGCCCTTTGCCACCAACCAGACGATACGTGAACTTCCGGCTCATGGCAGACTGCATATACCACATCACCAGACAGACGGACAGCAACACCGATGCCAGTGAAGTCGCCTTGCCGAAGTCAATCGGCCAACTGGAGATGTACTTATGAATTTCGGAGGTCATGACATAATAGCCAATCTTGCGCCCGAAGGTTGCCGGTGTTCCGAATTCCGCAATCGTTTTGACAAAGACCAGCATGATCCCCATGCCGTAGGACGACAGCAACAAGGGTAGAATAATGCGTCTGAAACGGTACCCCGCACGTGCACCATGCACAGCTCCCGCTTCTTCCAGATTGCCACCGATGCGGATCAACGCATCTCGAAGCAGCAGATACAGGAATGGGAACAAGTGCAAGCTCATGATGAGCACCATGCCCCAGAAGCTGAAGAACAGCTCACTCCAGCCCGCAGATGAGGGCACCCATTGCTGCAGATATCCCCCTTTTTGCATAAACAGAATCCAGCCCATCGAACCGATATACGGCGGGGTCATGAACGGAATCATCAGGATTACATCGACCCAGCGATGCTCACCCATCCGAGTCTTCGCCATCATCCAGGCCAGCGGCAGCGCCAGCAGCGTGGTTACCGCTACAACGCAGATGCCAAGCCAGACGGAGTTCAGCAATACACCTGATAGATGATGACCTGTAATCGTGCGAATCGGAGCCATCCAGTCCCATTGTCCATCCGGATACACACTTTGCCAGAAGATCAGCAAGAGCGGCACGCCAATACTTATGGTCAGCAGAAAGAGGGCCAGAATCACGCCCACTCTCCGAAAAATTCGGTTGTTGTCCATTCCAACAGGTTTCACTACGTTCACCTCACATGACTTTCCACAGACAGCAGGTATTCCTTTTGCCTAATTGTCTCTATACTTGTTCTTCTTACTTAAAAGTCTCTGAAAAACGCGCTGCTGTCTCTTCGCCATGTTCGCTCATCCAGTTCCAATCCACTTTAAGCTGTGGAATATCCTTCACATTGGCACGGTTAGTCGCTTCAATGTCTTCGCGGCCTGGGATCAGATAGGCATCTGCAACGAGCTTCTGTGCTTCATCGGATAACAGGTAATCAATGAACGCTTTGGCGTTCTCTACATTTGGGCTGGATTTCAGAATCGCTGCCGGTCTTGGGCTGATTACCGTGCCTTCTTCAGGATAAACGATATCCAGTGGTTCGCCTTTTGCTTTGGAGGAATACGCCATGTAGTCCACACCTGCCGCTACGATGCTTTTGGCACCCGTAATGACCGGATCAAGTGCTTCCTGATTGGCACCTGCCATCGCTACACCATTGGCTTTATAGGCGCTTAACAGATCCCATCCTTTTTCACCGTTCGCACTCAGGTATCCTGTGATGAAGTCGAGTGCTGAACCTGATAATGTAGGGTCGGGAATGTTCACTGCATCTTTCCACGCAGGCGTTGCGAGCTCTGCCCAACTTGTTGGTGGTGTAGATACCAGTTTGGTGTTATATACAATACCCAGTGCAGAAGCACTGCTGCTAAAATAGTTGCCCTCTGCATCCGACCAATCCTTGTTCAGCTTGTCTGCATTGGCTGCTTCGGGGTAAGGCATAGTCAGTCCATCAGCTTTCAGAGCCTGTGCGGAAGGCAAGGAAGCCAGAATCACAACGTCTGCAACCGGATTGGATTTCTCTGCTTCCATACGAGCCAAAATTTTGCCTGTCGTTCCCTGGAACATCTCAACTTCGATCCCTGTTTTGTCTGTAAATCCGCTCACGATATTATCCGCCAGCTTCTGTGGGCCAGCACTGTACAATACCAACTTGCCGCCAGCCGGTTTCGTTGTTTCCGCCGCCGCTGCTGTGTTTCCTTCACCTGCAGGTTGTGCCGCGTTACCTGTAGTTGAGTTCCCTGTGCTACATCCGAACAAACTGATACTCATTACCGCTGTTAATAACAGCATTGCGCTCTTTTTCCGTGTTTTCATACCTAACATATTCGTCCAACTCCCCTGGTTTCTTATAAAATGTGTACTCCTGCTTCCAACTGCGTGCTCGTTCAACAATTTAATATGCCACTGCGATTGCTTCGTTCTGCTTCACACTCGGGTGGTCATAACCGTCCATTCGGCATATCTGCTCAGGGGTTACATAGAGCTGCACCCGCTCCCCGACGCGCACCCTTTGGTTCATATAGGCTGTCCATACGCCCAGCCCTTCCATCTGCACTCGTACTTCATAACGTTCACCTACATAGCTGACACTAAGTACCGTCCCCGGATAACACAGATCATCATGACCTGTTTTGTTCCAGGTGACATGCTCTGGACGCACCATCGATTGATTAGGCGTGAGCCAGTTGGACTTTCCGATAAACGAAGCGACATACGGATCACTTGGCGCCGAATAGATCGTTTCCGGGCTTCCCTTTTGCAATATCCGCCCCTTCTGCATCACCACAATCTCGTCCGACATCGACATCGCTTCAATCTGATCATGTGTGACGTACAGCGCAGTCAGTCCCATGTCTCGTACCAAAGACATCATCTCAATCCGCATCTCTTCCCGGAGTACAGCATCCAGTGCGCTCAGTGGCTCATCAAACAGGATCACACCAGGTCTGACCGCTACGGCTCTGGCAAAAGCAACCCGTTGCTGCTGTCCACCAGACAGCTGATGAGGATATCGATCTTCCATGCCTTGCAGGCGAACCATGCCAAGTGCTTCGTTCACCTTTTGCCGCAGATCGGATTTCTGTTTTCCGGCCTTCAGGCCAAACGCTACATTTTCGTATACGGTCATATGCGGCCATAATGCAAAATCTTGAAACACCATGCCCAGATTACGCTTGTGTGTTGGTATATCAATTCGCTTCGCCGCAGAGTAGATACACTGACCATCTGCACGAATCTCCCCCGCGTCCGGCTGTTCCAGCCCGGCCAACATGCGGAGCAGTGTTGTTTTGCCACAGCCCGATGGGCCGAGCAGTGTCGTGAACTTTCCATGTTCAAGCGTTAGATCTGTCGGCAGCAGCGCGGGTGTTTGATTAAATGATTTTTGAATTCCTGTTATCTCTAATTTCATAAGCATCCCTGCCTGTCTTCTGTTACTTGATCTCTTGCACTGTTCTCAGTCTAACGTCCGCTTTCGCGAGTTGTATGTCTTGTATGTAAAATTGGAATTAACTTTTTAGATGAATTCTGTTGATGTTCATAGATTAAATCTATAGTAGGTGAATTAAATTAATTTTCATTTTGTCGCTCCGATTACAGCACCATCTTCCGATCGCTGTTATCCCCAGATTTCTTATATTCCCTTTATGAAGGGAGAAATCCGGGGATAAAGGCGAACGCTTCGCTTCTTCAGATTGGTTCTGTACTCTCCGTCTTTATGAAAAACATTAGATCATCTTATATATTGGGGCTAGTAGAAGTGAGAGGAGTGTTGGAACATTGAATCTGATCAAATTGCAAATTGTTGAGCTGATCGACAAGCATCATCACATGACAAGCGTGGCCGAGTTACTGGGGATCAAACAACCTACCGTTACATTTCATATGAAGTCATTGGAGGAAGAGATGGGTGTGCGATTATTCGAATCGCGCAGTGGAAAGACCTTTCTGACTGAGGCCGGACAAGCTCTGCTTCACTATTCCGTCAAAATCAATGCTCTGACCCAAGAGGCAAGGCGGGTCGTAAAGGAATATGACAGTCTCTACCGGGGCACCCTGCACATTGGGGCAAGCTATGTACCGGCCACATATTTGCTGCCAACCATACTCAATACCTTTTCTCAGGAATTCCCGGGCATTCGTATCGTCCTATTCGTCAAACCATCACCTGTTATTCGCGAGATGTTAATTCGGCATCAGATTGATCTGGGGGTGATCTCTTCAGAGCCATTTGTTGGACCTGCCCTGCAAGCCGAGACGTTATGTGAAGACGACCTGGTATTGATTTGTTCTCCACAACATGGGTTGGCCCAGAAGGATGCATTAACCCCTGATCATATCGCGCAGATTCCTTTTGCCTTACACGGCAATGAGTCCAGTACTCGTCGGTTAACCAACCAATGGCTCGCGCAACATGATATTCGTTTGCGGAGCACGGTGGAGATGGATTCTCTAGAAGCGATCAAACAGCTGGTGTTAATCGGGGGGCATGTCTCATTCATGTCTCGGATGGCAGTACAGTGGGAGGAACAGCACGGGCTCATTCAAGTTCTTCCCATTCCGGGAGAGCAAGCGCCGCGCCATATCTATACGGTACATAACAAGGACCGCCACCCTTCAGTTCAGGTAAACCGCTTCAAAGAAGTGCTACGAGAGGTGAGTCACGGCTCCCCCCTTTCTATGGCTGATTGCCCTGATCCGCTATAAACTATCGTTTGCCATTCATCAAATCTATGCAGGGTTAACGCAATGTGCGCTCCCCGTTAATCGCTTTCAGATACTCGGGCGATAAAGTGGGATCTGTACGTTAATCCAGATTAGGAGAGTGATTGGTTTTGAAAAAGTGGAAAAAGGTAACCGCCTCATTAATGCTGAGCATCGTAACATTGGGAAGTGGAATGACATTTCTGGGAGCACCCCAGGCTTCAGCTGCTGCCAATGCCGTTCCTGCTTATGAAGTAAAGTTTCTGGCCAAGCCGGAGCTTGTATTGAATACAGATGGGACACCACGCAGTGAAGTGATTCAGACACTCGGCCTGAGTTCCACGCCAAGAAATATTAACGTAGAGTACTTCGACACCAATGCTCTCGGATTGGATCAACAAGGATGGAACGTTCGTTTTCGCAAAAAGGATGATAAAAATAACTACGAATTGACTTATAAAAAACGCTACCCTGTGATCAATGGCGATATCAACGCAGCGCTGACTCTGGCTAACCAAGAGGGATTTGACAAATCAGATGATAACTACGAGGCTGAAATTGATTGGGGATACGGCAAACAGACGCTGAGCTTCTCCAACACCAAAAAAGTCGATACCAAAGCAACAGGAGTCCAACTTCCTTCTGAGCAAGAAGCCTTGAACATGTTACTGGACAAGCTTCCAGGCAAATTGAAAAACTGGAGTTCCTCCAACTGGGGCAAGCAGCAATTGACTCAATCCCGTGCATATGGTCCAATCACATTCCAACGTTATGAAGGTACATGGAATGGTCAAGAGCTTACACTCGAAGTATGGCCGATCCGTGACGCAGCAGGTACAGGTATTGAGAATATCGTAGAGGTTTCTTTCAAAACCGATGATGCTGTAGCCGTATCAGGACTGCGTACCCAACTGTTGCAATTGCTGGAGAACAACAACTGGCTGATTCCTGCCGATGGCTTGAAAACACAGACCATTCTGGAAAGATACTAATCACGAGCTCTTGCTAAAAACAAGCTCCTCTTCCTACGTACATTGCAGGAGAGGAGCTTGTCTTTTTTGCGTAGTGAACGAAATGGATTCCGTTATTTAAGTAATTCTACGTTTATCATCAGTTGAGATTTCTACTGATGATTCGCGACCCTGTGTTAAAAAGAATACACTTATTCTATTTAACACAAAAAAAGCCCTTGCTATAAGCAAAGGCTTTTCTGTATGTCACCTGGAAGCGGGTGATGGGAATCGAACCCACGCTATTAGCTTGGAAGGCTAAAGTTCTACCATTGAACTACACCCGCAAATAAAAAAATCGGGATGACACGATTTGAACATGCGACCCCCTGGTCCCAAACCAGGTGCTCTACCAAGCTGAGCTACATCCCGATATATATGAAA
>NZ_JCAXEL010000013.1:0-188439 GCF_059759055.1 Paenibacillus sp. GQ49
CCTGTGATGGGAGCATATCAAATTCAAGATGGAGGCCGTTTATGCATAGAACAATTCCTTCATTAATTTAATCAATTTCAATGAGGAATGAACTTACTTCACTTTTACCTTAATCGTGTCTGTGCTGGTAACTCCGGCTGCGTTAATTAACTCTGCCCGATACGTATACGTGCCCGATGCTTTCCCGGACAGTGTAGTCACAGCACTTTGCGCATAAGGTGTAGCCGAACGGAGTTCTTGTGTATCGATCAACTTATCATTTTCATAGAGACGATACTCTGTAGCGTTGGTCCCCCACCACAGGTTCATGGTCACCTTATAATGGCCGTCGCCATCCCAGTTATCCTGAGAGAGAACCGCTTTGCCTGGCGTTGCGTTGGTAACCTGAACAGTCAACGTCTGACTACGTGTTGTTCCCTTATCGTTAGTCAGCTCAGCCACGTACGTATACGTGCCATTGGCTTTGCCCGTGATCTTCGTCTGAGCAAACTGCGCCCAAGGTGCGTTGTAAGTCAACTTTTGCGTATCAACCAAAACCCCGTCCTCATATAACTTGTAGCTAGTTGCGTTCTCGCCCCACCACAGGTTCATTGTAACGATATACGCGCCCTCTGGTAAGCCGTTGCCTACCCAGTTATTGTGAGACAATACAGGCGTACCTGGGGCCTTAGTTGCCGGAGTTTCAGGTTCGGTCTCCACGGCTTCCAATTTCAATGCCGTATTGGCTGTACCCGAAAGCCCCTGTTGATCTTTTACTGTAAGTTCAACAGCATAATCGCCTGCTTCAATTCCCTCCAAAGGAAGGTTGAAGGTACCATCAGCTTGTACTTCAAAGACTCCTTCTTTATAAACCGAACCATCCTCTTTTTTCACAACATACGTTGCTTCCAGAGAAGCGGCCGGATCAAACGTGATGTTCCATCCGCTGGCAAGCGCAGGAGCTACACGGAAGTACAAGTCTTCCACGCTACCATTAAGTACAGCAGACTCATCCTCTTTGAACTCCAATGCTTCTGGTGCAGTTACAGCCGGAGCTGTCTTTTTCACCAAAAATGGCGAAGTGTCTTCCTTATAGGTTTTGCCGTCCGTACCAATAGTAGTGATGTCTACCGTATATAAACCATCCGGAATCTCAGTCACTTCATCGGTTGTGTAATCTGCATATGAGCCGTCCCAAGCAAGGTTGTATCTTGCATTGGCATTGAAGTTAAAATAGTTACCAAAGATGGAGCCGATATAACCATCTTGATAATATCCACCTTCCGGATTAAGACCATCATAGATCTCAATCAGGGCAAAAGTCATTGGATTATAGAATTCCATCGCTACATTAAGGGTATCCAACGTACCATCAGCCTTCAATGGATAGTGGAATGGATTTTTTTCAGTGCCTTTTACGGTTTCAATATATTTAACCCCACTCAACGTAACGTTGAAATGAGCAACATATGGCACAGTAAAAGTATTGGTTCCGTTTGAGAATTCAATGTATCCTTGTGCTTCTGTAGTCGCAGTAACCCCTCTTGGAACGGTGATTGTTACTGCAAGTTCTTCCTCACCATTCAGTGTGAAGGAACTCTTGTCTACCGCAACGGATACACCAGCGACGTTACGAGTTGGATTCACATTTACGGTGTAATCCCCGCCACTACCATTCAGCGCTTCAACTTTAATCGTTTTGGTAATCGTCTTTTCATCTGTACTTAAGAAATTACCGTAGTTGATACTTCCGGTGATATTCTCCTTTTCAACAACAGAGCCACTTTCTGTGTATTGAGTCACATCAAGCACTTTGACAAAAGCAGCAGGATCAATGGTGTTGACAGCCTGAATACGGCCAGCACCTTGATCAAATACATCAAACTTGGTTGTATCCAGCACTTTACTATTGTTCATCAGTGCAACTTTGATATCAAATGGTGTCCATTCCGGATGCTTCTCGATCAGCAACGCAATCAAACCTGCTACATGAGGTGTAGCCATACTTGTACCTGATTTACGATCATAAGCTTGTGCGTAATCTGCATCTAGCTCATCCTTGCCGTAGGCAGGAATCGTAGACAAAATGCTTGTACCTGGTGCAACAATATCCGGTTTGATGTCCAGCGTTACCTTAGCAGGTCCACGTGAACTGGATGAACTCATTTCATCGCCCGGAGTTTGGGAACGTTCAAAATCACTAAAGCTCACTTCAACGGCTTGGCCTGCGTCCAGCTCAGCCTTGATCACATCTCCATCTTCCTTGGACATGCTCAGTGTTGGAATAAGTTCAAAGTTATCGCCCAGACTTACACCGATTGGACCGGGAATGTTGTTATATACAATAACAGCCAAGGCTCCGGCTGCTTTAGCATTGGCGATTTTCTCTACAAATGCGATTTCACCACGCTGTATTAATGCCACTTTACCTGTAAAATCCTTACCTTCAAAATCAGTTGGCTTACCCAGTGCTGCATATTCAAGCTCATATTTCCCTGTCAAAACAGTTTCAGGGTCTGCCGACAGGCTCCATCCCATCAGATCCAGACGGTAAACCGACTCTGTAATAGCCAGTGGAGCTTCAGTCGGAGCAATTACAGACTCTTCTTCCACAGGGGCAGCTTCAGGAGAAGCTTCAACGGGTGCAGAAGGTGATGCGGATGGAGTATTTTCTTCCGTTGTAGCTTCTCCTACATTCGGAACTTCAGCTTCATTAGAAACTGTGTCCTCCACAGCTGCTGCACTTTCCTCATCAGCAATTGCGGGTACAACTTGCTCTGAAACTTCTGGTGCTTCTGTTCCAGGTGCCGTCCCCAGTTCAGGAGATTGTTCAACCTCTGGCACCGGTTGTTGTTCAGGTTGTGCCTCTTCGCCTTCCTCACCAATCCAGAAGTGAGTATCGGCTGTAATCAGCTGGCTAGGTCCTGTAGAGTTACCTACCGTAATGGCCATTGCAGACGCACCCGGAGAACCGAGTGTATAACGGTTAGGTCCACTGTTACCACTTGCTACAACCGCTGTCACACCAGACAACATCGCATTGTTCAGGGCAACCGAAGTGATATAACTCGGGTCGTTGGCGGCGTTACCCAACGAGAGATTGATTACGTCCATGCCATCTTGAACAGAACGATCAATTCCGCCGAGTACCCATGAGGTTTGACCACTACCATACGGTCCAAGTACACGGTAAGCATAGATATCTGCTTCAGGAGCCACACCAACAATACCGTAGTCCCCTGCTTCGCGAGCAGCAACGGTACCCGCTACGTGCGTACCGTGGGAGGTATAATAGGGGCTTCCAAGCTCGTTAAGCTCAGGCTCGCCTGATCCTTTCCATTCTTGATATGTTGTTTCATACGGATCATTGTCGTTTCCAACAAAATCCCATCCACCTTTGTAGGCTTCCTGCAAATTAGGATGTTCATAGTCAATCCCTGTATCGATGACACCCACTTTGATTCCATTTCCTTTGTAACCCAGATCCCATACTTCAGGTGCGCCAATAAAAGGCGCTGTGTCTTTCATGTACGGGTTCACTTCATCTGTCTCGGGCGCTATTGTAACTTCAAGGTCAGGATATACGCTGACCACGCCAGGTATTTGAAGCAATTGTCCCACCTGGTTTCCTTTAAGCTCAATCGCTACACCATTCAGGGCATATGCATATTCTTCCAATACTTCATGTTTGATTTTCTTCTGAGTGAGGCTATGTACAAATGACTGTTGTTGTTGTTCAACTTGAGTCACAGCCTTTGTTTCCATAGAGGAGGTAAAAGATTTTCCGGAGAGGGTTGATTCACCTTGCGCTACTGCAACAGGTTTATTGGAAAGCTCAACGATCACTCGGGTGTTCTCTCCACCCAGGCCTTCCAAGCTTTTATCCAAAAATGGATCTGCGGCAAGTTTTGCTTCTCGTCCTGCAAGAATCTCTCTCCATTGTTTGGCTTCGGCCGTACTTGGTAAATTCTCAAGCTGAATAGCTGAATCTGTGGGAGCGGCTCCAGCCGCGGGGAGAATAATGGAAAAGACCATCAGAACACTTAATAACGTGGATATCAATCGTTTACTCAAGGCTTTGCCCCTCCTTTTAAATGTGAATACGTCACCAAATGATGGGTTCCTGCTGTGTTTGTGCGTACTGCAATACGCACTCCAATTTCACCGCCTATCTGCAAGAAGATTGACCCTTGGTAAATTATTCTATCAAAATACCACATTTTCCTTCTAAATACTTACAAATATGATATAGAAATTACTTATATGGGTCTTGAGTACGATAAAAATATCCATTTGTAATTATTTGTCGTTTGAATATTTCATTTTTAAAATAATGCATCAAAAAAAAGACCAAGAGCCTCTTTATCCGAAAGAGATTCTTGGTGTATAGGCGAAGCTTGGTTATCATATAAAGGATCGAAATAATTTGTTTAACAACTATAAAAATCGCTATATATTGCAAAATTTCACTTTATTCTGACTTCACGGCTTCAATACGCAGACGCTTATAATCGGCATACAGAGCATCATCTTTCCAAAGGCGAGGCATCACGATCTGACTGGTTTCATCGCATATTTGTTGTATCTCTTCATGACTGAGACCCTCAAAATAGTCCCCTCCAAAATGAGCCAACCAGCCTACTATACCCTGCTCACCATCTGCCAGTCTGGTAGGACGGTCGTAGTGATAGGCCTGTCGCACCACAAATCCACGTTGTTCTAAAATATGGCTATATTCTCCGATCGAAGGAAAATACCAAGGATTGCGTTCCGATGCACGAATGCCCGTGTTTCGCTCCATAACCTGCTCTAATGCATTCACAATGGTCTGCACATTCCCTTTACCACCAAATTCTGCGACAAAACGCCCTCCGGTCTTCAAAGATTTCCATATACTATCCACCACTAATCGCGGGCTTCGCATCCAGTGCAGGGCTGCATTGGAGAAAACAGCATCATACAGTCTATTCGTCTCAAACTGATGACCGTCCCCTTCCACAAACTCAAGTTCAGTGAATTTTTCCCTTGCCCGGCGAATCATGTCTGGCGATGCGTCCATGCCAATAACTTCAGCTCCGGCCAGAGAAATTTCATGCGTCAAATCCCCCGTCCCGCAACCCAGATCAAGGATATATTCCCCTTTTTGGGGTTGAAGCCATGAGATCAGGTTTTTGCCGTATCCGGACACAAAAGCCAGTTTGTTGTCATACTCATCTGCTTGCCATTGATTTAATGATTTCATGGATACCACCGTCGCTTTCGTTATTGATATCCTCATTGTGGCACAGAATTGTTTATTCTTTAAATATATAGATTCTATATTGTTTATAGGTATAACCAATAAAAGTACTAACGAAGGGGATGCTCCGACGAACCATTGGGGGTTCTCTTCCCCTGAACGAAAAACAAGAAGCTTCCCGAAGGAAGCTTCTTGTTCTTTACGTCCCAGGAGGGATTCGAACCCCCGACCGACGCCTTAGAAGGGCGTTGCTCTATCCAGCTGAGCTACTGAGACAAATATGTATAATAAATTTTCGGCGCGGTTCTTATTATACTCTGATTTCTATATTTTTCAATAGTTTTATAAAAAAATTAATAATTATACTTAAACGCGGGCTCAAAAACTCCGGTTTTCAGTACCGAGAAGATGGAATGAAGGTAGAAATGGAGTAGCGGAGCGTAGGCAAACTACGTGAGCAACGGACATTTCGGCTGAATTCCATATTCGATGTTGATGATGCCACTAGGCATCATTCGTAATCAAAGGCGATAAATGTACTTTTCGGTGTTATTCTCATACTCCAGTCCCTTTGAGAATATGATAGCTTGAACCAGGTTATATTGAGGAGATTGGGACATTTAGAGTAAGATTAACATCAGACATTTTCAATGTCAGAATTGCTGGGTAATCTTTTGCATACATACATTTCAATGATCCATTGAAGGAGAGAATCGTCATGAGACAACTTTTATCAGCCCTATCCTATTTCAGTATTTTCTTTGCTCCGTTCCTGTTTCCCATCATTATATGGATTGTTGCCAAGGATGATTACATTGAGGGACATGCAAAACGCGCCTTATTCTCACATGTATTCCCCTTTCTCGCTGCCATTCCGTTATTTTATTTCTTCGTGACTGCGCATAGTCTGGGTTCCGCCGTTGGGTTTGTCATTCTATTCTTTGTGATCTACGGATTAAGCTTTGTGTACAACGTGGTCAAAGGGATTCAAGTGCTGCGCGAGTATGCTTGATCAACATACCCACCTGTTCTGATCATCGCATAACAAAACCCGCCGTTCAACAACGGCGGGTTTTTCCAGTTACAGATACAGTCAGAGCAACCAGCAACAGCAACAGGTCACATCTACATATAGCTCAACATCGAACTCTATCCCACTATCGCCACATGTGTTGCTGGAGCGTTACCTGTTAAGCCTGCCCGATCAGATAACGCTGAAGTGTTGGACCAAGCAAACCAAAGGAAAACAACTCACTTTGAAACCGAGCTTTATCTTCTTCTACTGTCATACCTTCGCTGTTCTCAAATGCGGTATCTGTCGCCTCTTCAAACGCAGTATGCATATTATTGTTATACCAGTCGATCGCCGAATCGGAGTGATTGCGTACAATCCGAACAACTTCCAGCGAATTTCCGGGCTGAGTGGAGGCCACGTATACAAGTAATGACGGGTCTCCGGCATTTCCAGGCTGCACTTCAACCTCTGCACAAGACAATCCATCTACCTCGGTTAATCTGCGTATTTTGGCATCTTGAATGGCATACATTCGTTATCGCGCTCCTTTTCCTTTGTGCTTATCATGTACTTTGTTCAATCTGGTATCGTGTCTCTGGTGTGCCCAATCGATAAATCTCCCGATACACCTGTTGTAATACCGTTTCATAAGCTCGGTTTACGGACTCCTCCGGTGTATCTGGCCATGGGAATACCATGCCAGGAAAGGCCTCTTCCTCCTTTTCCTGCATGAGGCTCAGCAGTCCCAGTAATTGCTCCGCTTCCTGCGGCGTTGCCTGAATGATCCATTCATATGATGTTACCGACGGATCTGGAATAACGGAGCGGCCCATGACAGACACATAATACTTCATACTGTCCATTGCATGTTCTCTCCTTCACAGGCATGTTGAGGCCGTTGTCCCTAGAACTAGTTTCCGAAGAGGACAGACATTTTATGCCTGCATTCGGCATATATTTGTTACGACCTCTGACGAAAAGACAACATTTGCTGGTTGCCAGTAACTAAGCAGCCATACGGATGAATGACTCGACCAAGAAAGGATGAACAAACCATGTGCGGTATTACCGGCTTCATACAGTGGAATCGGGATTTGACCCAGGAATCAGAGCTGCTGGTCCGTATGACGGATAGCTTGTCGAACCGGGGGCCCGACGCTTCAGGTACATGGATCTCCAATCCTTGTGCCTTTGGACATCGGCGTCTTAGTGTAATGGACCCCGAGAACGGCGCACAGCCCATGCATGCGTTACAGGGAGATACCTCCTATACCGTCGTGTATAACGGAGAACTATACAATGCACCCGAGTTGAAAAAGGAATTGCTCCAGCGGGGGCATCAGTTCCGCACGCAATGTGATACGGAAGTGTTGCTCGCCTCTTATATTGAGTGGGGACCGGCATGTGTTGACCGGTTTAACGGTATTTTTGCTTTTGCCATATGGGATGGGGGACGCGAACAGGTTTTTATCGCACGAGATCGCCTTGGCGTGAAACCTCTGTTCTACAGTAATAACAAAGACACTCTCGTATTTGGTTCAGAGCCCAAAGCTCTGCTTATTCACCCTGATGTGGAAGCCGCTGTAGGCCCGGAAGGATTGGCCGAAGTGTTTATCGTAGGGCCTGCACGGACACCAGGACACGGCGTATACTCTTCACTAAGCGAACTCAAGCCTGCGCACGCGCTGATCTATAACCGAAACGGTATCCGAACCTATGCCTACTGGAAACTGGAAAGCCAGAATCACGAACATAACCTGGAAGAGACGGCAGCAGAGGTACGCTCTCTCTTGCAAGATACACTGGAGCGCCAGTTGGCTTCGGATGTTCCAGTATGCTCTCTTTTATCAGGAGGACTGGACTCCAGCGCCTTGTCTGCATTAGCCGTTGATTATTACAAGCGAACCGGGCAAGGCCAAATCAGTACGTATTCTGTCGATTATGTGGATAACGCCAAGCATTTCCAGGCGCATTCCTTTCAGCCGGGTGCAGATGGACCCTGGATTAAGCGAATGGTGGATGAACTCAAGACCGACCATCACTGGATTGAGATTGAGAACGGAGAACTGATTCATGCACTGACACAGGCCATGTTAGTCAGGGATCTGCCAGGTATGGCAGATGTAGACTCCTCGCTCTATTTGTTCTGTAAAGAAATCAAAAAAGGGGCCACGGTTGCCATCTCAGGCGAAGCAGCAGATGAAGTGTTTGGCGGTTACCCCTGGTTCCATCGAGAAGATATGCTGAACTCCGGTACGTTTCCGTGGTCTGTAGCGCCTGATATGCGAGCAGCGTTGTTATCCCCGGATATTCGGGAATGGATTCGGCCACTCGATTATTTGTCAGACCGTTATTCGGATGCAGTGGCTGAAGTGCCTCTGTTGGACGGGGAAACGGGTAAAGCCGCACAAATGCGGGTGATGTCCTACCTGAACATTACACGTTTCATGCCTACACTTCTGGATCGCAAAGACCGGATGAGCATGGGGGCAGGACTGGAAGTGCGGGTACCTTACTGTGACCATCGTCTGATCCAATATGTGTTTAACATCCCTTGGGAAATGAAAATAACGGGTGGACGGGAAAAAGGTATTCTGCGTAAAGCACTTGAAGGTGTCCTGCCTGACGATGTGTTATATCGTAAAAAAAGTCCGTACCCGAAAACACATAATCCGCAATATCTGGCCGCGGTCAAACAACAGGTACTTGATATCCTGGATGACCCCACATCACCTATTTTGCCTTTGATTGACAAAACTCAGATCCGGAATCTTGCGTCTTCACCAGATGCAGCTTCCAATCTTCCCTGGTTCGGACAGTTAATGTCGGGGCCACAGTTATTTGCTTATCTGACTCAGATCAATACCTGGTTGCGGACATATAAAGTCGCTATTCGTTAAGATCTTGTTATGCATTGATTCAGCATGATGAATTATTTAAGGGTGCCCAAACAGTAACTACTGTGTTTGGACACCCTTTTATTACTTTTTTATAAGAATCTCTGTACGTATGCGCTCGTTCTTCATCCACATTCCACTCAGTTCAATTTATTGCACTTTGAAACGACTGACGGTCTGTTGCAACTGTTCTGCCATCAAGGAGAGATCATTGGCTGCGGAAGCGATCTCCTGCATCGCAGACAACTGCTCCTCTGAAGATGCACTCACTTCTTCTGTTCCAGCGGCTCCCGTTTCGGTCACTTCCATGATTGTTTTCATAGACCTATTGATCTGTTCTACACCTGTTGACATTTGCTCAATTGAAGCAGAGACTTCCTGTGTTTGCCCCGCTACGCCCCCAACCGCTTCACGAATTTCATCAAATGTGGCTCCCGCTTGGTGAACAAGTGTAATCCCCTCTTGAACCTCTGTGGATACAACCACCATAGATTCAGCAGCATTTCGCATTCCCTTCTCAATCGATGCCACCAATGGAACAATTTGATTAGCAGAAAGCGCAGACTGCTCAGACAGCTTCCGAACCTCTGTAGCAACAACTTGAAACCCTCTTCCCTGTTCGCCAGCTCGTGCAGCCTCAATAGCAGCATTAAGGGATAGGAGATTCGTCTGTGCTGATATTTCCGAGATGCTGTCCACCATTTTCACAATATCCTGAGAGTGTCTGCTCAGTTCCTGGATCACGACCGACAGATTCGACACCGTCCCTTGTATAGAATTCATTTGACCTATCGCAGACTGAACTGACTCGCTACCCGATATTGTTTTTACGGAGACTTTGGTAGCTTCTTCAGACATATGGAGTGTGTTCTCCGTAACTTGCTGAAAGCCTGTCGTTAACTCATTCATCGTCTGGAATCCATCACTCGCCATTCGAACCTGTGTATCCATACCTGTTGCAATCTCACCCATTGTGATGGCCACTTGCTCTGTGGCGGTTGCTGTCTGTTCGGTGCTTGCTGTCAACTCCTCTGAAGAGGCAGCTACCCGTTCTGCACTGTCTCCTACCTGATGAATGAGTGTACGCAAATTGGCAGACATGGTATTAAAGGCTTGGGCGAGATCACCAATCTCATCCTTGTTACGGACCACAATAGGCTCACCAGTCAGATCTCCGTCTGCAATCCGGCTCGCGGATTGGGCAATAGCAGCAACAGGTAAGGATATCATTCTGCCAATGACATACGCCACAAGTGCCCCGATGAGAAGAGAAGTCACTCCTATAATTGCAATCCACCTAAGGACCTGCACAATCTGAAGATTAGCCTCCACAACGCCTGAGTTCATGGCATCTTGTTGATGTGTTTCCATCTCTTCTACAATGCCTTCAAATTCAGAGATCAGACTTGGGGCTGTATCCTTCAGTAATCTTGAGATTTCACTGTTATCCCCCTGTCTTGTCAATGTCATAATCTGCTGCGCAAGTTCATAATATTGGCTCATCGCTTCATCCGATCGTGAAAGGTAATCTTTCATCTTTGAACTTGAAACTGATGATTTTAATTCTTCATTTAATGCTATGTAATCTTCATAAGCTTTATTAAATGCCTGTTCGTTCTCCGCACTGTCTTCCAGAATATAATTTCTCAAAGCAATCTGCTGTGATTTAAGATCAATCGACATATTTTTAATGAGTAGTAGTTTGCTTGTTCTATCATTAATTAATTCTGTATACGTTTTCTCAACGGCTATAAACTGCGTATATGATATAACCGTTATAGCCACCAATAATAACAGCACAGATGAGAAACCCATAAGTAATTTACGGCTAATTGAAATTTTTTTCATGTGTACTCCCCCGAAAGTTCAGATAACGTGCATGATACTTCCTACATCCACCCTCCTTTCAATTAAATTGAGACTTTAGACCCAATTAAAAATATAATTCGCGATTATATGTACAAATACTATTCATAACAGGGTCTTTTTTCCTATTCATACTAACCCAAAAAATATAAAATTTGAATCATAAACTTAAAAATATTATTTTTCAAAATTGTCAAGGCCCTTTTAATAAAGAACACAAACACTAACTCTGGTCCGGTAAAACAAAAAAAACACCTTCCAGAAGGCAAGTCCAAACCAAAGGTCTGATCCTGCCTATACTAAAAGATGCGTTTGAAGTTACGCTGATATGTGGTTTAAAACCGGATAAACATATTCCAACTCCCCAGTGGAATAGTTAAATATAAAAATGCCGGTCAACGAATCAATACCGGATTACGTTCCAGCAGCCCGCTGCCAAACGTTTCTCTGAAAGGGGAATCCTCCATATGAATATAACCGATGTAACAGCCACATTTTTTCATGCGACAAGGCCGATCCTCAGCCAAAGCCTGCAAACCATCGCGATATAGATGTCCAATGATTCGACGATCCTTGTAACATCTCTTCACATGCCCGGACCCCTGTACATAAAACACTTCCGAACCGGCAGCACATCGTTTGCCCAAGCTCTCATAATCCTGCAGATTACCTTCAAAAAGCGGATCAAGCCCACGTAAAAACTGAATTTCCTCTGGTGTGTAATACTTGGGTCGATCTTTGAAGGCATTAACCCACATATACACATCATCCGGCAAAGCCTGTCTCATGGACTCGATTGCGGGGAAAGCACTACGGAGTCCGACAGTACCGACACTAAAAGCAAGTCCCATCTGACGCAAGGTCAGACATTGTTTAACAAAAGAAGCCTCTTTTGTCTCACGAGGATGATACGTCGCCCAAAAGGCTGCTTTGCTCGCATCCAGCTCCCTCGCCCAATCCAGCTTGACGGACAGGTTGGTTTGAATTGCAACTTTATCCACATGTGGCATATGTGACAGCTCAACCATCGCTTCCCGGTACCAACGACGCACCAAAGCTTCACCGTAGGGATTGAAGAAAATCGAAAATTGATGCCCGGCACTCTCTTGCTCCCTCACCCAATTCACAAATTGACGCAATTGTTGTTCATCCACTTCCAACGTCTCTTTGGAATCCACGGTTTTGCTAAAAGGACAGTAGGGACAGTCGTAATTACAGGAAGACAACTTCCCCCGATAATACAAAGTCGCTCTCATGAGAAAACAAACCCTTCCATCTGTTCACGAATTTCGGCAGATATAAGCCAATCTCCAATCGCATCGGAGTAACCCAGTCCTTCTTCTGTCAGACGCAGCACCTGCTTGCCCTCATCGCTCTCCAACTCCGCCATGCCCTCTGTCAACAGTTCAGCCAACCAGACATAGTCGGACATCACATCGGTACCAAAGCGCTGTTGGTAGTCAGACAACGTCAATCCCTCCCGATGCAGCAAGGCTTTCAGAATAAAGCGCCGTCTCTGTTCCTCACGGCTTAACACGATGCCATAATCCGCCACATCGTAGCGCTCAGTTGCCACATAATCGGCAATGATGCTTTGTGTGGCCTTGTAACTCACGCCATACTTGGAAGCATAATGTACTTCACTCGTATAAGATCGTGCGCCACATCCCAGACCAACCATGCCCTCCTCCTGACAACTATAAGGAAGAAGCACTTTGGAGAACGACTGTTCTTTGGCAAATCTGCGCATCGAATATTGCACATAGCCTTTACTTTTTAAAGTCTCACGTGCAGCTTTATACAGTTCCATCCGAATATCAGGTCCCTGACGGCGAATGTCATCAGGCTTCACGATTGTATTTTCCCGTGTATACAAGGGATAGATGAAGATTTCGCCAGGTTCGTAGGCCAGAACTCTTTCCAGTGAATATATCCACGATTCCACCGTTTGACCTGGCAGACCATAGACCAGATCCAGATTCAACAACGGGAAATCATACCGAGTAAGCTTCTCAAGCGCACGTTCGACCTCCTGCGGTTTTTGTGGACGATAGATGGCAGATGCTTCAGCTTCAATAAAACTCTGGATGCCCATACTGATACGATCCACACTTCGTTCCTTCATGATGGCCAGCTTGGCTTCCGTAACGGTATCCGGCGACGTTTCCACCGAAATCGATGCTTGCGCAGGGTCCAGCCCCATCACATGTTCAGCAATATCAAACAGACGATTCAACTGAACCTCATTTAATAATGTAGGCGTTCCTCCACCAATCGCAAACCTCGAATACGGCCTTCGAGATGTAATAGGTGCCCACTGCTTCGCTTGACGTTCCAGCGCATCTACATAGCGTTCATGCGTATCATCACGGCGATCCGGCAGTGTGAACAGATTACAGAATCCGCAACGAGCAGCACAAAAGGGAATGTGCATATACAAAAAATACGTATCGGTATTTTCTCGTTCCCACAGTGGCCCTAACGGCAGTGGTGGGTCAAGCTCCCGATAGGCGGTCTTGTGTGGGTACGAGTATAAGTAAGAACGATAAGGGAATGCCAGTACTTCACTGAGACTTGTAGCTATATTGGATCCGGACTGTGTGGAATGGCCTGTTGTTATATGTTGTATATGTTTCTCCATCGGTTTCCTCCTGTCTCCGGTTGTTGTCCTCATAAGATCAATACATTCTATACTAAAAATTCACGATAAGGCACCGTCCAGACGACATCATGCGCAAGCCGGTGTCCTTGATACCCGTCTTCACCGTAAGCTGTACCATGATCGGAAAAAGCCAGGCAATACGCAGGCCGGGCGCGTCTCCTCATCGCCTCGAACAATGGCCCAAGAGCCTCATCTACATATCGAAGTGCAGCTCGCTGAGTCTCCACCGAGTCCTCCTTCGCTCCTTCTACAAAGTAACGATTGGGTCCATGAATGGCGGACACGTTCAAAAACATAAATATCTTTTCATCCGGCGCTGTCTGTTCAAGTAGCTTTAATGCATGCTGTACCTGATGCTCTGTCGATTTGGGGTTGGTTACCCCAAAGTTCATTCTCCAGTAGCTGTGTTGGAAATAGTCAGGCAATACTTTCGCAAGTGGGTTTTTTTTCGTAAAAAAGATGACGCCGCCAATACAGATGGTACGGTAACCTTCAGCTGCGAACCCGGATACGATATCCGGTGTATCAAACAGCCAGGTGTGCGGATGTGTCTTGAGTCCGGTATTCCGGGAATGAAATAACCTTACATGAGATGCCTTGTCTGTATTGGCAGGAGTCGGCATAAAACCACCAAAAAAAGCATGGTGTGCCGCATATGTAAAACTGCCTGGGGTATGGCGCTTCTCCCACGGACCCGAACCACACAGATTAGGACAATTCTCCTCTTCCAGCTTGGCTACGTCATAGCGTAACGTATCCAGCGTAATCATTAACAGATCATGGGAGCCCACAATGGTGTTCATATCAGGCATGTTGAATAGGCTCCTTTCGTAAAAGTTCCATTTCCCACTCGTAGGTTCCGAGGCCATGATGCTCAACTCTGTATAACAGATCTCCAAATGGATTCACATCCAGCACATAGGCACGCGGATTCGAACCACTAGTAAGCATCACATCAATCCCAGCTGACCACGAGTTGGGAAATGCAGACATGGCTGCTTGCGCTGCCAACCGTACCAGCGACATCCGCTGTTCATCCAGGCCTGCTTCAGCAGGCAGCATACGCTCATTGCGCAGATGCAGATTGGTAATCGGGGTACGGCTCAGCCGCATAATCGCGTGACCTGCCTGTCCACCTGCAACCAGTTGGCGAATATCATAGGCCCGCTGATCAAGCGTGGCTTTTGGCATCCATCGTTCAATCTGTGCACCTTCTGCACATAACCAGTTCATCAGCGTAGCAATCTCTTCACTGCGGGTATACTTGCGTAGACGTCCTTCATTGAAGAAAATCGTCTTGCCCTGTCTCTGTTCCATCCCCATCGTTGTTACAGCGATTTCATCACCCGTTCGGGGATTGACTTGATAGGCAACAACTCCTGAAGCCCCGGAGCCGTACGCAAGCTTCACAAACACACGATGCATTTCGGCAGCCTTCATTGAGGCACACAAGTCCATATAATTGCGGATTGGCTGCGAAGATTGAAGCGCCGGGGGTACATCAACTCCATGTGAAGATAGATGCTGCTGACATGTTCTCTTGTCAAACATCAATTGGATATCGGCGGGATCATTCATGAATCGGACTTCAGGCCATATTTCCCGAGACTCACGGCCGATTCGATCCAGACATGCTTTCCAGCCACGGAACCATTGAGCAGGAGCGTAGATTCTTCCCCACTCCTGTTCCAGCGCAAGTGCCTGTTCTGCGGAAAATGCTTCTGTACCCATCCCAGCCGTTAATGTTGACGAATCATTCATAGCTCCAAGGAACAGTAGTTCACGCTCCACGTCCCAATCCTCTCCAGGAGCATCAATCCGAATCAGGGGTACAGGCAGATTGAAATCTACTGTATCAGCGATGGTTCGACCGTGTCTCCAATTCTGCAGCAATTGAGCATATGGCAGTACAACCGCAGGTTTCAAACCCAATCTATGCCTCGCCTCTTGCAGCCCTCGTGTTCGTCGGTTATCAGGGTTTCCGACCAATAAAAAGGGCTGATCTTGCGTTAGATCAGTTACATTTATTGGTTGATGCAGGCTTTCATTCATTTCCTTTACACCTGACATCGACTATTCCGTTAACGATGGATAACGCCAGTCATCCTCATCACTCTGTTGCTGGTCGCTAACATCTACAGATATACCCGATCGGTTCCAGCGACTGATCATTTCATTGGTCATGTAATGGTAACTTAGATCAAGATGTTTCAATTTCTTGATCTTGTCACTGGCAAGCAACGCCTCAGCCCCTTCATCGGACAACGTTCCTTGCGATAGATCCAGTACTTCAAGTTGATCCAGAATAGGCGCTTCAGCTGCTGCTTTGGCAATCTCATCCTGAATTTCACTGTCTTTTAGACCCAAGTAAACCAGCTTTGGAAACAATCCTTTTTCTAGCAAAGGAAGTACATCTTCAAGTGATCCATTGAAACCATAATTATCCACACCCAGGTACAGTTCCAGTTTACGCAATTCAGGCAACTTGGCATGGGTGATTGAAGATAATACTTCTTTCGGGAGACCACCACAAATAATAATTAATTCTTCAAGCTTGGCATGCTGGAGTGGTTCCAGACTGAGGCCACTACTGCCCATTACAGAGAATGATTTTAATTGTGGAAAAGCACCTAACAGTGGTGTGAGATTTGTCTGGATAATCCACGATACTTCACATTCTTCGAATCCCATATCTCCAATAAACAGTTTCTTCAATGACGGAAAGCTTGGAGCCGACTCGACGAGCGTACCCATAAACTCATCAGGCGAATTTTCATAAGCCTGTCCCCAATCTCCGATGACCAGACTTTCCAATGAGCTAGCCTCCGGTTTAGCTGCCAGTTCCTTAATTAACTTTTCCATACGAATGCCGTCCTCATAATCATCGTAAGATACAACAAGCTTCACTTCTTGCATGAGTAGATCCCTCCGTTTAAGGTTCATATGTGATTCGTTAGTTTGAATGTTAACCCATACCACACAAGGCTTGCAACTTCTTCCAACTCCAGTCCCAATGAGATTCCCAATCGTGCAATGTAAACCATTTCTCATGTAGGTACAAGAACATACGTTCTGATATGTAGTCGCAGAAATAGCTATCTTCAATTAGGTATATGGATGGACCTTCACCAAACCCGATCAAATACTTCATTTCATAGAAAAAGCGTTAATGGCGGATGAACCATCCCATCGGAATGCTTCTGTCCTTCCATTAACGCTTTGATGTTCTCATATCATGAAGTTAAATCAAGATGTTTCGTTTAGTCTCAGCCTTCAAGTCTGGATACAAGCGCTCTCAGCGCGTGACCACGGTGGCTAATCGCCTGTTTTTGCTCAAGCGTCAGCTCTGCCATTGTCATCTCGTATTCAGGTACATAGAAGAGTGGGTCATATCCAAAACCGCCAGCACCTGCAGCTTGAGCCGTGATCCAGCCTTCCGCAGTGCCTTCTGCTTCATACTTATCACCTGTTGTCGGATCGTACAGGACCAGCGCACAGACGAAACGAGCCGGACTTAGTAGCGGCTGCTCGGTGTCCTCACCGGATTTCAACGATTCCAGCTTCTCCAGCAACTTCGCATTATTCTGTGCATCCGTTGCTCCTTCGCCTGCATATCTCGCTGAATATACCCCTGGATCACCATCCAACAGGTCTACACATAAACCTGAATCATCTGCCAGAACGGGCAAACCAAGCGCATCACCAACCGCTTTGGCTTTCTTCCAGGCATTCTCCGCAAACGTTACGCCATCTTCTACCACATCCGGCAGCTCCGGGTAGTCAAACATGCTCTTAACCTCTTTGCCAAGCGGTGCGAAAGCATGAGCGAATTCACGGACTTTACCCGCATTACGGGTTGCAACAATGAGGATTGGGCTGTCCAAACTCATCTTAGGCTTCCCCTAATCCACGCGCGCCGATCTTGAGCGCAATCGGTCCAAGCACTTCTTTTTGACGCTCGATCATTTCCAGAATTCCCTGTTCGCCCAGTTCCAACATGGCGTTCAGCTCACGGCGATCAAATGGTGCTTCCTCACCTGTTCCCTGAAGCTCGACGTATTTACCGCCACCTGTCATCACCAGGTTCATATCCACCTTGGCTTTGGAATCTTCATCATAGTTCAGATCCAGTACAGGCTGTTCACCCACAACACCCACACTTACCGCAGCAATGAAATCCGTAATCGGGAACACTTGCAGTTTGTGTTGTTGGGAAATCTTGTTCACAGCAAGCGCCAGCGCTACAAAGGCACCGGTAATGGACGTTGTGCGTGTGCCTCCATCGGCTTGAATAACATCACAGTCCAGTGTAATTGTACGCTCACCAAGTGCCTGCAAATTGACCACTGAGCGCAGCGCCCGACCAATCAAACGCTGGATTTCCATGGTGCGTCCAGTTAATTTGCCGCGATTGGCTTCACGTTGGTTCCGGGTATGTGTTGCACGTGGCAACATGGAATATTCAGCTGTTACCCAGCCTTTACCCTGCCCTTTCATAAAGGGAGGTACACGTTCCTCTACTGTAGCTGTACAGATCACCTTTGTATCTCCAACTTCAATCAGTACAGAGCCCTCGGCGTATTTATTCGTGTTCACTGTTAAATTCAGCGGGCGCAGCTGTTCGCTGGTTCGTCCGTTTGATCTCATATTTTCTGCCTCCTACGACTTAAGCATCCTGTAATGTTGAGCTTGTTCACACTTTTACGAATCCCTTATATTTTACCAAAGAGTTCGGTTAAAAGCATCCTTAAGCATTCCTTCGTTCATTAAATCGGAATTTCGTTGATATATTCAGGCTTGGAAACTGGCGCACTATAATCCCTGTTGTCGTCACCCATGACCGTTTTTTGGCCGTTCCATTCGATCTGTACTTTGGCATCCTTACTGGCTGTGTTCTCCGCAGTGGTTAATACGACAGATTGTAACAGCTCGCTTGGCACGATATCCCCTTCGGCAAACATATCATCTTTCAAGGCAACCGTGACCGTGCCATCCTCTGCCGTTTTGACCGATTGCAGCTCCGTTCCGCCTGTCATGACCTCTTCCAGTTCTCCGCCTTTGTCAGGTCCTTTGATCAGTTCGTTCAATGCTGCCTGCACCCGATCTTCACCAGGTGTAACCAGACGTGTCACCGGAACATAATATTGGATGCCTGCTGGTGAAGCAGCGGAGAAATAGACCGTGACCGGACTGCTGTTCGTCACAAACGTATCACCCAGATCCAGATTGATTCCCACAGCCCGATTCAGCGGTTCAGGCAGCGGCGTACTGTTTACCGGCATTTGCGTTAACTTTTTGCCATCCACCCAGATCTGCACATTCTCCACATCAGGTGTTCCCGTCAATGTCCACGTGACAGCTTCTAGCATTTTCCGTTCTTCCTTCGCATCATACTTGGCAAAATTACCCGAGAACTCAACAACCGCCAGCTTGTCATCCGCGTGAATCGTTACATTCTGCACAACCGTTCCCTGCGGGAGAACGCCCTGGAATCCTTCAGGCAGCATACCCGCATAGGCCCCGCCTGTGACAAGTGTATCCAATGCTGTCTTTGGACTGCTGGCATCTGTTCCAGAAGGAAGTGTCAGGGATACCGGAGCGAGCAGCCCCTGCTGGTCTTGCAGATATACCGTCGTTAACGGGAGCGTTGCGAGTGCACCATTTCCTTCGGCTGCCTGAATCATGGCTGCTTCCTGAATGGGCGGTGGTGGATCAACAGCTTCGGAAGACTGTGCTCCAAACATGCCGCAGCCTGACAATACCATAGGAATACTCAGCAGCGCTGCTGCCGATACCGTACGCAAAGATTGGATCTTTCTCATGATCACGTTCCCCCTCATCATTTTTACAGTTTGTACTACCATGTATACGAGCCTTTGTCCAAAAAATAACTAAAAGATAATCGCTTCGCTGAAAACTTATAATTATCTTTAAGAAACGTAAACAGGTTAATAACGTATTAGGAAGCATGAGTAGGGACATTGCTAACTTCAGAGGAGGAATCGCCCATGGAACATCCTGAGCAAGAAAAAATCCCTTACAGCCTGAATAGCCGCAAGGTGGCGGAGGCAACAAGGGAATGGCTGCATAAGCGGGGCGTCACGATCCCTGAGATCGCAGAGCTGGTCATGTTATTGCAGCAAAAATATTATCCAGGTCTAACGATGGAAGAATGTATCGAAAATGTGGAGATGGTTCTCCGTAAACGTGAGGTACAGAACGCCGTTCTGACCGGGATTCAGCTTGATATTCTGGCAGAACAGGGGCAGCTCATATCTCCTTTGCAGGAGATGATTGAGAACGATGAAGGACTGTATGGCGTGGATGAGATTTTGGCATTCTCCATCGTCAATGTATATGGCAGTATTGGATTTACGAATTATGGTTATGTGGACAAGCTGAAACCAGGGGTGCTTGAACGACTGAATGACAAGAGCCTGGGCCCTGTCCACACGTTTTTCGACGATATTGTCGGTGCGATTGCATCGGCAGCGAGCAGTCGGATCGCCCATCGCAAACAATCCGAGCTTGAAGAAGCACTGGGAGAAAAACCTGTCAGCGATGAAACGGTATAACGCGTAACTCGTTTCATATCTAAAATCATGTGGAACATTGGACATGTGTGTGGATACTTGGTGAAATAACTGTTGAGGAAATAACTATTTATGAAAAAAGCGGCCTGATGGCCGCTTTTTTGCATGTGTACGATACTTTTTTGATGATCCACATGTTATTATTTCAGATGCTTAGGTCGTACCGTTCTCACCAAACCAAAACCTTCAACCCAATTCTGCTCGGAAGGTGAACCAGATGTTGCCCGTTTCGGTCCAATCGTGATTTCCGGGCCTTTGCGTTCTCTCAACATGCCACGCAGCACAGTGATGCCAACGATGCTGAGTCCGGTAAATACATACATCATCCGCATGATGATGTTGCCAGAATCCGTTCCGGTCACCATGCCGTGAACCAGCAGACCAATGAACACCGGATAGGACAACATGTGGAACATGAACCACCATTTACGGCCCAGCTTGTTCCGCAGATCACTGGATAACAGGACAATCACTAATCCGTAGAAGGCTAACGTTCCCAGACCACTGCCGATCGGATGCACGGAGGCGGTAAAAGGAATCAGAAGTTCTCCCCAGGTAAATGGGCTGTAATGATCAATATATAACGTTAATGCGTGCACGAGTCCAAGTCCGAAGGCGAGCCAGGTCGTTCGAGTATGCCATTTGAACATGTCTGCTTTTGGTTTGCCTTTGGCCATAGGCATCCCTTGCGCAATACCCAGAAACACCCCGGCAAAGAGCAGCACATAAGCAGCAATTCCACTAATTCGAATGATATTCCACGTTGGCAGGTAATCTACAATCCATTGTGCCATAACCGGCTCCCCCATATCTGTTAGACTTGTCCTAGATCAGACTGAAGCGATGATCCGGATCAAAACCAGGCCAGTGCTCAGCAAGCGTATCCGTATTCCCTCTAAAATAAATACTCCCATCCCGTGTCATCCACAGGACGTCATGCCGATCGTAATGTCGGTTTAACCAGCCCACGGCTTCGGCACTTCCCAGAATGCATACCGTCTTGGCAATGATCTCGCATTGCGAAGCATGCTGTCCCATAACGGTACACTGCAATACATCCGTATCTGCAGGCTCCATCGTCCGGGGGTCAATGAGGTGGTGTGCAAAGCTTCCATCCGTATTCTGCCATTGTCTGCGGGAAATACTCGAAGTGGCAACAGCTCCTCGCTGTATACGGATCGCTCCCGACACAGCACCCTGATTCTGCAAAGGATCTGCTACTTGCAAGGTCCATTGGGAATGGTCTGGTGAACCCCATACTTGAATATCTCCACCCGCGTTAATCAAACCCGCTGGAATATGCAATGTTCGCTGCAGCCAGTCTGCGATACGCTCTACTGCCCAGCCCTTAACAATGCCTCCCAAGTCCAACTCAGCTCCGGGGTCCAGATGAACCATTCGGCTACCTTCCCGCTGGATCCAGCTCGGACGGCTGTGGTCATATCGATCTTCCATCCAGCCTGATGATTCAGGTGTTCTCGTTCGCAATACACGTTCAATTAATGGACGTTTCAATTGTCGTTGCTGCACCTTCTCGAAACTTAGATCATATCCCGAAGCCTGAAGAGCCTGCGAGATACCCGGTTGAAAAATCCCTTCGGTCAGGCCAATATATCCATATGCCAGACTCAAAACCTCATCCATCGCAGCGGAGATGGGCATCCATCCGGTTGAACCATTCAAACGATTCAGTTCACTGTCTGCCACAAATCGGCTGAAACGCTGCTCCTGCGTCTCAAACCAATTCTTCACCACGGTTGCTGCATGTTCAGCTTCTTCCCGCCCAGCGGACAGTTGTACTTCAACATCCGTGTTCATCGCACGGAATTGAATCCGGAGCGGACGAGCAACTTGCTCCGTGCGGCTCATGACGCACCTGTACGTGACTGATAGTTGCCACTGCTGTATCCGGAGTCTGTACCCTGGTTATTTTGCCCGATACGCTGAGAATCTGAATAATTCCCCTCGTTACTCGTGCTCTGATCTGGCCGAGCTGCTTGTGTGCTATCGGATGTTCCATTATATTGACTATCATTATTGTCATTGTCCTGCGTGTTCCAGTTGTTGCTGTCCGTTGTACTGTTGATCCATTCATCCATCACATCATCATGCGTATCCACTTGGCTTGAAGCAGTAACGCTTGTATCTGTGCCATTTGCTGTTGCATAGGCCACATCAAAGGCATCCGAAGTTCTTACATATTGAAAAAGTGCAGCCACAGTCAACGTTGCTGCCGCTGAAGCTTGCCATTTTCTCCATTGATTCCGTTTTCTTCTGGTCATCGCTCTTCCCTGCTTTCTTTAGCGAAGTTCATAGATGTATCATAGGCGCGCTGGCTTAAAAATAGATGAATGAACCGTTAAGAGAGGCTAAAAAGGCCCAGAACAGGTGAATTTCCTGTCCCGAGCCTCTATATAAGATCGTATTATCATTCCATATCGATATCATCATTCCGTTTAGATTTGAAAATAGAACGTCCCATCCGGTTGCTGCTCTTGCTTCACTAGTTCGCGTCGAATTAACTCCTGCAAATGGGCTAACGTCTCACTCATGGCAAACCGCAGTTGATGGGTACCCAGCCGATTGCCAAACATGTGCACACAGATGTCATAAGCATTCGCCGGTGACTCCTGAATTCGTTCCGTCATCTTCTGAAGACGTTCCTCGTGATGAGCGAGCAATTGTACTGTCCGTTCGGTGAACTGGGCAAAAGGATTCCGATGCCCTGGATACGCCTGTTTGACATTTAGCCCCCCGAGACGTTGCAATCCTTCCATATAAGACAATAATGGCTGTGGGTCACTGCCGGGTTGCAGACTAATATTCGGTGAAATCTGTGGCAAAACTGCATCTCCGCACAGAATCTCCATGGACTCCGGCGCATAAAAGGATAAATGGCCTGGGGCATGTCCCCCCGTCTCCACAGCAACCCAACGTTTCCCGCCCATATTAAGCCACTCGCCATCTTCAATGGGTGTGACATTCGGAAGTGGAGTGATCTGCGAAGTAAATGCCTTCATATGTTCATGTATCTGCTCAGTCTTGTCTTCCGGCATTCCGTGGCTTCCATAATAATCAGGTAATAATGTATTAATACGTGAATCAGGTCCCCACATATAGTCGGCCTCTTGGCGGGAGCGTGTGGACATTCGAACGGGTGCCCCCGTCATCTGTTGCATCCAACCCGACAACCCAAGATGATCGGGGTGATGGTGGGTGAGTACAATTTGATGAATATCGCTAAAGGTCAGGCCGAGATCTGCCAGCGCTTCACTCCACTCCTGTTCTGTTTCCGAATTACGCGGTCCCGGATCTATAATAGTTATCTTCCCATCCGATTCTGATAACACATAACTGTTCACCCATCGTAAGGGAAACGACATGCTGATCTTAACCCGGTGTATACCCTCTGTCATGGGCATCTCTTCTGTGCGCTTCATGTTATCCCCCTTCCAGACTGTCTCTGTTCACTCCACAGGACGATGACCAACAAAAATCATACGCGGAGAAGTCTGCTCGTCATATTTCTCTTCGTCATAGCCGCCATGTACCTGATCTACGTGAAGTTCAGCTTTACTTAACAGCTCACTCAATTGATCCTTTGTATACAACTTCACACGTTCCTGATATACCCGCGGTTCATGTCCGGATGCAGTATCCGTAATACGAATTTCCTTTTGCACAAATCCATCCTCAATCTTGCGGAACTCCTCAATACGCTGTCCTTCATCCTCTCGGACGGAGTGCGGTACCAGATGACGAGTCACATAAGCCGTATTCATAAAATCAATAATATAGCTGCCACCGGGGCGAAGCATCCGATGAATGGCACGTAATACTTTCAGTTGTTCTCCGTCCTCCAGGAAATAACCAAACGATGTGAACAGATTAACTACGGCATCAAAGCCACCTTTCAGGGGGAGTTCACGCATGTCTGCATGACACCACGTTACCCGGTGTTCGTCATCCATTAGTCGGGCTTCGCGCAAAAGCACATCAGACAGATCGACCCCGGTCACTCTTAATCCCGCATCAGCAAGTGCCAATGAGTGCCTTCCCATACCGCAGCATAGATCCAATACTTCAGAGTTAGGCTCAAGCTTCAACCATTTGATCATTTTATGTACTTCCTGATAGGCACCCTGCACATCCCGGTGCTTGTATACGAGCAGATAATCTTCTCCAAAACTCTTTTCATACCATTCCGTCATCCATTCTCGCCCTCCACTTGGTCACTGGCTCTCTATCTATAGTACGCTTTGTACAGGCCTGATCATTTCCCTAGCTTTAATGTATTGTAACGTCTTTATTCTGCAAACTCAAAAAATTCCAGTAAGTTTCCAACATTGAAGAGGCAAAATGCAAACGATATAATGTTAAGCATACGCATACCCCTGCGAATCGGTTAATTATAAGAGGTTGTTCAAAAAGCAACAGGAGGTGTTCTTATGATTCGCATCGGACTTACCGGATGGGGGGATCAGGAAGATCTCTATCCAAACCGTACCAAAGCCAAAGACAAACTCAGTCTATACGGACAGTACTTCTCCACCGTGGAGGTGGATAGTTCTTTCTACGCCGTTCAGCCGCGGGATCGAATGGCACGGTGGGCTGCCGAGACGCCCGAATCCTTTGCTTTTATCATCAAAGCCTATCAGGGAATGACCGGACATCTGCGAGGCAAACCATACTTCACCAGCACGTCGGAGATGTATAAGGCTTTTCGGGAATCACTGGAACCGGTCATTGAAGCCGGCAAGATGCAGGCAGCCTTGTTTCAATATCCGCCAGTATTTATATAAAACAATTCGTACATAAATATAAATTTCATTTTTTTCTTTATTGTTTCTACAGAAATGATCATTACTTTGGTTGTACATAATTATAAACCCGTACTTAAATAGCTTTATGATTCTGAACGTGTACA
This sequence comes from Paenibacillus sp. GQ49, assembly GCF_059759055.1. Classification (NCBI taxonomy): domain Bacteria; kingdom Bacillati; phylum Bacillota; class Bacilli; order Caryophanales; family Paenibacillaceae; genus Paenibacillus; species Paenibacillus sp. GQ49. The sequence goes on from NZ_JCAXEL010000013.1 coordinate 25,179, forward strand.
TAAATAAGGACAAAAAATAAAATCTAGCCTAGGCTTAAATAATGACATATAAAAGACGATTAATATAATAAATCATAAAATAAGGAGAATTTTCTTGAACGAGATCTACACTTTAAATGAATATATTACTGCTGTTAAAGAATTAAGGAACAATCAATATTATTTCCGTGGAGAAAATAACAAATACCCTTTAATTGCTTCCTCTTTGCTGAGAAAAGACAATATGCAACTTTTAAGAAGTGAAAAATTCAATTTTTACGAAGATTTGGTGAATGACTATTATTCAGAAATTGCTTCAGATATAGGAGAGTTTGAACGTAAGAATTTTTTGGCTTTCAGTCAACATCATGGTTTATCAACAAATTTAATTGATCTAACAACGTCTCCTCTGATTGCTCTATATTTTGCTTGTTCGTTTAACATTGGTACTGAGAATACTAATAATACTGGTTATGTATATTTATTTGATAAAGATTTAACTATTGATATTTCGAGTTTAATCAACAAACATATGATGGCTCCCTCTCATTCATATAATATTGTGGACTTATTTCTAAGAAATGATAGTTCAATAATCAATACATTATTAAAATATTTTTCTGATTTTTTTTGGGAAAACAGTATTGAACCTTACTTAATAAACATTATTGATCTATATTTAAGAGTGATACCAGATATCCAAATTGATAAGGATCTGCAATATCTAGTAACAAGTCAGTATGGTATTTATGGAATAGCAGATAACCTTTCCACAGAACTTGAAGAATTATTAAGAAAATATGAATCAAAACTAGGTATACAATATACGAGCATGTCTATATTATCAATTTTGTATTTAATCCTACTTACGGAATACTTTAAAGGAGTGTACTCAAGCTCCTTTTATGGCCTAAAGAGTGAACCCGCGTTCCCCAATATGCCATACTTATTATATAAAACACCTTATAAGTTTGATAGAATACGTAATCAGGATGGTGTTTTCTTATCGCAACTCTTCCAATCTTTTTCGACTACACATGAAAATATACCGAATGAAATTATTAAACAAAAATATATTCCTGATGAAACTTTTATAATAAAAGATCAGGAATATATACTTGAAGAATTAGACTTCATCGGAATTAATCTCAAAAGTATTTATGGAGATTTTGATAATATAGCCTCCTACTTAAACAAGAAGAAATTTTAATAATTGCTTGAAGCGGAAAACCGGAAAATAAATTCAGTAGATCACTGGAACCAAGTTCTTGTCTTTACTAAATACAAGAATTTGGTTTCTTATTTATTTGAATTAATTACAATCAACTAAGAAGAAGCTAGCATCAGGCCAATTAAAACAATTGCTAAAATTTTGATCCACTCACACCTTTTATACGGTAAAGATTCTTCTGAAGCCAATTTAAAGAAGTAAGTCTGTTCACATACTTCTGCAACAAGTCATAATTCATGCGTTATACGGTAATCACCATAGTTAATCCATTCATTAGCAAAAAATCTTTGATCTTAGTTGGTCATACCTAAAAATTTTTGCTCTTTGAAGAAGTGTTATATACAGATTCTGGAGAGTAACATGCCTTCCTCGAGTACGTTTACCAATGATACTCCCAATATTATGGAAAGAGCTTTCGGGACGTGTATTAGTTCAGTAGCCATCCAACTATAATCGTCTTTTCACGTCGCAAATACTGCTTTAATAGGTTCCAATGCCTTTAGCTTTAGTATTAATTGTATCAAAGAAGTTTATTTCATTATCTTCATCCAGACAATGAAATGTATCTACATAAAATCAGATGTACAATAATTATAATTTCTCTTGATTTTCTAGTCGAATAAATAAAAAAAAGTGCATGAGTATAGTCTAATCCTAAATATTTCATTCTATCTTGCAGCTAACTTCCATTTAGCAAAATTAAATAATGATATCGGCAAACCTAAAGAATATAATGGTAATATTGAGGATTAACACCATCAAAAAAAGAGGGCACATAAAAATGAGGAAAAATACTATAAAAAATATAATTAAAAGCTTTCCTTTTCAGAATCCTGTCGGACGGAAGAAAATAGTAAATAAAACACCTCTATATTTACAAGATTCACCAGTCACCAATAGAAAAGAAGATAAGTTCCAGTATGGTCAGATGGCCGATATCATTTACGAACTATTAGAAGAAGGGCAACTCCCCTTACACATTGGTTTAATGGGTTCATGGGGAACAGGTAAAACCTCAGTCTTACGGCTGCTTGAAACCAAGGTAAATGCCGAGAGAAAAAGCGAACGCAAATACTTATTGAAGTTTATCAATGTGTGGAAATTTGCAGATGATGCTCCTTCTTTACATAGAAAGATTGTAAGAGAAGTAGAAGCAGAATTGAAAGTGGAAAAAAAAGAAGGAATAAGTCACGAAACTACTATACAACAAATAAAAAAAACATCTGGAGTATGGTCAATATTTCAGAAAGAGTTATGGAAAAAGCATGGAATAATTATACTTCTATATGTAATAACACTCATTATTGCAACTGTTCTGTACGAATGGTTGTTCAATTTCAAAGACCCTTGGGCACTTTCATTTACAAGCACAACTTCCTTATTGGCCATTTTAATTGCGAATAACCTTCTAAACAAAAATGGGTTAGAACTTACTTATCAAACGCAACAAAAAGAACTAGCTCTCCTGCATGGAGATCAATTTGAGCATCGCTTTGAAAGTGCGGTCAGTGAATATCTTAAAGCCAATAAAGGTAAGAAATTAATTCTGGTTTTTGATGATTTAGATAGGCTTCCTCCAAAGCAACTCGTTGCTGCTTTAAATACCATTAAAACCTTCTTACGTTCAAATCAATGTGCTTTTATTGTTCCCTGTGATGAAGAGGTCTTGTTAGAAGGGATATCTTCCGCATTCAATGAAAAAAAGATGTCTAATCTTTCTGTAAGTGAATTCTTAAATAAAACATTTGATTTACAACTCCATCTACCACATGTAGAAAAAGTCAATATGAGAACATATGCAAAAAACATACTTTCGGAACAACAGGTGAAGTGGACGCTAGATGAAAACATACCTGTGGACAGGCTATTAGGGATACTAATTCACACTGGAGTCCGAACTCCAAGACAAGTAAAGAAGATCTTAAATGCCTATGCTTTTGACTGGTACTTAGCACTTAAACGTGATGCTGAAGCTGGCGTAGAATTTCTTAGTAAACATTCTAATCATATTGCCATTTTCACTGTTTTGAAGACCGATTTCCCAAACTATTATCATGCAGTTAGTCAAAATCCATTTATAATTCAAAAACCTATAAAAGATCAAATCAGAAAAATCTATTATCAAGATGAACCACCCCTTGAAGAAAACGAAAATTCTGAAGAATCAACTCATGATCTCGAGGCATTTCTTTCCCGAGTTAAAGGTAATATGCCCGCTGATCCTCGTCCTTTCATTTATTTCAACAATCAGTTACTCAATCCTTTAACAGGAAGACCTGAACTTGAAAATACGAAAGAATATCTTCTGAATGGACAAGATGATGAGTTTCATGAGGAATTTTATAAACTTTCATTCGAGGATATGCAAATTGTCTTGTCTTCAACATTAGAAGACATCGATACTACAAGTAACATCTTTGCTGGCAATGTCTTAAAAGTCCTTTTTGCAGATCAAGAAGCCTTAAAATTCATAAAAGAAATAGATCTAAACCGTTGGGAAAAAATTATAGTTGAGAATATAACACACACAGATGATTTTTTTGAGCTTGCTACTTTAGACATTTGCTTAGGTCTTGAGAAATTACAATGTGGAGATTTCGTGTGGAAAACTTATGGCCAAGCGATTTCTGATGAAGTTAACCATGAATTAATATTCAATTTATGGGTTGAACATCCAAACTATGTAACCAACCTAGGCTTATCTAAAATTGGCCAAGGCATTATATCTACGTTAAAGAGTGAAAATAAATCCCATATTGCTGTCAATAAACTACCTAGTATTAGCCATAATAATTCAATCTTAAGGAATCAAACATTTGATTGGATCAATACTATTTTAAATGCAGTTACATCCGACGACCTACCGGATATTCCATTGGCTACTTTGCTTCCTATATGGGCGCAAAAAACTGAGGGACTTTTGACAACATCTATTATAAATGAACTGCTTGCTGCATTTAATTTTAAGAATCCTACCTACTTAGAGGGCGTTGGTACTTTATGGTGTGAGTTATATGAGGTATCTGATTCTAAGCAAGCAGACATGAATTCAATATTAGATCTGATGGACTCAATAAATTTTTCTGGATTTACTGAGGAAGATCTTAATTATCTTGCAAGTCAATTTGATGAACTCGAATACAAAGCTATTTCAAGCCGTGTTCGTAACATTTTCTCCTCATGGTGGAAAGAAGATGAAGAAAAAACATTTAGTTTAATGGATAAATGGTCGGATGCCCCCGGGATTGCAAGTTTTGCATGTGATATTTTTTCATTTGCATTAGAAGAGAAAATATTGAAATTGGGGACAGAAATTATATCGAGACGTTCCGCAGTTATCAAGAAGAGACTTGATAGTATTGTTACTATAATCAAAGCCGAACTAACCGATGCTTCAAATAATCATAGAAGAACCACAGCAAATACTATAATAGATCTGCTAGTTACTGACTCTTTATGGGCAGAAAAACTCCAATCATTAATTGCAGAATTTTTCCCTCCAGATGCAACAACTATTTGGCTTCAATGGCCGCCGATCGTAGCAGAGGATAGGGCTGATCTGCTTGTATCGTTTCTAAAAATCAATGATGACCTTGCTGATTGGACCGTACTCTCAATCTTTGATTTATTGAAGGTACGAAATGGATTTTTAGGAGTTGCTTATACTAACTACCGAAACAATCACACCATTTACATCAATCTAATTCTAAATCGATTATTAAATAGTGAACAAATTGATTGGAAATCCTTCTTAGAAAAGGCTATTCAAGAAAAACTTATAGATCATCTTGATCCTGATACAATGGATTCATTACTAATTACATTAGGCAAAAAATTAGAACTTGATAATGAGACGTATATTGATTTCTTCATTACACATCATAATTCAGAAAGTGAATATCATCGAGATATTGCTATCCGTAGATGGGATTTCTTTAATCCCGAAGAAAGAAAGACCTATCTGGAAAAATATGATTCTATTGATAGTCGAAATGAGTTTGGCATCGAACTAGCAAACATGATTGAAATAAAACCAAGTTTGAAATATATAGACGAACTCGGCACCTGGAATTTTAAAGATAATATCTCTCAGAAAATAGTAATGACAACTATCCAAAAAGTTGATGAACAAAAACTTAATAGTTGGTTCCAAAAATCCATTTTAAAAATCATAAAAGAAATGGACAAATGGACTATGTTTGCTTTATTAAAAGCTGCACGCACCAGAGATGATCTTGATATTCCTAAAAAAGAAACTTTAGACACTCTCTTACTTCTGAAAGATCAGAGATCCATTCTTTCACTTGATATTCTTAAGAAGAATAAGAACGTGGCTAATACGCTGAGAAGCTCGATCGGATCATTGAAAGACACCTATCCTGATGAAGTGGAAGAAGTTAAGAAAGAGTTTAAGTGGAGAAAATTCTAATAGCTGTAATGTACAATAACACGCTTTAATGGACACTGGATGAAAAGAGCAGATGACAAAATCATCTGCTCTCTTCTATTACGTGGTCCCGGATCTATATTGGTAATCGTTCCATTCGGTTCAGACAACACATAACTTGACCCATCGCAAGGGAAACGACATGTTAGTTTTGACGCGGTGTATGTCCTCTGTCATGGACATCAAAGCTGTATTCATAAAATCAATAATATAGCTGCCACCTGGGCGAAGCATGCGATGAATGGCACGTAATACTTTCAGTTGTTCTCCGTCCTCCAGGAAATAACCAAACGATGTGAACAGATTGACTACAGCGTCAAAGCCGCCTTTCAGCGGGAGTTCACGCATGTCTGCGTGACACCAAGATACTCGGTGTTCAGTGTCCATTAGGCGTGCTTCGCGCAAAAGCACATCGGACAGATCAACTCCGGTCACTCGTAAACCTGCGTCAGCAAGTGCCATGGAGTGCCGTCCCATACCGCAGCATAGATCCAGTACTTCAGCATTGGGCTCAAGCTTCAACCAATTGATCATTTTATGTACTTCCTGATGGGCACCCTGCACATCCCGGTGCTTATATACGAGAAGATAATCTTCTCCAAAACTCTTTTCATACCATTCCGTCATCCATTCTCGCCCTCCACTTGGTCACTGGCTCTCTATCTGTAGTGCACTTTGTACAGGCCTGATCATTTCCCCTAGCTTTAATGTATTGTAACGTCTTTATTCTGCAAACTCAAAAAATCCCAGTAAGTTTCCAACATTGAAGAGGCAAAATGCAAACGATATAATGTTAAGCATACGCATACCCCTGCGAATCGGTTAATTATAAGAGGTTGTTCAAAAAGCAACAGGAGGTGTTCTTATGATTCGCATCGGACTTACCGGATGGGGGGATCAGGAAGATCTCTACCCAAACCGTACCAAAGCCAAAGACAAGCTCAGTCTATACGGACAATACTTCTCCACCGTGGAGGTGGATAGTTCCTTCTACGCCGTTCAGCCGCGGGATCGAATGGCACGATGGGCTGCCGAGACACCCGAATCCTTTGCTTTTATCATCAAAGCCTATCAGGGAATGACCGGACATCTGCGAGGCAAACCCTACTTCACCAGCACGTCGGAGATGTATAAGGCTTTTCGGGAATCACTGGAACCGGTCATTGAAGCCGGCAAGATGCAGGCAGCCTTGTTTCAATATCCACCTTGGTTTGAGTGCAATAAAGACAACGTGAAAGAACTTCGTGAAGTGAAACTTCGAATGGAGGGTATTCCGTGTGCCCTCGAATTCCGTCATCGCAGCTGGTATGAAGGTGGCATGCGAGAGCGCACGCTTGCGTTCCTGAAAGAGCAAGGCTGGATTCACAGTGTCTGTGACGAACCTCAGGCAGGTCTAGGTTCTATCCCCATCGTGCCACAGGCCACGGATTCGGAGATGACGCTGGTTCGCATGCACGGACGCAATGTGTCCGGGTGGCATCAGAATGGTGCGCCTAATTGGCGCGAGACCCGTTATTTATACCGTTACAACAAGGAAGAATTGTTGGAATGGAAAGGATATCTGGAGCAATTGCAGGAGCAGAGCAAGGATGTCTATGTTATTTTCAATAACAACTCCGGTGGAGATGCAGCGGCGAATGCCCAGATGATGATGGACCTGTTGGATCAGCCGGTGAAACCTTTCCCTGACCGTTCTGAACCGGAGAAGGAAGAAGGACCGGAGCAGCTGGAATTATTTTAATACGTTCTAAAAACGGAGTTATTCATATTATTGGGTGAAGGTAAGTGTATTTATCATTGCTATCATGCAGATCGGATTCGAAATTGGAAACAAACTAAAAGCGGCAAGCCCGGGGGCTTTGCCGCTTTCTTTAGCTGGTAATCTACCTATAGAAGGCTATCCACATACATTCGTTCCGTTGCGTCAAACCTCAGCGCTGCGCGGCTGTAACCGAAGAATCGATATGCACCTCACGGAGCTGCTGGTTCATTTTATGCGCTTCAATGCCTGCCAAGAGCACAATGCCGATCCCATGGGTATCGTTCAGATTCCATCCCAGATCATCGCGATAATACAAGGCGGTAAACGAGTATCCGGAACCGCGGCATACCCCGTATATATTGCCTTTATAGTCAATCGACAAACGTGTCATGCCTTCCCATCCTTTGCGCACTGCCTCCAGATAGGGCTCTGGCTGTTCCAGCCAGCCTTCCCGAATACCACGGGCATATGCGTAGATGAACATGGACGTGCAGGAGGTTTCTTCATACGAATCCGGGCGGTTCAGCACCTGATGCCAAAGCCCATTTTCCCCTTGCAGCGCCAAATAACCTTCACTTAAATCACGATAGAACTGTAATAGTTCCGACCGTTTCACATGATCATGTGGCAGGATGGATAACAATTCGGTTAATGAAAATAGCACCCAGCCGTTCCCTCGTCCCCATGGAATACCTGTCGCCCGACCACGCACAAAATCATACACATGGGACATGATCTGTTGTTCGGGAAGGTAGAGGTATTTACGGAACATCAGGAACTGATTAACCGCATCATCCCAATACGTCACATCTCCTGTCAACTGACCATAACGCATCAGAAAAGGTGTACTCATGTACAAGTCATCACACCACATCGTCTCCTGACGCATCTCTCCACTGCCGCGAACCCGGTAAAAGGCACCATCCTCGAGACGTTCCTGCTCATCCGTAATGTAGCCCGCAATCCGATCCGCGGTATCTCTTCCCCCACGAATATCGCCCAACTCCATCGCAGCAAGCAGCGTAGACCCAAACGAACCGCAATCATCCAGACTGTCGATGGCAGACAGTTGATTATTAATCCCTGCCGCACCGTACCCTTCCCGATCCCACAGACCATAACGGTCAAATGAAGTGCTCAGTTCAATATGTTGGAGCACATACTGAATGTAATCATCCCGTCCCAATTCCTGTCCCGTCTGTAGCAGTCCAAGCAGGGTAACGCCAAGCGGATAATTCCACTTTCCGTAATGTGTATTCTCCAGGTAAGGACGGACATGGGTGTCGGGAAGATCTACCCGCCAATACACACCTTGTGCGCCATCATCAAATACGGTATCGGTTCGCACGATGTCGGTGCGGGATGGTTCAGCACCGGGAGCAAACACACCCGTGTACAGCCAAGGGTCAGAGCATCCCGCAACCGGATGAGGCGATTTCAGTCTCCAGCCTGTGGAACCCGAACGCTCGGCATATTCCAACGTGAATCCCCATGAGCCGCCGACTGCCTGAATTTCACCTTTCGCCACCAGATCGGATGTACCGTAACGGCGAGGAATTTCAACGCGGAAATTACCGCTGCTTCCAGCAGAGTATACTTCCGTGCCATCCACATACAGGGTCAAAGCTCCATCATGACGACCTTTTAAAATAACTGGTGATGTTCCTGGCAAAGTTACATCCAATCTGGACCATGCGTAGGCAACAGCGGGCTTTTCTGTACCAAAGATGCGGGCAAAAGAACCCATGCTCTGTTCCTCATCTGTCCAGCCCCTGCGCGGATACCAGGAAAGGCCCGTTTCTTCTTCCGTCATGCCGTCACGAGGAAGAGATACTACAGGTTCATCGACGGGTTCCGAATATAACCAGCCTTCCTGACCCTTACGATCTGCCCCAGGAGTGAGGAAGTGCAGCGGGAAATTTTTAAACGAGGCTGTTCCGTAGATACCGCCGAATCCTACTTCTGTTTTGACAAAACACAGCAATACATCATTCCAGCCATAGTTCACGGAAATCGGAATCTGGGTTCTTCGCTCGGGAAATAACTCCTGCAACAACTCGGACTTGAACACCTCTTCACCGTTCACGTAAATCGTCACCGGACTATAACAGTTCAGGCCCGTATTTAACGTTGTATTCTGCTCGCTCCATAACTTGCCCCATACATACACGTATTGACCTGCACGCGCCTCCACGCATTTCTCATTCAGATTCAGGTTGTAACGATAGTCCCCTAGCCTGCGAAAACCTCCCTGATGATAGGCTCTGAAAAAAAATGAATGTTTCGGATGATCGCCAATATAACGCTGAGCCACCGTTGTCAATATATCCGGAATTGAATCGTACACCTTGCCTGCAATCGCCTCGTTCTCATGAAAATAACGAATGATCGTCAGCCCCTTCCTTATACCTTGATTCGTTCGCTTAGCCGCAATGTTTCTCCACCGTGCACTTCAACAACCTGCTGATCTGCGGTGAACCAAACCGGGATGGCAGACGGATTATGGATGATGGAGCGATCTGCTGAACACTCCAATCGTTGCACCGCTTTCCAATAGGCAATCACTTCGATGTTCGTGGCATACCAGATATCGTCCCTGCCGCCAATCTGCTCACCAAACTGTTCGATGATCTCCCAGTTGTCGTTGTCATTGAACTCATAACTGTGACCCCAGACGTAGAGTAATAGTGGTGTACCTGTTTTGGAATGTTGGATAAAACGTTTGGCATGCCCCGCCAGATCATGGTTATGATGACACGTCGGATGCCATTCAAGCGACCGATCTGGCAACATGTATCTGCCATGTGATTCAACGGTACGGGCATAATCAATGCCAAGCCACTCCAGCTTTGTACTTAACGCACGGTCGTACCCTCCGTTGGGATAAGCCATGCCTCGTACCGGATAACAGACGAGCTGCTCCAATGCTTTTCGGTCTTCGATAATCTCTTCGGTCAATAGTTCATTCGGAACATAAGGCAGCGTAGGGTGAGTAACCGTGTGAACGGCTACTTCATGTCCCGTATAAAGTTCAGCGACTTCCCCAGCCTCAATGCGGCCTGGAGTACCCAGGGTACCGGAGTTCAGATTAAAGGTTCCCCGCAGGCCATACCGATTACAGATTTCCACCAGTCTGCGATCATGCACCACTCCATCGTCATAACTGAGCGTTAACGCTTTCATCACACCACCTGGATAGCGGTCAAACTGAATACGACGTCCCATCCCCTGCTTCCACTCCTTTATCCGAATTCTTCAACAGGTACATGACCTGCATCTTGTAATTGATGATGTTCTGAATCAAAATACGTACCTTCCAGCAGGCCGATCAATGTGTTGGTAATACGCACTTCAATGTCGTTATCTCCCGGACGCAACCAGGAGGCCTCTCCCTTCCAGAGATACGGAGACCAGCATCTCACACCCAGGCTATGTCCGTTCACCCGCACTTCCGCCACATCCTGCACACGCCAATCGCTAAATTCCAGTTCTAACGAGGTAATATCTTCCCCTGGCTCATCCAGCCAGAACGTGCGTGTATAACTCATTTCCCCGGCAAAATGGGGATACCGTGGCTGCGGTTCAGGTCCGATACGAAGGGCCGTGTCCGACTCCCGCACGAGCGAAGCTATGCCTTCATGATGAAACTCCACGCCGAATCTTCCCTGTAGATACAAGGGATCCACGATGCCATCCTCATCTTTCGTTACCTGCACAATCACCGTCATTTCGTTGAGACCGCTGTGCAGCAGCTCTGTGATATCACAACCGATGTTATTGTGGTCGGTTATTTCAATTGGATCGAATTGTTCTTTCCCAAGAGGTTGCCCATTAATCTCCATCGACCAAGTGCCTGAGATCGCCGCTCTGTCCATGAATAAAAGGCATGCAGGCAATGCCGTTCTCAGCTCAAATGTGGTCGTATAACGGCACTCGATCGGGTAAGCAACGGATGCCTTTTTCGGTGTGCCAAATACCTGATTAAACTGGACTGGCAGATGCTGCTGCTCAGATAATTCTGCCGCCTGATCAATAAATGGTTTTACAGCTACATGCTGACTTTCCAGAATTACACCGTTAGCATTGAATGCCTGAAGATGGAATTGTCCCATTCGCAAGATGTTAGGCTGCACCGTTTCCAGTCGCCATGGCCCTTCTGAAGGAATTCTGATCTTACTGGCTTGATTCACCCCTGCCGAAATATCCGCTCCGAACGTTGAACCCATTTTGTCTGCTACATCTAACTTCGTTGTTAATGCCTCTTTCTTCGCAGCTTGTAAAGTAAGGCGTACAGCATGCGCTTCGTAAGGCGCCAGTGTTAGTGAAATGCAACATTCCCCGCCGCTGCTCGTATACGGCAATGTCTGAAGCCGCCCTGTCTCCAGATCAAGTCGTTCTGCCACAATACAAGCACCCTCTGTCAACTCCGTTCCATCCCACAGCTGTCTGGCGACCAGCTTCAATTGACCAATCAGGTCCTGACCCTCCTGATTGGTCAAGAAAACCATGTGCTCTCCAGCCGACAATTGACGGGTGTGCATCAGCAGGGAGGCACTTTCCTCCTCCATGATCCAGCAGATGGGTTCGGGCAATACCTGATCGAGCAGGAGAGAGATCAGCTCCAGCGAAAAGTCATCTCCTTGCCCTGTTCCTGCGGGTAGAAAATAAGCACTTCCCTCACCCTGATGCCACATGGTTTCACGGTTATCATGATCTGTTGTCACGTTACGGCCCCAGTACACTTCTTGAGGCTGCTCGCCCGCGCCAAAGAACTCGGCAGCTTCATATCCCTCTGGACTTCCCGGCTGAATCGCAATATGTGGAGGCATCCCAACAGAGATGACAGTTCCTCCCTGCCGAACAAATCGCTTCACCTGTTCCCAGGCCGCGGCCTCCAGATTCAGCATCGGTGGCAGAATCAGTACGTCATAACGGGCAACGCCGATCCGAATGATGCCATCCGTTAAGTCAGCTTCAGCCAACAATTCGGGGTCAAGGTGATCATAATCCCGTCTGTTTTCGAGCAGATGGGTAGTAATCCGCATCCAGTCCTTCGTCAGGCGCTCCAGTTGCGCCCGTTCTAATTCGTCCTCGCCGCTATACTCAAATCCATGCAGCGGATTCCCCATCAGACTCCAGAATGTCGTCGTTGGGTCAAGTACGGCGATACGAATGTCTGCTGTTCCGGTGCTCATGAGATAGCTCAAACGTCCGGTGTAATCCCCTAACTGCCGGAAATGCTTCCAGTAGGGATTCTGTAAAAATTGAGATGGCGGTGCATCATGCTTTGCCAGCCCACCAATCGTATAGAAAAAGGCGTGAAAGTTATAAAAATTGGTGCCCATGGCGGCCATGCGATCAATCATCCACTTGGCATCCTGTAGCGTCATGGACCAGCCTACACTGTGAAAACATTCAATCAGATTGCGGCCTCGGCCCAACTGCCGGGCAAGCGAACTGACCATCTTGGGGTTGTCACGCATCTTTTGGCCGTACCGTTCCAGAATCCATGATAAGGACCGTCCGATTTTCTCATGTGCCGAATCACCCCCTGGCATATGGCTGAACAACTGGGTGGTCATCCGTACCCCAGGCACCTCAGCCGCGTACTGGATTCCTGCTTCTTCACACCAGTCATGCACCTGTTTGTGATAGGACTCCCTGAGAAGCAGGTGCAGTGACTGGTAATAGTCATACCGAATACGATGCGCGTCCGGAACATCACCATATAACAGCGCCGGTAGCGAATCGATCAGACTATAACCACAACGCTCGCTGAAATAACGGGGAAGCTGTTGCGACCAGGGGATACGACCCAGCGGTGCAATCTCATCCGAGAACACGCCTTTGATCACGCTTTCAAATTGATCCCCAACCGCTGACTTATAACGCTCATGTGTCAGCTCAATAAAACGACTCATCGCTTCCTTGTGGCAAGGATCAACAAAGTTGCCGTAATATTTGAAATCGTCGATCTCCATTTCTTGAAATATAATCAACTCCCAATCACCTGGGAGAACATCCCACAACAAGCGGAACGCTGTTCGGTAGGTGAAAAACCGCTTGCGATTATACGAAGTGAGTCCTGTCTCCTGATAGACTTGATCGGTCTGGAAATTGCCGATTTTACTGCGCAAGTCAATGGATTCATGCCACAACCGTTTGCCCTCTGAGTCCTTGGGAATCGCCTTGGCAACCAACACTCGTCCCCATGGCAACTCCAGATCCACAGCTTCTCCGCCCTGAACCACCAACTGATGATGCACGAGCTGTCGCTGCTTCGCTTCAGGGAAATCAAGGGTCACTTCTCCGCCAGCCATCCCGCTTGGATATGGATATTCGTCATATAACCATACCTGCATGCCATGGTCGGCAGCTGCCTGCACTGCAACCCGCACCTTATCGAACCATGCTTCAGAGAGATAGGGAATCTGTAGTCCCTGACGCGGACAGATGAAGAATCCGCCTACACCTTGCGCGGCCATCTCAGCGACCTGCCGCTTAATCTGCTCTTCTTCCATATTCCCGTTCCAGAACCAAAAGGGATGGACCCTGTACTGCGCCTCGGGATTTTCAAATGCATCCCCGTTCCACATGTTGCCTTCCTCCCTGCCTGTTCAAGAGTGTATGGTATCCAGCTTTACCAATAACGTTCATTTAAGTTCATATAGGTATGTTTTGTTTTGATTATACATCAAAAACCATATTCAGGAAGTCATAATTTCCAACTACTTCAGTGCAGCGTACAGTTCATTAACTTCTTTTACATAATCGTCTCCGCCGTTGTTCTTCCACAGGGCAACAGCATCTTCGAATCCTTTCTCATCAATCTGTCCTACGATGAATTTGATTCGCGCATCGTTGATGATATTGTCCAGCTGCGGTCCTTTCTGAGCGTAAACATCAGAGATCAGCGGTTCGCCAGGATTGGCGATGACAATCTCTTCGTTGGCTTTCTGCACCTGTGCAACCTTTTCACGGACAGGTGTCTGTTGTACACGAAGCGTTCTGTCTTCCGGCACAAACATCAAAATCTGATTTAAGCCTTGCAGGTCGCGGAGCGCAAGCTTGTCAGTGCTTGGTATGATGTAGTCTTCTTTTTTCTCGTATTGCTTGCCTTCCAGTCCGTTGTACAACAATGCCTGCAATTCCGGTTCATTCAACTGATCCAGAAAGCTCAGTACTTTCTTCAGGTCTTCTTCCGTTTTGACACTGCTTTTGGAGATCGCAATCAGGCCGGAGTAGCCAGACGTTGGCATATCACGCAATCCCTTTGGACCTTCCATCGCTTGCAGCACATCCACACGTCCTGTCGCATTTGGGTCTTTATCGAGTATTTTCTGATCCATCCGCTGCGCATTATCTGCTACATCCACCATGACACCGGCTTGCCCATTCACAAATGGATCAGGCAGTTTGGTCGCATCCATCACGGCAAAGTCCTTGTTGACCAGACCCTCACTATAAATTTGACGGAAAAATTTCAGGGCTTCCATGTATTCTAGTGTCTCATGCGCCGGGATCAGGCCTCCACTGCCATCATCTCCCCACTTGTTGGGTGCACCAAACCATACCTGCATGTTATCCCACGGGCCCGTGAATTTGCTGGCAACCAGACCGTACGTATCATCCTTGCCGTTACCGTCTGGATCATCCTTCGTGAACGCTTTCAATACATTGTAAAATTCGTCAATCGTCTTTGGCTCTTCCAGCCCCAACTTCTCAAGCCAATCCTTTCGGATTGTGACCCCATTACGTCCTAAGGCGCGTGCCCGGTAGATCCCATAGGTTTTGCCATCAATTGACGCATTGTTGGTAATGATTTCATTCATTTGACTCAGATTCGGATAGTCTTTCAGATAAGGACCAAGCTCCCAGAATGCTCCGGTTCGTGCCGCATTAATAAAACTTGGAGACTTCCCTAACACCACCATAATCTGAGGCAGCTTTCCCGAGGCCAGTGTAATGTTGAATTTGTCTTCATACGAGCTGCTTGGCACCCACTGCAGGTTCACATCCACCTTGGTCAGTTCTTCAAGCTTCTGGATGACCGGGCTGTTCTCCGGCGGATTCTCCGCTTCGAAGTTCGGAAGCATAATGGTAATCTGATCGGTGCCACCCGCAGCGGTTCCTGAACTTTCTTTGTCCGTGGAGCATGCTCCTAAGATCGTACTAAGTACCAGTGACGCAGAGAGTAACAGTGCACCTTTTTTGAATCCCGTTTTTTGTCCCATACGTTCTCCCCCTTGGCTTTAGCCTTTGATTGAACCTAACATGACACCTTTGGCAAAATGCTTCTGCAAAAACGGATACACCAGCAAAATCGGAATGGTACCTACAACGATCACCGCCATTTTGATTGACTGCTCTGGTGGCTGCACAAAATTGGGGTCCATGTTTGCCATATCTCCGACACTGGCTTGCGAGAGTAACACGATCTGTCTCAGCATGACTTGCAGCGGCCATTTGTCACTGTCGGAAATGTACAGCAGTGCCGAGAAAAAATTGTTCCAGTGGCCTACGGCGTAGAACAAGGCAAACGTGGCAATGACCGGTTTGGATAAAGGCAGAACAATTCGCCACAGCACCCCAAGATCCGAACAGCCGTCGATGCGGGCCGCTTCCTCCAGCCCGGGCGGCATTTGCTGAAAAAAGTTTTTGACAACTATTAAGTTAAAAGCGCTGATCGCGCCAGGAAGCATAAGGGCCCAGTAAGAATCGAGCAGTCCCAGTCCACGAATAACGAGATACGTTGGAATCATCCCACCACCGAATAACATCGAGAAAATCACCATGTTCATCATGACATTACGGCCCCAGAAGTCACTTCTGGATAGTGGATAGGCCATCGTTAGTGTGAAGAACAGATTAACCAATGTACCTGCCACCGTGATGAAAATGGAAACACCAATGCTGCGAAAGATCGTGGACGATGAAAAGATATACTCATACGCGCTGAAGGAAAACACCTTCGGAATGAGGAAAAAACTGCGTTCGGTGATCTCGGCTTCCGTTGCGAAAGAATTCCCTATAATATACAGGAACGGAAGGACGGTTAATATGCCCAGAATCCCCAGCATGACGTAATTGAAGATATCAAATACCTTGCCGGCAGGGCTGTTGTATAGACGGCTGTTCATGGGCGCTCCTCCTTAATAAATTCCGGGATGGCCGAATTTTTTCGCAAGTTTATTACTGCCAAGTACCAGAATGATCCCCACCACAGACTTGAATAGTCCCACAGCGGTACTGTAACTGAATGCACCTTGCGTAATCCCTACCGTGTACACATACGTATCAAATACATCTGCGACATCCCGGTTGAGGGAGTTGGTCATCAGATAGATCTGCTCAAATCCGGTATCGAGGAAGTTCCCCAGTCTGAGAATAAGCAAAATGACTATGGTCGTACGAATGGCTGGAAGCGTAATATGCCACATCCGCCGTAACCGTCCTGCACCATCCACAATGGAGGCTTCATATTGTTCCGTATCTACACCTGCGAGGGCTGCAAGGAAGATAATTGTGCCCCATCCCATCTCCTTCCACATCATCTGCACAATAATGAGCGGACGGAATGAACCCGGACTGGAGAGCACATCAATGGGCTTGCCTGTAATCCAGGCGATCAGATCGTATAATACCCCGCCTTGCGGAGTAAGGAACACGTACGTGATACTCGCGATAATCACCATGGATACAAAATGGGGTACATAGACCAGCGTTTGAATCGTTCTTTTGAAGAAAGCGACCCGAATTTCATTTAATAATAAAGCGATAATGATCGGTGCCGGGAAAAAGAAGATAAGATCATACAGAGCAAGAACCAGCGTATTGCGTAGTAGTCGAAAGAAGTCCGGGTTGGAGAAAAAGTTCGTAAAGTTCTCTAGCCCTACCCAGTTACTATCCCGGATGCCCAGAAAAGGCTGGTAGTCCTGAAAGGCAATGATGATCCCCCACATGGGCAAGTATTTAAAGATGACAAAGTACAAAAAGCCGGGAAGCACAAGCACATATAACCATTTGTTTCGTTTAATCTGCCTTTTCCAATTGGACTCCTGTTTTAATGGTCTTGTTGCCATATTCGCTTGAGCAGTTGCAGTGGCGTTAGTATTCCAGTCCGTCTTCCCGTTCATCATGTCTCCCCTCCCTCAATGATGTAAGCGTTATCAATTAACCTGATACTCAGACTATACAGCCGAACTTTTTCCGGCAACCTTCATTTTTTGCATCACTACGGCATGATGGTCGGAAAGCCCGCTATAACGCCAATTTCACAAGAAATTGCACATAACGTAGCGGGTAGAATTGCACATTTTTGCGGGTTTATCCTTCTTTGTATCACGGTAAAAAAAAGAAAAAACCGACATTCACTAAAGCTGAATGCCGGTTTGAAATGACAAATATATAAACGGTTATTGTCCGAACCATTGATCGCGATACTGACTCGGGGTAACTCCCTCCTGTTTCTTGAAAATCCGATTAAAATAACTATGCTGATATCCCACAGCCGCCGCAACATCATTAATTTTCATCGTTGTCTCCCGTAACAATTGCTTCGCCGCATCCATTCTCACACGTGTCAGATAATCAATAAAGTTGATGCCCGATACCTGTTTGAATGCCTTGCTCAGTGCATAGGGTGTCATCTGCTCCTCGTCAGCACAGTTTTCCAGCGAAATGTCGCTGCGGTAATGTGTATCGATGTACAACATCGTTCGTTCCACCACCAGCTTCAGCGGTTCCTGCGATCGTACCTCGACCTCTTGAATATAAGGTATGAATACCTCATTCATCATCCACTGCCTCATCTGTACAGGTTCACGAATACCGGATAGTTGCTCATACATGTTGTAACCACCAAACAGCTTATAAGGTGTGACACCCGTTTGCAGCATCATGTGCTGAATACTGCCGAGCAATTGAAGCATCATTTGCTGAACTTGGAATTCGGTACTGCCCGTCCGCGTAATCTCACTCATGAATTGTTCCAGCACACGTTCCGCTTCGGCTTGTTTGCCCAGCCTGACCGCCTGTAACAACTCGCGTTCCAACCCAAGCGGATAGGAAGCTGCTTCATTTCTGCGGAAACACGCCTCATCCTCCAGATCGAGAATCTGACTTCCTTCCTCCACACTGCGATAAGCCACGGCCTGTTCCATCTCGACAAATCGTCCGGGCAGTTCCTGAAGTGAAGCTGCCGGGCGACTGACCATCAAGGTCACCTTCATTTTGAGCGTCCGTCCAATGACTTCCACCAGTTCCTGTCCCCATAACAGCGCTTGTGACTTCACAGGTTCGTCCTGAGGAGCGATCACTAGCATAGCGGAAGACAAGTCATGAAAGTTCATGACACTGATCTGCCTGAAATAATTTTTCGCAACTTCCTGAGTGATATTCACTGCTGCAAAGGTGACTAATCCCGTGTCCTGGCTTCCAAATCTGCCTTGCAACTGCTCGTACCCCGTAAAATACATCTGTACCAGCAAAAACTGCTGGCCCTCCAACTCAAATCCCAGATGACGCATCCGTTGCTGAAGATCCTGCTCGTTATAGGCATATAGATGCCCCTGTACAAGTTGTAAGACAAAACTGTCGCGCAGATGGGGAAGCTGCTCCTGCAATTGGCGATGTGCCGTGACACTGCGAGAGGTCAGTTCGTTCCACTGTTGCTCCAGCAGCTCAAACTCGTCCAGCTTGGCATCCGTTGGTGTTGTTTCGCTTCTGCCAGGCGTAAGCAGATGCAGCATCCGTGCTACAGGCGAATAGATGCGGCGGGAGGCAAACCAGGATAACAACAATCCCAGGATGAGACTGCCTGCACTCGCAATGACGATGATTTTGGATACCAGCTTGACCGGCGAAGTGACTGATGTTAAAGGCGCAGCGGAGACGTAAGTCCAGTCCGAATCGATCCGACTCAATGAGCCGTACGAGACGGAATAGGTCTGGTCCTCATATCGGAACAGGAATGAGCGGCTGCCCGCATGCAGGACTACTTCTTCTTTTAGCTGCTGCTCAAAAGCAGAAGTCTCTCCCGCCGTTCCCGGATTCCCGGTAACCAGTGTGTTTCCTTCTTGATCCATAAGGAACGTTAACCCTTCGCCATAAGGAGTAAGCGTTTTCAATAAACTGGCGACTTTCTCGTTATCCAGCGTGATGATCAGTGCACCAAACGGATTAATGCTTTCCCCCGGTATCTTATGTACTAGAACCAGTGCATTGCCTGCATCCGTATGCAGTGGACTATCATTGGTCGAAGGCTCGGTATCACTGTTGATGCTGGAAACCCAGTCTGTCCAGTACACGTGGTTCCCCATGGAAAGGTATCGATCATAGGCTTGTACTTTCGCTTCATCGTTCAATTCGGTATAATCCCGATTAAACAAGATTGGCTTCGGTTCCTGCAAATACAGTTGTGCTGACTTGATCAGCGGATGGGAACCTTGTAATACGTATAAGGTAGTCACAATCTCCTGCGTTTCATTAAAATAATACACAAAATCCAGCGTTCGCAGTGCATTGCCAAACCTCGGTTCAAAAGCCCAATGGGATAAGTTCATCTCCAGATAAGCCAGCTGGTCATCCACATTACGTGCCCGGTTCTCAATCTGGTTCTGATGCATCTGATTGAACTCGGTTTCCATCCGGCCAACAACCTGTTGATACATGACGATACCTGTGATTAGTCCGGGAATACTGGCAATGAGTAAAATAAGCATGAGGCTGTTTCGATAAAATCGTCCTTTATGCCTTCCAGCCTTCAAATCGGATAACCGCTTGAATCTGCCAAATATTCGATCGCTCCTAGTCGGTTCCATCGCTGCTCACCTGCCTGCTTGCATCGGGTCTGACTGTCATGGAAACTTCCTCAACTCCCCTGAGAATATATGGATGAAATCCTTTTCTTGTATTATACGCACAATCCTCAGGTGAATGAAACGATCTGTAACCGATCATTTTTTTAACCAATGTTTTATTAACATGACAAAATGGATTACAATGAGATATAGCAAACATGAAGGAGGCCTTTTTAATGAAAGAACAGACTTATTTTGAACAAAATAGAGAAAAACACCTGGCAGAACTGAATGAATGGTTGTCCATTCCAAGTATCTCTGCCATTTCAGAGCATAAAGAGGATATTAATCGTGCAGCACAATGGGCAGCAGATGCGCTCACACGTGCAGGCATGGAAAACGTTGAGGTCATTCAAACGGCTGGACATCCGATTGTCTATGCAGATCACCTGCATGCACCCGGCAAACCGACAGCTCTGATCTATGGACACTATGATGTACAACCTGTAGACCCCCTTAATCTGTGGGACACGCCTCCTTTCGAACCTACCGTTCGTGATGGCAAGCTGTATGCCCGTGGTGCAACGGACGACAAAGGACAGATTTTCCTACATATCAAGGCAGTTGAAGCCATTCTCGCCGAAAACAAAGAACTGCCAGTTAACATCAAGTTCTGCATTGAAGGCGAAGAGGAAATCTCCAGCCCGAACTTGCCCATCTATCTGAATGAACATACAGACAAGCTGCGTGCAGACATGATACTGATCTCGGATACTTCCCTGCTTGAAAAAGGAAAACCGGCAATCTCCACTGGCCTGCGAGGCCTTTGCTCGCTTCACGTGGATCTGAACACAGCCAATACCGACTTGCACTCCGGTTCATTTGGTGGCGGTGTACCGAACGCACTGCACGCACTCGTATCCCTGCTCGCTTCGTTGCATGATGAGCAAGGCCGTGTAAGTGTAGATGGTTTCTATGATGGCGTACTGCCGTTGTCTCCTGAGATGAGAGAAGAATTTGTGAAACAGGGCTTCAATGAAGAACAGCTTCGTCAAGACCTCGAGCTGGAGAAATTGTATGGCGAAGAAGGTTACTCGTTCGTGGAACGTGTTGGCGCTCGTCCAACATTGGAACTCAACGGCGTATGGGGTGGTTTCCAGGGCGAAGGCAGCAAAACGGTTATTCCAAAGGAAGCTCATGCCAAAATCACCTGCCGCCTCGTAGCGGATCAAGATCCACAGCATGTATTGAATCGTATCGAAGCACATCTGCGCGCTCACGTTCAACCAGGTGCAACGCTGCATGTGAAACAGATCGAGAAAGCTTTTGCTTTCAATACCGATCCTTCGAATCCAATTCTGCAAAAAGCGGCAGATGCGTATGAGCACGTGTATGGCGTTCGTGCCCTCTTTACCAAAGATGGCGGCTCCATTCCGATTGTTGAGAAACTCTCACGTGTACTCGAAATCCCTGCTGTTATGATGGGCTTTGGTTTGCCGGATGAGAATCTGCATGCACCGAACGAGCACTTCAACCTGGAGAACTTTGATAAAGGGTTGTTGACGATTGTTCAGTTTTTGAAGAGTTTGTAAACACTCTTACACGGAGGTCACTACGCGGGGAGAATAAGCTTCCGATCGCTGTTATCCCCCGATTTCTTTGATCCCCTTTTCTAAAGGGAGAAATTCGGGTGATAAAGGCGAACGCTCCGCTTCTTCAGCTTTTTTCTCCCCACTCCGTTAACGTGTAAATTATTTACTCAACTTCATAGAGTAGGGGCAGATAGATATTACAAAAACGGTGGCCTACAGGTCATCGTTTTTGTTTGAATCGATTTCGTCCCCTCCACTACGTTGCAGCTTGTTGCAGACTGATTTTAAGATTGAGCCTACTTTACAAATGAAGGGTAGTAGGTAGGTATAAAAGTATATAAAAGGGGTGTGCCGTCCAACTTCATGACGGTACACCCCTTTTATAATTGGTGATCTAGATCTATTCGTTTCAATGGTTCGGTATTTACTTTTTAACGAACTGCGCACTTGCTATTCGACGAAAATCCGCAGTTTTGACGATATAACGAATCGTAGACGCTTTATTTCCTCGTTTTGCATGTCATTCATCCATTTTCTACCGGAATAACGTGGCTGACGTTCATTAGCCCTGTAACTAGAAGGAGTAACCCACTTTCGGGACATCCTCCAGATTCTACTCCCCTCATCCCCATTATGTGCGGAATGTTGTGAACTTCAGCATGTGCACAAGCCGGGATAAGTGTGCGATCTCCTGCTGGACTCCAGAGGTGTCTGTACCTGCCATTGCCTGATTTGCTCGCAGCGTTCTACGTGTGTTCAGCATACCTTCAATCAGTTTCATGACCGTGTTGCGTCCACGATGATCGACAATCATATACTTTTTGCGTGCATCCAGCTCTACCCATACGATGTTGCTGAATGATGTGAACAGATGCCTGCGGTACAGCTCCATATCGGTCTCATTGTAATGCTCGCCATAAAAGGCATAATATCCGTGTATGTGCAACTTCTCCGCCAACACTGTGATGAACGGATCATGTTCGAGCATAGCGTTACGTTCCATGTTTCACGCCTCCGTTATGCGTGATCCGCAGATCCCGTCTTTTTGAGATCTATTTTAACATATTGCGCAAGGTGTTGCCTCTACACAGATAAAAGCCAAGTTTTAACTCCGAAGACTGATCTATCACAAATGAGAGTTATTAGCACGATACTAATTTTCTAAATCTAATATGACTCGCCGATCCGTCTGCCCTTCACCCACACACCCTCAATATCCAGCTCCGCATTCAGCAAAACGATATCTGCCTGTTTTCCTTGAGTCAGGGAACCTGTCCGGTGATCAATGCCCAGCAGGCGTGCCGGGGTCAGACTTGCTGCACGTGATGCAGCGTTCAGACTCAAGCCCACTTCCTGTATCAGGTAACGGAAACCGCGAATCATTGTCAGCGTGCTTCCCGCCAGTGCGCCGCCGTCCTTCAGTCTGGCCTCGCCATGCTTCACGATTACGGGCAGGTCGCCGATTTTGTACTCCCCATCATCCAAACCGGCAGCAGACATGGCATCCGTGATCAACACGAGTTGATTGTTATGTTGCTTCAGCTGAGCGAGGATTGATATAGCCGCAGGGTGAACATGAATGCCGTCGGCAATCACCTCGGCGCTGATGCGCGGATCACTTAGCACGGCTCCGGCAGCTCCCGGTAGCCGGTGATGCAGCGGTGTCATGGCATTGAACGTATGAACGGCATGATGAAGTCCTGCTTCCACTGCCCGTTCCACCTCTTCATAGGTCGCATCGGTATGGCCGAGTGCCGCTGTGATCCGCTGTTCACGCAGCCACGAGATGACTTTCAGTGCGCCTTCACGTTCCGGTGCCAACGTAACTTGACGGATCAGGCCAGGATATTGCTTCTCCCATGCTTCGAGCCAAGATACATCAGGCAGTATGATATGTTCCGGATTTTGCGCACCAGGCCATTTCGGACTGAAGAAGGGGCCTTCCAGATGTACTCCCTCAAGCTGTGCATATGGCATTTCACCGGAACGGTAGCGGTTGACCTCAGCAAGTACGTTATCCAATCGCTCTTTTGGAGCCGTCATGGAAGTCGCAAGCATCGCTGTTGTTCCCTGGGTACTATGGAAAGAAGTGATCTTGTCCAACACCTCCGGGCTTGCGTCCATAAAGTCTTCTCCGTTCCCACCATGCACATGGATATCAATGAATCCAGGCACGATGAGACCACGTTCCGGTACTGACAGCGGCAAAGCCTCGCTCCGAATCTGTTCAGGAAGACCTTCCGGTATCCCAGCATAGAGGATTTTTCCATCCCTCCAAGCTAATACACCATCTTCCAATATCTCATCTGCAAGTAGCAGCTTGCCCCGAAGAAGAGAAATATTTTCATCACGCTGGCTTCTAGGTTCACGGCTATTCACCTCGGTCATCTCACCAGCCTCCCTGCGGCATGATCCAGCAATACCACCACATTTGGATGACATTGCAAAAGCGATGCAGGACAGGCCGTTGTGATTGGGCCCATAAAAGCTTCGCGAATAATCTCGGCTTTTTCCTCGCCACGGGCAATGAGCAGAATCTGTTTGGCTTTCAAAATGGTACCGACACCCATTGTAATCGCCTGAGCCGGAACTTCATCGATGCTGTCAAAGAAGCGTGCGTTTGCCTTTCGCGTTTCGTCTTTCAGATCCACGACATGCGTTCGTCCTGTAAGTTCAGTTCCCGGTTCATTGAAGCCAATATGACCATTATGTCCGATGCCCAGCAGTTGAAGGTCTACCGGTCCACGATCGTCCAGCCGTTGCTCATAGGAATTACATTCCTGTTCCAGATCGGCAGCCTGACCATCAGGCACTTGCGTTCTAGCAATATCTACATCGATATGATTGAATAATTGTTCGTTCATGAAACTGCGGTAACTTTCGCGATGTTCTGTTGGAAGTCCGACATACTCATCGAGATTAAAAGAAGAAGCCTGTGAGAAGCTGACCAGCCCCTTCTGGTACAACGTGATAAGCTGTTTATATATGCCTACAGGAGAACTTCCTGTCGCGAGCCCCAATACAGCCCGTGGTTTGGTTTGCAACAAACTGGCAATGAGGCCAGCACCCGTGGTGTTTAGATCTTGTTCATTTTCAAAAATTCGTATATTCATCTTCATCTGTCAGGCACCTCCGTTGTGTTGGACTCGATAGGACTGCACATTATGATAGGATTGTTCCAGTCTGGGGATAAAACGGTCGAAGTCGGCACTTACCATACCTGTGAACAAAATATCGATCACATGCAGCAGCGCAATACGTGAAGCCATATCTCCACGCCTCATACCTTCTTCCAGAGAGGACGTAAAGAGTGGGATATCGGATACAGTTGCAAGCTTGTTACTGCCATAGGAAGTCAGTGAAATCGTAGAAGCTCCGGCCTGTTTGGCACAATGCAGGGCATCGATGGTCTCTGGTGTTTCGCCTGAATAGGATACGGCCATCGCCACATCTCCCTCGGCGAGCGAAGATGCGGATGTAATCTGCATGTGTGAGTCGGAGAAAGCCGTACAGCTCTTGCCGATCCGCACCAGTTTCTGATAGAAATCCTGTGTAACAATCGAAGAGGTAGCCACCCCGTACAGATCGATGCGGCGAGCCTGGCACAATAATTGAACGGCTTGCTCCAATCTGCCCAAATCCAGCAAACGAGTGGTATCTGCAATAGACGCGAGGTGGTTGGCTTCGATAGCTTCAACAATTTTGGATAGGGAATTGCCCGCTACAATATCCTGATACGCCGTTTCATCAGATGCGTGGGACAATTCTGCGGCGAGTTTCATTTTGAAATCGGGAAAACCTTTGAAATGAAACGACTTGCAAAAGCGGGTTACCGTCGCCGCACTTGTGCCACTCTGCTCTGCCAGATGACTAATCGTCCAGCCGGGAATGTCCGATGGAGATTGCATAATGACTTCGGCGATACGTCGCTCCTGAGACGGAAGGTTATTCAGTTCTTGTTGCAACGCACGTAATATGGCTGCCATGAGGACCTCGCTTTATGAAAATTATTTTTGTTTATTTTTAATAAATTAAGAAAATCATTTTTATAACTTTATTCTAATCAAGACGATGATGCAAATCAAGAGGAATTTAACATGACTTTTGCAATATCAAAAGAAGGAGCAATTCAATGAATCGAAGACAACGGAGAAAGTTCATTCCTTCCACCTGGATTATTGCTACCAAACAAACAGAAGGACATGCCTATTATGTCCTCTATGCCATCGACTGGAAACGTGGAGGTCGGCTGAGTTGGGAAGGCTGGAATCAACTTGAAGACATGCTGCAATTTCATATTCCGATCAAACGAAAAGCCGGAGGCCGGAAATCTTCCCAGCCTGCCGCCAAAATAGCAAAAAGAGCGCTCCATCTTTCTCTGAATGATGCACAGTTCGAGGAATTGGAGCAGCTCTTTTATCAGCCATTTTCGAAGAAAAGATGGAGGATGTTCATTCAAACGAATAGGAATCTATAAGTGATAAACTATTATGGATTCGGTTGTTTCATTTTTTCACGATAAAACAAAAAAGCCTCTTCCCTTCTTTGGATAAAGAATAGGAAAGACTTTCGCGGTACAACGATTCAGTTCTTTTGATTCAATTTAACTCAAGTTAACTCGTTCTAGTTGATGCATCATATCGTTTTAAGAACTTACTGGCTAAGCTGGGGACAGTCATTTGATGAACCGATTGATTCTCAATCTCCTCCGCCAGATCGTCATCTGTGAGAGAAACAAAGAACGTAATGTCTGCTTTGGTTTGTCCATATCGGGCAAAAACTTCATCTGCTGTCTCATTCACAACTTTGGCAATGATTCGAATGATCTCATTCTTATACCTCTGGACATCTTCTGTTGCATACAACAATCGGCTGATGTGGTTAAAGTGCGTATCCTCGCCATATTGATATTCGGAACAGCCCCATCTGTAATAGATCTCGTCCTGCTCGCTGTCGCACACCCCCTGTTCCTTCATATTGGTAATATGTTTGCTTAATGACTCCTCTGTATTTATCACCATGAACAGCGTTACCCAATCACTGTCCGTTCCAAATGCACAAGCGTATACTTTTTCATGTTGCACCTTAGCCAGCGTTTGTTCCAGATCGGGTAGAAACCCCGCTCGAAATTGATTTTCAAATTCACTTAAAAAGTGGTCCATTTAGCTCATCCTTTCCATTATTAATGCAATTATCTATTCAATCCATTGATTGGGGCCAAAGCCTTTAACGAGATATTCATAATCCCGCCCTGTTGATACTATATGGTCTCTCAATAACTACAAGGTACCACATAATTACAATTAACGTGCTTACTTCCTACACCCTTAAACGACTATGCTATAATAAAAATACGACTATCCAAGCGAGGTGAGGCCGATGAAATGGGGAGAGATTACTGAATTACACCCAGATCGTTTTGTGCTTGTGGAAGCAATCAAGGCAAGTTCCAGCAACCGTGTCCGTCAACTACAGGATATAGCAGTTATTCAAAACTATGATAATCCTCAAGAAGCCTGGAGCGGTTATAAAGACCTGCACAAGCTCCATCCTACACGCGAGTTATATGTATTTCATACGAGCAGAAGCGATGTTGAGGTTGTAGAGGAATTTTTCTCAAGAGCCTCATTCAAAGTTGACTTTGAATTAATGAATGTTCAATTTTCAACATAAGCCATGTAATGATAACCTTTGAATGGTTGTCGTTGCGTGGCTTATTTTTATACACCATGGTTGGGTGACTTAATCCCGGAACAGCGGATCATCTGATGTAATAAACTATAAATCAGCAGCAAAAAAGCCTTGCCCCATTCTTCATGACAAAGAATAGAGAAAGGCTTTCATGCTGCTACTTAATCCTAACTGTAATTCGCAACTAAATCTTCAGTTCTCCAAGCTTAATCAGCTCGACAACTGCCTGCGAACGACCCTTAACATTGAGTTTCTGCATCACATTCGAAATATGGTTACGCACCGTTTTCTCGCTGATGAATAACTGCCCTGCGATGTCACGCGTTGTTTTGTCTTGAACCAGTAATTCGAATACTTCGCGTTCACGGTGGGTCAACAAAAATTTGCTTTTATGATCGATACCCTTCAATGTTCACCCCTCCTTGCTCGGGTTGTGTTGGTGTAACAAGGTTAAGGGGATACAGTCAACTCATCTTATGTCAGGTCAAGGGCGTTGGTTCAGTTTTATAAGAAAAATGGGCAGTAATTTGCATACATCCCTCTAAAATAGTTGGTGCATAGTTCAAAAAAATTATGTATTAATCAGTTATTGTTCTTCCAAGCCCTTTCGGTATAACTCCAACGCTTAAAAAACTCTTTCTCATCAATTATTGAATGATAAACAGGTTCAAGAAAAGAAACAAGAGCATCCATCACATCCTGAAATGCAAGTTGTTCTTCAACCCCTAAACGACGCAGAAAAGCCTGCCACTGTTTTGTCCGACCTTCATTTTCAGCAAATTCTTCATGAAACAGAGGATGCTCTTTTTCAAATATTGTGCCCCGTTGTTGGAAGGTTTCGGACACTGCCTCGTGAAGGATTCGACCATCAAAGTTGTTCATTGTTAACAGCGTATAAATATCATAAAAATCCTTCATCCGACTATTCATCACAGATAATGTGATCATGGCTTCAAATTTTTCTGAAATGACGGATTCCCTCGAGTAGGCTTGAACTTGTGGTGCTGTCATATCCAGGAGAACAGGATATTCAATAAGCTGGGGCTTCGGGACCACCAAATCCGATATCAAACTGCAAACTTTTTCTCATCCGCCCTAAAAGAGCAGTTACTTTAATTCTTACTCCCTCATAATCAGCATCTTCTTTAATTCTCTCCGTTGTCAGTTCATCCAACTGAAATGCAATACCATCCGTAGGAACCGCTATTGAGCAAATGGAGACAAACGACTCTCTTAATAAATCCAGTTCATTAGCAATCTGTCTGGCGAGAAAATCAACGTCTTTGGTTGGACGTGCCTAACGCTCCTGAAAATAAAGCAACAGCAAGGTATCAAATGCTTTTCCTGATTTTTTAGCTATATTTTTCAAACGTTCAGAAACAGAGGCGTTAATATTTTTAATTTCACTCATTAGATCAGCACCTCCAGATACTTTTGCAAAACCGTTCGAATTCGTAGCTTATCAGCATAGGAGACAAGCCTTGTTATATTCTTGTGGGGGGATTGAAGGTAATTCCTCAGCCCTTCCTTCATCAATTCCAATTTTGTATTGAGCATCTGCCAAATAGATTACTTTAATAGGAGGATAGTCTGGAAGCTTTGGCTTTTTACCGCCACGATGAATAGCAATCTGATATTCCCATGGATTGTAAGTTGTCAGTTCATAGAAGGAGAGCGCAGAGAGAAGACATATAACTCCTTTGGGAACAAGTTTGGATACCTCAACCATTTCATGGGGCGGTTCATTAAATTGACCAGACTGTCGGTAAATCCCCTGTTTTACCCGTTCAATTTCACCAGCGGACTCCAGTTTTTTTATGTAGTAAGGGGATACGCCCGCTTCTATAAAATCTTTTGTTCGAGCAAAACCATGCTGTTCTTCAAATACTCGCATTGTAGCAACTACAATTTTCTCGTTCATACACTCACCACCATTCACATTTGCGCGTGCATTTCTTGCCTTATCTGGATCTGTTCAGAATTTTCTTTCCAAGTTCATTCTAATCCATAACTATTCCACACCCTAATTTCAATCCCCTTTATTATTCACTAAAAACTCTGCACTTAGACGTAAGAGCAGAACATAATTCTTTTAGGAGTGCAAGAATATTAGATGGTTTATATATTTGAGATTATGTAAGACAAACATGCCCCTGCAGCAGATGTTACCATCTGCGCAAAGGCACACTTGTTCATGTCAAAAAACTACCGATTCATTCGATTCATCACACCACCGTTGTGATTACGGTTCATCAGGCCATCGTCAAGGATGCCATCACGGTTATTCGTATCTGTTCCGTTCGTTGGGAAAATTCGCTCCACCATCGATTGGAACGTATCAATCATGCCACTAACGGGCTTACCGTTACGAATATCTGTGGCATAGTTCTCGACATGCTCCACAAAATCAGGATTGGCTGATACATATACATTCTCGATATTTGGTGCAAACTGTTTGATTTTGGCTGAAATCTTACCCTTAATCTCAGCTGATGTGTTATCGTCCGTGCTATCTACACGTTGTCCTTCACTTTTCATACCATAATGCCCATCGTCTGTCCCACGTGCTTTACCGCTATTTGTCAGACCACGCATCATGCCAACGGCGCCTGTGCCCATGGTTCCATAGATGCTGCGGTCATTCCCCATATGGCTGCGATCCGTTGCCGAATTTGTGTTCAGTCCTGGAGCAATTCCGCTAGTGCTGTACGGAGACATTGTGCCCGTACCGCCATTCACACGCATACCACCCATATCGTGATTCATGTTGCCCCCACGCATGGTATCACTGGCATGATTACGCATCGTTCCATTCAGCATGCTCGTACGACTATTGGACTTGCTCTCCAACTTGCCTGCATGACCATCTGCCAAACGAACTGCCACATAAGCATTACGATCCGTTAACATGACACGGGCGGATTTTACTTCCTTCATCTCCGTGATACGTTTTGCCAGCTCTTCACTGGATTTCAGGTCAGTAACATTGTGCATGCGATAACTTTTCGCACGGATGCCATCCATGCCATTTGTTTCCACACCATAACGGTTAATGCCGTTGGCTTGCTGACGAACACTTTGCGTATGCATATTGTTGGTATCCCGATTCGTGCCACAACCTGTCAAACCGGCCATTACAAAGATTGCAGTAGATAATGATAACGTAATAGCTGTTGCCTTTTTGACTGCTGGCATGTACTCATCCTCCAATGTTTGTTGGTTTTGGTCACAGTGATAGGATGCGCTTCTGTACGTACCGATATGCTGAAAGGATATGGTACCTTACCCTGTAGATTCAGGTATTCTGGTTTTGGTCTTTGTTTATTGATCTTTAGTTTTGATCTGTGGACCGTGAGTTTCTTCGCTATATAAAATAAAAAAAACAGTGCTACTTGTTCGCAGCACTGCCTCGAAATCATATTTGCATCTCAACACAACAATATCACTTATCTTCCGCCCCGCTCATTTCCCGTCTGTTGATGATGATGTCGTTGCTTCATTTGCAGAACTGGATGATTCTTCCGACGAAGTTGTTGATGCTTTAATTGTATCCGGGAATTTCTCGGCTTCCGTTAGACTTGTCGTATCCATGCCATATGCCCATTGACCATCCGGCGT
The DNA here is from genome assembly GCF_059759055.1 of Paenibacillus sp. GQ49. NCBI lineage: Bacteria > Bacillati > Bacillota > Bacilli > Caryophanales > Paenibacillaceae > Paenibacillus > Paenibacillus sp. GQ49. Next base: position 56,299 of record NZ_JCAXEL010000013.1, read on the forward strand.
AATGACCCAGATCTGATCAGGTTCGGATGGCACCGTAAGTCCCCGATACACATCTCGAACCTGTTGCCCATTGACCGTCTGTTCAACAGACAAGGTGAATCGTGGAACAGTACCTTTCAGCTCGGACGCTTTACGCACATCATCTGCTGTCGACAAGTTTTTGATTTTGCCGATAAGAGATACGGCATCTGTGGCTTCAATCGTTTTTCCATTCAGTGTCCAGGTCTGTTCTGCCGCATCGTTCTCCGATGTCGATGTTAACATCCAGGTAGCTGCCTCACCCTCCCACTCCAGAGACCCAACATTTGTCTCATCCATGTTGAAAGGTGTCGTGTCTAATAAGTCACGACGAGACAAAGCTATGCTGGTAATCGCCTCTGTCTGCACGGCAACCGCAGGGCCCGAATCAACACGCACATAACGTGCATCATCTGCTGGAAGCTGGCCGCCAATAGCCAGTTTGATCTCCCGATTATCTTTGAGTTTGATATCCATACGTGTAGCATCTGTTCCTAATCCGTACTTATCCAGATCCGTTGGCGCTTCTTCCACCACCAGTTCCTGATTTGCACCACTCAGAGCATCTAACCAACTGCTAACACTGTAACCGTTCAGAGGATAGGCTTTTGGCTCAACCATCTGCCATACGCCATTATCAAGCGTCAGAGTCGAAGTTGCTACTGTACCGGATGTCTCCTCCGTTGTGTCATGTATTGTAATAGATTGAACATCCCCGGATTGAATACCAAGCAACTTGGCTTGAACCGCTTCTTCTTCCCGAAAATAATTTTGACTGGCCGCGTACACCCAGCCCACAATTAGTACGATGACCACCAGAATCGTTGGAACCCATTTTCTCATACTCGTCTGCGCCTCCACCATAAGAGTACACCAATGATAACAAAGATGAGTGGGAATGCTACAATAGCCACGAAGAAAATCGTTCTGGCTTGTTCACCATTCAGGTATGCCATCTCATACCCGGCTTGTACCCGTGGACGAATCGTCAATCCATTTTCTTTCTCACTCAAATAGTTTACCGTATTCAAAATAAAGTCCCGATTGCCACCATTCGCAATTTCCGAATCCTGCATGAAAATGGACGAACCCAGAATAACTGCCTTCGGTTTACCATCCGTCGTATCAGCTGCATATCCTAATTCAACGGGTCCCTGAATGTCCTCTTCGGCATCATTGGTTGTTTCATTCTGCAATAAGCCACCGATATTTGTCTCCCCATAACTGTCATTCGAAGAATGAATTAACGGTGAAAGGGTATATTTATCCTGTTCTTTGCTGGTCAACGCAATCGACAACGACAACATCGGATACAATTGGCTTGCAGCAAGTTTGTCCGTAATTGCATGTGTACCATACTCCGGCACCACCCAGAGTGGCCCCATCGTACTGGCTTGCTGGTTATCCACCATGACTGCATGCTCATCAACGACGCCATAGTCAGCCATCAGAGCATCGATGTTTTTCCAACTGGATTTCATATCTTCTACAAATCCGAGGGATAATAACAGCTTGCCTCCATTACTCAGATATGTGCGAATGACTTTCATTTCCGTATCACTGAGATCACGTTGTGGACCAATAATGGCCAGCACATCTGCATCTTCTGGAACCTTACCAGCTTGATTCAGCTGCAACTCTTCCGTCTGCACATTATTTTGTTCCAAGGAGGATTGCAGCGTAGTCATCTGAGCGAGACTCAGCTCTTCATGCCCAGTCAAAAAGACCATTTTGTGCATCTCCGTTGATGACATATTCATGAGCGCCTGCGTAAGTTTTTCCTCACCTGTGAATTGATATGATCCGTCACTTCCGTCCCCTGTCGCGGTGAACAGACTGGCGATATCAATCACTTTGTGTTGATCTCCCTGCTCCAGCACAATGGAGCTGCCTGTTATGCCATATTTGGATGCAAGCGCAGGTTCCTGCGTCAGATTATATTGTTTTAGCTTCAACTTGCTGTTACGTTTCGTGTATTCCTCGACCATATCCGTGACCTCACGGTTCAGGACGGTGTTGTTGGCATTTTCGACAGTTAACACCAGAATGTTGACGTCATCCTTCACATTTTTGATCGCAGTAAGGGATTGGTCAGATAACGTGTATTGTTTGTTCGAGGTCAGATCCAGCTGGAAGCCGCCAAGTGAATTCAGGAACAGTGTTAACAAAATAAAGATGCCAATCACCGCTACGGACAGCACGGTACTGTTGGTATGACTTAACCATTTTTTCATCTTCTCACCTCCACCGCTTCCGTTCCACAATTTGAATGCTTAACAGCAGAAACACACCCGAAAGGGTGACATAATACAAGATATCCGGCCCACTAAGCACACCTTTCATGAAGCTGTCGAACCGGTTAGTCAGGGCAAACGGGTCCAGCCACTGTTGCAAAGCAGAACCTGTATTGCCTGCGAATGAATCAAGCATCCACAAAACGAGCAAAATAATAAAACCCGCCACCGCAGACACCATCTGATGCTGGGATAATGTAGAAGCGAACAGTCCAATCGCCATCATGCTTCCGCCCAGGAAAAATAACCCCAGCGCAGACATCCATACCGTCGTCATATCCAATGTCCCATAGAACGACATGATGAAAGGGTACACGAGACTGCACAGGATGAGCACGACCAGAATGGCCAGAGAAGCAAGATATTTGCCAAAAATAATTTCTGTTACTCGTGCCGGAGAAGTCAGCAACAATTCATCCGTTCCCTGTCTAAATTCCTCTGCAACCAGTCGCATCGTTAACAATGGCACGACAAACAGCAGCATGGACAACGTATCGCCCAACACGAGACGATAATCGACAATACTCGGCTGGTAATATACAAAGCTTGAATAGAACAGCAGACTGGTCATCAGTACATATACGGCAAAAGCAAAATAAGACGTTGGTGACAGAAAATAAGCTTGCAACTCTTTATTGCATACCGCCATCATTCGTCTCATTTGGAGTCCTCCCCTTTGTGAGCTTGGGGCGAAGTATCGGCTGATGTACTAACTGATGTTCCCGATATACTGGACGAGTCGATGTCCGAATTTGTGTCTGTGTCTGTTGCATCGGTTGTGGTCAGCTTCAGGAAGATTTGCTCCAGACTCAGGTTCTCCTTCTTCATCTCCAGTATCGGTAATCCTGCACCTGACAAAAGGTAGAACAGCTCCTCCCGGAAATCTTCCGAGTTTTCTCCAGTAAGCAACATTTTAACCGTATTCGCCGAATCTGAATTAAGTGAAGCATCTTTGCTGGTATTCGCATCCGACGCTTGAATGACTTCAATCCGCACCTTCTCCCATGGTGTCAGCACATTATGTAATTGCTCCGCAGTCGCCTTCACTTCAATCGACACCTTGAACTGATCCCCCATTGCTGATCCGAAATGCTGAGGTGAACCATCCAGCACGAGCTGTCCCTGATTGATGATCAACATTCGATTACAGAGCGTGCTCACTTCAGGCAAAATATGCGTACTAAGCAGCACCGTATGGTTCTCCCCAAGTTCACGAATCAGATCTCTGATCTCGATAATCTGATTTGGATCCAGGCCCGATGTTGGCTCATCCAGAACCAGCAGATCTGGCTTGTGAATAATGGCTCCTGCCAGCCCGAGGCGTTGCTTGTATCCTTTGGATAACCCACGTACCATTTGTCTTTCCCGACCCTGAAGTCCCAGTCTGCTAACCATCTCACTGACCCGCAGCTTAACCTCACGTGCCGGGACATCTCGCAAATTGGCTACGAATTTAAGATAGGACTGCACCGTCATATCCGGATACAGTGGCGGCGTTTCAGGCAGATACCCAATCTTGGAACGAACACGCTGACCCTGCTCATGGACCGATACCCCATCCACTATAATGGAACCCGCGGTTGGATGCACATAACCCGTAATCATACGCATCGTCGTTGTTTTTCCGGCACCATTGGGCCCGAGAAAGCCAACAATCTCACCACGTTCCATGGTGAAATCCAGTTGATGTACGCCGCGTTGCCCTTCGTAAACTTTGCTGACCTGTTTCACTTCGAGCACATCATTCATCCTTTCCCGTTAAAATACCCGTGCACCATCGTTCGTTATATAAATTCAACTGAAAATATTACACTTGCACTCCGATGACAGAATAACCTTCCGATCACTGTTATCCCCAGATTTTTTTGATTCCTTCTCAGAAGGAAAAATCCGGGGATAAAGGCGAACGCTTCGCTTCTTCAAGTTATTTCTGCCCTCTCCGTAATCGTGTTAATGTTACATTGAACTTATGTAATAGATGATGGGCACGGGAAGTTCCTTGTATATTACGGGAGCTATCCTAGCCTCAGCTTAATGACACTTAAAAGATAGCTTAAAAATTTTTGTCCAAAATGTGAACATTCTGACCAACACCCACACCCTGCGTTTAAAGCCAACGTAACATAGAGTACAGGAGAATGTGCTCCTGACCAAAAGTCAGAGGGTGAATCGTGTGAAAGTATTATTCACGTTTTATGTTCCGAGCGGTGGCGTGGATACGTTAAATCGACTGCGCACCGCTGTTCTGAAACGCCATGGCATTGAAGCGCACCTATTGTATCTCAACACAGGCTCGGGATTGCAGAACAACAGTGATACACCCATTTTCACCGCGTCCAGTGACGAGGATATCCATCATATCATCCATACTCATCATTATGATGCCATCATTGCCACTTCAGACATCGCTATGCCCGGCCGCTTGAGAGGACTTGGTTATACGGGACGAATTATTTTTGAAGCGCAGGGACTCGGAACACGCGATCAGGCTCTCGAAACAATACTGATGGGTGTCCCTTACCTTCAAGCTCATTGTGATGCTGCCGTTATACCTCCCACAGACCACCTGCTGGATATGTTCATTCATATCTGTCCTTGGCTTCATCGGTTTGTTATTCCCAATATGCTGGATACGGACACCTTCGCACCAATCTTGGTGGATACCCCACCCTATCCGGTGCTGGCTTGGGTAGGACGACTTGAACACAACAAAAACTGGCGTGAATATTTAATCATATCGAGTGAAATCGTCAAAAAGAATCCGGAAGCCAGACTTTGGTTATTCCACGATCCAACTTTGGCTAATCCAGAAGATGAAGTCATGTTCCGGCACATGCTGGCAGAATACGGACTTGAGGATCGGATTGGGATCTTCATCAATGTTCCTCATTCTCAGATGCCTGCATATTATTCCATGATTGCCGCTTCAGGGGGCATCATGTTATCCACTTCCCTGCTTGAAGGATTCGGTTATGCCGTCGCTGAAGCCATCAGTTGTGGATGCCCGGTGCTCAGCACGGATTCGGATGGTGTGCGTTCATTTATCACACATAATAAGACTGGTAAGTTTTATCCAATTGGAAATGTAGAGGCCGCTGTAGCCGAAGCAAGGGACCTCATGAATAACAAGAAACTGCGTGAGTATATTCGCATTCAGGGCAGACAGCATATGAGCTTGTCTTTTTCACCAGATCGATATGCCATTTCTTTTCGTGAAATGATGACAGCACTGCGAATTTTCCATTGAGTATAGCAAAAAAGGCAGTTCAGCAAAATTTCTCTGAACTGCCTTAGTATGGTTTTTATAGAGTCTTAGTGTCCCATCATCATCGCGGGATCAGGCTTATCGCCATTTTGAAGTTCTTCTTCCTGCATCGGCTTAGGTTTGCGCAGAATCAGACTGAGCAAACACCCGAACAATGCAATACAAGCGGCCAGGAAGAACGTATCATTGAAACCAGCCACCAAACCATGAACGATTGCGGTCGGCTCTGTACTCGTTGTATTGTCTGCGATTCTTGAAGTAAGGAAGCCTGTAAGCCCTGCAACCGCAAAGGACACAACCACTTGCTGTGCAGCAGCCGTGAGCGGTGTAACCCGTCCAACCAACTTGCGCGGTGCAGCATTTAATACATGCGTATTGAGTGGCATCATGGACAAGCCCATACCCAGACCCATCATGACCAGAGCCGTTATAATCAGGCCAAGACCTGTCTCTGCCGTGATGGAGGACAGAATAAACAATGCTCCCGAGATAATACCCAGACCCACAAAGGCAAGAGGTCTAGCACCGATTTTATCAAACAATCGACCACCAAGCGGCATACCCACTCCGGAAGCCAATGCCTGTGGCAGCAGAATCAATCCTGTTTCCAGTGCAGTGTACCCTTTGATCTGCTGCAAATAAAGCGGGATCAGGATCATCGCACCGAACAGCGCCACTTGTGACACCCATGCGAGAATAATTCCCCGTGAGAAATCAGATGATTTGAATACCCGGAGTTCGAGCAATGGATTTTGATGACGAAGCTCCACAATAATGAACAAAATGAGCGCTACACCACCCACAATGACACCCGTCAAAGTTGTTGCAGACGTCCAGCTCGTTCCACCCTCACTCACACCGTAAGCGAGCATCGAGAACGCAATTGGTGCCAGAATCATGCCGAGCAGATCCAGTGCAGGTGTGCGTCCACGATCTGTATCAGGCAAAAACTTGATACATAGAATGAATGCTGCAATACCAATTGGCAAGTTAATCAGGAAAATCCAGTGCCAGCTCAGTGATTCAATAAACCACCCGGACAACACCGGACCCAATGCAGGGGCAAGCAACATCGGAATTCCCAGCATCCCCATGATGGAACCTCTTCGCTCAGGCGGAGCCAGACGAAAGACCATCGCCATACCAATAGGAGCAACCATGCCTCCACCAAGGCCTTGAATGATACGGTAAATGATTAATTGCTCAGGTGATTGGGCGATCGAGCATAACACTGAACCCAAGGTAAACATAGCAATGGTGAATAGGAACACTCTTTTGGCACCAAAACGGTCCGTTAACCAGCCTGCCAGTGGAATAACCGCAGACAAAGCCAGGGTATAACCCGTAACCGTCCATTGGATGGTCTTCAGGTCGGTCTCGAAATATTGAACCAGATTCGGAATGGCTACGTTCACCACCGTGCTGTCCAGTATAACCATGATCATACCGACGATAATAGCCAGGAGTGGCAGTATAATCGTTTTGATTGAAAACTCTGCGGGCTCCTGTAGTCCTGCTGTCTGTTCTTTCACTTTCTCCACACTCTTTTCCAGCCAGGAGATCGCAGGCGTATCCATGCGTCTCACTCAGCCTATATTGACGACCAATTTCAAACTATCGTTTTAAATCATCGTTTTAAACTTTCGTTTAATACTGATCTAATTCTAATGAAAATACCTTTGCTGTCAAGCTATTTTTTTAGACAATTCTACTATGGATGCACCACAAAAAAATGGAACAGGCACCTTCCCTGCTCCACACGTAGGTAATCATGACTATGCAATGATGTCCATATCAATCTGCAAGCTTCATCATCTGATATTCTGACAGTATGCCCAATGTCTGACCGTGAATACTTCTGCAATATATTCGAATAACCAGATGATTCGGTGAAGAACTGTTGCTGATGACCCTCAGTTCATAAGGCTCGGATGACACATCCAGATTATGAATGACCTGATTACCACCCGCTCCCCCCGAATTTGACGTTAGGTGAAAAAGCTGTCGGTACAGTTCTCCGTGAATACTGGCTCCACCAACAAATACATCTGTCCCTCCCTCGCCACCCACATAGGCCAACTCCACATCCATGTACTTGACGGGAACAAATGTGTGTAACAGATTCTCATGAATCTCAAGTAAATATACCGCCACTGTAGATCCCTCCTTCGGAGCACATGAACCTTCCTGTACATAGGATATGCTTCCTCTCGTCCATTGCCATTTGCATTCACCCATTTTCGACCAATTACACGGAAATGCCCGACCTTCCGGTCCTCTTTTTTCATAGAATAAAAGGATAGAAGCTCGGCCGGTGCAGGCCGTGACAAGGAGGTAGCTATGAAAGTTCTGCTCGTTACGTATTGGGAGCTTACACATATGGGAGGCATATGGACATATGTTAAACAATTGGCCGACAGGTTAATCGCACTTGGTGTAGAGGTTGATATCATGGGCACAAATGGTGCCAATAACGAAGTATATGTTCGTAATCTGAACCGCGCTTTCTCCAAGGATAAGGTGTGGCCCATGCTGCAAGCCAAACTCAATCCGACTGATCTGCCACAATTCACTGCCGATCCTCTTCTCGCTTATTATGAACTGAATAGATATGCCTTCGAGATGGCGGCCGCTTATCTGGGGGTGGACCATTATGACGTTATTCATGCACAAGATCCGGTAGCTGCCGTAGCCATAAAGCGCATCTTGAACCGCAATACCCCACTGGTTACAAGCTATCATGGCGCTCTTGCACGCGAAGCCTTTTACGATGCTCAAAATTCCAACCCACAGCTTACTCTCCCTTCATATTTGCAATCCAAGCGTGGACGTTATTTTCTCTCATTGGAAGAGCGAAGTGCAGCACAGTCCGAGCTCATTCTCGTGTCAAGCCACTGGATCAAGAGTACGCTTACAGAGCTTGCCGTTCCTGAATCAAAGTTCAGACAGATTCCCTATGCTGTAGATCTCCCAGCCTACCGTGCCTCAGCAGCTGTGAAGTTCCGCCAGCGACCACCTGCGGGCAAGAAAGTCATTGCCTTTACCGGAAGACTTGAATACATCAAGGGCGTTCATGTGTTAATCAAGGCCTTAGCCAGTCTGAAAAATAAACGTTCCGATTGGGTCTGCTGGATCGCAGGAGAAGGCAATCTAACCGATGAATTGCGGTCACAGGCCGCGTCAACGGGGATTGGAGCCGATGTTGTGTTCTGGGGCAAGCTGGACAATATTCCTTCCTTCCTGCGCCATGCAGATATATATGTCCAGCCCAGCCTGCAGGACACCCAGCCTTTCTCCGTTACCGAAGCGCAACTGGCGGGTGTACCCGTTATCGTCAGTGGTACAGCTGGCATGCCTGAGATGGTTGAACCTGGACGTACGGGATGGGTTGTTCCTCCGCAGGATGTCGACTCGCTCCGTGAACTGTTGGATGCACTACTTGAGGATGATGTTACCCGAAGAACAGTGGGGGCGGCGGCGAAAGCTTGGGCTGAACAAAATCGTTCACTGGAAGTGATGGGATTTCGTACATTTCAAGTCTACCAAGAAGCCATCTACAGAGGAGGACATACAATATGACGTTACTTGTACCAAGTGATCTATACAATCGCTGGTTTTCGACTCCAGTTTCCACACCTCACATCAACGTGGATTACGCTGTAATGAATGAATTGATGAAGAAGCTGCCTAAAGGATATGTATTTCCCGATCCTGCATCCATGGCGATCATGAATTCAAAAGATTGAGTTGTCCAATGATATGCCGTCTTCATATAACATGCCGAAATATCAAACAAGGGGTGCCCCATCTGTCATATGAATGACTGAGGACACCCCTTACTTGCTTCAAATGTGTTCTAACGGACCTAGAACACGCTATTACAGATCTCTCTAATCTGTCGCCAACTTGGAATACATATTCAGATCACTGAACGTTTCGCCTACCCTCTCGTATGCTCTAAGAGTGCCTTCATATGTGAAATTCAGCTTTTGTAATAGCTTGATAGAATTCACATTGTCAGGGTCAACCTTTGCTTCCATTCGATTCAGCTTCATAGTCGAGAATGCATGAGCTACCAAAGAAGAGATCGCTTCCGTCGCATATCCTTTCCCCCAGTGTGATCTGGCAATGTCATACCCGATTTCTGCTTTAAGATTGTCAAAATCCAGTGAATTATAACCACATGAACCTATGATTTCGTTGGACTCTTGCGCAAGGATAGAGAACCGAATAGCCTTGTTTTCCTGAGCAAGATCATTCAGAAGATTAATCATGGCTATAACTTGATTTTCATCCGTAAAATGACTGATATTCATAAATCTAGTTACATCCGGATCAGACCAAATTTTAAACAAGCTGGCCGCATCCGATACGTTCATTTTTCGCAAATATAACCGTTCTGTGTGTAACTCTGTAATCAATACTCTTACCTCCATTAGTTTATTAATAGTTGGGTTTAAGATATTGATATCTGCGCATAGTCCAGTCCCTTCCGTGTATGAATCATTTCATTATACAGAGACTTCAGCAATCGATCACCCTTTGTGTCCACGTATCTGTCCATAAAGCAAAAAAAGAGCTTCCACTTATAACACTTAAAAAGTGCTTCATAAGGGTGCTCTCCTGTCCATTTAATACCTATTTCATTCAGCCATCATTACCAAAACCATCTACTTCCAGTACCCGCCAACCTGAAGTAAGTTAAACAGAATAGGCCGATGCTTCTCTTGAACTTTTTCCATCTCGGCAACCAGTGCCTTGAAGTGACGTTTGGTTCCCATCGACTCATGCAATCGGTAACACATCAGAGGTTCATTGTAGTAGAACAGCTCATACATTGGAAACAGCCTCATCCACATCTCATAGTCATGGGTGTAGCGAAAATCAGTGTCGAACAGTCCAAACCGCTCAAATGCTTCCATCTCTAACATGACAGTACAGCCGTTGATCGGACAACCTTCCAGCAGTACCTGCAACATCTCCAGACGACTTCCCACTTCCGGATGCACCGTATCCAACCATTCACTCTTCTCATTCACATAATGGTAGGCACCATGGCAGAATGAAGCTTTGACCTCTCGCATAAACTTCAGTTGTTTCTCCACCCGGTCCAGCAGCATCACATCATCCGAGCTGAGCCAGACAAAGTAATCCCCTGTTGCATGTTTGATGCCCTCATTCAATGCTGTCGCGGTTCCACCGTTTTCTTTGTGAATATAGCGGATGGAATCCATGAATGGCTGTAGCCGCTCCACGTGCTCGGTTGACCCATCATCCACCACGATGACTTCGATATGCGGATACGTCTGGTGAATGGCACTGTGAACAGCCTGCTCGATATAAGCACAATTGTAAAAAGGAATGACGATCGATACTTTTGGCTCCATTCGGGCCTTCCCCTCCTCTTACTGTCTTAGGTAAAATGCTGCGCAAAGAGGGCGTTAATCAGCCATCTTTTGGCTTTCTTAACCGCCCTCCCTACGCTACCCGCCAAGCGTCGCTATTCGCTGCAACAGCGGTTCGCGATATCTGGACCATACCATGGATGCCTCTCTGCCGATGACATCCGCATGACGTACCGATCCCATTCCCCCATGCCACCGATAGGCAGTAAGTGGTTCATTCAGGTATGGGAACCGATGACCATTCAGCAAAATCCGCATCCAGAGATCCAGATCATGGGTGTAGGGCAGAAGCTCATCAAACAATCCCACTCCGCTGAACAGATCCTTGCGGATCATGACAGTGCAACCGTTGACCGGATTGCTATTAACGAACACTCGCAGCCAATCGAGATCGTCCATCGGTTCAGGCCCACCATGCATTCTGGTAACTGCCGAATGCTCGTTGATATAATGAAAGTTGGTATGTGAGACGAGCACATTCTCACGCTGCATAAACTCCAGCTGATAACGAATTTTATCCGGGTACAGATAATCATCCGAACTGAGCCAGGCCACATATTCACCAGAGGCATGGCGGATGCCATGATTAAGTGCTGAAGCCGTGCCACCATTGCTTTTGCCAAGCACATTAATATAAGGAAGATAGGGTTGAAGCAACTCTGCATGCCGGGTTGAACCGTCATTCACAACAACGATCTCCACATGGGGATACGTCTGGTTCAGCGCACTCTGAATTGCCTGAGGCACATAAGGGCAGTTGTAGAATGGAATGACAATGGATACTCTTGGATTCAACTTGTCGTCCTCCCTTGCTGGACCCGAACATCACTCAGGATATCCTGAAGTGATGTGGCAAATGGAATCATCGGCTGCCAGCCAAGCTTGCGCAGCAGTGATAATTCCTCCTGTTTCCCCGAACCATCCGGACCAGAGGATGCCCCATCCCAGCGAACAGGGACTTCCGCTTCTGTCATGGACAACAGCAGATCTGCAATTTCACCAAGACTGCGCTCGACTCCAGACACCACCGGGTATACTGTACCGCTGGACCCGTGTACCAGGAGGGTCGCATACGCTCTGACGGCATCCCGCACATCCAGAAAGTCACGGGTATTGTCCCGTCCGGACAGACGGAATGCCTCGGTTTTGCCCGCCTGCTCACAGGCAACAACATGGCGTGCAAGCAGTGAACAGATGCCTGTGGAAGGACCCGCACCAATCAGATTGCCTGGCTCCGCCAGCATGATCTGTTGTCCGAAGAGCGACATCCACGACAAGGACACCATCTCTTCCAGCGCTTTACTGAGGCTGTATGGATGTGGAGGCTGGGGAATCCGGCCAGGTTCCGGCGTATATTTTAACCGCGATCCTACAATAACGGTTCGTGCTGTCGGACAACTGCGAAGCGCATCCAGCAGATACAGCACGGCCATCACATTGGTCTCCAGGACCAGTAGCGGATCAGACCACGAATCAGGCACTGAATTTTTGCCAGCGAGATGCAGCACATAGTCGGGCTGCACCTCGCCGATCAGATGACGCACTTGCTGTTTATCATTCAGATCACAGACATGGACCTGAGTACCTTTACCAAATGAATACACATCCGGCCTCCGGACTACCGCCGCAACCACTGCACCCGCTTCCCGAAAATAAGATACGGCATGTCGCCCGGTAAAACCGGAGGCGCCTGTAATCAGAACTTTCTTGCCTCTCAGCTCTGCTCCATCCATAATGCCAACTCCTTCAGCATTGTAGAATAATCCGGCAGGTCTGTCTTCACATCCTCGCGAGTGGACACCAGCGTACGGTCCTGCACTACACTATCATCACGAACAATCGTCACATCCTGCTTATCCCAGGTCTGCTTGAACAATACAAGCAGGTCATGCTTGCTGACAGGTGCCGGATGAGCTAAGTGGATCAGACCACTAACCGATGAGGCCATGTAATGGTCTACCCATTTAGCCAGCTCAAGTGTGGTCACACCGTTCCAGAATACGCGAGTATACCCTCCGACTTCACCTGTGCTGGACATAAACCATTGCATCAGACCAATGCCGCCCTGGCGGATCTCGGGTCCAATGATGGACGTACGGATCGTCAGATGACCTTCATCCTGAACTTCGCCAAGTGCTTTGGTGATGGCGTAAGCTGAAGTCCCATCCGTAACATCATCTTCCCGGTATGATCCCCGTTCTCCGCTGAACACACAGTCTGTGCTGATATGAATCAGGCGTGCACCAATCGTATCTGCAACCCGACGCAGACGATGTGGCAGGAAACCATTAATATGATATGCAGTAATTTTGTCCTCATCTGCAAAGTTGTTCAACACACCTACAGCATTAATAATCACATCCGGGTGCACAGCTTCTACCAATCGATCAACCATGAAGCTGTCGTTCACATCCAGGAGCAGACCATTGGGGTCTGTTACATCCCGAGATGTGTAGAAGACGCTGTGTACACCTTGACGGCGGAAATAGTCGACCAAAATATGGCCGGCCATTCCGTTTCCACCAAGTATCAGCAGTTTCATGACAAGAATCCTCCGCGTTTCAGAATTTCACGAATCTCCTCTTTGGTCATGAGTTGGTGTTCAGAACTGAAACTGTTAAAGGAGACCGGAGGACAATTGGTATAATGTTCACGCAGACCCGGTATGCCCAGGGTAGGAAGAATTACCAGGTACTGCTCATCGTAGACAACGGTGGTCATGCTCTCGAATTCACTCATCAATATTTCATGAATTTTCTCCCCTGGACGAATGCCACGTTCCACAATGCTCACATTCTCCACACCGGAATCCTCAATCAGTACTTCCGCGAGATCAACGATTTTGCAGGTAGGCATCGTCATGACAAAGATTTCTCCGCCGACACTTTCCACCGAAGCTTTGAACAGCAAGGTAATTGCATCCTTCAGCGTAAGAAAAAATCGAGTCATACTCATATCCGTGATGGAGACCTGCCCTTTCTGGCGGATCTGATTCTTGAACAGATGTACCACACTACCGTTTGTTCCCAGTACATTCCCACCCCGTACCGTAACAAACTTGGTATCACTGTGTAACAAGTTTGCATATACAATTAATTTCTCGCCGATCGCTTTTGTCATGCCATAGAAGTTGGACGGATTGGCAGCCTTGTCAGTCGAGATATAGATTACTTTTTCCACCTTGTTCTCAATAGCAGCCTCAATTACGTTTTGTGTACCAATCACGTTGGTTTTGAGTGCTTCGTACGGTTGGTCTTCACACACCGGAACATGCTTGAGCGCAGCCAGATGAAATACATAGTCCACATGCTGGCAAGCCGCCGTCAAGGCGTCCTTGTCACGAATATCTCCAATCCGGAAATGAAGACGTGGGTCTTCAAATTCACGACTCATAGCTACTTGGCTAGACTCGTTCCGGGAATATACAATAATTTCTTTGGGCTGCTGGGGCAGTAGTTGAGCCACAAGTTCATAACCCCATGATCCCGTACCGCCAGTCACGAGTATACGCTTATTTTCAAACATGCATTTTCCCTCCAAGCAGAAATTTAACCACTTTACTGGATACATCTGTGGCTTTGTAACCTTGCGGGCAATCCCAGTCGCTAGACATCTTTGTCATGACGTTCACGCAATCAGCGATGCGCGCGGCATCCAGACCGGAGACTACATTGCTGCCGCAATCGACCGTTTCCGGCCGTTCGGTAGTTCGACGCATCGTTACGGTCGGCACGCCCATAATACAACACTCCTCCTGCACAGTACCGCTATCCGTAAGTGCACAGCGTGCATGACGTTCAAGCATTACAAAGTCGAAGAATCCAAACGGCTCGTGAAACTCCACCAGCGGGTTCATCTCCAATTGCAGATGCTCCGCAATCCGGATCGCTGTACGGGGATGAATACTGCAGATTACACGCAACCCGTGTTCCTCTGCGACCTGGTTCAGTCCTTTCATAATCTCCAGCAAATGAGGGGCATGATCCACATTCTCGGCTCGATGGGCAGTAACCAGGAAGTATTGCCCGGACTTCAGCTTGAGCTTTTTGAGTATTTTGCTGGAACTTACTTGCGCGTCGTAGTGCTGCATGACTTCATAGATGGGATTGCCCGTTAGCACGATGCGCCTGCTTGGTACCCCTTCACTGACCAAATGTTTCTTGCTCTGTTCCGTGTAAGGCATATTAACGGTAGAGATGGCATCAATAACCTTACGATTTTTCTCCTCAGGCACATCCAGGTCGAAGCAACGATTGCCTGCTTCCATATGAATAACAGGAACACCCATGCGCTCAGCCAATACTGCACATAATGCGCTATTGGTATCGCCAAGCAGCAGCAATTTATCGGGTTTCTCCTGCAATATCAGATCTTCCATCTGCGTAAACATCGAGGATAGCTGTCGTCCCAGAGTGGCCGCTTCATCCTGAAGAACGTAATCCGGTGCGCGCAAGCCCATTTCCTTGAAAAAGAGACCGCTGAGACTTTCCGTGAAGTTCTGTCCCGTATGCACCAGAATATGTTTGGACGCGTACTGGTCCAGCTTGGAGATGATCAGGCTGAGCCGTATGATCTCAGGTCTCGTACCCAGCACCGTCATGATCTTCATCGTAATCCCTGCCTTCATCTTGTATTGGAACCCTTGCGCCCTGCTCGGCTACGTCCTGCCTTGGCAGATTTGCGTCTGCGACTAGCCGATTTCCCCATATGTGGACGCGGTCCCTTCGTTGTACGGATTCTCCCCTTACGTCTGCCAGTTCCGGAAGTACGTTTCAGCCCCCCACGGTCTCGGCGAGAATGAGGTGCAAGTGGCTTGCGACGACGCTTCCGTGTTTTGCCCCTCTGTTGAATCGGCTTTGCAGCTGGGCCAGTACCTGAGGCAACAGGAGCATTGTGACCCAATGCGATTGGAGGTAATGAGGAATGTGGCAACGCCTGTATGACGGTCAGTGGGAATAATAGTGCCCGAACCGTAGTCGGCTCCAGAACCAGTACAGTGCGTAGTCCTCCCTCCCCATGGGTATACACAGGTCCATTCGGAGGTTGGATATAAGCAAACCATCCGGGAAAACGCAATAACCACTGTGTCACCATCGTATGCAGTTTCGTTCGGTAGGTTTCAACGCCGTAGAGCCTTTCCGCTTCTGTCCGATTACGCCATCCTGTATTTGAGGCCAGCTCTGCATCATTCAGCAAGGTTGTTGCCAAGGTGACAAGCGCTTCGGTATCGCCCGGCGGGGCCAAAAATGCATCACTGCCTACGGATTCCATTAACTCCTTCAGTCCACCCTGAGCAAAAGCGATGACCGGTTTGGCAAAATAGAGACCCTCCAGTGCGGTCATGCCAAACCCTTCTTTGACCATGCTTGGGATGACCAGGATATCCATCGCGGTATATGCCAGAGATACGTTCTCTTCAAACGTAGTGAAGGTAAACCGGCGTGAATACCCGGATTTTCTCACCCGTGATACACACTCGTCGTAATACTTTTTATCCGATGGTGCCCCGATAATCCAGAAGCGACAGCGAGAATGCGTTTCACAGATCCTCAAGGCCATATCCACAAAAGGTTTCAACCCTTTGGCATCATATATAAATGAAGAAATATAACCGATACAGGTCTGTGATGATTTGAAACCGAGCTCCTTACGCTTGCGTTCGCGCAGATGAACCCAGCGGTCCGGTTCTGGTAGCGCGGGTTCCCAAGTTGGGGAGATAATGGTCACTTTGTCACCTATGCCGGCTTCTTGGAATGGGGCTACCGCTGTCTCGGATATACCGATAATCCAATCCGCGTAACGGCCAATCATCTGGATCGCCTCGGTTGTATGTTCATTCGTATGAATGATCTCGGTAATCTTCCAGATGACCGGAATCTGAAGGGACTTTGCCGCTACAGCCGGCAGTACATTAACGCAGGTGTTCGTTAACACCATATCGGGAGCAGTCTCCCGTATGAGGGAGACCGCTTCCTGATACGCTGGTGTATGGCGAAGTTGCTCCGCATCATCTGCAATGCCCAAGTAAGGTGTGTACACACCGTGAAGCATCGGCAGAGTGCATATTTTGACCTGAATGCCGAATCTTCGCGCAAGCCCCGCAAGCTTCCCCTCCTGAGGGGCTACGAGCACACATTCAAAGATCGTACCGATCTCTCTCATAAAATGAAGCAGCAGCTTCTCGGCGCCTGTAATGCTGCGAGTATTACACACATGTGAAAATAACATCAGCTTTGGTTTCGTTGCCATGGCCGCACGGACCCTGTACACGGGTATCCGATACAGGGTACTGTGCACACCTCCTCCCGGCCAGAATTAAGGGAATATGATGGTTAACATTTCATTAATTCTTTTGCCATACGTGTGGTCTTTCAGTGTACGTTCGAGTCCACGAAGTGCAATCTCACGGCGTTCCTTTTCATGAGTAAGATAATATTCCACTTTGTCGAGTAACTCCTGCGGCGAGGAATACGTCTCAATCTCCACACCTGGTTTGTAGAAGCGCGCAATGTCATCCCGGGCGTCGGTCAGCTGCAGTGTCGTGGACGCGGCAATTTCAAACGTTCTCGGGTTTGGTGAGGCTGGCGCGATTTTGAGGTGATTATTATTGACGGAATCATCTTCGTGGGATCGATGCAGGTTGATGACAATTTTGGTGCCATTGTACACATCATTGGTCTCCGGCGGACTCATCCAGCGACCGAGTTCAATCTTCTCGCCATAGGCAGTATAGTCAGGCAGGCGGTCCCACCAGATTCCGTTAAATACCGTATTGTGTGACATCAACTGAGGCATGATCGGATTGAAGAAGTATACACGGTTCCAGTAAGCCGAGCCGATAAAGCTAACATCCCGTTTTAACGGGGAAGGGGTTGTAATCGGAAAGTAATGATTAGTGAATGCGGCAAAAGGGAGGTAGTGAACTGACGCGCAGCCGATTTGTCGATATAGATCGATACAGTTCAGTTCCAACGTGAAGACATGGTCAAAATGTGTCACAATATCCAGCGTCATATCTGTATAGTACGGGTCATCCGTCAGCCAGATCGCCGTCTGAATGCCCGCTTGGCGAATCGCATCGATATGCTCGATGGGAATATCCATTCCATCCAGCACAAGCACAAGATCAGGACGCGTCTGCAGCGCAATTTCAGAAATCGGTTGACGCGGATCAGAGAGGGTTACTTGAGCTACCATACCCTGTAGCGTGGCCATAATGGCCTCATCCAACGGGGAATAAGGGAAGCCTTTACCCGAGGATACATACAGCACATGAAGCTGTCGGAAAGGCAACGGTTCCTGTGCACAATTCACAATATAGTTGGCGCGACCGCGCAGATATCCTTCTTCCTTACCTGCGTCATATCCGGCATGTTGCCCATTTTTGCGCGCTTGATCAGCCAGGCTCAGTACGGGTGAATGAACCTTTTTGGTTTTACGGTGTTTGAGAGACATACCGCCACTCCTTTATTTTTTGGGATAGGGTTCTTGTTGATGCTGCACTTCAGACGGGGATTACAAATGTTCCAGCAACTGACCGATGCGCCGAGTGAATGTGTGCTGGTTCATTGTGGTGAGAAGTCCACGCCACGCCATCGCCTGTCGTTCTTCTTCATGCTTCAGATAATAGTGGATCTTGCGCTGAAGTTCCGCTGCGTTGTTGAACGTCTCGATGTCATATCCCGGCTTATAATAACGGGGTAAATCTGCACGTGCATCCGTAATCTGCATTGTGCCGCAGGCGCTGATCTCATACGTGCGTGGATTAATCGAGTGACCTTCAAGATGATGTGTATTGCGATTGTCTTCCCCATTCTCGCAAGTCCGGTGAATGTTAATGACAATCTTGGCGCCATTGTAATAATCTACTGTCTCTCCAGGAGCAATCCATCCTTCGTGGATGAAACGGCCTAGTACATCAAAACGTGCCAACCGGTTCCACTGGCTACCCGCAATGAATACCTTTTTGTCCGCAAGAAAAGGGGCCAGCTCGTCAAACAAGGCAATCCGGTTCCAGAATCCGGTACCGATAAAACAAATGTCATGTTGATGCTGCGGTGCGGCGCGCCGCGGTTGAAACATGCCTGGATTCACCGCGAGTGGCATATAGATAACCTGGTTCGCTCCATGTC
Organism: Paenibacillus sp. GQ49; assembly: GCF_059759055.1. Taxonomy (NCBI): domain Bacteria; kingdom Bacillati; phylum Bacillota; class Bacilli; order Caryophanales; family Paenibacillaceae; genus Paenibacillus; species Paenibacillus sp. GQ49. Next base: position 75,413 of record NZ_JCAXEL010000013.1, read on the forward strand.
CCAGATAGAAGGGTACGGCGGCCTCTTCATGCGTGAACACGACATCATAATGCTGGCAAAGGGACGTTGTATCTTCGGTGAAATACGGATCATCCACAAACCACACGGCAGTTCGGATACCGAGGGCACGTATGCCGTTCACCTGCTCCACATGATCTGCGGGAAATACATGCAGACCATTCATGACGAGCACAACATCGGGCCGATGATGACTGGCTTCCTGCAACATCGCTGCTGGCGATCCAACAACGCATTCACGTACAGATTGCTGCAGAGCCAAGGTGACACCTTCATCAATGGCATCGAATCCTTGCGGGATATATAACACCTTCATGTCCCGCAGGGTCGGTTCAAACATCTGCACCCGCTCCATCATGGCTTGACAGCCGCCAAATCTGCGGCCTTCTGCATATCCGCCGCGGTAAGCCGTTTCCGCTTCGGTCAGCGGACGGTGCCTTCGTTTTGCCACATTATTCACCCTGTCTTCCTTCAGGAGATCTCACTTCCAGACTCTCCCCGAGATTGGTCTTCCCTCTAAAGGATATGCCTCGGGGTCAGATGCATCATGGACGGGTGTCCTGCAAGGCGCAAAATTGGCGCATGCCCTCCACATCAGCCTGTACGGGCATGTCCGCTTTTGCGGCGATGCAAATAACCCGGAGGGATCTGTCCCCCCCGGGCTAACTGTTATACAGGTATCATTCCATGCAGGAATAATCGTGTCTACTCGGTTACTGTGCTTTGTAAGCCAGCTGATGTCCGTCCTCGAATCCCTTGGCGAAACCCGCGTTGAATCCCTCGTTGTACGCCTCGTTGTATCCCTGGCTGTACGCACCGTCCGGGTTCGGATCGGTAGGGGTAGCCGGGACGACTGGTTGTACGGGCTTTGGACTCCGGTGCCGCCGTACCGCACGTTTCTTTTTTTTGAGCCACGCACTGCGTCCTTTAAGTGGGCGTTTGTGAAGAACACGTTTGGCTCTGAGCGCACGCAGTTTGCGAATTTTGCGCAGACGGGCTCCACGGATTAACAAAGCTCTTTTGGTTCTCAGTCGTATTTTCTTCTTCTTTAACATGTCAACATTCCTCCTGTATGTCCCGAACGATACGAATTGCACACCCGGGGTCTTTGAGCCACGGCAAGCCAGGCTCCCCATGCTGGATTCGGGCCAGCCTGATTCCCGTAACCATACGAGACATTTCTTCCTGATAGCGACTCAGCAAACGAATGTTCTCGGCCAGACTGCGGGCGGATACTTCCGAATGAGCGGTTACACTGGCTACACTGTCCAGAATGCGTGCCAGCGCCTGCTGACTGTGTGCAATGGATTCAATGAGCGCCAGTTTGGCTTCCTGCTCACGCCGCATCAGACTCATTTTCCTATGTCTCCCAGATCCATGCCGCCAAACATGCCACCGTCCATACCGCCGCCATCTTCGCTATCGTTCTGTACCATCACCGCTTTGAGATTGTTGCACAGTCCGGTCTCCATCCGGGTTAATCCTTCCAGCAATTCCACTAGCTGATCATGCATTTTGAGCGGCTCGCCTACCTGATCCCCATGCGTCAGAAAGGTATCCCCATTCAAATGATTCAGCGTCCAGTTCCGTACCTTCTCGGCCTCAATCGCTTTTGCCTCCAGGATCAGGGCAATATTCCACTGCATTTTGGCTGCTGCGTCCAGCATCAGAATGAGGCTCTGTTCTCTACTCATGTTCCTTCACCCGCCTTCCGGGCTTATTCTTCTTCTTGAACCGCGATCTCCCGCATGACTTGGGTCAGCGTTTCGGCTACAGCCTCTTCCAGATCTGCAAGGCCCCCCAAGTAAGAGATAATGCTTTTGTTGATTTGCCCAGAGCTATCCAGCAGACCGTCAACGCCGTCCAACTCCGGTTCGATATCTGGCAAATGATTGATGATTTCAGACATGCGTACAGCGACTTGGCGTTTGGCATCCAGCACACGTGCGATCTGCTGGTGAGAGTGTGCAATATGTGTGATGATTTCATCGATTTTGCTCTGCATGGTCCTCCTCCTTACCGTCACGGCCTGCTTCACCCATAGAAAAACCCGGCCTATCAGCATTTGCCTGTTACAGCATATGCCGGGCCGGGATCGTCAGTTACTACAGCTTGCGCCTATATCGTCAGATGACATAACTCCAGTCGGAAGAATATCGACTGAGGAATTGGCGAGTACGTTCCTGCTTGGGACGTACAAACACCTCTTCCGGGGTTCCTTCCTCCACAACGGAACCTCCATCCATGAAAACAACCCGATTTGCCACCTCACGGGCAAACCCCATTTCATGGGTGACTACAATCATGGTAATCCCCTCTTGAGCAATGGAGCGGATGACAGACAACACTTCACCCACAAGCTCGGGGTCCAGCGCAGAGGTCGGTTCATCAAACAAAATCACTTCGGGATTCAGTGCCAATGCTCTGGCGATGCCCACCCGTTGCTGTTGTCCACCTGACAACATACTTGGATACTCATTGATTTTGGCAGACAGTCCGACTTGTTCAAGCACTCGCAAGGCACGATTACGGGCATCGGCTTTGGACATTTTCTGGGCAATAATTAAACCTTCCGTGACGTTATCCAGCACCGTCTTGTGTTTGAACAGATTATAATGCTGGAACACCATCGCCGTTTTTCGTCTCAACTGCACAATGTCATGTTTGCGTGCATGCTTGCAATCAACGGTTAATCCACTGATCTGAACCTCGCCCTCATCGGCACGTTCCAGAAAATTGACGCAGCGCAGCAGCGTTGTTTTACCTGATCCGCTCGGTCCAAGGATCGCTACGACATCGCCCTGTTCCACGGTCAGATCAATTCCCTTCAATACTTCCTGCTTGCCAAAAGTTTTGTGTATGTTGGTTAGTGTAATCATGACACGCCTCCTTTGCTGTACACGGCAACCCGACGCTCAAACAAAGCGGTGATCCGCTCGGCAATGAGGGTCAGCCCCCAGTAGATGAACGCGGCGGCGATAAAGGCCTCCAGAAATTTCAGACTGACGGATGCCACCACATCCGCTTTACCGAGAATGTCCATCTGTGACACGGTAAAGGCGAGCGTTGATCCATGCAGGAACCCGACAAACATGCTGCACAGATTAGGCAATACCGCCCCGATCGCTTGAGGGATGATGATGCGCCTCAAAGCCTGGAATGTGCTCATGCCTACAGCGTGAGCCGCCTCCAACTGGCCGATATCCACAGCAAGAATGCCTGAACGGATAATCTCGGACATATAGGCGCCCGCTGTGAGCGAGAAAGCAATCAGTACAAATACGAGAATTGGAATCGACGAGGATTGGAAAGCCCAACCGTAACGTTCCGCCAGCTTATCGATAATCATCGGAATACCGTAATAGATGAGGAATAGATGCATCAACATCGGTGTGCCACGCAGGAATGAAACGTAGAAGTCAGCAATGCGGTGAATCCACCGCACGCGATAAATACGGATCAGAGCTGTAGCGAGACCGATCCCGAAGCCTGCAATCAACGGAACAATCGTAATGACGAGTGTCAGTGGGAATGCCTTCAGGATTTGAAAAAAAGATGTATAGATAAACTGGAGATCAATCGACATATGCTCACCCCGCTATTCGTTTCAGTGAGAGTTCAAACCTCTTTCAGGCGTTTGGCTCGAATTGCCGGTTTGTGTACAACTCTCTTGCGTTCATGACGCTGGAGTCTGCGTTCTGCAAACGCAAATCCTTTTTCAAGCACAATAACAATGACATAATAGACCACAGATAGACTGATATACACTTCAAGTGCGTGCGATGTAGCCGAAATTAACGTCTGCCCTCTGCCCACCATATCCATGACACCAATGGAGAAGGCCAGAGACGTATCCTTCAATGAACCGATTAACGTATTGGCCATGTTCGGAAAAGCAACAATCAGTGCCTGCGGAACAACAATCCGCCGAAAAGACTGGAATGTGGTCATACCCGCAGCATTGGCTGCTTCCGTCTGGCCTTTATCCACACTACGCACCGCTCCGCGAAAGATCTCGGCAAAGGATGCCGCGTCACTAAGCGCATAGGTCACAATGACAAATAACAACGGGTCGGTTCTCGACAGGTCGATGCCAATGGGTTTGAGCAGCTCGGGAAGTCCGTAATACACCAGGAACAATTTGATCAGGATCGGTGTGCCCCGCATGAATGAGACGTACAGGGTAGCCAACTGGCTTAGTACCGGAATCCGATACAGCCGGGGAACGGCCAGAAGCACGCCGCCCACCAGTCCGAGCACGATGGAACCACCCAGTACAATCAGTGTTATATGCAAATATCGTAGCAGTTCCGGGATGAAATCCAGAACCAATGACAGATCAAATGATTTTCCCATTACCGCTGCACACCTTTCTCAGACTACTCTTCAACCGTATAGTCAGCTCCAAGCCACTCTGTGCTCAGTTTGCCTAACGTTCCATCTTCTTTGATCGCTTTGAGGGCTTCGTCCACTTTGGTTTTGAGCTCCTGCTCATCTTCGTTCAGAATGAAGTACACTTTGGAGTTGGAGAGGGCATCTCCTACCGTTTTCAGCTGAGCATCAACCGCCTTATTCTGATAATCAATGGCAAACTGAGTGCTGATGGTGGCATCCACCCGGCCTGTTTTGATCTGGGTAATGGAATCCTCACCCGCTCCGGAATAAACGATATCAATCCCGTTGCCGTTCGCTGCATTCCATTTCTCAGCAAGTACAGCCGCATTACTTGTAGCACCAACAATCAGTTTTTTCCCTTTGAGATCCTCAATCGATTTTACTTCCTCATTTTTCTGACTTACGACAATTTTATTTGGAAAAATATTATAGGCTTCATCATTAAACAGGAACTTGGCCTGTCTCTCATCATTCACTTCCATCTGGTGAGCGATCAGGTCAATTTTTTTCGTTTCCAGACTCAGCAGCAGGTTTTTGAAATCCATCGTGCTGAATTCGAATTCATATTCAGGCAAACGTTTGTCGATCTCCCGGATCAGTTCCACATCATAACCTGTTAACTTGCCATTCTCATCAATGAAGCAGACATTCGGAAACTGTGTACCTGTTCCTACAATGATTTTTTTTACTTTTGTGTTGCCTGCTGCTGAAGCAGATTCTGACTCATTGCCTGCAGTACCTGTGCTGCATCCAGCCAGGACCGCCAACATTGTAATGAACAGCAGTGCTGTCCGGAATTTTTGAATCCCCCGTTTTTTAACCATTCCCAATCTCCTCCACAGGCTGTTATCACAGCAAATATGATGTGTGCTCCTATTCCTCTATCCTATTAACAAACAATTCTTACTTGTATAGTCGGAATTAGGTTGAACAAAGAATATCATTACAAGTCATCTTAGGGCAATAACTAAGCTAATAGGACATCCTGATAAGGTTATAGAACTTCTCTATGGCACAAGAAAAAGCCATCCCCCATATCGATTGGTGGATGGCTTCTTCTTGTATGACTCTCACTGATTATACCATTTTGGCGGTGCATCACCTGGTGTATACACTACTCATCTATCTGCGACTCGCCCATTTAATTTTACGTGCAACTTCCACTCGCTGTAATTGTAAGAGACCGATCCGTTCCTCGAACTTCTTGCGTTCGTCCATGGAATGAGCGGCATGAATCTGGTGGCACAGACCTGTCAGTTTGCTGTTGATGTAATCAAACCGTGTCCATAATTCCTCTTCAGGTGTGCGCTGCTGCTCCGTCGCCGTCTGAAATATTTTGAGTTGGCGGATAAGGGATTGTTGCCATTCCTGATCCTGAATTTGGATGGCAAAATGCAAAAGATCCAGATAGTCATCAATTTGCAACGAAACGCCGCAATCAGATTTAGTGTTCATCGTCGTCTCTCCTTATTTCAGTACTTGGCTGGAATCCATTACTTCTATCTTACAGGAATAAGCCCACTGAAAGCGAGTACTGAACGATTAAATTTCGGGAAAATTTTTATTTTTTTATGTTAAAACAGCTTTACATTTCCATTAAGACCAATTTGGCAGGATATTGATATTGGTACATATGAAATTGGTAATAAAAACCCGCGTTAAGGAAAAAAGTTCTTTTCTCAAAACGGGTTTTTCATCATTTTATATATAATATTAACACATATAAAATCAGTCATTTTTTCCATCTCGCTGCTGTCTGGTCATCAGTAACATGAGAAACGAGATGATGATAATGGAGACAGTCCACGTCCAAGCCATGGTCTGATTGCCCGAATCCACAGCGACATAGATTGCCGTAGGTACCGTTTGTGTTTTGCCCGGAATATTGCCTGCAATCATCAGTGTCGCACCGAATTCGCCGAGTGCCCGGGCAAAGCCCAGGATGAAGGCGGTCATCAATGCTCTGCCTGCGAGCGGCAAGGAAATGTAACGAAATACCTGCCATTCATTCGCCCCAATCGAACGCCCCGCATCTTCCAGATCACGATCCACACCACTGAATCCGGATTTCATCGTCTGATACACAAGTGGAAAAGCAACCACCACCGAAGCAATCACCGCAGCCCACCAGGTGAAAATAACCGGTGCGGAGAATATGGCTTCGATCCATTGTCCAAACAGACTTTTACGCCCCAATACGACAAGTAACAGAAATCCAACCACCGTCGGAGGAAGGACTAGCGGCAGCATAAATGCCGTTTCCAGCAGAATCTTTCCCCGAAATGAAGAACGTGACATCTTCCAGGCTATCGCAATTCCGAGCACCGTGGCCACTACGCTGGATAATAACGCAACCTGAAGCGATAGGCGCACCGGTGACCAGAATACGGTCCAGTCTATGGCGTTCACATTCATTTCGGAATTGTGAATCCGTATTTCGCGAAGATATCGAGCACTTCAGGGGTTTGTAAATACGCATAGAATTGTTCGGCTTCCGTACGGTGTTTCGTTCCTTCAATAATACCTACCGGATAATTGGCTGGTGTGTAGCTGTTCTTGTCCACCTCAAACGCAATTTTCACCTGATCCGAAGTAAGAGCATCCGTTTTATATACAAATCCTGCATCTGCATTACCTGTCTCTACATATTGAAGAACCTGTCTAACGTCTTTCCCCTGCACAAGTTTGCTTTCCAGTTCATCCCACAGCTTGGCATTGGTCAGAGCTTCCTTGGCATAGGTTCCCGCAGGCACACTTTCCGGAATCCCAATCGCTACCGTCCTGATGGAGTCGCTGGTGAGATCCGTTTCACTGGTTACTGTGTGGGTCCCATCTGCTGGCACAATCGCCACCAGTGAATTCTGTAGCAAATTCTTCTGATCGCCCGATGCAATCAGGTTTTCATCCACTAGCACATTCATATTTTTTGTTGCCGCCGATACAAAGACATCAGCCGGGGCACCCTGTTCAATCTGCTGTTGCAAGGCACCCGAGGCACCAAAGTTAAAATTAAGTTCTATATAAGGATTAGCAAGCTCATAATTGGTTTCAATCTCTTTCATCGCATCGGTCAGACTGGCCGCTGCAGAGATTGTCAGATCTACCGTTTCCTGCGGATCGGTATTTCCTGCTGATGAACTTTCACCTGATGCCGCTGGCGTTGAGGTCGTTTGTTCTGCACCCGTGGATGTATCCGTAGTGCCCGTGCTTGCGCCACAACCAGCCAATACAAGAGCCAGTCCCAGTGACATACTTCCCAACACATATCCGATTCTCTTTCTCATTCATTTCTCCCCCAACGTTATATTTGGTTATAACTAGTTATAATTGATTATATCTAATTATACACAAGACAAAAAAAATGGGAAGGTGATTAAGATCACATTTGATTTTTGTTATCTGTCCTATGCGTTTATTGCGTGTTCTCAGGTTTATGGCATCCCTCAATTAATGATATAGTACAAGAAACATTCATAACAAAACCATCATTGCTCTATACCTTTGAAGGAGGATCTTCACTTATGACGGAGGAGCAATCCTACACAACCGAAGAAATATCCAAGCTGCTCAAAATATCGAAACTGACGGTCTATGACCTGATCAAAAAAGGAGACCTCGTCGCATACCGTGTGGGTAAACAAATGCGGATTGATGCTACCGATCTGGAGGCATATAAACGTCGCTCCAAGCAACTTCAGTCCTCAGGTCAGCGTATCCCGACTCCTCATCAGACCTCGGAATCAGGGACTCAGCCAAGTCAGGGTGATTTTCAGGGAACTTCCTTACAATCGACTACACCCGTTGGGTCTCCACATGGGATTACTCCAGCGAGTTCTGCTCATGCAATGACTGCTGTACCACGGCATCTGGTCATAACAGGTCAGGATGTCAGTCTGGATATTCTAATGCGCCATATGGAAAAACAAACTCGGGACATTCGTCCGCTACGTTCGTTCATGGGTAGTCTGGATGGGCTTATCTCGATGTATCGCGGTGAGTCCGATCTGGTCAGCACCCATCTGCTCGACGGAGATACCGGTGAGTATAATCTGCCGTATATTCGCAAAATTCTGACAGGACGATCTTATGTTGTGGTGAACTTGCTATCACGTCCTGCCGGACTGTACGTACAGCGTGGTAATCCGCAGAACTTACAGAATTGGACCGATCTGAGCAAGCCTGAGCTTCGACTCGCTAATCGGGAGATAGGTTCTGGCGCGCGTGTATTGCTGGATGAGCAACTTCGACTGCATGGAATTCCTGCCGCAGGTCTGATCGGATATCAAGTCGAAGAAACCAGTCACATGGGCGTGGCGGCCAAAGTCAGTTCAGGTGAAGCTGATGTCGGAGTTGGCATTGAGAAGGCTGCGCGACTTGTGGGACAGGTTGATTTTATCCCGCTCATTCAGGAACGTTATGATCTGGTCATGCTGAGGAAGCAAGGTAATGAAGCCTGGACAGAATCTGTACTGCGAATTCTCCAATCGCCGGAGTTCAGACAGGAACTGCAATCATTCGAGGGATATGATGTATCCCGGACAGGTGAGATTTTGTACGAAGCATAGTTATACCAAATGTAGACAATAACAGCCCATACTCATCGTGTATTCAACATTACATCCTGCATATATAAAACGCCTTGCAATGGCTGCAAGGCGTTTTTGGTGTTTCTTTCTATATATATGAATGAATTTCTTAATGTGGCAAATCGATCTCAAAAATGAACACACCATACGCGGGCATGTTGATCTCATTCTGAAGTGTTGTACCTGACAGTAACTCTTTTGCTTGCTTCTTAAGCTTGATAGCCAATTGTTGATCCGAGTAGTTGAGTAAAAATACATAAGCTTTATCCTTACCGGAACGGATACCAAGCTCAACTTCGGACGGTACCTCTACCAGATCACCCACAGGTGAAGATAGCCCTATTTCATCCAGGAGAGCGTCTACGACCGGTTCATTGTAAGCCGCTCCATAATACCATACTTGCCCCTGACCTACCGTACGTTTGGTCAATGCAGGACTACCTGCATAATATTCGGATGCATACTCAGCCACAACCTGTACGTCAGCATGCTCCACATGAAGAACTTCGTTAAATCCGGCCGTTGACGTTCCCTCCTGAAGTCGCTCACTCGCCCCACTCCATTGCAGTCTGGCTGCTGGAATGGTTCCTTTGATTAAGGTAAAGTCCTCTACGGTTACACCACACAACTCAGCGACAGCCCCAGGGAACGGTCTCATGTAACAATGCCCCTTGAGATCCTTATATCCGGTGCGAGCACCAAAAAACAGCGTGCCTCCTTGACTGACATAGGCTTGCAGAAGTTCTGCTGTCTCGTCTGTCATGATGGCCGGATGAGCATAGATGATCACCTTATATTCGGATAACTCCTCCAGTGTTGTCGTTGGTTGCAGTGTAACCATGTCCGTCGGAATATGACGATACTGGAGCTGCTTATACCAGGAGCGTACACTCTGTTGCTGAAGCGGACCGTGCCACTCGTCCAACTCCCCGTCCCACAGGTTATCGTAATCCTGTAGGATCGCAACATCGGCTTGATATGTAGTGCCTGCAATAACACGCCCGATCTTGGCAAACTCTTCCCCTACTTGCGCAACCTCGCGTACCCTTCTGTTGGGTTGATTATGGTAATCATTGATGCCATGCCAGTACATCTCGGTGCCAAATGTTGCCGTCCGCCAGCGGAAGTAGACGAGCAGATCTGTTCCGTGAAGAACAGATTGATATGACCATAATCGGATCTGCCCCGGTCTCGGAGTTCCCATGCCTATACTGTCGACCCAGCCTCCCGGCCCAGACTGTTGTTCCATGACGCAGAAGTTCGGTGACATATTGCGTACGTTGGACAGTTTCATGCTCCAGGCCCGATCTTGTAATGAGTTATCGTCTGTCCCTGGGAAGATCGTGGCAAACTGCGGATACGAATCATAAGAGAAGAAATCCAATAAATCCTCTGTCATTTCATGATTATCCAAGTGTCCAAACGTACCGTTTGTTGTGATCCAATGTTCCGGGTCCAGTTCGCGAATGATGTCCACCTGAAGCTTGGCAAATGAAATGGTATTGGCGGAGATGAATCTCTTTTCATCTAGTGCCAAATGAGGATTTGGCGATTGGCTGACCATATTTCGGGTAAGGTGAACTTGCTCCCAGTCAGTATAGGTCTGACTCCAGAAAACGGTTCCCCATGCTTGGTTCAGGTTCTCCAACGATTCATAACGATCCTTTAACCATTCACGGAAGGCGACATGGTCAGCCTCAGCATAGAAAACATCCATATGACAATTGAATTCGTTATCGATCTGCCAGCCAATAAGAGCCGGATGATCTTTATAGGCAATCACCATATTGCGCACGATTTTCTCACATTTCTGTCTGTAGATTGGGCTGCTGTAATTGGTATGACGCCGCATACCGTGTTGATACAACACCCCGTCCTTATTTGCGTTTAATACTTCAGAATATTTGGATGTTAACCATGCTGGTGGAGTTGCAGTGGGTGTTCCCAAAATAACACTCAAACCGTATTGATGCGCCAGATCCAGTGCCTTTTGGAAAAAACTAAAATCGAACTGGTCTTCTTCTGGTTCAAAGATGGACCATGCGAATTCAGCCATCCGAATAACTGTGATATTCATCTCTTTCATTCTGCGGAAATCGTCCTCCCACAACGCTTCCGACCAGTGCTCAGGGTAATAACAGACCCCCATTTTCAATTCATCCAATTGGATTGATTTTGCCACCTTTAATTGCCCCCTTAACCTGCCATATTGCCTCCATTCTATTGGAACCTTCACATATAATAAATGACAAGATTATGCGACTTATAATAAAATATTGTCATTGCCTGAATATTCAAATAACAGTGGGATGAATTCATTTCAGTTCACTACATAAAAATATTGCGTTCAAACGGAGGATGCACGTGAAAGAACACATCTTTCTCCCCAAGCCGATTTTTCCCAGACATGTATGCTTTCCCGATTTTATTGGAGGATACAGTGACTTTCCGAAACATCGTGTACATCGAGAATATGGCACAACCGAAATCAACTTGGATCAATGCTACAATTTGCACCTTGTCCTGGACGGTAAAGGATTCCTGGATACGGGAACCACTTGTTATGAGCTAACACGAGGGCAGGGATTCCTCTATGGTCCCGGTCTCAGACAAACCTACTACTCAGATTTGGATGATCCTTGGAGTATTCGTTGGATTCACTTCTACGGAATTCGTCTCGAAGAACTGTTAAATGGAAAAGGCGTTGACGAGCCCTGGCTATTTCAATGTTCCAACTTCCCGGTGGTTACCGCGCTCATGGATCGATTACTGGAGCTAGGAAGAGGCTATCAGGTGGAGGACGAGCACAGTGTGGCAGCTACACTATATGAACTTCTGACCCGATTGCAATCCGCAGCGAGCCAAATTAATGTTTCGCTCAATCACACTTCAGAGCGAATTCGAGAAGCAGGGAATTATATTCGTTCCCATAGTAACGAGCACATTACACTAGACCACGCTGCCGGGATTGCCGGATACAGTACAACATACTTTAGCCGAAAGTTCAGTCAGACGTTTGGAATCTCTTTCCCGGAATTCCTCTTGGAATCCAGACTACTACATGCGAAACAACTGCTCGCAACAACCAACCTTTCCATTAAACAAATTACACTGGAAACGGGATTTTCACAGTCAAGCTACTTCATCCGCTGTTTTAAAACCCAGGAAAACGTAACACCTATGCAATTTCGAATGATGCACAATCATTCGTTATAGGCATGGCACGTATTTCTTGATCAAGACGACGTAAAAGAAGACTCTGCATACAACATGCAGAGTCTTCGTCGGTCATTTTTATAAATGCTCATTCGTATCTTCGTCCTCGTCAGCCTTATATTCCAATATATCTCCAGGCTGACAATCCAGTGCTTTACAGATGGCATCCAGAGTGGATAAACGGATCGCTTTTGCTTTTCCTGTTTTTAATATGGAAATATTGGCGATCGTGATCTCAACTCTCTCGGCAAGCTCGGTAACTGTCATTTTCCGCTTTGCCAACATCACATCAATATTGATTATAATGGCCATATATTCACCTCAGACCACTAGGTCATTTTCTGATTTGATATCAATCGCTTCCTGTAACAATCTTTGGAGCACAGCGGAAAATACTGCAATGACCAATGAAGCAAAAACAGGAACCATCCCCATAAGAATGAGGCCTGGGGCATCATCTTTCTCTGCGACAACATAAACAAATGGCAACATCACAAAATAGAGACTACTGATTACAATAGCACAATATTTTATTGTTTTTAAGGATTTCACTGACATTAGAGAGAATGCTTCATTTTTGTCGATGTAACTTAGCAGACGGAATGCCTGGTACAGTGCAACAATAAACGGAATAACGGACACATACATAATAATCACTATGGGGTATAGTGCACCTGCATAATTCGGATTCACTGGATTGTTCGCTAACCAGGGTATGCCGAATATACACAAGGCAAGAATGGGAACACCAATAAGCAACACAGCCAATTTTAAAAAGAGGGTCGTACCTCGCTTCACAAAAAGCACCTCACTTGTTTTAAGTGATATGAATTTATCACATCATTTATCGTTTTACAATAAATTTTTATTGCAAAACAGATTTTATTTATTTTTTGTCCATTAAGGAAGGAAGACCAAAAGATCGCCCCCTCTTTGCTTCAATGTTTCTTGGACACAAAAAAAGCCCAAAGATAGCCACTGCATGTGGTTATCTTTGAACTCGCTCATGTACGCCAGAACAGCCCCGCCTCATCCCGTTCCACCTGTTCAAGCACATTCTCAAAATCGGAACAAGGTGTAATAACATCTACCGGATTCCAGCTGCTATGTTCATCTCTGGCATACACTTTCCACTGATTTTCTTCCCAGTAAAATCGGGCAATATGCATCTTGTCCCATTGATACCGTTCCTCGGCGGGTCTTTCTTCGGTCAAGATCAATTCATTGTCATTCATCTCATATGTCAACTTCACCATCGTACGCAGTGGCGCAGGTACCTTCTCGTGAATATATCCGTTCATTACCGACTGAATTCTTCGTAACGTAAACGAGTCCAGCATGAACATGCACATCCTTTCAGCAAAATACCACCCTTTGATCATTTTACCAACTGGATTTTGTTACCCCAGGAATCTGACCTTGATGAGCCAGTTCTCTGAACTTAATTCGAGATACCTTGAACTTGCGTAGATAACCCCGCGGGCGACCTGTCACTTCACAACGGTTCTTCAAACGAGTTGGAGATGCATTCCGTGGCAATTTCTGCAATGCTTCATAATCCCCTTTTTCCTTCAGCTCCCGGCGCAGGTCCGCATATTTTGCCACGATCGCCTGACGTTGCTTCTCACGTACCACTTTTGATTTTTTAGCCATGAATGACAGCTCCTTTATCCATTGAATTTATGTTTATTTATCTAAATAAATTGAATTAAAGAATATTTACACTACACACTCCGATGACAGAACAACCTTCCGATCGCTGTTATCCCCAGATTTTTTTGATTCCTTTTATAAAGGGTAAATCCGGGGATAAAGGCGAACGCTCCGCTTCTTCAGGTTCTTTCTGTCCTCTCCGTTTTGTGTAAATGTTATTTCAATTTATATAGATGTGCTTATACAACGCTACTCCCAATGCAAACATCAACTTCCGAATTATACGCCTTCCACAGGCCATGGCAGCGGATTGTCGAAATGGCCCCAGTCAGCCAGCATTTCTTCATCACTAAGCAGGCACTGGTCCAGCTCGTCTTCAATGCTCGCACGTTCCATTTCGATTCCGATCATGACAAGCTCCGTCTGACGATCTCCCCACTGGGCATCCCATTTCTCCAGAACATCCGGTTCGTTACGTAAAATCTCTTCTTTGTCCGCTTCCGGCAACGCCGCGACCCAATGTCCCGCAGGACCGAACTGAATGGATGGCCCTGCCTGACTGAGGCTTGCAGCAACATCCCCTTCAGCCGCGAGCCATACCAAACCTTTGGCACGTACCACTTCTTCCGGCCAGTAACTCATGAACTCAGCCAGACGGGAAGGATGGAATGGCTTTCTGCGACGATAAACGAAGGAACCAATGCCATACTCCTCCGTTTCCGGTGTGTGCGACTCCTTCTCCAGTTCCTGAATCCATCCAGCGGACATGCTCACTTTCTCAAAATCAAAGCGGCCTGTATTCAGAATCTCAGATGGATTCACCTGTCCATTCTCAGTCCGAATGATCTTGGCGTTAGGCTGTAACTTGCGGATGATGCCTTCCAGCTTGTTCAGCTCGGTGTCATCGACCAGATCACATTTGTTCAGTAGCAGCACATCACAGGTTTCGATCTGATCGATCAACAAGTCTACGACGTCACGGGTGTCCTCATCTCCAGTTGCCTGATTACGATCCAGAAGACTCTGTCCTGATCCAAAATCATGCCAGAATCGATTGGCATCCACCACCGTTACCAGACAATCCAATCGGGCCAGGCGAGTCAGATCAATACCCGACTCCTCATCGGCGTATGTAAAGGTCTGTGCAACTGGAACAGGTTCACTGATGCCCGTGGATTCGATCAAAATATAGTCATACTTGCCTTCGTTCACCAACTTCTCAATCTCTTGCATCAGATCATCACGCAAGGTGCAGCAGATACAACCGTTCGACAACTCCACCAACTTCTCTTCGGTTCGAGACAAGGTTGCCTCCCCCTTGACCAGTGCAGCATCAATGTTCACCTCACTCATGTCGTTGACAATCACCGCAACTTTGAGCCCCTGTCTGTTGTTCAACACATGATTCAAAACCGTTGTTTTCCCTGAACCGAGGTAACCACTCAGTACGGTTACCGGAACTTGCTTTTGTGTCATAGAAATCTACTCCTTATATGTGCAGTCTGTGTAATCCAGACCTTAATAGTAATTATTACGATTAACAACATTGACTATAATCCTGTTTCACGGTCGTTGTCAAACTATTTTTGATTTCAACCTGCAAAAAAACAAAAAAAGGCTGATGACCAGCCCTTGCACTTTCGCATCCTGAGGATACGTTTTGGCAAGAAGTGAGTCATAAACCTCCTCTGTAAATGTTCTTTAGTTCAATTTATATAGCCACCCCAGATCTGGCCTTATTGCCGGCTTCCATGCGTTGCCTGAACACCAACACCAGAAGCATAGCCGCAATAGAGAGCATCGTGCAGATCATAAACATGGTCGAATATGAACTCACCTGTACAATAAGTCCCATCGCCAGTCCACCCAGAGAGAATCCAAGGTCATACGAGGACATGAAGATCCCCATGAGTACATATCTGGAATCCGCAGGCAGCACAAAAGACAGATATGTGGTTAATGTCGGGTACAACAATGCCAGGGCAAAGCCGCTAAACACCGCAGAAAGATACACCAGTGGCCCGATAATCTCCAATAGACTAAGCAACTGGGTTCCCAGTGCTGCACACAGCATTAATCCTGCCATCAGCCAGGTATTCCAGCTACCGTCAGACGGAATTTTTTTACGCAAAATAAACCTGCACAGGATCACAACCAATCCCTGTATCGTCAGAAATACCCCTGCACTCGCCATTCCGGTGGATACCATATACAGGGGAAGAAAGGTCGCTGTCGCCCCAAAGACACAGGACGCAAACAACATCACCACACTGCTAATCAGCAGTGGCGTACTGCGCCAGATGCCGCCGAATGAACGAAACATATCACCCAAGGTGTACGATTTGTTCTGCACGGTACTCCGCGGCAGATCCACATTATACCCGATCAGAAGTGGCAGCGCCGCCAGTCCGATCATCAGCAGCGTAAACGCCAGATCACTGGCATTTTCCCAGATTTGTATGGCGAGGATCGGAATGACCAGAGAAGGAACCATCGTAAACAGGGTGTACATGGACAGCCCTTGTGCCCGGTCCTTGTCCTCCAGCTTTTCCACAATGCCTGCCTGCATCGTCATGGAGAAAAAGGCCGTAGCTACCCCTTGCAGGGCTCGCAACCACAGATATGTCTCCACACCAAAAACAACAAACAGCAGCAACGTCCCGGCATGCAAAAGCAATAACCATTGCATCACTCGAAGCGGCCCATGCTTACCCAGCAACTGCGCTGCAAAAGGTCTCAAGAGCATACAGGTGAACATATATGCCCCCATCATCAGACCAATCTCGGCCTGATTTAATCCAGCGGCCTCACTTCTCAGAGGCAGAATAATCGTCAAAGCTGAATTTGCCGCAAAAAATAAAAAGGCCAGCATATAAAACCGGATAAACGAAATGGATACCGGATTTAATTTTCCATTGGATGTTGCCGTCATTGAAGCCTTCAAACGTTCGTCACCACTTTCTCTCCTGGCAGTCAACTCACAGATGTACCTGTCACGGGTCTTCGCCGTTCATAGGCAAAAACGATCATTACCGCTCCTAGGATAGCACAGATCATGTACATAAATGAATAGGAAGAGAAGTCAGCAACCGGTCCCATAACGACACCGCCCAGAGAAACGCCCAGATCTGCCGTCGCTATAAATAATCCAATCAGCACATTTCGATTAAGCTGTGGCAACACAAAGGATAAATAGGTGGTTAACGTCGGATACAGGATAGATTGAGCTATTCCCATCAATATCGCCCCCACATAGAAAAAAACAGCTCCTCCTGTTATCGAAAAGCTTACACACAGCGCAGCCACTGCCAAAAGAAACATCGTTCCCATAATAAATGGAGCGTGCCATTTTCCGTCCGAAGGGATTTTTTTCCGAAGCATAATCCGGGCTAGCACTACGGTTCCTGCTTGAAGCATCAGATAGATACCCGCATTACCGCTTGGCAGTTGGCCGGCATATAAAGGAATAAAGGTCGTAACCGCTCCGAATACAACGGAGGCACTAAGCATCAATACACTACATTTGAACAGGAACGGATTTTTAACCAGCTGACTAAAGGATTGGTATACGCCTACGTTCTGAGCAGGAACATTTTCGGCTGGCTGCTCCGTGCTCTTGTCCATTTTGGCGCTATATCCAAACACGCCTGTACAGATGGCAATACCAATCAGAACCACTGTAAAATAATCCATTCCTCCTGTCTGCCAAATTCCCAATGCAAGAACAGGACCCACAATGCCCGGTATATAGCTAAATAACGAATAATATGAAATGCCCTGAGAACGATCTTTCTCCGGGAGGGCATCGATAATGCCGATCTGTAACGCCATGGAGAAGAAAGCGGTCGATACCCCTTGTAAAATACGAGCGACCAAATAGCCACCGAGTCCCGTAAACGTATATAAAATCAGGGCAAATCCGTTGACGATCAGGATAAAGCGTAATACTTTGATCGGCCCTTTTTTTTGAATGATATGACCTGCCCATGGCCTAAAAAACATCGTTGTAAACATGTAGGCTCCCATGATTAGCCCGATGGTTGTACTGCTGGCGCCCAGGGATTCCCCCTGTAAAGGGATAATTACATTGAGAATAGCATTTGCACTAAAATATAAAAGAACCAGTATGTACAAACGCAGAAAAGGCCAAGACATCGCTCCACTCACAATGGGTTTCCCCCTAAAATGTAATTAAATGCTTCAACAATTTCTTCGCATATTCGGATTGGACATCCTTGAGTTGCCCAATCGGGACCACTTCCTCAATCTGACCCTCTCTAAAAATAATGACCCGGTCGCAAATATAGGCTGCCGCCTGAATATCATGCGTGATAAACACATAACTCATCTTGTAGATTTCCTTTAATTGTTTTAACAATTGCAGCACCTGGATCTGAACAGACACATCCAGAGAACTGATGGCTTCATCCAATAAAATACATTTTGGTGCTGTGGAAATGGCTCTTGCAATACATACTCTCTGAGCCTCTCCTCCGGATAATTCATGAGGATATTTCCGTCTGTAGGACGGGTCCAATCCAACTTGATATAACAACTCATCAACCTTGCTTTGCATATTTTGCTGAACCTTTTTTTGAGCCTTCAAGGGCTCGATGATCGCTTCTTCAACGTTAAAGAACGGATTAATGGACGACGTATAATTTTGAAATACCGCACTGATGTTTCCCATTCTCACACTGCGATCCTTCACGTTTTTCCCCTCAAACAAAATAGTTCCTCGATCCGGCTTTTCAATGCCCAGGATCAACCGTCCCAAGGTGGACTTGCCACTTCCACTTTCACCGATAATGCCGAGACATTCACCATGATAGCATTCAAATGCAACATTCTTCAGAACCTGCTGTCTTTGTTTGGAAAACAGCCCGCTCTGTCTATAGGATTTCTCAATGCCATCCACCTTCAGCACTTATAACCCCTCCTGCATCAATTTCTTGAAATGGTTGCTCAGCTCCAGTCGGGTAGACACTAAATATTGGGTATATGCATGTTCCGGTTCTGAAAACACGGACTGAATATCTCCTCTTTCGACAATAGCTCCGTCCTTCATGACCATAACTTCGTCCGCAATTTTCTGCACCACACCGAGATCATGTGATATAAACATCATCGAACATCCCATGCGTTCGCGTAATTGAATCAATTGTTCAACGACCTCGTACTGAGAGATCGTATCCAGCGCCGTTGTCGGTTCATCCGCAATAATCATATCCGGCTCCAACACCAGTGCCAGCGCGATCATAATTCGCTGCAGCATCCCGCCAGACAGTTCGTGCGGGTATTGATTCAGGATGTCTTGCGGATTTTTCAACATGACGCTTTCCATGGCATTTTTTATTTTCCGCTCAATCTCCCGGGTATTCCAGCCAAAATGTTCCTGAAGTGTCTCCATGATATGAACACCAATCACACAGGAAGGATCAAATGCACTCATGCCATTTTGCAAAATCAGGCAGAGATTTCTTCCTCTTTTTTTTCTCATCTCTTTTTCAGTAAGCTGGTTCAGATTCTCACCTTTGAATAAAATGGTTCCAGATTGGTGAAGCCACGCTTTATTCAATCGAATAATGGACCTGCACGTCACGGACTTGCCACTCCCGCTCTCCCCCACAATGGCCAGACAGCTTCCTTGCTTTACCTGAAATGAACTATCATGAATAATAACTTTGCCTGTACGCGTATCCCATACTTTCAAATTTTCAACCTCTACTATATTCATAAGCCGCTTGTCCCACCTCTTTCTTGCGAACTTTGCCTTGATAGGTCATTAATTTGGGATCCAAAGCAACCTGAAGTGCATCCGACAGAAAATTAAAAGCGGACACCACAATGACAATGGCCAAGCCAGGTGCCAACATTAATTCAGGTCTGGAGAACATGACCTCCCTTGCCTCGTTTAACATCATGCCCCATTCAGCATGGGGAGCCTGAATGCCGAGTCCGAGAAAGGAGAGCCCCGAGATCTGCAGCATCATCGAACACATGGAACCACTTGAGATCACCGCGATATCGGCAAATGTAACCGGAACAATGTGCTTGGTTATAATTCTCAGATTGGGCGTGCCAGAGGCTTTCGCAAATTTCACATAATCCATTTCGGAGAACTGCATCACAGAGGTGCGAATGACGCGGGCAAACCAGGCCCATTTCATGAATACAAAGGCAATTAAAATATTTTCCAGCCCTGCACCCAAAATGCCGACTACTGCCAAGGTCATGACATATCCAGGGAAGGACAGCATGATATCACAGATCCTCATAATCAAAGCATCTGTTTTCCCCTTAAAGTAACCCGCGATAAATCCGACAATAGCCCCAACAAAAACAGAGAAGCTCAATGCAACCAAGACCCATAAAACACTGGGACGAATACCGTAAATGAGCCTGGATAAAACACATCTGCCCAAGTGATCATTCCCTAACAGGTACTCCCAGGATGAAGATGCATATCGAAGCTTCATATTCACTGCCTCGGGGTCATGTGGTGCAAATAAAGGGGCAAATATGCCAGCAACAATAGTGACCACGATAATCGCCAATGATGTAATAGCCAGCTTGTCTTTGCTCAAATTTTTCAATATTCTCATCAGATATCCTTTCTCAACCTGGGATTCATCGCAGCATTGATGATGTCCGAAAGTGTATTAAACAACACAAACGTTACCGCCAAAATCAAAACATATGCCTGAATAATCGGGAAATCCCGACTTAGAATCGATCGCACGCTGAGTCTCCCGAGTCCCGGCCATGCAAACACATTTTCGATGACGACCGTGCTCCCGAGCACGATGGGGATCGCCATGCAAAATATTGACACTGCTACTTGAAGTGAGTTTCTTAAAATATGCAGGGTCACCTTTTTCTCGCTTAATCCGCTGGCTCTTCCATAGAGCACATAGTCCTCATTCAGATTGCTCAACATAGAACTTCGTACTGTTCTAAAATAAATGCCCGTGTAACTTACCGTAATCACAATCACCGGAAGGATATAACTTTTGTAGGAGTCCATCCCGCTGGTTGGCAACAGATCCAACTTGACAGAAAAGTACCAAATCATGATTGCCGCAAGCCAATAGGATGGCATCGCCGTGAGGAAAAAGGAGATGCCTCTTACCGATTTATCGATGACTTTCCCTTCTCTCATGGCACAGATCACGCCCAAAAGGATCGAGAACACAATAATAAAAATGGATGAGACCAGTGTTAACTTTAGCGTATTCAGAAAGGCCGGACCTACCATAGACCATACGGTTTCACCGGATACATAGGAATGGCCAAAGTCAAACTGCAATACGGCAATCATCCAGTTTATATACTGGATCATGAACGGTTTATCGAACCCTAATGCTTCATTGGTTTGGGCGATTAATTCATCTGTGATCTGGGGAACGTCCTGTGCCTGTAAGACCACTACGGCCGGGTCCAGAGGAGAGAGATTAATTAAAACAAACGTTATAAATGAAATAATGATCAGCAAAGGTATGGCCAGTAATATTCTTCTGACGATATAACTTCCCATATCCATCTCCTTTTCGGACGAATTCGAGTTTATTTACAAATAAAGGGGGGATTACCCTCCCCCCTATTGATGTCATTCCTATTTAAAATTCATCTGCTCAAATGGCAATTCATATTGAGTCTGCTTGAATGAAATTCCGTCCAGACTTTGGGGAGCCACTACCGTGACACGCCCGTTGGTAAGAGGAATAAATACCGCTTCGTCATGAACGATTTTCATAATATCCGCATATAACGCTTTTCTTGTTTCTTCATCTGTTGACACCATGACTTCCTCAATTTTTTTATACAATTCCTCTGCTTGGGGAAGGCCGCTTGTCGTATGTTTATAAGATGCATCCGAAGTAAACGCAGAGATTGTGCTCTGTGGGTCGTACGCGAGTCCCCAGGTCTGATTGAATAATAGATCATACTCACCGGTTGATCTTCTGTTTGCGATGGAAGTGGACTCCTCCCCAACAATTTCCACTTGCATCCCTATTCCTTTTAACGAATTTTGGATAAATTCTGCCTGTGTTTTTTGGGAAGAGGAGTTGCTGTCATAATACAAGTTCATGGCTAGAGACTTACCATTTTTCGTTCTCACAGCTTCACCATTCGCCAGCGTCCAACCCGAATTCTCCAAAAGTTGTTTCGCAGTTTCCGGATCATAATTGCGCCTTTTTAGGTCGACATCTGCGTAATTTACGTTGGATGAGAACAAGCTGTCCGCTACCGTTTGCGTTCCATCAAAAATATCGTTACTGATGCTTTCACGGTCGATGCCATACCATACAGCTTCACGAACAGCTTGATCTTGAACAGGGCTATCCATCTTGCTACTATTGGCTACGATCATGGCCGTATTCATAGGTTCACTTCGAACGATTTGATAATCGCCAGACTCAGCCAATTGATTCATCGCTTCAATATCAATGCTGTCTGCTCCCCGGTCATCGGTGAACACAAAGTTGATCTCTCCCTTTTGCAATGCCAAGAATGTTGTTTCTCCAGCAGGAAGAACCTTGGATGTGATCTTCTTGATTGCAGGTGCACCACCCCAGTAGGCCTCATTCGCTTCAAAGGTAGCATTCTCGTCGATTTTATGTCCTGTAAGCTTGTAGGGCCCTGTCCCGTTGAAACCACTTACTCCGTCTTTGGTTCCCCCATCCTTGAAATCCTTGGGCGAGATGAAGACGTAAGGTCTTGTCATGGACAATTCCACAAGTGCCGGATAATAGGCTTCCGACAGCGTCAGCTCCACCGTATGCTCATCGATAACTTTTACACTCGTGATTTTGGTAGACAGCTTGATCCATGCGTGTCTTTCGGCATTCGCCTGTACTGCATCGATATTTTGTTTAACCGCCTCTGCGTTGAACGGCTCTCCATCATGGAATTTCACATCTTGTCGCAGATGAAACGTATAGGTTTTGCCATCCTCGGAGATATCCCATGATTCCGCCAACAAAGGCTTGATCCCATCAACCGTGTTTTCAACCAAAGACTCGTATACCATCCCTTGGGCAGGCATCGAGCCGGGATACAGATGGGGGTTCATATCGTTAATATCCTTGGCAGAAGCATAGATAAGTTCTGTTTGTACTTGGCTATTGGCAGGCTCCGTTTGGGCGCTCTCTGTCTCTTTTGGGCTCTGTCCGCATCCGGCGAGCAGCGCAATGGCAGACACCAGCAATAGTATGGATGTAAAAGTAAGACCCTTTTTCACAACATTTCCTCCTGATGATTAAGTTACAAGCAGACCTTGTAGGTTACATCGGCAACTCCGATTGCAGTACCATCTTCCGATCGCTGTTATCCCCAGATTTTTTTGATTCTCTTTTCCAAAGAGAAAATCCGGTGATAAATGCGAACGCTTCGCTTCTTCAGATTGGTTCTGCACTCTCCGTTATGATGTAAACATCAGGTTCAACTTGATTAATTTGAGATGTAATTAACCCTATTACTCAAAGTCCGGTGCAGATCATGCGGATATCCTCGCCAAAGGATTGGATTACAAAGGCTTCGGACAAGCGTTGATTCGGGTGTGCGTCAGCTACTTCCTGAAGCTTCGCTTCATATCTGGCGATAAATTGATCAATGGTTGGACAGCTCACATCGAGATGTCTGGCTATGCCCTGAATGATTTTGATGCGATAGTAATCCTCCTTGGGCATGCGGGGGATGTCCAGTTCCCCTTCGCGGTTCATGAATGTTTGACGGAATGGGACTGCTGAAAAGTCAAAATATTTCCCTTCCGAGTCGGGTTCCGAGAATGGATCAATCAATAATGAGGTGTACCGTATGTATAATAAATACTCTTGATGAATGACCTGCAGCTGATTGAAACTCTCGATATCCTGACGTGATATACTCTCTAATCGAACCGGATAGTTGTCATCCGTCATGAATTGAAGCAGGTTGACTCCCTGAATATCAAGTCGGTCCGTAATATTCATAATTTCCTGCCACTGTGCCCGCATTTCCCGTATCAAAACTTGTGTAATCGGACCTTCAGGATACATTTTGTATACGCACTTCTGAATATCCGAAGCTCCAAAGATGGCCTCTAATGAGAAGTCATTCATGAACAAGGGCGGATGCACGTACAACGAGATATTTCTCGTTTCCGCTTCCAGTGGGGATCGCATCACTTCCAGCACAACACCCAAACGGTCATAAACTTGGCATAGCTTGCTGACCTGTTCAGACGGGTAAAGAGTAGAACCGATATAGACCTTTTTCTTAACCCCTGTAGTAATCACATGATTCGACGGATGTTCGTACATCCAACGGGTATCTCCAAGATAGGTAGAGAAACTGATCACTTCCGGCGCTGCATTCCGCTCTCTCATGTAATGGGTCACGAGTCGATTCGATCCAAACGTTGGAGAAATCAAAATGATACATTTCAGTTGTTTGATGAATTCATCATTCATTTGTTCCAATACATCGATATATGCATCGGTGGTAACCGCCAAAATGAGTGTGTCCCATTCCCCCTTAATGGTGTCATATCCCTTGAACACATGATCAACGACACATTCACCTTCGAGCGGTTGATGCTTCTCATTTTGAATGCTGACCTGAATACGCCCATTGCTCTGTTCGAGGGCTGAGAATACGGACGCTGAACGAACCGATTGTCTCCCTGCAATGCCTATACAGCAGTTGAGATGATCTTTGAGTGTTATCGCAAGCTGAATGGATGCAGGTCCGGTTCCGAGTATCAGAATTCGCTGAAGATTGCTCATATAAGCCTCCTATATTCAAAGTTCAATCTGTAATCCATTTGGACGCACTTGGATGCACTTGCATACCTATGCTTTTTGATACAACGCAATATCGAACACATCATCCGGGCGCAGGATCGTATCCACCAGCTTCCACTTGTTACTGTCCGTCTCTCTCATCGGATAATTGAACAAGGACTTCAACTGATCACCGTATCTCATGGCTACAACCACCTGTACATTCGTCAGGGCATGCAGTTGATCAAGCAGCTCATATTTAGGGGCTACGGTAGAGCTGAAAATAATATGGGTTGCTTCCCTTGTATAATCCAAATTCTCCAGCAATGTTGACTCCAAACGAATCTTCAAGCCTGCGCCCAGCGTCTCCACCACTTTTTGCCCGAGTGTAATGGACTCTTCATCAATATCGATTCCGACAACCTGTGCACCTGTTCGCTTGGCAATGAGTAATGGTGTCATGGGGAATGAACCGGAGCCTACCAGCAATACGTTGGAATCGGAGGTAACATGGAAGCTACCAAATTCTTTATCGATGCACTCTTCGATATTTTTGAAATAATCGGCAATCTGCACATCCCCGTTCTCTAACTTCAATGCACGATATTTCTCCATGATCGCCACACACAGGGCTGATTTATTTCTTAATTCCCATACAAGCGTATCCAGCTCTTCGAGCTCCGACTGCTCTAACTGTTCCCAGGCTGCCTTATTCTCCG
The DNA here is from genome assembly GCF_059759055.1 of Paenibacillus sp. GQ49. NCBI lineage: Bacteria > Bacillati > Bacillota > Bacilli > Caryophanales > Paenibacillaceae > Paenibacillus > Paenibacillus sp. GQ49. The sequence continues at coordinate 100,766 of NZ_JCAXEL010000013.1, forward strand.
GATCGGTCACAAAGCGGGAGTAGTCATTGATCACAGCCTCCAGCTCTGAACTATGCTGAATCGTATGATCATACTTACTCGCGAGCTTATCGAATTTCTCTGCAAATTCACTCAAACATGTCTGAAAATGAACCAAAGTGATCATTTCTTTTCCCCCTATACGTTGTCTCGATCATGTATCATGTACCTCATGCGTTTACAACGCTCCATTCTGCTGGAGCATCTATGAAGGCTTTGCCCTGTGCCACGATGCCAACCGATCCCTCAATCGTAATACTCCCAAGTTCTGCGCCATCCCACTGGGCTACCACTTTGATCGCACCACCGGGCTGCTTGATGTACTGCGTAATCTGCCTCTGCTGGCTCCATGCGAGATACGCTCCTACGGAGGCCGTACCCGAACCACACCCTCTTTCCCAGATCAGACTGTCCAGCTCCGGAACATAGATGAGTGGGGCCATTTCTTCCAAGTGTGATTGATATAACAAGATACCAATCAGCTTATCTCCAAGGGTTAGTCCCAGTAATCTTGCAAGGGTCTGTGCCCTCTTCTTCATCGTATCGTCGAAGTCATCAACTTCGATCACGATATGGATGAACTCAGCGTACCGGATGATCACCATATCGAGCTCGATGCCTTCATATCGGATTGTTCGTTGTTCGATCTGCTTCGGAATCGGCATGGTTACCTGACAGTCGTATTCGTTCTGCTGCTTCTTCACATGGCACATGATCAATTGGTCGGTTCCGGAAACCTCCAACATGATATCCATAGACTCCTGTTGTACCAGTCCTGCTTCAGATGCGAGGTGTGCTGCGAGTGCCATGCAGGCATTGCCACAGAACTCGCCTCCGGCCATTTCCAGATGGGCAGCAGCTTCCGGTCTCGTCGTTGGTTCAATGAATCCCACTTGTTCAGCGTAAACGTTATCATACGACATTAGGCGGGTCGCAATATGACTGTATTGCTCGGCTGCATGATCCGTTTTAACCAGAATCGTCATGTTTTGAGTGGGACTGAACTTGATAAAATCGATCTCCTGTTTCATCGCAGCGACTACTCCTGTTCTCCTTTTTTATCTAATAGTAATTATTACGATTAAACGTCGAGAAAAATATAGCACATCCTTTTGGAAAGCGTCAACAAATATTTCCATTTTAAAAAATAAAATTTCATAATACCTTTAGCTGCCCCTCCTGTAAGAAAACCCAAACAGAGCTGACGCTTATGCGCCAGCCCTAGCCATAACTACACCGTCTGATAAGATTCAACGAATCGTCGTTCCTACCTTGCTCTCACTTAAAAAGGGAATACGAAAAACGGTTGCCGTCGAACGGAACCGTTTCGATCTGGATATGATCCAGTGGTTCACTATACTCATCACTCTTGATGTGCTTGCACATTGTGCAGTGCCCGTTCAGCCAGTGCTGCCAGAAGATGTGCTCCCAGCGGCAGAGCCCGTTCATCCACATCAAAGCCAGGGTGATGCCACTCATGCGGGCCAGAGGTGCCCAGGAAGAGGAACAGGCCGGGAACTTCTTTTTGATAAAAGGAAAAGTCCTCACCTGCTGGAGAAGGTAGCGGTCTAACACTGTTTAATCCAATCTCACTTGCAACTTGCTCCGCCGCAGATGCCAGAGACTCATCATTGACCACGGCAGGTGGTCCCTGAATCCAGCGAACCGTAGCACGAGTGCCATATGCCGCCGCAACACCCGCTACTACCTGATTGAAACGCTCGCGAATCCGTGCACGCACTTTCTCATCAAAGGTACGCACTGTGCCATCGAGGATTGCTTCATCCGGAATGACGTTCCAGGCTGTGCCGCTGTGGAGCTTGGTGACACTGATTACAGCACTCTCCTGTGCTCCCACATTACGACTCACAATGGCCTGTAATGCCGTAACAATATGTGCAGCAACCACAATTGGATCAATGCCTGCTTCAGGCACGGCTGCATGGGTGCCTACACCTTCCACTTTGACAACAAAACCGTCTGCTGCTGCCATCAATGCGCCTTCTCGAATGCCCACCGTACCTACCTGGAGATCAGGCTTGTTATGCAACCCAAATACGGCCCGAACATCGGATAATGCGCCGCTCTGGATCACTTGCCGAGCACCCGTTGCTTTTTCCTCCGATGGCTGGAATATCAACCGTACTTTTCCCGGTAGAATGGACTCACGCTGTTTCAGTAATCGTGCAGCACCAATCAGAATTGCCGTGTGTGCGTCATGTCCGCATGCGTGCATCTTTCCATCTACCTGGGAGGCAAATTCCAGCTTTGTCTCTTCCTGAATGGGCAGTGCATCAATATCTGCTCTTAGGGCGACAACAGGACCGTCCCCTTGACCCACTTCAGCGACAAGCCCAGTCCGCAGCGCATATTCGTCTGCAATACGGACGCCTTCCTCTTCCAGCCAACTGCGAATGGCAGCTGTCGTCTCCTTTTCCTCGCCGGACAATTCCGGGTTACGATGCAGATGTCGTCGAATGGTGATTAAGCGTTCCGCGAATTCTTCCGCCCGTTCACCGTGAAGTTCATGCTCGTGGCCCTGTGCTTGTTGCTCAGAATGCTGCTTGGGCTGTTCCAGATCACTTTTCATCACATGGCCTCCCATTCGTATATATTCACTGCTATATTAACTGCCTAATTCTATCCGATTGCAGCTTCCTGTTCCTTGGATTCCAGTGCAAATTCACTTAGTCCCTGCTCTGCCAGAATCTCACGCAACAATTCGAATGAACGAATTCGCTTGGTAAAGTCCCGTGTAGCTGTAGTCACAATGAACTCTTCCACAGCAAACTCCTGCTGGAACTTCAGCAGTGCCTGACCTACGCTTTCCTTCGTACCCCGGGTCACACTTGGCTCCAAAATTTCGATCCGATAGGTTTCGTTTGATTGACGGCCGAATTCTTCCGCCTGTTCCACAGAACCAACCGTCAGCACCTTCCCACTCTCCAGATGAATCTTCACCAGCATATGCTCGCTCGCAAGTCCTTCCGCTTCTTCCTCACTCTCGGCCACAATTAACGATATGGCTAGTGCAGCGTAGGGCTCCCGTCCCTGGGAACGATCAAATTGTTCACGATATACACGGATCGCTTGAAGTGCTACCTCTATATTACTGTTAATGAACAGTGAAAAGACATATGGGAGTCCCAGTTCAGCAGCCATGCCTGCACTATCAACACTGGCTCCGAGCACGTACAGCTCCGCTGGAATGTCGGACAAGGGCGAGGCGCTGAGACCTGCAAGTGGATGTGATGGATCTTCAAGCGGCTCATTGTGGATGTATCGTTTCACCTGAACAATTTTCTCCTTCAGAGATGCGGCTTCCTGAATACCTTCCTGCAACGCCTGTGTCGAACGTGGTAACCCGCCTGGTGCACGACCGATTCCCAGGTCAACTCTTCCTGGTCCGAGCGCGGCGAGGATATTGAAATTCTCGGCGACTTTGTATGGACTATAATGCTGGAGCATTACTCCGCCAGACCCCAGCCGAATCCGCTTTGTATGCGCAAGCAAGTGGGAGATGAGTACTTCCGGGGAGGAACCTGCAACATGCCCTGAATCATGGTGCTCCGACACCCAGAACCGATGGAATCCAAGCTGCTCTGCCCGCTGTGCCAGCTCAATCGTATGCCGAAAAGCATCCACCGCCGTTTCCCCTTCATAGATGGGAGTCTGATCCAAAATGCCAACACGAATACTCATATCCTTCTCCTCCTTGATTGTGCTGAACCGCTGTTCTTGAATCTTACAAACAATCTATAACTTCCGCAGCAGTTCCCCGAAGGGCTCTGCCAATGGCGAATATTCTTCTTTTAAAGTAACGACGCTGATCTGCAACGATACACCTGCTACCTCATGTACCTGAATGGGGAATAGCTCCTGATTTTGCACTTCCTTCTTCACCGTGAGTCCCGGGAGAAAGGCAATGCCTGCCCCTTGCATAACCAGTTTCTTCGCCGTCTCCGAATTATCGACATGGTATGTAATATTCGGCGGATGTTCCAGCGAGTCGAAAGCCCGGTGAATGCGAAGCCAGTCCAGTGAACCACATTCAAAAAAGACCAGTTGCTCATTCCGGATAGCTTCCATGCTGACATGCCCGCTCTCAATGAATGGATGCCCTTTGTACACATAGAGCTGAATCGGATCTTCATAAAAAGCAACCGTACGGATCGCAGGATGCATGACCTTGCGCACAAAAGCAAGATCGATCTCCTGACCAAGCAGTTTGGCAATCAGCTGATCCGTCGTTGCGGTCGTCAATTTGATATTAATTTCGGGGTAAGCTTCCTTGATCTTGGGTAAAAAATCGGGAATGACATAGTTGGATACCGATACTGTACTACCAAGTCGAAGAGCATCCGGTGTTGATCGCCGTTGCTGAATCTTCTGCTTGCCCTTCTGAATCACTTGCAGCACTTGCTGCGCATATGGCAGGAATTTCCGACCTTCCTCTGTCAGCACAATTTGCTTGCCAAGCCGATCAAACAACTTGCAGCCCAGCTCCCTTTCCAGTGACTGAATGCGAGCTGTAACCGAAGGTTGGGACAAGAAGAGTACTTCAGCAGCCTTATTGAAGCTTCCATAATGATTGATATATACAAATGCTTCAATATTCTCGATATTCATGAGCGCCTCCGTATCCACGTCCGCAGACGTTTGATCTTATATTGATTTATCCAATATATTTACTTGGTTTTACGATATCGTAATCCCATCCAGTGTCAATATCAATTCATCCAGCGAGCGATCCAAACGTGTAGTCACATCTGCCGAGAGTACAAATTTTCCATCATCCAATCGCTCAATTCCCTGATCTACAGCATACACACCACCCAAGATATGTCTTCCACCAAGGGCTGCCAGAACAGGCTTCAATGCATAATCAATCGCGAGTAGATGAGCTATAGAGCCACCGATAACGAGCGGAAGTGTCAACTTGCCCCGTAACCCTTCTTGCGGAATCAGATCCAGGAACAGCTTGAGCACTCCCGAGTACGATGCCTTGTATACCGGTGTAGCCACAATAACTGCATCCGCCGCTTCCACGACAGCGAGTGCATCACGAATGAATGAGCTGTCAAACCGGGCTTGCACCAGATCCTCAGCGGGCAGGTCCACAACATGAATGACTTCAACAGTGATGCCTGCCTCCGTTAATTTTTGGCTGCTGTAATCCGTCAGACCTGTCAAACGCGAACGTTTGGAAGGTGATCCTGCAATAATGACAACATGTGACATTAATTTCTCCTCCTCAAGCGTAAACGGCTGTCGCCGTCCTCTGGTGGCACAGCTACCGTTTCGCAGTGAAATATAAAAATGGATAGGGTGAAACTTATAAATTCTTATTTTTTGGAATAGCGGTCAAGCCGCTCCTTTTACTTTGGGGTCCAGCCGATCGCGAATATCGTCTCCAATCAGATTAACCGCCAGTACAAACAACGTGATCGCCAGACCCGGGAACGTACAGATCCACCAGGCAACCGTCAGATAACCTCTACCTTGTGAGAGCAATGCGCCCCAATCCGGAATTTCCTTCAACACCCCAAGTCCCAGAAAACTGAGTCCGGAGCCCGTAAGAATTGATGTCCCTACGCCCAGCGTAGCCATGACCAGCAAGGGTGACAACGAATGTGGCAGTACATGTTTCCAGAAAATACGTGCATTGGAACCGCCCAGTGAACGTGTCGCTGTAATGAAAGGCAGACCTTTAACTGATATGACCTACCCTCGCATCACCCGTGCGTAGCCCGGAATAGAGGAAACCGCAACAGCCAGTGCAATGTTCATCAGTCCTGGCCCGAGAGCAGCTGCAACAGACAATGCAAGGAGCACGCCGGGTACAGCCATCAGAATATCGACAGCCCACATCGTGATGGTATCAACAATTCCTCCGGCATAACCGGAGATAATACCAAGAGCACTACCGACAATACCGCCCACAAGCACCGAAGCAAATCCAATGAGCAGCGAATCCCTGCTTCCATGCACAACCACACTGAAGATATCCCTGCCAAAGTAGTCCGTCCCGAACAGATGCGCAGCAGAAGGAGCCTGCAGGATAACATCCGTCATCATCTGAGTTGGATCATAGGGCGCAATCCAGCCCGGTACAATCGCACATGCCACGGTAAACACCACCACCAGCAATGCTGCATAAAAGAATAATCGGGATACCGCGAATGAGACGCGATAGCGCCAAGGGCGGCGATTCCACAGATGGATACGTCCTATACTGCCGGCCCATGCTTTTTTGTCACCAGCCAAAGGTTTCATGCTCATGAGCAACAACTCCTCCTTTCATACTCCGCGTCAGGACACTTCTGACTGTTCTATCCGATATCATGTGCGGACTGCACGCCGAACCCGGGGATCAATGTACGAATACGAGATATCCACCAGCAGGTTCAAGACCACATAGATAATGGATGTAAAGAAAACAACCCCTTGCACCACTGGCAGATCCTTGGCCATTAGTGCATCCGCAATAATTCGGCCGATCCCCTGTCTGGAGAAGACGGTCTCCACCACAACGGTTCCCGCAAGCAGATCACCGATCAGCATGCCAATTACCGTTACTGCAGGAATAAGCGCATTACGCAGTGCATGACCATACATGATGGCACGTTCCGAAAGTCCTTTGGCCCGTAACGCCACGATAAACGGTTCATTGATCACTTCCAGCATGCTGTTCCGCACCATCCGTACAATAAATCCTGCACCCACGAGACCCAGCGTAGCTGCCGGAAGAACCAGTGAGCTGAATCCGTCGGAACCCATCGCCGGGAACCAGCCAAGCTGTACTGAAAATAACAGGATGAGCAGTATCCCCGTCCAGAAGGTTGGCATGGAAATGCCGAACAGTCCAACGAGCCGGGCAACGAAATCAATCACGCCATTGCGATGAATCGCAGACAATACACCAAGTGTAATTCCAATCGTGATGGCAATGATTGAGCTGAGTGCGGTCAAAGCCAGTGTGGCTGGAAAATGTTCCAGTATTTTTGGCAGAACTGGATCGGAATTGATCATTGATTTACCGAAATCCCCACGCAGCATATCACCAAAATAGTTCGCAAACTGGATATAAAACGGCTGATCCAGTCCAAGCTGGACCCGCAGATTTTCGATCATCTCCGGGGTAGCCGAGGACGGGTCCAGCATGAGCAGAACCGGATCACCCGGCAGAAGATACATGATGCAGTACACCAGCACCGAAGCTCCGAAAATAACCAGAAGCGATGTTGCGAGTCGTGACAGTATCGTTTGAACCATACCGGGATATCTCCTTCCTGAATCTGGATTGGTCGTTCATGTTAGGGCTGAATGCGGACGTCGTTAAAGAGTGGATACCCCAGTGAATCAAACTTGATGCCTTCGACCTTTTTGGATGCTGCGACGGTATACGGGAATACATAGATCGGCAGAATTACCGCTTGCTCAATCAGGTATTGCTGGATCTGATTGTAGATCTCGACACGTTTATCAGGATCTGTCTCAACCGCTCCCTGCTCTAACAGTTCATCGATCTTCGGATCAGACAAACCGGACAATGTCGGACGCTCGCCCTCTGCACTCGTATGGTAGAAAGCATACAAGGCATTAGGATCAGAATTGACCTGACTGTTGCCATAGAGATCATAATCCCAGTTCTGATAGATGACTGTTGCGATATCTTTTGTAATCTCGACTTCAACGGCAATGCCAACCTGTTTCAACTGTTGTTGGATAATGGCGGCAATGTCATTGCGTTTCTCCCGATTGGGCGAACCATCGACATACCGCAGGGTCAGTTTCTGGCCGTCTTTGGCACGAATTCCATCAGCACCTTTCACCCAGCCTTGTTCATCGAGCAGCTGATTGGCTTTGTTGATGTCCGGGTTGATGCTTCCTTCCAGCGATGCATCATAACCAAGGATTCCAGGAGACAGTGCGGACCACGCACGTTCGTAGTTGCCCAGATACAATGTTTTAACAATCGATTCTACATCTACGGCGGATTGTACCGCCTGCCTTACTTTCACATCATCCCAAGGCGCTTTGCGCAGATTGAAAAAGAGTGTATATGGCAACCCAACCGTGTTGGCCTGCAACAATTGCTGGTTCGGATCGTTTTTTAATGCAGCGATATTTTGCGGTGGAACCGTCTCGGCAGCGAGTACCTGACTACTCTGTACACTTCCGATACGCGTTGCTTCTTCCGGTACAATTTTGAATGTGATCGTATCCACATGGGGCGCGGCTTTGTTTTCAACCGTCTCAGGTCCCCAGTTGTAATCCTTGTTTTTGGCAACGACGATATCCGCATTTTCATCCCATTTCACAAAGGTATACGGACCTGTGCCCACCGGATTTTTACCTAGCTGGTCACCATATTTTTGGGCAGCCGTAGGGGATACGATCCCCAGAAGTGCCTGGCTCAAGTTGCCAAGAAAGGCTTGCGATGGTGATTCCAGATTTACCTTGATCGTATATTCATCAATGACTTCGGAGGAGCTATACGGTCTAATCAGGGCCAGAGAATTGGCAGCTTTGGTGACCGGGTCGATCACCCGGTCCAGATTGTATTTCACGGCTTCCGCATTAAACGGTGTACCATCATGGAACTTCACACCTTCACGCAGCTTGAACGTATAACTCTTGCCATCCTCGGATACGCTCCATTCCGTGGCGAGCCAAGATTTGATAGAACCATCAGGCAGCTGCACAACCAGATTGTCGTAGATCGTTCGGATGGCGCGTACTGTTACGGCAAGCCCACTGCGATGAGGGTCCAGCGTATCCGGTGAAGTGGCGAGTGCAAAAGTCAGGTTGCCTCCTTCGGCTTGCCCGGCCTGCCCCCCGCCTGATGCCTGTGCCGTACTGTTCGTGTTGCCTCCCGCCGCTCCGCAACCAGATAATACCATCACCAATACTGCTGCCAATGTCATATATTTCATCCATGAGATAGACCTGTTCATATCGCTTCCCCCTCTGTGTATACAGGTGTCATAAAATTGATGTTTATACCAATACTATATATATCCTATGAGTTAAGTCGGTTTTAAAGTAGTACGAAACGTAGTGATTACTTTAATACCGTTTGGAGAACACAACAGACAACATCAGATGCTCGTTCGCTCCCTATCCGTTATGCCAAATCAGATACAACTTGTTCCTTGGCAGCCGTATAACGGTTAACTGGAATTTGCACCCCAAGGTTACCTCGCAATGTATCGTGTTCATAGTCCGTACGATACAGCCCGCGTTCTTGCAGAATCGGAACAACGAGTTCCACGAAATCAGACAATCCACTTGGCAGTTCCGAAGCAATAATGAAACCATCCGCTGCTTCCGTCTCAAACCATTCCTGAATCTTGTCAGCAACCTGCTCCGGTGTGCCCAGGAATTTGCTGCGTGGTGTTGCTGCCCGCAGAGCCACTTCACGCAACGTCAATCCCTGCTCTTTGGCATCCTTCTTGATCTTGTCCGTGCCACTGCGGAAACTGTTGCTTCCAATGCCATTCAGCTCCGGGAATGGTTCATCCAGCGGATATTGGGAGAAATCATGGTGTTCGAAGAAACGTCCCAGATAATCCAGCGCTTTATCAATGGTAACCAGGCTTGCGATCTCCTGATATTTCTGTTCTGCTTCCTCTTCGGTCTGTCCAACAATAGGATTGATGCCTGGCAGAATAACAATATCCTGTGCAGAACGTCCATAGGAAGCCGCCCGTGTTTTGACATCCTTATAGAATGCCTGTGCATCTTCAATCGTATCGTGTCCAGTAAAGACAGCATCCGCTTCTTGCGCCGCCAGGGTTTTGCCATCTTCCGATGAACCTGCCTGGAAAATCACCGGCTGTCCTTGCCGTGAACGGGCAATGTTGAGCGGACCTTGTACGGAGAAAAATTCTCCTTCATGATTAAGCGTGTGCAGCTTGGATGGATCGAAGAATACGCCGCTCTCTTTGTCTCTTACAAAGGCGTCATCTTCCCAAGAGTCCCACAACCCTTTGGTTACCTGTAAATATTCCGCGGCAATGCGATAACGTTCCGGATGCGTAGGGTGGCTGCTCTTGCTATAGTTCTTCGCTGTACCTTCCAGCGGAGAAGTCACGACGTTCCAGCCTGCACGGCCATCACTGATCTGATCGAGGGAACCGAACTGTCTGGCTACGGTGAATGGATCACTATAGGATGTGGAGAGGGTACCCACCAGTCCAATGCGTGAAGTAACGGCAGCCAAAGCGGAGAGGATACTGATTGGTTCGAAGCGATTGAGGAAATGCGGAATGGATTTCTCGGTAATATACAGACCGTCTGCGATAAAGACCAGATCGAACTTGCCTTCCTCTGCTTTCAGTGCCTGACGTTTGTAGAATCCAAAGTTAACGCTGGCATCCGACAGAACCTCCGGGTGTCTCCATGTGGTGTTGCTTCCTCCAACCCCATGAATAATGGCTCCAAATTTCAAACTGCGTTTCGCTGTCATATGCACTCCGCCTTCCTTGGATTAGAATCTTCAAAAGAATGATCAAGGGCCAACTGAACTGATTACGTATGCAAAATAACTTGAAAGTTAACTATTCCTATGAGTTTGGTTTGTTTTAATTTCACAAATCTTATCACTGCCCCGTAAAAGGGTCAACAGCGTGACTAATAGATATTTTCTATATGAACATTGAAGATGTAAATATGACTATTTACATCCCAAGTGAGCCATAGCTTTTGAACGTTCCAGCTGCTGTACAAATGCGATCTTGCATCATGCAGCAGCCGGAACGGCTTGCTCCAAAGGTATATATCAACTCCCGTTAGACTGCTGCCGCTTCGTCCGCTCGTGCCAGAAGTTCCGCCAGCTTCTCCAGATCAGGTTCCAGCAAGGCTTCAAACTTGCCATCCCCTCCCACTTCAATGACAGGTACATGCCGAATGCCATATTTTGCTTCAAGCACATCACGCAGCACGTCATGACCCTGCACTTCAATGTTCTCAAAAGGCTGGTTTCGCTCTGTCAGAAATGCTTTTACTTCCCCGCAGAAATGACAGCCTGTTTTGCTCCACAGCACGACTTTTTTGGTTGATGATGACATCGACATACCTCCTGGTTGGTTTTAAAATTAAGATCTGAGCGATGGATGGCGAATGCCCTAGACCTTCAATTCCCATCTGTTAAATAAGAATTATGGCTATAAATGTACTCCTGCACCCTTCAGGCGTCAATGGATCTGCTAATAGAATAAACCTATAACCAAATAGAAAGATTAAATTATAAATTTGAAAGATGGCTTAATTTACAGGAATGAATCGTTATTGGCCCCTCCTAACCTGGTTAAAAGCTTGTTTTGCTAAATCAGTGTAGAACTCGATCTGATCCGGACTCCGATCTATAGCCCACCTTAGGGTGTCAAAAGCTTCAATAGCAACACATGCCTCGCCTGATTCAGTTCACGCTCCTGCTCTTGTGTACTTGTCACATAGCCTTCTAAAAACGCTTTCAATTCTTCCTTGTCAGGACCCTCACCCCGTAGCTCGCATTGCATAAGTTGAATGATATCGCCATACGGCACGGCGGTGACCTCCGCATTCCCCCAGTCCAGAAGGGTAATCTCACCCGTTGAACTTACGATTGTATTCTTCAAGGAGAAGTCGCCATGGCATAAACCAAAGCGGAAATTTTGCAATTTCAATTGTTCGAACCATTGCCTTACGAGCTGTGATTCCTTCATGGTAATGACACCAAGCTCAATCAATGGATCTTGCTCCGTGAGACTATTGATATTGTATTGCACATATCCTTGCCAACTGCCATCTGATCCTGCATGAGGGGGAGAGTAAAATTTGTTTTGTACGTGATCATGCATTTCCCTTCCGAAACCAGCCACCGGGATGGATTGCATACGTTGTGTGTACTCACCGAGTTTCCTCCAGATTACGGAAGCAGGCACGGTCGTGTCTAATCCGTTGTCCCCTTCGATATACGTTTGAATCATATAGGCATGTTCAGCGTTGACCCCAACGGACAATGTCTCTGGACCAAGAATACCGGCACTCGCCGCTTGTTCGATGCACCATTTTTCTTTCACAAAGGTAGAATATGTATCTGGATCGTTCATGCGTACAACCACTTTATGACTTGCCGTCTCCACCAAGCAGACCTGATTAACAAAACCTTTACCTATGATATGATGTGAGCATTTTACTTGTTCCAGCAGAAACTCACTGGCAATCTGTTCGGCTTGTCTGACTATAGAATTCTTCATCCCGCATCCTCCCTCAATCGCTTTATTTTAAGTGGTCTATATAAGTTGAACTAATCATTTATACGATAACGGAGAGGACAGAAAAAACCTGAAAAAGCGAAGCTACAAGCTTTCTGAAAGAAAGCTGCCTCGGAAGCATACGCTATCCCCGGATTTTCCCTTGAGAAAGGGGATTCGAAAAATTCTGGGGATAACAGCGATTGGAAGGTTATTCTGTCATCGTAGTGTCAGTATAAATAATCTTTAGTTCCAATTATATAGTTACCATCTCATATGTAATATTCGGATGCGGAATGAATCAGAGCGATTACACAGGGTACCGCTACATTTTCCATTCCGCATCATGCTACTGATTCGCATAAACAGATCGCCTGACATTACAGATCGGGGTTCAAGAGCTGAGGTGGGGCGATAATGGGCCAACCTTCTTCCATCGAATTCAGTTGGTCCGCAGGCACGCTGACAATATGCCCGGAATGTACACCCCAACGTTCTGCTGCATAGACCGATACAAATCGTCTCCGCTTGTCTCCGCTGATCTGATATCGAATCTCGGGTGTATCCACTGCGGCAACAATACTTCCTTCTGCCCAGCCATGGTGAGAACCATGAACCGCTGTCGTATGCACCTGTTGTGATTCCCTCGGCCATCCTTGCACGTCCCCCGCTGATATCAGTGCTTCTCCGGCAGGAATGGCGAGCAGATCCGGTTTGGCAACCTGAACAGGAGATATTCCACGCGGTACAGGGATGTTCAACTTACGCCGCCGACCGCCGGTTAAAGTATAGACATCTCCTTTGGCATCGGACAGGAACGAACCTTCCGGGTAGAAGTCATAACTGTGTCTGAACTGTAATGCTGGATCTTGGCTACCCTGCGTTGAGATTCGCTGACGCGGATCAATTGGGTTGGTGTCACCCTCCTCTTGTTGACCGGATGGGGTACCAGAGGTTTGTTGTCTAGCCAAGCGGGAGGTTTCGGCAACCAGCGCATGGGGATCTCCCCACTTTTGGCTATAAAACTGCTCGTTATCCTTATTCACTACAGCAAAGTCTTGCTCACCCAAGGCTTTCATACTGACACTTCCGAAGTGGTGGATAAAGGCATCCCCGGCTACCGCAAGCTGGTATCCTGCCAGCTTCACCCGGATGATCCAGTCATCATCTTCGAAATTACCCACCGCGTACCCTTCGTCCAGATAACCTACCCGTTCCAGCAGCTCCCGTGAGAACAGCCAGCAGAACCCGACCAGGCGATCGGTTATTCGATGTTTGTCTGCATCCGGACGATTATGTGTGGCGGCAAAAGACCACATCTCTTCTACCTCACGGTACGGAACCTCAATCTGCTGATCCCCGCCAATATAGTTGGTCACCGGACCCACCACACCAATCTTTGGATCACTGGCAAGACAAGTCATCATGTTATCCAGCCAGCCTGGAGTAACCAGCGTATCGTTGTTCAGTACGACGATATGTCGTCCTCTCGCCATCATCAGCCCATGATTGACACCTCCGGCAAACCCCCGGTTCTGATCTAGAGCAGCCACCCTCACCATGCCACCTTTGCGGAGCATAGCCTCGGCAGTTCCATCCTTGGAGGCATTATCCACAACAATGATCTCGAAGGGGGCAGGGGTATGCTTCTCGATACTGGACACACATTGCAGTACATAGTCTCGCTGATTGTACGTGGGGATAATGATGCTAACTCCTTCAAAAACAAGACCAAACGAGCTCTGTCCCTGGCGGACACCTTCGTTGTATCCTCTGGTATACCCCTGTTTGTAGAGCCTGGCGCCTTTGGCTGTGCGCCTGCTTTTGCCTTTGCGTCTGGATTTCTGCATTGAGCGACGACCTGCTGCATGCAGGACTGCCATGGCCGATCGCGAGACATCGTGCTGTCTGGCACGGCGGGCCGCTTTTTTTTCGCTGCTTATGCTGCCATTCCGGTTGTTTTCACTGCGGCTCTTGTCACTGTGAGTGCTGATATTTGGAATGATGTTCAGATGACTGTGACCCTTTCGACGGACGACGTTTCGTGCCTTAACCTTGTTGTTGCGGCTATGACGTTTTTCCCCGCGCTGTTGATCGGGTGTGCTCATGTTGCTCCCTCCATTTCCACTTGTCCGTGAGGCCAACACGCACATGACCAGCCCCCGGACGGTCCACTAGAGTTGAAGCTCTCCTGTTACCAGTTTGTCAGCCAAATGTCCAAAATCCAGAGCGACCTTGCCGAGTTCACCTGCAATTCGCCGACACAGAATGACCGCCGGAATTCCCGCCGCCACCAAAGCGATATCAAAAGCATGTTCTGCGGTTTGCTGCATCACCCTCGGAATATCCATAACTCCCGCCACAGAACCAATGATGCCTGTGACATGAATCCCTCGGCTATGCAGCAGTGCCGCAAGCTCTGGTGCTTGGCTGCCTATGAGCAGAACCCGCCGTCCTTGCAGCAAGGGCAACACCAGGCCAGACTGATGCAGACTGTAATTGATCGTGGAACTGGTCAATTTCAGCCGGGACCAGTCGATCCCGAAGTGGCGTAATACCGGGAATAACAGACCCTGGAATGTCGGTGCCCGCGAGATCGGCACGCCAACCCAGTCGGCGGCCTGTATGGCTTCCGCAAGCATCGCGCGGATGTCGGGGGTTGAGCATGGCACCCCTGCATAGGGCAGAAACGGTGCCAGCTCCTGCACTTCCTGACCTGGCAGCACCGTATCGGCTGCCAGCGTGAGCAGTTCGCCATCTCCGAGGCGAACGACAGACAAGGGGCGCTGCGCATCCAGCGCCGCCGTGATGTGTCCAGCCATCTCATGAGGGCTGGACAGCCGGGCCAGGCTGGGCGCATATTGGCGGAATCCCGCCGCGATCAGATCTGCCGCCGCCACGGCAGGCAGAATGTGATCCGGCGGGATGTGCTGCGCCACCAGCGCCTCCCCGCCGGCGAATACGCCGTCGCGGTAGCCCTCGGCGTAGCCGCCGGGCACGGCCTCCGCCTGCACTGCGTGCTCCGCGGGCGGAGGCGGCAAGCCCTTCGCGCTGCCCGCATTCGCGCCGGCAGCGCCTCCCCGCCCTGCGGGGGCGACACCCTTCGGGTGTGTCGCCTGGCGCGGGGCGGGGCCAGCACCGCTGGCAGGCATCGCCTGTGGCGTGCTGGCTTGCGGTGCTGGCATGGGCGCACGGCGCATCGCCGTGCGCTGCTTGGCGCGGGCAGCGGCACGCCGGCCCCGCGCTGATGCCGGCCTGCGCCCAGCAGTGGCCTGGCGCAGGCCGGCTTTGCCTTTGCCTGTGCGGCTGGCTCTTGCCGCTTTACTCGCGCTCGCAGAGCCAGCTTTGCCTGCTCTGCCAACAATACTGCCTGCGCTGCTCGCTTTGCCTGCACGGACCTTACGCGCTGCGCCTGCAGATGTACCCACTTTGGACAGGGTACTCCGTTTCCCTGACTTCACACCTCTGACTCCAGCAGACCCTGTACCTGCTGCTGCCGGAGTGCCACTGCCCATAAATACGGCCGGGTGGATGCCCCGGGGCTTACCCGACACGGAGGCCCTAGCGGCCCCGGTACGTGTCACTACTCTCACGCCATTCCCTCCTTTGGCATGCACGAGGATTGTCGCTGCGCAAAGCGCCGGAGCATCCTTCCAGCTCCGGCGCAGAGTGTTCTGCTCCCATGGGGCACCGCACAGCGGCAGCATCAGGCGCATATATTTTAGGGCAATTGTCCTTTCATATGGACAGCTGCTTCCTGGAGCGATTCAAATGTACCTGCATCACTCCAGTATTTCTGCAAAATGTCGTATTCCAGTCCGCCAGCAGATGCGTAGTGATTATTCACATCCGTAATTTCAAGTTCTCCGCGCGCAGACGGCGCAATGTTGCGAATCAGGTTAAATACATGATCGTCATACATGTATATGCCCGTCACACAATAAGAGGTTTTCGGCTGGCTTGGCTTCTCCTCGATGTACGAGATTCGCTCTGGATGCTTTGGATCAAAAACAGGCACCCCGTAACGTCGTGCATCATCCACCTCTTTGAGCAGAACTCGCGCTGTACCAGCAGGTTGCTGCATGTAACGGTCCACATAAGGCTTCAGATCATCGCTGAAGAGATTATCTCCGAGAAGCACAACGAATTTTTCGCCAGGAAGAATAAAAGTGGTTGCCAGATCCAATGCTTCCGCAATCCCGCCTGCCTTTTCCTGAATGCGATAAGTCAACTTGACCCCATGATCTGCTCCGCCACCAAGATACTCTGTATATAACCCGGCGGAATGTTTGTTGATCACAATCAATAGTTCATCAATGCCTGCCTGGCGGAGCCTGTCGATGCCATACATAATCATCGGATGTTTACCGACTGGAAGCAGATGTTTGTTAATGAGCCGGGTCAGCGGATACAGTCTAGTTCCTGTTCCGCCGGCAAGAATTACACCTTTCATTCCACGTTCCCTCCTTCATCGGATATGTCCATATATTCAAGCGGATCGACATGCCATTTGTTCATAAAAATCGAACGATTACGCTCAAGCAGCTGTTTCCACGCTACCGGATCTGTCTTCTGGAAGCTGGCACTTCCCTGATGATGCACGAGAACATCTCCACATACCAGCAGGCGATATCCCTGCAATCTTGCTCTATAACAATAATCGTCATCCTCATAGTGTCCCGGGGAGTACGCCTCGTCAAGCAGTCCAACCGATTCCACGACATCTCGTTTCATCAGCATGCACAGACCGACGATCCGGCGTACTTCCCTCCACCTTGAAGAATCCGCAACATTATTGGCATTGGCTAACTCCTGAAAATGTTCCATGTCCCGAAACGCCAGTTTAATCTGCTGGATGCCGCTTGCATAATTCGTAACAGGACCCGTGATCCCAACACTTGCGTCACTGTACAGAGCCGTTCGCAGGTTCTCAAGCCAACGGGGCGTGACCGTAACATCATTGTTCAACAGCAACAGCTCATCCCCGCAAGCTGCACGAAGTCCAGCGTTACACGCTGCCGGAAACCCCCGATTGTCCGGGAACCTTACAAATCGAATTCGCTCCAGCGCACAATATTCAGCCGTTCCATCCGTCGAACCGTTATCTACCACAATAATTTCATATGACGCAGGATCGCCCGAGTATTGACGCATGGCATCGATGCAGGGCCTGATCAGATCCAGACCATTGTACGTTGGGATAATCATACTCGTCAGTGTCATTAGGCGTTCCTCCTGTAAGCCACTTCTACACGGGAGAGTGTATGTGCCTGGGCTGGATTCCAACCTGTACCCAGCAATGTAGCCAGTGCCTCCAGATGATCTCCGATGATCAATTTGGCGACATCATTCCCACTTCCCGTGTTACCAGGACGCAACCGATTGGAACGAATAACATCCACCTGACTTGGTGCCGAGACGTTCATTCCATGCTGAATAGCTAGACTTTGTGCCTTAGGTGGAACGGCCAGTGATGCTGGCTTCACGGTCTGAATCATACGACGAGACAATGCATGGGGCACAGCTGTCATGGAATTGGAACCCAGATCTGCCCTGCCTAATGTTCGGTTCAGATATGCTTTGATCCGGCTCACCTCATCCTGCCCTGCAAACGCAGGAAGCAAAGACGTCAGATTATTCAACGCCACATCCTGTCCCCGATCAACCGCGAACAGAAAGGGTGCAAGCTGTTCAGCCGAGACGACCATATCTCCATCCACAAAAAGTACCGTCTCCGCATCCGTCATCTTGGCTCCAAGTGCCCGGCCGACATCATGTCCTGCCCGATCAGGTTCATAGATTACTGTAAGTCCCGGCTGCCTTAGTACCTGCTTCAAACTGTCATCTGTCGTTCCATTCAGTACCACAATAATATCCGTCAGAGGCAACCGCTTTAGTTGCAATAACACCTGCCCCAGTGTGTGTTCCTCATTACAGGCACAGACAATGGCAGCAGCCGAATGACGAAGAGGGAGCGGCACGATCTGGAATGAATGTCCCGAGGCCTGAGCATAACCCTGCATAAATGCCTTACCTGCTTTCAGGGCTAGCTCGAAGTTGCTTAGCTCCGCAACGTTCACCGCGTGTGCATTCCATACGAGACGTGCATGTTTTTCTGATACTGTGTTGTTTGCCTTTGCCTCGCTTCCTGCAACTTGCCCCGCTTTCCACATCAAGTGCAGATCTACTTGGCCAGACTTTGCTCGGCTTCTTCTTGTTTTTTGAATATCTACATGTTTCTTTTTCCTAAAACGCTTGTTCATTACTGTTCTTCCTGCTGTCGTTTGTCTATTTGTTGTCCGCCTGCGGCGGACAACCCCTGAACGTCCCTTCATTTCCTCACCTCCAGCATGCTGCATCGTCCGATGCGACATGCTTACCTCGCCAGGTTGCGAACACGTTTCAGATCGGTATAACCTCCGCGGGGACCGAGCGTATCCGTAATCCACTTGATCGCTGCCATATGATCATTCAGTACCACTTGACTGAGCGGATCAGGTCCGCTTCGCTTCTTGATTCGTACTGCATTCATTCTACCCACAGGTACGTGATGAACAGCGCGTACCCGAAGTCCGCCGATCACGGCCTTGGCTTGTGCGAGTGGCGGAACTTCCAGTGAGGATATGCCCATGACCTCAAGTCCTTTTCGGCTTATTGCATGTGGAATAGCTGTCATGGATGCCCCCCGGAGATCGGATCTTGCGAGTATGCTGTTCAACATGTGTTTGGCCTCCACTACCGGATGAACGGGATGATGAGTGACCGGCCCATGGTAGTCGTTAAGCGCCACATCCGTTCCCTTCAGCACAGCCTTCACGTAAGGGGCAAGGTGCTCTGCGGGAATTGCGATATCTGCATCAGTAAATAACAGTACCTGACCGCGCGCCTCCGCTGCGCCTACTTTTCGTCCTCCATCATGCCCCAGTGCTTCGGCATACGTGAGCACGCGTGCTCCAGCCCGTTTGGCTGCGTTAGCCGTACCGTCTGTTGAACCATTCACAACGACAAGCACTTCAGCATCACGGCATATCCGCAGCGCTTCACGGACAACTGCACCAATCCTTTTCTCCTCATTCATAGCAGGGATAATGACCGAGAGCATCGGTCGCTGAGAACCCCCCCTGTGTGAAGGAGCATCACTCATGCCATTTTCCGCTCCATTCTCTACTCCATCCTTAGCCTGTGACATCAGCTGTTTGGATGGAATAACGAACGTATAGGCCTTTGTACCCTTTTTGTGTCCAGACTTCCATCTTCGTTTCTTCAGCACTGTTTTTCTTCGTGTCACATTGGTTCGGGTTGCATAACGTGCTGTGGTACGGGTTTTGCGCAACAGTTTCACCTCCCGCATTCGATCATCGGCATGCCAAGGGAGTACACGTTATTCTATGTATTCGTGGAGCAGTGGAAACGGCGTTTGTCCTTGCACTAAGCAGGTTCTCCCTGGTAACACGAGGGTACAGGCCTTTCTTTTAGACAAAATACGTCAAAATATGTGAAAAACGCTACCTCTCCCCTACTTCAGACACAAATTTAACAAAAATCTAAAATTGTATCTTTTCCAAAGTTTTACATTGTGATAATATACGTTCCAAGCAGTTTTATTTACAAAAATAACCTTGTGGCGAACATAAGTTCCCATATATTTTTTAAATCAATTTATTGACCTTAGGTTGATTAGATTATGACCTCATTCACAGAACTTGTTAAGCAGATACATTCTACTCTTGAGAGGAGTGATGCCGTTCAACAACACACTGCCTTTGTCATTTACGCAAACCCGGATTGAACACCCCAGTTTTCCGTGAACGTATCTTCTACCTGCGCAATTGGACAACCCCCGGCGGTCCAGCCCCACGCTCCGCGCTGCCCAAGTTGCAGACGGAATTCCAACCGAGACTGGCATGAACATTTTCCAACCAAAAAATAAGTATAAGAATGGGAGAGTTTACTATGAAATTTGCCAAAGTTATGCCAACAATTCTTGGAGGAGCTCTTTTGCTCGCTTCCGTATCCTCTGCTACTGCAGCTCCAGTGTCTGATCAATCCATTCCACTTCAGGCCCCTTATGCCTCTGAGGAGGGTATTCCATTGAACAGTGGAACAGATGATACCATCTTTAATTATCTTGGACAGCAGGAACAATTCCTGAATTCCGATGTGAAATCCCAGCTCAAAATTGTCAAAAGAAACACAGACACATCTGGCGTAAGACACTTCCGCCTGAAACAGTATATTAAAGGTATCCCGGTTTATGGTGCAGAACAGACGGTCCACCTGGACAAAACCGGAGCCGTTAGCTCCGCACTTGGCGATCTTCCACCGATTGAAGAGCAGGCCATTCCGAATGATGGTGTAGCCGAGATCAGCGGAGAAGACGCGATCCGTATTGCAACCGAAGAAGCAACCTCCCGGATCGGAGAGCTTGGTGCAGCGGAAATCACACCTCAAGCTGAATTGAACATCTACCATCATGAAGAAGATGGTCAGACGTATCTGGTTTACATTACGGAAGTAAACGTACTGGAACCTGCCCCTCTACGGACCAAATATTTCATTAACGCAGTAGATGGCAGTATCGTATCCCAGTTTGACCTCATTAACTTTGCCACTGGAACAGGTACAGGTGTACTTGGAGATACCAAAACCCTGACAACCACCCAATCCGGCAGCACCTTCCAACTGAAAGACACCACTCGTGGCAATGGCATCCAAACGTACACGGCAAACAATGGCTCCTCACTGCCTGGTAGCTTGCTCACGGATTCGGATAATGTATGGACCGATCGTGCAGGTGTAGATGCTCATGCTCATGCGGCTGCTACGTATGATTTCTACAAAAACAAATTCAACCGTAACGGTATTAATGGTAACGGATTGTTGATCAGATCAACCGTGCACTACGGCTCCAATTACAATAACGCCTTCTGGAACGGGGCACAGATTGTCTTTGGTGACGGAGATGGAACGACGTTCCGATCCCTGTCTGGTGATCTGGATGTTGTGGGCCATGAATTGACGCATGGTGTTATTGAATATACAGCCGATCTGGAGTACCGCAATGAACCAGGTGCACTTAATGAAGCCTTTGCCGATATTTTCGGTAATACGATCCAAAGCAAAAACTGGCTGCTCGGTGATGATATCTACACACCTAACATTCCAGGAGATGCGCTGCGCTCCCTCTCCAACCCTACATTGTATGGGCAACCTGACAAATACAGCGATCGCTACACAGGCTCACAGGACAACGGCGGTGTCCATATCAACAGTGGTATCATTAACAAAGCTTACTACCTTGCTGCTCAAGGCGGAACACATAATGGTGTAACTGTTACCGGAATCGGTCGGGATAAAGCGATCCAGATTTTCTACAGCACACTGGTGAACTACCTGACACCAACGTCCAAATTTGCCGCTGCCAAAACAGCTACCATTCAAGCAGCCAAAGATCTGTACAGAGCGAATTCTGCTGAAGCTACTGCCATTACCAAAGCGTATCAAGCTGTAGGCCTGTAAATCTTACTTTAATTAATGTGATTGAACTTATAATGTAATCATCCTAATGGTAAGGAAACGTTCAGACACCCCTCACCGTCCGAACGGATTAAGCTTATATCAACCAAAAGCGGTGTCCCGGACAACTCTGGACACCGCTTTTGTCATTTGTATATTACGGATACAATCCTGCACTATCCTTGCGAAGGTCCCGCAGCAATCCACGACAACAACCCGTACGTATGCTTGCAATCTGCCGTACGCGACACCTCAAGTACCGCTTCATCCTCACTCTGCGAGAGCAGGGAAATCTGGAATCCCCGATCATTGCTCATGCCCACAATCACATAATGTTCTGAAGCAAATGATTCTTCAAAAACAACAGTTACCTCTGTGCATGCTTCACTCTCTGGCAGTACAAAAGCTTCCATCCCGAATTGTTGTACAACCGGTTGTTTGCTTACGCTGCGAACGGGCTGGAAGGCCAGATGTTTGGTCTGAACTGCCCCCGATTGCAACTGGCTGCTGCCCACGGCATCATCACACAGATGCTCTTGTGTAATCGAGTGTTCACTCAACATAAACTCTGTAGTTCCAGCGATTTCCTGTGACCGTTCAAGCTGTGGTTGCTGAGCCTGATCTGTTTGGGATATCAGCTCTTGTTGTTGCTCCAGACCAGCACTCGGCAATGTCTCGACAATGACCTGCTGTGATTGCTGTACACCTTCATTTTCTGATTGAAGCAATCCCTCTTGTCTTTTGATCGCTGCCAGCTGTTCCAGCGTTTCTCCACTGAACTGACGAATCGCATTCCAGATCTCTACACTTAAATGGGCAGGACCAACAATTCCCGCATTCAAGTGATTGGAGGTAATGCTTTGGTCACCCAGTTTGCTGCCAGTTACACTGCCGTCAGCTAGTTTGGCGCTCGTTACGGATCCATTCTGCAGGTGAATTCCGCTTACCAATTCCTCTTCCAGATGGACTGTGCGAATACTGCGTTCCTGAATATGATCAGCAAGAATGGTTCCATCCTGAATATGACGAGATTGCACACTTTTGTCTGCTATGTGAATAGCCGATACCGCACCTTCAAGCAATTTATTACCGTTCACACTGCCGTCAGCCATTTTGGCACTTGTTATGGAACCATTGTGCAGGTGAATCGCACTTACCGATTCCGCTTTGAGGTGGGAGATCCCAATGCTTCGCTCTTGAATATGGTCAGCATGTATGGCTCTCTCCTGGATATGACGGGATTGCACACTTCCATTGGCAATATGAACATCCGACACCGCATTTTCAAGCAGTTTGTCGCTGCTCACACTGCCATCCGCCAGTTTGGCACTCGTTACGGATTCATTTTGCAGATGAACCGCACTTATTGCTTCCTCCTCCAGATGGGACGTACCAATGCTATGCTCCTGAATATGATCAGCAAGGATCGCTCCTGTCTGGATATGGCGAGTTTGCACACTTTCCGATGCGATATGGCTCCCCAATACAGCATCTTCGAGCAATTTGCTGCCGCTAATGCTACCATCAGCCAATTTGACACTTGTGACGGACCCATTTTGCAGATGAACCGCACTTACTGATTCCTCTTCCAGATGGGCTGTGCCGATGCTTCGTTCCTGAATATGACCAGCATGGATAGCTCCTGCCTGAATATGCCCGGATTGCACACTTTCCGATGCGATATGAATCCCGGATAACGTGCCTTCGAGTAACTTGCTGCCAGTTATACTGCCATCTGCCAGTTTGGCACTCGTTACAGATCCATTTTGCAAATGAATGGCACTTACCGACTCCTCTTCCAAATGTGCTGTGCCGATGCTCCGCTCTTGAATATGATCAGCAAGGATTGTTCCCTCTTGAATATGACGGGATTGCACACTATCGTCTGCAATGTGGATATCTGATACTGCTCCTTCAAGCAACTTGCTGCCGGTTACACTCCCGTCGGCCAACTTGGTACTTGTTACAGATCCATTTTGCAGATGAATGGCACTTACTGCTTCCTGTTCCAAGTGAAGCATGCCAATGCTGTGCTCCTGAATATGGTCAGCAAGAATTACTCCTGCCTGGATATGGCGGGATTGCACACTTTCAGAGGCGATATGGATTCCTGACACCGCATCTTCGATCAACTTACTGCCGGTTACACTGCCGTCGGCCAGTTTGGCACTGATGACAGACCCATTTTGCAGGTGAATCGCACTTACTGCTTCCTCCTCCAGATGGGTTGTGCCGATGCTCCGCTCCTGAATATGGTCAGCATGAATAGCCCCTGCCTGAATGTGCCCGGGTTGCACACTTTCGGACGCAATATGAATCCCCGATACGGTTCCTTCAAGCAATTTGCTGCCGTTTATACTGCCATCCGCCAGTTTGGCACTTGTTACAGATCCATTTTGCAAATGAACCGAACTTACAGCCTCCTCATCCAGATGAACTGAGCCAATACTGCACTCTTGAATATGATCAGCAAGGATTGCGCCTTCTTGGATATGACGGGTTTGCACACTTTCATTGGCAATGTGAGTAGCCGATACGGTTCCTGCAGCTAATTTGCTGCCATCCACACTACCCGTTGCTAATTTGGAGCGTGTTACAGATTCATCCTGCAAAATAATCGTACTTACCGCTTCTTCTTCCAGATGAGATGTTCCGATGCTGCGTTCATGGATATGATGAGGAAGAATCTCACCATCTTGAATATGACGGGAATGCACAGCTCCTTGCTGCAGGTGAACAGCACTTGTTGACTCTGCCTGAAGATGCAAACCACTGATCAAACCTGGCTGTAGGTGAGCCGCTGTAATGGATAAAGGTGCCAGGTGGTCTGTTTCGACAGATCCAGGTGCCAAGTGATGCGATGTGACCACCTGTTCAGCAATATGCTCCTCATGAATGATGTCTGGCTTCAGATGCTGTGAGCCCACTACTTGAGTCCCCAAATGATCAGACTTCACGCTGCCTTCAGCCAAATGGACGGATTGTACAACGGATGGCTGCAAGTGCTCGCTACCTACAGCAGCCTGTTGCAGTTCTGTCCCGGATACCGAGTCTGCTGTCAAATGGTCCGCACTTATGGAGCCATGCCGAAGTTTGTTGCCGGTAATACTGCCATCAGCGAATAACTCGGGCGAGCGTATTTCTTCCGACAAATGTTCCAGTGAAACGGCATGCTGCTTCAGGTGATATCCGCGAATGGTTCCTGCTGGAATATGTTTGGCGTTAATACTCTCTGCCATAATCTTGGAAGAAGTCACGCTGCCGTCTGCCAGTTTAGCTGACGTAACAGCAAAATCCGCCAGTTTATCTGTGGCAACACTTTCTGGTGAGAGCTTGGGGGAGGTAACCGCATGATCTGTTAGATGAGGCGGAAAAATAGACCCGCCAGCCAGCTGGGCTGAAGTTACACTATCAATAGCCAATTTGTCTGTTGTGACCGCGGCCCGTGCAATCGCATCCGTTTCAACACTGCCCGGCTGAAGATGAGGTACACCTACGGCATGTTCTGTCAAGTGTTCCGATTTCACTGCATAAGGTCTCAGGGCCTCGGAACCCACGCTACCTGGAGCCAGATGTGTCCCTGTGACTCCACCACTCGCAAGATGCGAGGATATAACACTTCCCGGGGCAAGCGCTCTGCTACTCACCGATGCCGTTCCAAGCTTTTCTGTTGTCACACTTCCATCCGCGAGTTTAACGTCTGTAACGGCAGCATCCTGCAATTCATACGTACCCACGGCCGACTCTGCAAGATGCCGCTCACACACCACGTCGTCTGCGAGAGCATCTCCGGACACACTTCCGGCAGATAGATGAGTTGCCTCGATGCTTCCACTTGCAATGTGAATGGAGTGAATTGCGGAATTGTCCACATGTACCGGTGTGATTCCCCGATTTGCAATGTGTTCCGCCCGAATGGACCCTTTGGCAAGATGTTTACCCTGTACGGCTTCATCCGCAATTTTGGAAGAAATGACGCTCTGATCAGAGATCTTGGATGCCGTAATGGACTGCTCCAGCAATTTTGCTGTTCCCACAGACTGGTCTGCCAGTTTGCTGCTGGTTACTGCACCTTCCGTCAAATGCTCACTGCCCACTTCTCCATTGCCAATCTGTTCCTTGCCAACGGAATGAGCGCGAATCTGACTTGATCCGATTGAACCGTCCAGGAGATGTCTTCCAGTTAGTGAACCCTCAGCTAAATGTCTTGTTTGTATGGATCCATCCTCTATCTGGTCACTTCCAATACTGCCACTTAATAGTTGTGAACGACCGACAGACCCTTCTGCCAGATGTGTCTGTTTAACAGCACCTGCCTGAATGTGGTGAGATTCGATGGATAGTTCTTCGATTTTGCTGCCTGTGACAGCAGCTTCCCGAATTTTGGATGTAGTCACTGCATCGTCAGCCAGTTTGGAGGTATTCACAGCTCCCCCCGTGAGATGTCTTGTATCCACCCCGCTAATCGCGATCTTGTCTCCGGTCACGGCATGATTCTTGATTAATTCTTCCGTGACCAGCATGCGGCTGAGATGTCTTGTGCCAATGGAACCGTCGGCAATTTTGGCCGAATCGATGACCTGGTTGCCAAGCTTCTGAGAAGTAATACTGCCATCTCTGATTTTCTCACCGGCAATAGAAGCATTTCGTATTTTATGACCAGACACAGAACCGTCAATCAGGTGCTCCTCAGATACAGACGCTTCCGCAAGTTTCGCCGAAACAATGGCCCCGTCGGCAATGTGAATGCTGGTCACCGCATAATCCTGCAATGCCTCACTGCCGACCGCATCCGGTTTCAGCTTGGAAGCATCTACAGAGAAAGGAGCCAACTTGCTCTCCGTAACAGCAAATTCACTCAAGTCGTCCGTGTAGATGTAGTGTCCGGTATGACCCGGCATCTGGTTTTGGTTCAGGATCTGCAGCCGGTCCTTGTTTGTCACCTCCTGCTTGTTGATGTCCTGCTCTTCTTCCAGAGCAAGCGGAGCCAAGCTGCTAACCTGAATCTGCTTTTCCGAGCTATCTTGTGTCTCGACTTCCTTGCGATCAGACTCTACGGGTTCCGGCTTGATTTTGGCTTCAATCTCTGGCTCTTCCAGCTCGTTTGTTGAAGCAGGTAGCTCCGTTGATTCGAATAGGAATTCTTCCGACTCCTGAACAGCTCTCGAATCCCTTTTATTCGTATTCAAGCGTTCTTCCCTATTCACAGTGAAACCTGAGTTCATCTTGTCTGCCCGGCGATCAGTCAGTTCCAATTCCTTAAATTTCGGGCTCACATGCCGCAGTTTCGGCGTTGGAACCTTCTTTTTGCCATTTTTACTCATGCAGCTTGCTCCTTCCTCTAACGTTCATCTCCGGCATCATATGCTCCCATATGGGCATCTGCCACTTCATTTATGACTTTTGCGGATTCCAGAGCACGAATGTACAGGCGTCAAGACAGGAAGGTTCGATGATCTTTGTGGAAATAGGCGTGTCAGGGCAGCTGAGGAAAGGCGGCTGTCCACGCCCCCGTCCCAGTCATGTCATAGGATATTATGTCTAGGTCATGTCTGAAAACGCGCTGAGCTAGCACTAGTGCATGGCTATGCATATATACACCGGTCTGCGTTATCGCGATGTCTGAGCCATGCGGTGACAGGCCGGCATTCCATGAATGGACGATCCATGGTCGCGATAACATCGAAGGAGGAACGGTCATGCTCCAAGAAACGATCGGCATTATGTTCGATTCACGCATGTACCGGGGGATACCGGCCGGAAGGACCGGTCAGGAATCACTCGCGAATTATGAACAGGCAGCGGCCAGTTATGGATTAACTCCCTGCTTTTTGAGGCTGGAAGATATCGATTCGGATCAAAAAACATGTCTTGCCTATGTAAAAAAAGAAGGCAGATATGTTCGCGAGCGCATGCCACTGCCCTCCGTCATTCATAACCGCTCACTCCAGCTTCGCCGGACGGAACAGCATCAGATTACCAAGCTGATGTTGCAGGGTATCCAGGTATTCAACGTTCGCAACCGGTACCGTAAAGATCACATTCATGACATGCTTCAGCAGGACCCCGCCTTGAGAGAACACCTGCCCCATGCAGTTAAAGCTACGCCAGAATCTCTGGCCTATATGATGGAACAACATGATGACCTCGTCATCAAACCATGCAGCGGTAGCATCGGTCATGGGATTATGCGAGTCTTTGAGCGAGATGGACAGTGGAAACTAACCTGTGAGACGAAGGCTGCACGCAAAGGGTGGGCTACCTTCCGATTGAGCAAAGGACAGCTTCCTTCCGCCACCCTAAGGCGGATATTTCACCATGCCTACCTCATTGAAGAGCGTATCCCACTGGTACGTTATGAGGGCAGGCCGGTAGATTTGCGGGTATCTGTACAACGTGGCGGCGATGGTCTTTGGGGAATAACAGGCATGTTTGCCAAAGCGGCTCCTGCCCATACGTTTGTCAGCAATATCGCCCAGGGAGGTAAAGTCATGAAGCTCGCGGAGGCCCTTGGATTAGGGGAATCTGGCTTCGACCTGGCTCGACTGGAATACAGAATCGGACTCGTTGCACTTCGAATTGCCCAGAACCTGGCTGCCAGTCTGCCACATCTGGCTGATCTGGGTCTTGATCTCGGGATAACGCGCAGCGGCCAGATCTACTTTATTGAATGCAATGGACGGGATCAGCGTTACGGTTTTCGCAAGGCGGGAATGTCGGAACACTGGAAGGCAACGTACAGCAAACCGATGGCTTATGGGCGTCTGCTGCTGGAACAGAATTCGAGAATTCCGAGACAACCGCAGACATACGATAGGAGACTATATTGATTTCGTGTGCATTCTGTGTCAATATTATGCAGAACGGCCGGTCTTGCCGGCCTTGAAGTTCGCATTAACCCTAAGGGGGATATTCATGGCAAAAACGCTGTTGCGATTAATGACCGAGCTTTCTTCGCGCAAATGGATCTCCCGGACTGTGGGAGCCTTCTCCAAAAGCCGGGGAAGTAAGGCATTTATCCCTTATTTTGTCCGGACTTACGACATCCCTGTTCAGGAGGCCGAGAAAGACTGGAAGGAATACCGTTCACTGAACGATTTCTTTACCCGCAAATTAAAGCCGGGCATGCGCCCGTTGGAACTTTCAGAGCATGCACTGATCAGCCCGGTAGATGCCAAGATTACGGCAGCCGGTCCAATATCTGCAGGGACACTCCTGAATGTTAAGGGACAAAATTATACACTTGCTGAATTATTAAACCATTCTCCCCATCTGGAGAAGTACAAGCACGGGTACGGGTTCGTCCTCTATCTCAGCCCTCGCGACTATCACCGCATTCATGCACCTGTCAGCGGCCGCAAAATAGAGAGCGAACACATCAAGGGCAAAGTTTATCCCGTGAATGACTTTGGCCTGACCCATATGAGATCCGTGCTTAGTCGAAACGAACGGCTCATTACGTATATCGCACATGATTACGGTGAAGTGGCGGTTGTCAAAGTAGGTGCGATGAACGTGAGTAGCATACAATATGCTGATACGGACACAAGTACCTGGGCACAAGGCGATGATCTGGCCTATTTTGAATTCGGTTCCACCGTTGTTCTGCTGACGCAGAGTGGCACATTCGAACCGAAACCGGGCTTACAGCCAGGCGATTCGGTCAAAATGGGCGCATTGCTTGGTCGTTTGAAACCGAAGAACTAATGAGTCCATACGCAAATAAAGAGGATGGCGCAGCACCTGTAACCAGGTATTGCGCCATCCTCTTTATGCATTCATATTCATCCATGTATACATGCAATACGAAGCTTCGCTCCGTCGTTATTGGTCTGCTGAGTTCTCCTCAAAACCACACATCTTGCAAGTCCTCTGCCGGTTTGAAGCGACGCAGACGGTTCCGGAAAATATTGCATCCCTTCGTAGAGCATCCCCGGTTGCGGACCCGACGTTTTCCGTTCATCACAAGTTCCCCCTTTTGGTCATCTGGAATGCTAGATCATTACCCTTGCGTTTCAGACTTGAAACGGTTTCCTGTTTTTCTCATCAGAATTTCAACGAATCTCGGACGGGCTTTTGCCGGTATATTGCTTGAACTGACGACTGAAGAAGAAAATATCCCGGTAACCCAGAGCATCCGCCACTTCGGTCACATTCATGCCGGTATGCACCAGCAGATGTTCCGCCCGTTCAATACGCATGCGGATAATATAAGATTGCACCGATGATCCCACCAGTTCCTTGAACTTGATCGAGAAGTATCGGGGCGATAAGCCAGCCCGCGCAGCCAGATCTTCCACCCGATGCGTAATCCCGGGATGCTGACGCACATAATTGGCGACCTCCTGGATCACATCGGATAACTGGTTGCTCACCTTTTTCTCCACAGGTTCTTCCGTATCAGCGCGCAGCAAATGAATCATCAATTGTTTCAGAATCAATCGGCTCTCTTCATCACGTCCGTACACATCCGATAAGAACAGTCTTACATAACGTGCCAGCAAGTGCTCAAACTCCACCGTTTCCTGTACCTCGCGATAGGACTGGGGAACGTCAGCAACAGGCACGTCCACATCAAAGTGAATATACGTAAGTACCAACGGTTTTTGCTTATTATGTGTTGCAGTAGGATGATCTCCTGGCCTGAACAAAAAACAACTACCCTTGCCAACTTCATACGACTGGTCATTCAGTACAAGCGTTCCTTCACCACTCCATACATAAAATAAATCATAGTTTTGCATCGGTTTTTCGCGCTTCTGCCACTTCCAGCCCGGTTCACAGACAATTTTGGCGACAGCGGGCAAAATAACAAATGATGACGGCGATGCCTGCAGCATGTCGCCACTCCCCCTTGATAGTTAAT
Organism: Paenibacillus sp. GQ49; assembly: GCF_059759055.1. Classification (NCBI taxonomy): domain Bacteria; kingdom Bacillati; phylum Bacillota; class Bacilli; order Caryophanales; family Paenibacillaceae; genus Paenibacillus; species Paenibacillus sp. GQ49. The sequence goes on from NZ_JCAXEL010000013.1 coordinate 131,408, forward strand.
CTCTCTGCATATGGCATCATTCTGATCTGAATCTTACTTCTTCAATCAAGGCCATATGTATATCAGTATCTTGCATCATTCAATACAACCTGCTCATATATGATCTCTGCTCCTACAGGAGCGAAATGTCTTATCCCATTATACAGCGGAATTCACCGAAACGAAAATGTGCACTTCTCCCAGGCTAGCCGCATTCGCCGGATTCCCTCTGTCATCTCTTCTTTCTCCAGATGTGCAAAAGCAAAGCAGGCAGCCGGATGACCTGAAGTCAGCCGATATCGCTCTGCATCACGGAACAATATGCCATCCTCCTCGGCAAGCTTTTTAAATCGATGATAACTGTCCACATCGCCATTCCAGGTAGCGAAGATATGTAGTCCTGCATCACCAAGCTGCATCTTGAATGCTTCCGGCAACTGTAGTTCCATCTCTCGCACAAAAAAATCATGCCGTTCCCCATATAACCGGGTTAACCGTCGTAAATGCCTCAGGTAACCTCCTCGGGTCATAAACTTCGCCAGTGCGCGCTGCTCTAACAGCGCCGGAGGTACCGGTTCATACAGCGCCTTGGCGGCAAGGAGAGGTTCTACCAGACCAGGTGGCAGTACGGCATAGCCAAGTCGGAACGAAGCAACCATTGTTTGCGAAAATGAACCAACGTAGATGACGCGCTGTTCACGATCAAGCACTTTGAGGGGTTCAATGGGTCTTCCTCCCCATCGGAATTCACTGTCATAATCATCCTCAATGATGACCGCATTCCGCTTTGAGGCCCACGCAAGCAAGGCACGTCTTCTATCCAATCCCAATACGGCCCCTGTTGGAAACTGCCGGGTAGGGGTGACAAATAACGTCTGTGCCTCCCAAGGCTGAGGAATAATGCCTGCGGCATCCACCTCTGCCGGGATGATATATCCACCACAGGACTTGACGGCATGGGCAATGCCCGGATAACCCGGATTCTCTAATACAACTGCTGTATTCTCCGTAATCAGCAACTGAGATAGCAAGGTGATGCCTTGCATTGAACCACTGAATAATACAATCTGAGAGGGTTCAGCCTGGATTCCACGTGTCCATCTGAGATGGGAGGCGATGGCCTCACGCAGCTCCGGATCACCGGCTGCACCGCTCGATTCTCGCCAACCACTGCGATGAACCGCAGCGAGTGCACTCTTCCACTCCCCTAACGGGAAATGTTCTGCAGGCATGCGCTGCATTTGAAAATTAATGACGGACGGCTTCGTTGAATACATCTGAGTCCGTAGGACTTCATGTTGCATATTCAACCGCTGTACTCGTTCGCCCCAGGCAGACAACTTGAAAACGGCTTCCTGTTTTTCATTTTCCTGAGTGGATAATGTTTCAGTTACAAATGTACCTCTTCCCCGATGTGCATGGACATAACCATCCGCAAGCAGCATGTCGTATACCTGAGCTACCGAACCACGTGACATCTCATATTGCCTTGCCAACTCACGGGTGGAAGGAAGCCGCGTGCCTCCTACCAATGTGCCTGCATGAATGGCATCACGTAACGCATGGTACAGTGCCTCATACTTGTATCGATGCTGAAGTTCATAGGTATCCATGGGCAGCCACAATTCCATCATGCACCTCTCTTCATTTTTCTTCATTATGTGATTCCCGACAAATTGGCCTACTAAAGTGAATGTAAATTGGATCTATTTCATTGTCAATGTATGAACTATTGTTATCCATAAGATATGGCGTTCTATTATACATTTCAATGATGGGGGAATACACATGAGACGGAAAGAATTCACAGTAGATGAAGAACAGGAGATTACCACATTTCTGGATCAGTGCTCCTTCGGGTTTCTGGGAACGGTCAGTCCGGACGGACAACCACGGGTTACACCGCTGAATTTCGTATATATGGACGGTTGCTTTTATTTCCACGGCAGTCTGGCTGGCGAGAAGATGAAACAGATCAAACAGGATTCGTCGGTCAGTTTCACAGTAGCTGAAGAGTTCTCCCTAATTCCATCCTACTTCAGTGATCCTGAGCTTGCTTGTCCGGCGACTTCTTTCTTCAAAAGTGTCATGGCCTTCGGTGAGGCTGAACCGGTTAAAGATCTGGACATCAAAGGTAAGGTACTACAACGATTTATGGAGAAACTCCAGCCGCAAGGCGGATATGTACCCATTGACGCTACTGACTCGCGTTACACAGGAAACCTCAAAGCTGTAGCCGTAGTCCGAATTATTCCTGAAAAGATCAGTGCCAAATTTAAATTCGGACAAAACCTCTCCAGTGAAAGATTCGATCATATCAGTGGTCAGTTAGAACAGCGCAATGAAGGAAGAGATACTGAAACTGCTGAAATGATGCGGAAATACTGTCCATTTCATCAGCAGTAAGTTTCATTTTCTGAGGATTACTCCAAGGTTGAATTCAACGATAACCCACCCGAAAACCCTCTGCAACAACGCGGTAAAGCGATATAACTGTCATATTGCGTAATTTCCGTGACGGGGGCATGTCAAGGTGATATAATGTTAGGCAGTTGAATCACAAAGACTTGGAAGGATGAAAAGAATGAATCCACTGGCTGAACAGTTGAACGAAAGTATTCAGACAGGCAGCAGTCACGTCTACTCCATGCTGTCACAGCTTGGCAAAGAAATTTATTTTCCTAAAGAGGGGATTTTGAGTCAATCTGCTGAAGCAGCAAGCTTGGCCAAGACCCATAATGCCACGATTGGTATCGCCCTGGAGGGTGGTGTGCCGATGCATCTTCAGGTTATTCAGGAGAAGCTGTCTGCATTCCAGCCAAAAGATCTGTATCCTTACGCTCCACCTGCAGGCAAACCTGAATTGCGGACCGTCTGGAGAGACAAGATGCTGAAGGAAACACCTTCGCTTAAAGGCAAAACGTTTGGTAATCCAATTGTAACCAATGCATTAACCCATGGACTAAGTATCGTAGCCGACCTGTTCGCCGATGAAGGGGACGCTGTCATATATCCGGATAAAAACTGGGAAAATTACGAGCTGACCTTCGGAATTCGTCGTCATGGCCAGTTGGTTCATTATCCCCTGTTCGATGATCAGTTGAACTTCAACAGTGATGGTCTGCTTCAGGCTTTGCTTGATCAAAAGGACAAAGGTAAAGCGATCGTTCTGCTCAACTTCCCGAATAACCCTACAGGTTATACGCCTGGAGCCGAAGAAGCAGATGCAATTGTGAACACGATTCTTCAGGCAGCTGAAGCCGGCGTTAACGTGGTTGCTGTAACAGACGATGCCTACTTCGGGCTGTTCTTCGAAGATTCCATTCATGAATCCCTGTTTGGCAAACTTGCCAACATTCATCCTCGTGTGTTGACCGTAAAAGTGGATGGTGCAACCAAGGAAGAATTCGTATGGGGCTTCCGCGTTGGATTCATTACGTATGCCCATGAAGATGCAGCCGTTCTGCATGCATTGGAGCAAAAAACACTCGGTATTATCCGGGCAACGATCTCCAGTGGCCCGCATCCTTCCCAGACTTTTGTACTGGATGCGCTCAAAGCACCGGAGTTTGAAGCACAGAAACAGGAGAAGTTCGAGATTATGAAAGGCCGCGCCAATAAGGTAAAAGCCATTCTCGATAGCGGCAAGTATGGAGATGCATGGGACTATTATCCGTTCAACTCCGGTTACTTCATGTGCCTGAAGCTGAAAGAAGTTGGCGCTGAAGAACTTCGAAGCCATTTGCTGCACAAATATGGTGTGGGTACAATCGCGCTGGGTGAATCGGATCTTCGAATCGCTTTCTCCTGTATTGAAGAATCCGGATTGGAAGATCTGTATGAAACCATCTATCGTGGAGTTCAGGATCTGCGGACGACTTAGTTAACACAGACCTGTACCCTGAATGATATAAGAACCCTTTGTATAACGGCGACGTTTCATGTCTCTGGATATACGAAGGGTTCTTTTGTGTTTTATCTGCCCAAAAGCTTTAATTTCTGGCTTTACCGGGCATCGGCCCAATCAGCCTACCCCAACTGCACATAATATACGATGTACGCAAGGGCGTGCCAAACAACCACTTGAAAGGGGAATGACCATGTCTGGAGTTGAAGATACAAGAGGCGGTTATGGATGCGGCGGTTACGGAGGATTTACTAACACAGGTGCTATTCTCGTTCTGTTCATCTTGCTCGTGATTATCACTAAATCATTCCTCTGTTAGTACCCAATACACACTTGCGCGAGAACCAAGTGATCTGATTGCATGATTCCATCACAGCACAAAGAAGGGTATACCGGGATACAGCCCGGCATACCCTTCTTTTGTTATCTTTTGTACCTCTCACTGATGAACCCAATGTAATAATCCGAGTTGATCAGGTGTCCGATCGTTTACTCGTCTTCTTCTTCCTTCAACCATTTGTTGCCTTGCGAACGCCGCATGATCACAATCACCAGTATACCCAAAATAAGCGCTACTCCGGTGACAGTCAATCCACTTGCTCCGGCAGCCAGCATAGGCAACCACATGAGCAATGCAGCCAGTGCATGCAGATGGAATATGAATCCTAACACCTGAGAACGACGACTTTCTCCCGAGATCGGATAGATCATAATCCAGAACGATTCACTATGACTGCGACGCAGTGCACCAAGCTGTACACCTGCAAGCAACAGGAAGAACAGATACACACCTACACCAAAGTAGCTGCCTGCTGTCCACCAGGACAGTAACATGCCCAGTACAACTAGGCGTAACACGATTGAGAACACTTCGGTTCGAATAAACGTTTTGGTAATCAGATATCGGTAAGCTTTCCCTGCATTCCAGGGAAGACCGCTCCCCCATTTGCTAAGCCAGCGACGCGAACTCACTTTCTGTCCGGATGAAGGTACATCCACAAACCAGCCGAGCGTCCGCATAACCCTGCCAGCCTGACCCTGCTCTACCTGAATCAGTCGTTCCCACGCTACCCGATGTTTCACCGGTATACGCAGGGCGACGATGTAGACCACAGCCAGCAACAGCAGGAACCAGACGCTACGCTGCGGTGGTTGCCATAACCAGGCGCCAACCGCCAGCACTGCCAGAGCCCATCGCAAGAGACGATATCCTCTTGCTGCCCCAACCTGAACCATTCTTAGCTCTTGCCATGCTCCATAACTGGACAACCCTTTCCACAGCAGCAGGAATACGATGAACCAGCCAAATGGCCGTGCATCCAGATCTGCTCTGACATAGAGCGGCCACAGTGTAACAAATACAAGCAGCAAGCCCAGAGTTTTATAGATGATGCCCCGGGCAAAGCTGTTCTTCAAATATTCCTGCATCCGGTATTCCTGTGGTCGCAGGAACACGATATCTGCCGGAAGCAGATATGTACGATAACTGCTAAACAGCACTAGTGGTGCCAGCAGCAGCAATGCAATCCAGCGAATCGGAAATTCCGCCGGAATGTTCTGGACAAACGATGTATACCAGGCGGAGAACGCAATGACCAGAAATAAAAAGACCATAGCTACACCACTCTGGATCACATAACCCAGATAAGGAAGAATTCCGTTCCAGAATCCTGTGCGTCTTTGCTTCCATAGCAGCTTGAGATCCATGCTCAATCCCTGCCTTGTACGAGGGAATAGAACATGTGCTCCAGCGTGGCATCCGATTCCCCGAATTGGGAGCGCAGTTCATTCAGCGTCCCTTGAGCAATAACCTGCCCACGGTGCAGAACGATAAAACGGTCACAGTAATTTTCAATCGTGGACAGAATGTGTGAACTGAGCAGGATGGATGATCCCGAAGCTTTCATCTCCAGCATAAAATCAAGCAAAGAGCGAATACCCAGCGGGTCCAGTCCCAGGAAAGGCTCATCAATGATGTACAGTGGTGGTCCTGCCACAAAAGCACACATAATCATAACCTTTTGTCGCATCCCCTTGGACAGGTGAGTCGACAAACTTGTGCTTTTCTCATTCATACGGAACAGTTCCAGCAGTTTCTCCGTACGTTGTTTGAAATCAGCCTCCGACACATTGTACGCTCTTGCCGTAAACTCCAGGTGCTCCATTACCGTCATCTCATCATACAGTTCGGGTGATTCCGGTACAAATGCCATGGCCGATTGGTAGATCTGCGCATCCTCGTCCCGCTTCTTGCCCATCACTCGTACTTCGCCCTGTTGAGGGGTCATCAAGCCGAGGATGTGTTTCATGGTTGTGCTTTTGCCTGCACCGTTTAAGCCGATTAGTCCGACCATCTCTCCACGTCCAACTTCCAGATCGATGCCGTGAAGGACCGGCCGTTTGGCACTATAACCTCCGCTTAACCCGCTGATTTGCAGAACAGGCGATTGAACATTTTCCATCTATCCCTGCACCCCTTTCGTCAGATTCTATTCTTCGGAGCGTGGCGTTTTATCTTTACTCCACTTGGGTGCTCCTTTGTTTTTACGATCCTGGTCGCGCTCCGTGCGGCCTGTATTGCCCGTTGGTTTGCTACCTGCCGGACGCGAATTGGAGATTGTAGCTCTGGTTCCCCCATTACGATTGCCCTGACCTGGTTTGCGATCTCTGGATTGCCCTGGTTTTCTGGAGAACGAATGTCCCTCAGGCCGAGTGTCCGGACGCGGGTCAGCCTCCAGTACTTTACCGCCAAAGAGTACACGTTCTGACAGTTCGATTCCGAGTTCGCGTGCGAATTTACGCATAATAAAGATCTGTGTTTCATCCACAATGGACAAAACGATACCCGAGCGTCCCATCCGGCCTGTACGACCTGCACGGTGAACATAGTGCTCCGAATCAAAGGCAGGGTCATAGTTAATGACCATTGGCAAGCCTTCGATATCCAAACCTCTGGCAGCGACTTCGCTGGCAATCAGCAACTGGAGTTTGCCATTACGGAAGGCAGACAATACGTTACTGCGGGTCACTTTATCAGCATCCCCATACAGCGCTGCAGCGGACAAGCCCAGATGATTCATTTTTGCTTCAACTTCACCGATATCTTCGGTTGCATTCACAAATACGATTGCGCGATCCGGATTGTACTGTCTAACCAGACGACGCAGCATGTCAATTTTGTTACGGTTTTCTTCTACAAAATAATAATGCTCCAGGCCCGCAGCCGTAGCTCGATCCGGTTCAATTCCGATCTGAACAGGCTCTTTCATCTCACGCTTTGCGAGTCCAGCTGTATGCTCATCAATGGTTGCTGACAGGAAGATCAGCTGACGGTCCCGCAATGCGCTCTTAAGTACAAAGTTCACGTCACTTACGCCGCCAAGTTGGAATACTTGGTCTGCTTCATCGATAACAATCGTAGAGACGTTGTGCATTTTCAGTTTTTTGAGTGTAATCAATTCCTTCAGTCGTCCCGGTGTACCCACAACTAATTGCGGATGCTCACGCAGCTTCTCGATCTGACGTTTAGCCGCTGCGCCTCCAATCAGACCTAATACGCCGATCTTACGTTCTTCCGCATAACGCTGCGCTTCACGTACAATTTGCATCGCCAGCTCTTGTGTAGGTGCAATAATGAGTTTCTGCGTGCCTTTGATATCCATTTTGATGGATTGTAGCAATGGCAACAGATATGCCAGCGTTTTTCCTGTTCCCGTCTGGGATTTGGATACGACATCCCGGCCTTCCAAAATAACCGGGATCGTCTGAGCCTGTACAGGTGAAGGTTCGTTAATGCCATGTTTCGCCAAAACGGCCTCCAGATCCTGTTCCACGCCAATTGAAGCAAATGTTTGATTCGTCATGTATGTCCATCCTTTTAAATTTATTCATTTTGATGTTATATAAGTTCAACTAATGAATATTTACACTGACACTACGAGGACAGAACAACCTTCCGATCACTGTTATCCCCAGATTTCTTTGATTCCTTTTTTCCAAAAGGAAAAATCCGGGGATAAACGCGGAGCATATGCTTCCGATGCAGCTTTCTTTCAGAAAGCTTTTAGCTTCGCTTCTTCAGGTTATTTCTGTCCCCTCCGTTATTGTGTAAAAGTTTAGTTGAACATATAAGTTGCTTGTATAAAACCGAAGCCTGTCATCACATTACCTTTCATTATATGCGAAAAAAGCCCGTGTACCAAATCTTATTACAGAATTGTATATATACACGCCAAAAAAAAGAAAAGCCCCTCGGCGGAGCCTTTCTTTCATTCCGTATATGATGCCTCGTATCACATTTACTTCTGATTCATTACACCGTGCGACAATCGATCTGCAAGACGAGGAAATAGCTGGTACAGCCATATGCCAGCAGAAGCAAGTCTTGGCAGATTCACTTCTTCCTTGCGCTTTTTCATCGCCCGAATCATATGACCCGCAACGTCTTCCGGTTTCAACATCATCCAGCGTACATTATTCACATAATTGCCAGAAGGATCAGCCCGATGGAAAAATGGTGTATCAATCGGACCTGGATTAATCGTTGTCACCATGACGCCAGTCTTGCGAAGCTCTTGACGCAGCGCATTACTAAATCCGAGTACAGCATGTTTCGTAGCTGTATAGGAAGCGGATTTGGCGGTACCAATTTTGCCAGCCATGGAGGCCACGTTCACAATCTGACCTTTGCCACGTTCCAGCATTTGTGGAAGCACTGCTTTGGTGCAGCGGACAATGCCCATGTAATTAACGTTCATCATCTCATCGAATTCCTGTACAGACATCTCAGTCATCGCTGCGAATTTCCCGTAACCTGCGTTGTTCAGCAAAATGTCGATTCGTCCGTATTTATGCAATATCGCATCCACAGCTGCCTGAACTTGCTCACTATCCGTAACATCAAGTGTGAGTAATTCATGCGGCCCTTTCAGCGAGGCACCAATCTCTTCCAGCTTGTCCCGTGAACGGGCAGCCAGAATCGGGATGGCTCCTTCTTCTATCAGCATCTGCGCACACAGCGCACCGATACCACTCGATGCACCTGTGATAAACACTACCTGATCTTTCAGCATCCGTGATGTCCTCCCGTATTGAACACATATTGCCTTTTGAGGCGTTTGGTTCTATTCTACGAGATCATGACCTGAATATCCATCTCACCAATGCCGTCCATCAGCAAAGGAATGCTCAGTGCTTTCGTTGCACTAAATGTAGTCAGATGTTCGGACTTCATCACTTGTGGAGGTGTAATATCGACCACAACACCCTGGTTTGACAGGATCGTGCTGGCGTTACCACTGATCATATTCCCCAGTTCGGAAATCGCACTTTTGCTCATTTCATCCATTTCTGTAATGACAAAACCACCCATCATCGCAGATACAATTTTCAATGCAACTTGTTCATTGATTCCAAATACAATGTTCCCGCTAAGTTGTCCGGTCATTCCGATCACGATCCAGACATGGTCTGCAATGTACTCTACATTTTTCACGCCAAGACTCCCGGTGGAAGGCGAAACCTGGATGAGCTGTTCAAATACGTTCCGTGCCGATTCCAGGAAAGGATTAATCACTTCCGCTTTCACTGTCTATGTCCCCCTCACACTGGGTTATTGGTCACACACCAAAAGTCCCATATTCATTAAATTTATTATACTTTATCACGTACAAGAATTCATTAAGAATTCGTTAAACCATGTGTACTATAATTTATCGTCATCCGTGGGGCAAATGTTTATAGCTGATTCTAGCGAATAAACAGCGCTTTTCACTTCTTTTGAAGAAAGCTTTTCGTTCATTGTGCGTGGCAAAAGGCATTTAGGACTTTATTACTGCTTCTCACTACTGTTAAAAAAATCAAATTCTTGTATTCGCGTTTTTTTCACAGTCTCTTGAACTACTTTTGATCATGACAATTGCCTTCATTGCTCTGCTGTCCTGAATCACCTATAATTTAAGATAACGGAACAATAACCAGTTACGGGATTACATCGCACGAAACACTACATAATCAAGAAATTTTGCCTGCAAGGAGGTCACCTATGAACATAAGCCAACTGGAGACACTAATTACCATTTCCAAAACGATGAGCTTCCGCAAAGCGGGAGAACTTCTGAACCTGACCCAGCCTGCCGTCTCGGCCCAGATCAAAAGTCTGGAGGACGAATTCAGCACCGTGCTTGTGGATCGTAACCAACCCGTTACCCTGACAGACCGTGGACAGGTATTCCTTGAGCACGCTGAACGGATGCTCGATATCGTTGATGAGTTGAAACAAAAATTGTCCGATCTTGATGAAACGCCTCAGGGACGTATCGTATTAGGCACAACAACTTCCATTGCTATTCAGATCTTGCCAAGGGTGTTATCCTATTTCCAAGATCAATTCCCGCTGATCAAAACCAGTATCCAATCCCTTCCTTCATCACAGATCTATACCCAGGTCGAAAATGGTCTGGTTGATATTGGTATCGGTTATCTCACGGAGCGTAATCCCAACCTGAATACATCTGTGCTGTACTATGACACATTTGAACTCGTGGTATCTCCTTCCCATCCGCTGGCGAAGAAAAAACATGCTGCAGTGGATGTGCTCCGCAGTACACCATTGATTCTGCTGTCCCCTGATACAGTAGGACGAAGGTTTACGGAAACTATCTTCAAGAAACATAATATTGAACCTAATATTGTAATGGAGTTATCGAGCAGCGAAGAAGTGAAACGGATGGTCGAGATTGATCTCGGGGCAGCTGTCATCTCCAAACAATCTGTTGCGCATGAGTTGCGTCAAGGTACATTGCGAATGATACCCTTAAGTGAGCTGGAGGTCAGTCACCCTGTTGGTGTCATCTATAAGTCCAGTCGATACCTTAACTCAGCAATGCAACAATTCATAAGTGACCTCAAAGGTATGCCGGAAACCCAATTCATCAGTTCAGAATGACAATGAGCCATGAGAAAGGAAGGATTCCATATGAAATTTGATCTTCATACACATCATTTTCGTTGTGGTCACGCAGACGGCAACATCCGCGATTATATAGAGGCAGGTATTAAGGCAGGACTTCAGGCGATCGGTATCTCGGATCATACGCCGTACTTTGGCAGTGAGCTTGAGCAGGCATTTCCCCGGATCGCAATGGGCAAGTCTGAATTGCAGCATTATGTGGAAGAAGTCCTTGCTTTGAAAGAAGAATACGCTGGTAAAATCGATGTGCTGCTCGGCATTGAATCCGACTATTTCCCTGTTCATGCAGAATTGTACCGTACCACACTGGGACAGTATCCTTTTGACTATATTATTGGTTCAGTTCATCATACCGAGGATGTGAGTATCTTCAACAAAACCCGGTGGAAAGGACTGAGCGATGCTCGCAAAGTTGAAGTGAAAGAGAGTTATTATTCATTGATCCGGCAATCGGCTCGCAGCGGTATGTTCCAGATCCTAGGGCATATTGATGCGATGAAAGGAAACTATCCACCCTTCTCGGAAATTATCGCTGATCAGGCCATTGATGAAACGTTGCAGGTTATTGCAGAATCCAACGTAGCCATCGAAATTAACACTTCAGGCAAAACCAAGATCAGTGGTGGCTGGTATCCCTCAGATGCCATTCTGGAACGGGCCCATCATTATGGGGTGAAGGTGACATTTGGATCGGACGCTCATAAACCGCAGCGGGTTGCAGACGAGCTGGATGACGTTCGTACACGTCTCAAGGAGATCGGATTCACCGACTGGGTATACTTCAAGCAGAAACAGATGCAGGTTGTATCACTGTAAAATAGAGCAAACACAAAGCCCCCCACAGCGCGCTTGTTCACGCCGTGGGGGGCTTTGTAGTCCTATAAAGGAAATATAACTATATTTTACACGATAACGGAGAGGACAGAAATAACTTAAAGAAGCTAAGCGGTCGCCTAAAAGCCTTCTGAAAGAAAGCTGCATCGGAAGCATACGCTATCCCCGGATTTTCCCTTTTCAAAAGAGAATCAAAAAATCTGGGGATAACAGCGATCGGAAGGTTAATCTGTCATCGGAGTGGCCAGTGTAAATAATCCACAGTTAACTTATATGGATAAAAAAATGAACCCGCTCACGCGGGTCCCAACAGCATTATCTATTATCAAAAAGGGGGTCATGAGATAAGTTTACCCCCTGTCTGTTAGAGTTCAATTGCAGCTATATTTCAATTGTGTAACAAATGATTGAAGTTCGATTCATTCACGTTTGACTACTCTTACTCTATGTCATTGCGGCTTGTCAGATACCAGGGTTTGTAGGTCTTTTTCCTGAAGCGGTCTGGCGTATTGTTCCCGGTACATACTGTACACTTTAACATCCATCAGGGATTCTGATCCCTCGTCATCCTCATCATGCAGTCCGAACGAGGGAAGACTCCGCTCATAGGACATCCCTATTTTGCTTAGCACCCGTTGTGAAGATACATTGGCCTGATAACAACGTGCTTCCACCCTCCCCAGATGAAGATCGTCAAATCCAAACTGCAGCAGCCGCTGTACCGCCTCGGTAGCCACACCCATGCCCCAACAGGACCTGTTCAGGATATAACCAATCTGTGCGGTACCATTCTGATCATTCCAGTGTTGGAATGAGGTGATCCCAATCACCTGTTCCTTGCCTCTCCAGCAGATCCCATAATGTAACGAATCCAGCTTGGCGCTGCTGCTCCGTATCTGGTTCAATAACCGTCTCGCTCGGATTGACGTGGGCTGGCTTCCCCTATTCACATATCTTATGACTTGAGGATCGGAGAAGAGTTCCGATAATGTGCTGTAATCACTTTGACGTAATGATCGCAGGACAAGACGCTCTGTCCACAAAGCCGGCAGGCCTTGAACCAGCATTTTTCGGGTAAGCATGACAATCGCTCCTTTTGCCTAAACGGGCTCTAGTCCGGTAAGACAAGCATGCTCTGAAGATGATCCGGCGTAATACCATTTGAACTGATCCACGAACTTTAGTATTCGCATTTTAGTATTAATATATTGCATCATTCAATTCCTGACGCCAAAGAGCCCAGATGCTGCTACTCCTGCAGCCCGCGATAGATACCCGTACGAATCTCACGAATATAGAAATCCAATGCAGGAACATTCGCCGACTGCGCAACCTTTACTTCTCGCTCAATATCATAAGGCACCCTCACAAATTGAACATTGAATGGGGTGTTGTTATCGTTGCAGTCTTCACCCTCCAGAATACAGTAGGAAGCTTGGGGAAGATCGAGTGGATTACCAACACTGCCTGCATTAAACAGTAACTTGCCGTTCATATACTGCAAGTATGCGTTATGCACATCCCCATAACCTACAACATCTGCAATACCTTGCTCAGGCTCATCAGCCGGAGGATCAAACATTGCCAACCTCTTTTCCATCGCGTCCCACGGCTGTACACGATGGTATACACTTTGAGGTGAAGCATGGACCAGACGGATGGTGCGACCGCTCAGTTGAAATTGATGACTGAAGGGTAGGCCCGCCAAGTACGCCAATCGTTCCTCACCCAGCCGTTCTGCTTGCCACGTAAAGTTCTCGTTGTCTTGGTTAACCGCAACCAGTTCATCCCAATTGCCACGGATAACAAGTTCGCACGTCGCTCTCACCTGATCCACAACCTGTACCGGTTCTGGCCCCTTGCCCACAAGGTCACCAAGACAAAAGATTCGCTCCACGCCACGACTTCGGATATCTCCTAACACTGCTTCCCAGGCAGTCATGTTGCCATGAATGTCGGATACAATCGCAATTCGTTCCATCTGGATAACCTCCATTCATGTTGAATCCTTTATGTTTTACATTCATCTTATATTCTTTTATGTGGTTAATCCTTTAAGCTCAAACACCGTCAATTCTGGTCTGCACAGAAAACGAATGGGCAGTTGAGTCATGCCAAAACCACGATTCACATACACAGGCATCTGTGTCTGGGTGGTGTAATATACCCCCTGGACATCCGTGTAGTACAATCCTTGAACATACTTGTGTGAACCTCGCGGAGTTGTCAGTGCCCCGATCCAGGGGAAACGTACCTGTCCACCATGACTATGACCGGAAAGTTGTAATCCGAAACCATAGGGAGTGGCAATGTCGGCATAATCCGGTTCATGCATAAGTAACAATTTCCACACATCATGATCCAATCCCTTGATGGCTTGTGCAGGATCAGGCCTGCCTGTAAGTGCGTCATCCAGACCAGCTATGGCCAGACGTTCGCCCCCTTGTTCAATCACCACATGTTCGTTCCGTAACAAAGTGAATCCGGCTTCACGAAACATGGTTGTCACTTCATTCTGCTGTCCGCCCCGATAATCATGATTCCCCAAAACAGCAAATTTGCCATACTTGGCTTGCATGGAGGCGAGTACGGGAATACATTCACGCATCGGCTCTGCTTCCCTCTCGACGATGTCTCCGGTAAAACAAATCAAGTCTGGTTGCTGCTCCTCAATCGTTGCTGCCAGCTTCTTCAGCTCTTTCACCCCGGTATGAAAACCAAGATGGGCATCGCTGAACTGAACTACACGCAAACCGTCAAATGCCTTTGGAAACTTTGGAAGTTTCAGCTCCACTTGCTTGATCTCCAGACGACGCGGTTCCCATAGCCAGGCATAACCTCCTGTGAGCAAACTGGCACCCGCTGTCATCAAAACCATACGCAATAAGAAACTTCGGCGAGAGGGATCATGATCCTTTTCTTCTCCAGGAAACACAGACTCTTCTGCACCTAGTGCTTTGTACGAGCGCTGGGACGGCGAGTTGTTCCTGCCCTGACGCGGTGTCTCTGCCATATCTCCCCCTCCTTCTACGCTCTTAATCCATCCCCTTAGTATACCATATTCTGCATGGATAGCCCGGTTCCTCTGCTTCATCACAAAAAGAAGCCGGGATCTCCGGCATGTTGCTGCACGGGATCACGACTTCTTCTAAGTTGCAGATTACACTTCTGCACATGTTATGACGAGATTAAACTCCCAACCAGCGTTTGAACATATGCTTGGTCGTTTGTTTGTTCATTTCGGCAATGGAGGTTGTCAGTGGAATGCCTTTTGGACAGGATTGCACGCAGTTCTGTGAGTTACCACAGCCCTCAATGCCTCCGTCTTCCATCAATGCTTCCAGACGATCGTCGGCGTTCATCTCCCCTGTTGGGTGAGCATTGAACAGACGCACTTGGGACAGTGCTGCTGGACCGATAAAGTCTGTTTTCTCATTGACGTTCGGGCATGCTTCCAGACATACACCACATGTCATGCATTTGGACAGCTCGTATGCCCACTGACGCTTCTTCTCAGGCATCCGTGGACCTGGACCAAGGTCATAGGTACCATCGATCGGAATCCATGCTTTTACGCGTTTCAGGGCGCTAAACATCCGGCTACGGTCGATGACCAAGTCACGAACCACCGGGAATGTCTTCATCGGTTCAATACGAACGGGCTGTTCGAGCTTGTCGATCAGGGCTGCACATGCTTGACGTGGCTTGCCGTTGATGACCATAGAGCAGGCACCGCAGACTTCTTCGAGACAGTTGGAATCCCAGCACACGGGAGCAATGGATTTGCCATCTGTATTGACGGGGTTCCGCTGAATCTCCATCAGGGCGCTGATCACATTCATGTTGGGACGGTACGGAAGCTCAAATTCTTCGTTGTACGAAGATGACTCCGGGCTATCCTGACGGGTGATGATAAACTTGACGGTTTTGTTGGCTGTAGCTTGTTCCGCCATATCGTAGTCCCCTCCTCTGGTGACGATGATTGTATTGCTGATGCGCAAAATGGTTTGGTGCACGGGTGGCGCTTCGTCAGCGGAATGCCCCTCTGATCGCTGTTATCCCCGGATTTTTTTGATCAACCCTTTCCAGGGTTAAAATCCGGTGATAAAGGCGAGCGCTTCGCTTCTTCTGGGCATTTCCGCTTCCTCCGCTACGTCGTGCACTGGGTCACTTTGCTGGAAACTGCACTCCATTCATGCTGGAGGCAGTATTGAAGTTCTGAAGCATCGCAAGGCGCTTTGCTTCTTCTGGGCATTGCTGTTTCCTTCGCTACGCCGTGCACGTGGGTTACTTTGCTGGAAACTGCACTCCATTCATGCTGGATGAGCAGTATTCAAGTTCTGAAGCATCGCTAGGCGCTTGCTTCTTCTGGGCATTTCCCTCACGTTGATGGCAGTAACTTTGAAGAAGCTTTGCTTCTCCAAAGTTGTCCTGCCTCTTCGTTCAGGTGCTTAATATTTAATTTTATAAATAAATCCGTGATATTTAATCCTTGGAGTAATCCCGGATACGTGGTGGGATCAAGGATACGTCTACTGGCTCGTACGAGATTTTCGGGCCTTCCTTCGACCAGCTTGCAATAGTCGTTTTCAGGAACTCTTCGTCATTACGTTCCGTGAATTCCGGTTTGTAATGGGCGCCGCGGCTTTCGTTACGGAGTAGAGCACCGAGAGTCATTGCTTCTGCCAATTCAATCATGTTCCACAATTGGCGAGTGAATGCTGCGCTTGGGTTATTCCAACCGGAGCTGTCATACATGTTGATTTTGCCATAGCGCTCTTTCAATTCCTTGATTTTTCCAATCGTGGCTTCAAGCTTGTCGTTGTAGCGCACAACCGTCATGTTGGCTGTCATCCACTCGCCAAGCTCTTTATGAATGACATAGGCATTTTCCGTGCCCTGCATTTTCAAGATGCCTTCGTATTTGTCGCTCTGTTGTTTGGTGTGTTTCTCAAATACGGAAGATGGGATATCTGCGGACGATTTTTTAAGTCCTTTGATATATTCAGCCGCTTTTGGTCCAGCCACCATACCACCATAGATCGCAGATACCAATGAGTTTGCACCCAGACGGTTCGCACCATGGTATTGATATTCACATTCACCAGCTGCGAACAGCCCCGGAATGTTAGTCATTTGGTTGTAATCTACCCACATGCCGCCCATGGAATAATGGACTGCCGGGAAGATTTTCATTGGGATTTTACGCGGGTCATCGCCCATGAACTTCTCATAGATCTCAATGATTCCGCCGAGTTTAACGTCCAGTTCCTTCGGATCTTTGTGCGAAAGGTCGAGATAAACCATGTTCTCACCGTTCACACCCAGACCCATGTCTACGCAGACACTGAAGATTTCACGAGTCGCGATATCACGCGGAACCAGGTTACCGTAGGATGGATATTTTTCTTCAAGGAAGTACCAAGGCTTGCCGTCTTTGTACGTCCAGATCCGTCCACCTTCACCACGCGCGGATTCAGACATGAGACGCAGCTTGTCATCCCCTGGAATGGCTGTCGGGTGAATCTGAATGAACTCACCGTTCGCATAATTAACACCTTGCTGATACACCGCACTTGCCGCTGTACCTGTATTGATAACTGAGTTGGTCGTTTTACCGAAGATGATACCCGGACCACCACTCGCCAGAATAACCGCTTCTGCCGGGAAGGTCTGTACCTTCATCGTTTTCAGATCCTGAGCCACGATCCCGCGACATACGCCTTCATCATCCAAAACTGCCTGCAGGAACTCCCAGTTCTCATATTTCGTAACCAGGCCGGCTGCTTCCCAGCGACGTACCTGCTCGTCTAATGCATAGAGCAATTGTTGTCCTGTTGTCGCTCCGGCAAACGCCGTACGGTGATGCTTCGTTCCCCCGAAACGGCGGAAATCAAGCAAACCTTCCGGTGTCCGGTTGAACATTACGCCCATACGGTCCATCAAGTGAATAATGCCAGGTGCTGCTTCGCACATCGCTTTAACCGGAGGTTGATTCGCAAGGAAGTCACCGCCGTATACTGTATCGTCAAAGTGTACCCAAGGGGAGTCACCCTCACCCTTGGTATTTACCGCTCCGTTAATGCCGCCTTGTGCGCATACAGAGTGGGATCGTTTAACAGGAACCAGTGAAAATAAATGAACATGGACTCCGGCTTCAGCCGATTTGATCGCCGCCATCAAGCCTGCGAGACCGCCGCCCACAATAATTACATTCGTTGATGCCATTGCTGTTCACTCCCTTATAAGTCAGCATTTATACGCTAAATGCTTAAATTAGAACTGTTTTTACTGCATCAATCATCGAAGTAGCTGTCTGGAAATCAATGCTCCGGAAAGCAAATAGTGAAGCAATAAACATGATGGAAACAATAGCGAACAAGCTCATACATACGTAAGAGGATACACGCTGCGCACGCGGACCAACTGTAATTCCCCAGCTAACGAGGAACGACCACAGACCATTGGCAAAGTGATATGACGCCGCAACCACACTGATCATATATATCGCAAAGGTTATCGGATTCGTTACTGCATCATGTATAACGCCGCCAATCTCTTCATGGGATACATTACCCAGCGCAATCTGTACTCGCGTCTCCCATACATGCCAGATGACGAATACAAATGTAATAATACCGCTTACCCTCTGTAACGTGTAGCGCCAGTTGCGCTCATTACCGTAACGCCCAACGTTAGGCTTGGCCTGATAGGCAATGTAAAGACCATAAACACCGTGATAGAACAACGGCAGCCAGATAAGTAATGCCTCAATTACAATAACAAGAGGCAAACCGTTCAGAAATGCAACGGCACCGTAAAAAGCTTCTTTGCCGCCTTCAACTGCCGTGAAGTTCGTCACCAAATGCTCAACAAAGAACAGACTGAGCGGAATGACGCCAAGCAAGGAGTGCAGCTTTCTGGAGTAAAACCCTTTCATAAAATGTCGATCCCCTTTCGCTAAATACAACGTTTTCATAAATGATTTCACTTATCATGACACGAATCCTTTTCCCTGAAAAGGTTCGACAAATTGTTCCGTTTTCCCCAGGTGTGAACAACTTGTGTCACGATTCATGTTACTCCTTTTTTTCTTATAAGGGAATTGCA
This sequence comes from Paenibacillus sp. GQ49, assembly GCF_059759055.1. Lineage (NCBI taxonomy): Bacteria > Bacillati > Bacillota > Bacilli > Caryophanales > Paenibacillaceae > Paenibacillus > Paenibacillus sp. GQ49. The sequence goes on from NZ_JCAXEL010000013.1 coordinate 150,208, forward strand.
ATATAATTATTAAATGTTATAACCTATAGGTATAAGCAGTGAAACATTGGGTTTACAGGCTATACAACATGGAAAACGATTAAGCAAGGGCAAGAATCACATTCATGGAAAAGAGGTTATTGTTCATGTTTGAGGAGTTAAATGCATTTGCAGCGGTCGTGGAGCAGTCCAGCCTGAACCGTGCATCCAAGTTACTAAACTTGTCCCAACCCGCACTCTCACGTAAAATTGCCAAATTGGAGGATGAACTCGGGGTTGCCCTGTTCCACCGCCGTGGCAAACGGCTGGAGTTAACCAGTGTGGGCCAGTTCACCTATACCTACGCTGTAGAACAGAAGCAGCAGCAACAGAAGTTCCTCACCATGCTGGCCCAGTATAAAGACGAAGAACAGAGCACCATTACACTCGGAGCCAGTCTGACGACGCTTCAAACTACGTTACCACCTCTCGTCAATGCCTTTATGGAGAAACATCCAAATGCCGAACTGAAACTGTTGACGGGTAAAACACATGAGATTGTCTCGTTTGTGCGTGACAAAAAAGCCGATGTGGGCATTGTCGCCTCCTCCATCAGCGAAGTGGGGCTTAACTGTGTGCCGCTCTTTGACGATCACCTGGAACTGGTTGTGCCGCTTACACACCCCTTGTCCGGCAAGGAAGCCGGGATGGAGCATTTGCAGGATCTGCCGATGATTACGTTCTCCAAAGGCACCTGGTACCGCAAATTAACGGACGATCTCTTCCAGCGCTGTGCCGTGATGCCGGATATTCGCATGGAGATTGACTCCTTTGAAGCGATCATCCGACTTCTGCCTTCCGCCAAAGCAGCTGCTCTATTGCCCAAGTCATATCTTCGTCCACAATTGCTCGCAGACAATGATCTTGTTTCTGTTCATTTGCCTCAATTACAGCAGACCCGCAGAACAACTTGCATGATCTATGGGGAAAAAGAGGACCTCAGCGAGACCTCCAGACAATGGGTCAAGGAGACGGCTGCACTCTTTACAGCTAAGGCGCCATTGCCCTCACGGAGGACTACGACGCCTTAGTTTTGAATCAGCCAGGCTCTAACGCCTGGCTCTTCCATTTTAACTTATGATAATTATCAGCTCTCCTGGCTGATAACCTCTTCTTCAAATCGGTCGATATCTGCATTATTACCAATAATGACCATGATATCCCCCATTTGAAGCGAATCCAGTGCCGTCGGAGCGATAATAACCCCGGCTTCCTTCTGTAACGCTACAATGCTGCAACCAAAACGTACGCGTGCATTCAGGGTCGAAAGGGTTTTGTTGTGCAGACAGGCGGGTACCTTCATCTCGACAATACTGTAATCATTGGATAATTCAATGTAATCCAGCAAGCTCGGGGTAACCAGCTGGTGGGCAACCCGAATGCCCATATCCCGCTCTGGATAAACGACACGATCAATCCCCAGTTTATCCAATGCTCGTCCGTGAAGGACGGATATGGCCTTGGCCACGACCGTCTTGACGCCCAGTTCTTTTAACAGGATGGCAGTGAGAATGCTCGTCTGAATATCATCCCCAATGGCTACGATGCAACAGTCGAAATTTCGAATACCCAGGGAGCGCAGCACTTCCTCATCTGTGGCATCAGCTACAACGGCATGGGTGACCAGTTCACTTATGTCTTCGACGACTTCTTCATTTTTATCGATCCCGAGCACCTCGTAGCCGAGTTCCATTAATTCCTGCGCCAGACTGGAGCCAAACCGCCCAAGCCCAATCACCGCAAACTGCTGTGTTTTCATTGTTCTTCACGAACCCCTTATCCAAATCAATTTCATAACTCACTAAAAATAGATTTATCCAATAATCATTTTGCCTTCCGGGTACCTGTATAACTCTTTACCCTTTTTCTGCCCAAGTGCATACGCTAATGTGATCGGTCCAAGCCTTCCTGCAAACATCGTAAAACAGATCAGGAGTTTCCCCAAAGTAGTCAGCTTCAGCGTCAGTCCGAGCGATAATCCGACAGTACCAAAAGCTGATGTCGTTTCAAATAAGATCATCATAAAACTGGCGTCTTCTGTGGTACTCAGTGCCATCGTTACAGCTATGATGAACAAAAGCGCCAGCAATGTAATGGTAAGCGCCTTGAAAATCCGTTCCTGTACGAGCCGATAGCGGAAAAACACGATATCTTCACGTCCACGCATCATGGCGATGACCGCTCCAGCCATAATCATAAATGTCGTTGTTTTGATCCCGCCTCCGGTAGAACCCGGCGAAGCACCAATGAACATCAGAATGATCATAAAGAACTGTGTTGCCTGTCTCAGCCCGGCAATATCTACCGTATTAGCTCCTGCTGTTCGCGGCGTAATGGATTGGAAGAATGAACCGAGAATTTTGCCACCCCAGTTCAGGCCACCCAATGTCCGGGGATTGCTGAATTCAAATACGAAAATGACAAGTGCACCAAACACAATCAACAATCCAGTTGTTAACAGTACAACTTTGGAGTGCAGAGACAGCTTCCGTGTTTTACGGTAATCCACCAGGTCTGACAACACCACAAAACCGATACCGCCAGAGACAATGAGGAACATTGCTGTAAAATTAACCAACGGGTCATACACATAACCGGTCAGACTGCGGAACTCCCCAAACATATCAAAGCCCGCATTGTTAAACAAGGAGATCGCATGCCAATAGCCATAATAGATCGCCTGTCCGACCGGCATGTCGAACGACCAGCGGATGGCAAACAGTGTGCCACATATGCCTTCGATAATGAGTGAGTAAATCACAACTTTACGAATCAGCCGGACGATGCCCTCCATCGTGCTTTGATTCATCGCTTCCTGTAGAATCAACCGCTCTCTAAGCGAAATCCGCCGTTTGAACGCAATGGCAACCAATGTGGACATTGTCATGAAGCCCAGTCCGCCAATCTGAATCAGAATCGCAATCACAACCTGACCCAGCACAGAGAAATGAGTCCCTGTATCAACTACAACCAAACCAGTGACACAGACGGCCGAAGTTGCGGTAAAAAGCGCATCAATAAATGCAAGGCTGTCGCCGTTTCGGCTGGATGCCGGAAGCATTAACAACAGTGTGCCTACCAATATGATGCCAGCAAACCCTAACACAAGAATACGGGGTGGCGATAATCGCATCCATTGAACATTCAGTTTCACTTGAGTATCTTCCACCTCTTCTAAAATGAAAATAACTCCACACCGGTGGAGCCTTCTTCATTTGAAATGCTGTTGCCAAACGTTAAACAAGTATGATTCAGATTAATACGACATATATAATGAAGTTGGAATATATTCTATTCGTTCCCTTGTTGGGCGAAAGAAATGCGAATCATTGCACATTTGCTTCAAAATTATAAGCGCTGCGACGTTTGTAGACAAAACGTTTTTTGTGTAAATAGCATCGAATTCCGCCAAAAAGGGAAGAACTCAGATATGGCGACGGATGGATCAGATTCTTTCGGTCCTTTTCATTCATTTTCAAGGATTTACACCTGTTTTCGTTACATCATTGGCATTCGGTGCTTGGCCTGTGCTATGTTAACTTTAATATCCATATTAGATTAAGGAGGAACACCATTACATGAATCCCTTAGGGCAGCCTTTGCTACTCAAGGCTAACTTCAAGCGGCTGGGGTTGCTTGCGGCGATTGGCCTGATTCTATTTTTTGTATTTCAGATCTTTCCAGCTACCTCATCACAAACGACAGAAATTCCGTCCACGTCCTTCATAACCAAGGAGCAGGCGAAGCAATCCGCACGATCATTCGCAGCCTCTGTGAATGACTATACACTGCCAAATGATGATGAAAAAACTCTGGTAACCTACCAGACACATTCCGATATCTATGGGTATATGGCCAAAACCAAACAACTTGATACCTATAACCAGAAATGGGAAACAAACTATCCTTACGATGTATTCCGCGTTCGTTTGCCTGATCAACACAAAGGCGGATATCTTAATGTTGACGTACATATGAAAACAGGAAAAGTGGTCGGCTTCAAACGGGAACTGCCTTCTTCCCTGTATACCGCCATTGAGGCGGAGCAGGTTAGTGGACGAGTGACCACATCGCAAGTACTTGCTGAAGGCAATATATCTCTGGACGAGAAACAACAGCTCGCGGCTGGCGTTCTGTCCGAATTCGGTTATGAAGTGCCAACACTTCAACTGGATACTCGCGATGGTGAAGCGGGTCTGAAGTATACAGATTCTGCAAAAGCCATTGGAGACTCCAAGCTTGAACTGAACTTTACGTTTGAAGAGGGGGCGGTACGATCCTTCGATCCTGGCTTCTCGGTCCCTGAATCCCATACCGATTATGTGAAAGATCAAACGCGTCAAGCCAATTGGATGACCTATGGCGGCTATGCATTCCTGACCTTTGTTCTGGGCGTGCTGGCAATCATCTATAGCATTCTGACCCGAGCACATACGTCTTTCAAACGCGGAATCATTCTCTCGCTGGTGTATTTCGCAGCTTCAGTAATTGGTACGCTGAACATGATTCCACTCTTTCAGGCACAAGGGCTCTCCAGCTTCATGTTAGCGTTCCTGATGTTAATGCAGACGGGTATTACACTGGTCATGAGTGCAACCATCTATCTGTCCCTTGTTGCAGGTGATGGCATGTGGCGTAAAATAGGTCTGAACCCATGGCCTCGTGCCAAAGAACCCGGATATGGAAAATATGTACTTCACAGCATGGTTGCTGGTTACCTGTGGGCATTCATTCTACTGGGTGTGCAATCCATCCTGTTCTTCATTCTGGAGCGAAGCATCGGCACATGGTCAACAACTTCAGCAGATCAATCTACATTTAATATGACCTATGCCTGGCTCTTCCCGATCATGGCCTGGATGGCCGGTATTGGTGAAGAAACCGTCTATCGACTGTTCGGAATTCGCATGATGCAGAAGATTGTGCGTAACACGTTTATTGCCTGTCTGATCCCAACCATCATTTGGGCACTTGGACACACATTGTATCCGATCTATCCAGTAATCACCCGTCCCATTGAGCTGATGGTGATTGGATTGCTGTTCAGTCTGATCATGTTGCGTCACGGCTTCATTGCCGTTGTATTCGCGCATGTGATCTTCGACAGCTTGTTGATGGGACTCAGCTTGGTCTTTATGGGCGATGCCCTGAATATGGCTGCCGGACTCTTCTGGATTGTACTGCCGGCCATTGTTGGATATGTGGTCTACAAATTCAATCCAAAACAAAAAGAGAAGCCGTATGTTACGACTCCTCATCACGAAGTGCTGCAATAATCTGATTTGCCAACTTGTCACCAATAGATAGAGGCCGGAAGTCTTCGACGCTGGCCTCTTTTATTTTGCGCAAAGAGCCAAAATGCTTCAACAGCAACTTACGCCGTTTTTCTCCAATTCCCGGAATGGCATCCAAACGTGATGTCACCATCGATTTGCCACGCTGTTCCCGGTGGAACGAGATCGCAAAACGGTGGACCTCTTCCTGTATCCGTTGCAACAGGTAGAATTCCTGACTATCCCGTGGCAGGGAGATGACTTCTGGTGGATTACCGATCATCAACTGTGAAGTCTTATGCTTCGCATCCTTCACCAGACCACATACCGGAATAAACAACCCCAGCTCATTTTCCAAAATATCGACCGCAGCCGAGATCTGTCCTTTACCACCATCGACCACGATCAGGTCAGGCTGGGTCAGGTTTTCTTTTAATACCCGCTCGTAACGGCGACGGATGACTTCTCGCATGGTTTCATAATCATCCGGTCCTTCAACCGAACGGACCTTGTACTTCCGATATTCCTTCTTATCCGGTTTACCATCGGTAAATACAATCATCGCAGATACCGGGTTCGTACCCTGGATGTTCGAGTTATCAAACGCTTCAATACGGTGAAGCTGATCCAATCCAATAAAACGTCCCAGTCCTTCGGCAGCTTTGGATGTCCGTTCTTCATTTCGCTCAATCAAACGGAACTTCTCTTCCAATGCCACACGTGCGTTATCCACGGCCATAGTGATCATCTGGCGTTTCAATCCACGTTGCGGGATGAGCACTTTGATCTCCAACCACTCCTGTAAAGCAGCGGCAACCTGAGTGGGGTCTTCCAGACCTGCAGGAAGTTTCTCCGTTGAATCGGTTGTATCCATTATTGGAGCATCCTCTTGCATACTGTCAGGCTGTTCACCTTCAGCCTCAGCGGAACCTCCGTAAGCTGCAAGAGTCTCAGCAACCATTGGTTGGAAAGCGTTACTGTGCTCTACTTGTCCCGTCTGATCAAACTCTACCGTAACTGCGGCAGGTACCGATTCATCAGCATCAGAACCCGTATCCAAACTGTCGTTATCCGTTGCAAGATCCTTGGGCATTTCCGGCAACAAAATCTCTTGTGGCAATGCCGGATTATCGCTGTAATACTGTGTTACGTAAGACATGAAATCACTGTACGCCTCACCGTAAAACGGGAAGGTTGATACGTGACGTTCAATCATTTTACCCTGACGCATATATAGAATCTGGACACACATCCAGCCTTTATCAATGGCAAAACCAAATACATCACGGTCTCTGGCGTCGGCCATCGTAATTTTCTGTTTTTCCATCATCGCATCGATGGCGATTACCTGGTCGCGCAGTTCCTTTGCACGTTCAAAATAAAGATCCTCCGCAGCCTCTTGCATCTTACGCTGCAGATCCTTCTTAATCTCTTCGTGACCGCCGCTCAGAAATGAACCAATCTCTTGTGAAATCTGATCATATTGCTCCTTCTCCACTTCCTTCACACAAGGGGCAAGACACTGTCCCATGTGATAGTACAGGCAGACTTCTTTGGGCATTACACCACATTTGCGCAGTGGATACATGCGGTCGAGCAATTTTTTTGTTTGGTGTGCCGCATACGAGTTCGGATAAGGTCCGAAATATTTGGCTTTATCTTTCAGCACACGCCGGGTTACTTCCAGCCGGGGGTGCTTTTCATTTGTAATTTTAAGATATGGGAATGTCTTGTCATCCTTAAGCAACACGTTGTACCGCGGCATATGTTTCTTGATCAGGTTACACTCCAGAATGAGTGCTTCCATGTTACTGCCCGTCACGATATATTCAAAATCACGAATTTCAGACACCAGACGCTGGGTCTTTCCGTTATGACTGCCGATAAAATAAGAGCGTACGCGGTTCTTCAGCACTTTGGCCTTCCCTACGTAGATAATGGTGCCTTCACTGTTCTTCATCAGGTAACATCCAGACATGTCTGGCAGCAAAGCGAGCTTGTGACGAATCTGCTCCAATGCTTTCTCCTGATCCTGCAAATCATTCATGAATTGGTCCATAATTCGGTGAATCCTCCTTCCCGAAAAAAATATAAATAAAAGGTTACACTAAGCCATTCTGATTACAGTACCGTCTTCCAATCCGTTATCGGATTGTCTCTGAGTCACCTTTTTTATAAGAAGAAACTAAAGATAATTCACACTGACACTACGATGACAGAACAACCTTCCAATCCCTGTTATCCCCAGATTTTTTTCATTCCCTTTTCTCAAGGGAAAAATCTGTTGATAAAGGGGAACGCTTCGCTTCTTCAGGTTTTTTCTGTCCTCTCCGTTACTGTGTAAATAATTAGTTCCATCTATATATCAGAGATGAATCCGGGATAAACGCGAGCACTTCGCTTCTCCAGATCGGTTCTGTACTCTACATTCAAGTGTAAAAAATATTTTTACTTTATATTGTCCTATATAAAGGTATTCGACGCAAAACGCCCCCGGCATGTAAACCGGAGGCGTATGTGTAAGCCTGTAAATTATTGGTGTTTTGCGATAATTCCTTTGAGCGCATCTTTCGAGTTCAGACCAACCACTTTATCTACCGGTTGACCGTCTTTGAAGAAGATCAAAGTTGGAATGCTCATTACGCCAAAGCGGGAAGCAGATTCCGGATTTTCATCCACGTTAACTTTAGCAATTTTCACTGCATCGCCAACTTCTGTGGACAGCTCTTCCAGGATTGGAGCGAGCATTTTACAAGGACCACACCAAGGCGCCCAGAAATCAACAAGAACCGTTCCTTCGCCTTCTACTTCAGCGTTGAAGGATTGATCGGATACGTTAACAATAGCCATGAAATTGTCCTCCTTATATATACTTACGGTTTTATTTTAACCTGTAACGTCGTGAACGACACTTCCAGTATAACACAGGTACGTCAAACTTGTGAATTGAACGCTGCAATGTTCATCTTCCCAACATCAAATCTTCACAATTACAGGATGTGGCATACCAACTGCAAAATCTTTACAAACGCTTTCTTTTCCAAGTATACTAAAATTACTCCGGGTTTCAGCCCCCATACGGGCAAGCTGTATTCCCCATAAGGAGGCAATAACATGGATGCAAATGTGCGGATCAGCGACCCGCGTGAACATGTGAACGAGGAACCCCGCAACGATCTATTTGATCTGATCGCGGGTGTTGCCGGCATGGCCGGCCTGATGACAGTGATCTTTTTCGGTATGGTTATCTTCAAATTCCTCACCGAATAGGATGCTTCCAGGCTCACGCAGGACCAGAAAAGCCCGGTTTTCGCGACAATGCGAAAGCCAGGCTTTTTTTGGGACTATTTATCGTTTAAAAAGTATGATTTGTAGATCAGACCAAAAGACTAACCAATTAACGTTTGCCACGCTGATTCTCACCCCGAACGGAGATGACATCCACGAATGGACGAATCCGGTCCATGAGACGCTGGCCTTTATTCATTTCCTCGCCATCCCGATTGGTGAAACTAAGATGTTTCTCCAGCCCATCCAGATTGTAATTGGACGTATAGAACGTTGGTTTGCGATTCATCCGATAGTTCAGAATGGACCCCATCACATGATCTCGAACCCAAGGGTTTAGATTCTCTGCCCCGATATCATCAAAGATGAGCAGATCACAACTTTTCAAAATATCCGTCATTTCCTTCAGCTTCTGCCCTTCACTGATCATGGATTTCAGATCCTCCACAAAGTCAGGCATATAGATAATGACACCCGTGTGGCCTGCAACCGCCAGTTCATGCAGCAGATAACACATCAGAAACGTCTTACCCGTCCCGAATGTTCCTTCCAGAAACAGTCCTTGCGGAGATAATCCATTCTCCTTGGTCTCGCTAATATAACGAAGCACCTGATTTACTGCCGGAGCACGCATCCGATCCTTGCCCATAATCTCCACGTCGTTGTATCCGGCACTGAGCGCACGCTCGTCCACATAGAAACTGCGAATGCGTTGCTTAATAATATGTTCATTTTGCCGGGCGATATGTTTGGAACAAGGTGCTTTTATATCTATGATTTCGGGTTTACCGTTAAAATGTTCTACTTCCAGTTTGCAAAAGTGGCCCTGAAAATCGTTAGGACAGTTGTCGAGTCCCGGACAATTCGCACAGTTCTTAGAGTCTTTGGCGTACTGAAACAGCTTGCTCAGATCGGTCATGAGCTGTGCATCTTGCAGTTCAGGATGACCTGCGCGGAATTCGCGTACGTACGGATTTTCCATCAATTCCGCCGCAATCCGCCGCGATTGCTCACGAAAGGCAGGGTTCAGCTGCTGAAGCAGTCCTCCCAAGGATTCCATGGCTTCAAGCCCCCTTAATGTTTCAATATAGAATGAACAATGAAGTGTACCTGTGACCATCTTGATGGCATAGGAACTTTCGATCATTTGCAATTCTACTGTTCATTCTATAGAAAAACAACCAATAACTCAACTCATAGATCTGGTAAATAGCGTAACCCTTCTGCCACCGTACGTAATGCCTAGTTTATAGTACACTTGCAGTCCTGTACCTTTTAGTGTGTGTTCAAAAGTCCGTTTTTCGACTCTATAAACAACTTTGATCAGCGGCGCAAGCCGACAGTAACGATCTCGCATGAATCTGTCTGTATGTTCCATTCCTTGGTGGCAAATGATAATGTTGATGCCTCTTCTATGCTGTTGAGATGAAGTATTTCGCCCTCTTCCTCCAGGATATTGCTCTTGTACGCCGTTTCGAATGACTGTGCATTCGCTTGCGAAGCAGCAAGCTTCAACGTAGCAGAGTCGGTGGTCATATTGAACCAGCGGAGCATCACATCACCGGAATCTTCATTGACCTTGAGTGAAGAAAAAGCCAAGCCGTCTCCTTGCCATGCAAACGGTGTGTTGTTAGGTGTCAGATAACCCGTGTGTACTTCGGTTTGTGCCAGCGTCCAAGGAACCTGGAACTGATAAGCCTCGATATATGCACCTGATGCTGCACCATTGCCATCGTGGGGAATGATCTCGACTTTAAATGTATGTTCACCAAGGCATTGTGCTTCAGGTGTCGGGAACAAACCCCAGTCTCCAAGTTCGCCCACAGCACGAAGCAGCGTAACGGCGATGGTGTTGCGACCATCCTGAAGGACTTCATATTCATTCAGGCCCAGATTGGCAACGACCAATCCGGCGTCCTTTTCACTCACATCCACAAAATTCTGTTGATGCTGTGTATTGCTTGGATTTTGCCACTCCGGTGCAGGCTTGTTATCACGTGTTGCAATTTCGAACATAGAATCCACATGATGAACAGCAGATACAAGATCCGTTGGGAAAAGAGTACGCACCCGATGATCCTTCGCCTGATTGTTAAAGGTTGTTTCCATTTGCACTCCTTTTCCATTACGACTGAGGGATACAACCGTGCGAATCTGGAGCGGAATCATTTTAGTTGAACGCTGGGCTTTGCGATGTGGATAATAAATCAGTTCCCGCTGTTCCTGATCCAGCATCTCATCCGCAGACTCCGGTATTTCCCAATGATGAATTACTTCGAATGAGGCCAAGTATGATGTATTCTCAAGGACCCGAATCTCTGCCTGAAGCGCTTGTGTTGTCCGCGCCACTTCGTTCTCTGGCTGTTTGAACATGTATTCATTACCGATATCGCCCACATTTTCGTACACGCCAAGGTCCTTGTAAGTCCGGCCTGTTCGTTTGTCTGTGAGTGTGAATGAACCATTGTCTTCAATCGTGACGATCATATGTTGATTTTCCATGCCACGTTCACCACGCAACAGCGTAGTCTTTTTCGACGAAGTACCACTCTTAGCATGATCCACTGATTTCACCAAAGCATACGTCTTCAGGCCCAATGCAGCTACATGCTCTGTTTCAAAACGAATACGTACTCGCCGACAACTATACGGTTGGCGGAAGCGATCATCCGGCAGATCATAGCCGAATTGCAGACCCAGATCCTCCACCGTACATGGAATGTGGTTACCATTTTCATCTACAAGTACGCGGTCTGACAGGTCAACGGCTTTCATCTGCGTCGCCATCTCTTCCAACGTATGTCCATCCCGGAAATACAACCGAGCCGCGTCCAGTTCCATCTGAACTACACCGCTGCGTTCCCAACCCGTTGTATTAAATACCACAACAGGTCGAGCCTGCTCGCCGTAACGCTCAAATATGGAGGTATCGACAGCTGTAGTAATCTGGCTGGTGCTCTCTTCAATTAAAGCCTCTGCTACATGACGGCTCTTATCAAACCGTGTCACCATCTCGCGGTGCACCTCATCCACACTGCATCCACAGATGCTGTCATGCGGGTGATTTTGCATCAGCGTTTTCCAGGCATACGTCAGTTGGTCATGTGGATAGGCATGTCCAAGCAGATAGGCGTAGGATGCCAGGGGTTCAGCCACTTTTTCCAGCATAGTCTGGCCCAGCTGGTTCATCTGTTTCAGATACACACGAGCCGAGGCCGTGTTCACCAGAGTTCCCCAGCCATCGGTACGCTGGCTGCGCAGTTCGCCTTTGACCGTGGACAGTTCATGTTCAGACGATGCTCTCAAAGCTTCCAGATAATCCGGAAAGTTGGAGTGAATGAACTCGATATCGGGATGTAATTGTTCAGCCATGCGAATCGCTTCTGGCAGATCTCGCTGAATCGGCTGGTGATCACATCCGTTCATGTACAACAACTCATTGGTCGATGCATATTTCTCGGCATCTGCAAGCTTGGTTTCCCAGAACTTGCGGGCCGATTCCTCGTCTACAGGAACTTCATTTCCGTTGGAGTACCAGTTGGCAAACAATACGCCGAGCACTTTTGATCCGTCTGGTCCTTCCCACATCAGCTCCGAGAAGCTTGATTCATATCCGGCATCCGATACCGTATTGTTAAATCCCGTCGGCTTCACACCACGTCCAAAAAACACATTATCAATGCCTGATTGCTGCATCAGCTGTGGAGTCTGCCCGACCAATCCAAATGTATCGGGAAAGTAACCAATTTTCGAAGGGGTGCCGTAACGTTTGGCGTCCTTATGTCCAACCTGCATGTTGCGCACATTGGCTTCTCCGCTCGTCAGAAACGCATCCTGCAAAATGTACCATGGTCCAATCACAATCCGCCCATTGCGGATATGCTTCTCCAGTCTTTCCTTCTGCTCCGGTCGAACCTGAAGATAGTCATCGATAATAATCGTTTGTCCATCCAAATAAAAGCTTTTATAGTCCGATCCCTCATCAAGCTGATCCAACAGTGAATCGACGAGCTGAATAAGACGCATATGATGCTTCTCATACGGCAAGTACCATTCCCGATCCCAGTGGGTATGCGAAATAATATGTGCTCTCTTCTTCTTGGTCATCGTGTTATCCCACCTCTTTCATCTTGTTGTACAATCTCAACCTCATCAGGGCGATACACCGCAGTCAGCTTTCCGGAAGCATCCGTGGCAAACAGCACCGAACGATTTTTCTCCAATTGGAACGAGTACGATACACCTGTACGTTGATCTCTCACGTGAACTTCATGGTTCAAGGCAAATTCCGATACAAATACATACATATTTCCTTTTGGAAAACTAAGCTTCCGTCCATAGATCCCTGCGATATCTCCGCCAGATATCCATTCCAACTCCTGTTCGATGCCCGAAATCTCGGTTGCATAACGATACAATTCAGCAAGTGGCTCGTCCCGTCCATTTAACTCAAGCGGCAGTGGAGTCCAGATTAATTTCCCTTTGCCCAAAGGCAGAACGTGTACTTCATCTGCTGTACCTTTATCCCCATGAAGCAACGTCTCCTTTGCCACCTCGGCGATACGACGCCGTCCATAGGTCACCCGGTGATTCACGCCATTAATATTCAGCAATTCTTCCCGTTGCACATTACCCAGACTCCGTTTGCCTACGATATGATCGGCCCGGTCAGTTGCCTTCCAGTATGCGTCCAGTCCCAGCGGCCCTGTAATGAGCAGGCTCGTGCCTTCCTTCTCCGCAAACGTGAGCAATTGTTGAAGTGCATCGCTCTCCATATTGTGCGGACTCGGTACGATAATCAGCTTCGGCGGCTGCTGCTCCAACGCTTCCAGATGATATTCGGATAACGCACGGAATGGCAATTTCAGATCATAAGACATCACGCGAGTAAGCTTTGTTGTGGCATCATAGGCGAGGGCACGGTTGGAGAAGTCATTGGAATACGGGAACACCACTGCAATATCCTCCAGATCGCGGTCTTCAAAGAGATCACGAATGCCATCCATGAATCGGCCAAAATCATAAGACACATCCGCCTCGGGTTTCTCCGTACCATCTGCACGAAGGGCCCCAATATGGGACTCATTGGCATTATCCATATAGAAGTTGGTGTTCCAGATCCATTGCACGGCGCCAGCGCCGCCTGTCGAGAAAGCATAGGCGTACTTTCGTTCGAGAATACCACGAAGCTCCTCTTCCGTACGCTTAGCTCGCCCATCGGGGGTTTCCACATACATGATGCCCGTCTCCTGAATGAGATTCGGTTTGGATGGCGTTTTGGCGAAAATGCCATCCCAGATCAGATCATCGTTCAACCACCAGGAATGCACGGTTGTATAATCCACTTCACGTTCATAGAAGAACGGAGAAGGACGCTGTGCACCAAGGGCTTCGTCCTGTCCCACGGTAACCAGATGATCGGGAACCAGGTCTTTGATCGTACCTACAAGCTCTCTTGCCCAAACATTGTGCATCTCCATAGAGAAGAGACAGTAATCAAGCCAGCGTGTTCCCTTTTTGGCCTTGTGCATGTCCTGTACATCAAAGTTAATCTCTTCTGCCTCCGGGATCACCGCGGCTGCAAAGTTCGGAAGCTGCTTCGGTGACATGTTCCATGCCTCCTGCAACGCTTCAATCGTCTGATGCCGCTGCTGAAGCCAAGCGATATAAGCCTGCTGTTCACATGAATCCCTCGCCGAGCGTGGGCCAGCTGAGAAGATACGCACCGGATCAAACATGGATGGCTCGTTAATCAGATCCCAGTCCACATGTGTTGTATGCGTGTGACGACTGACGATGCTGCGGATAAAACGTTTCTGAGCCTCGACACTCTGCAAGTCCAGATACGGATTCGTGCCTTCCCATGTCTCCGGTGTAAAGGAGAAAAAGGTGAATGTGACCTGTAAGCCATGGCGTTTCGCCGTTAAAATAAATGCATCAATAGCACGAAGCACATCCTCTGCCATATGTCCGTCTACCTGCATCATGTTGCGATAGGCGGTCCAGATTCCGGTCCGAATCCAGTTGATGCCGGCTTTTGCCATCTGAGCCATGTCCCGATCCCAGACATCCGCATTCGGTAGAAAGAGAAATTTCCGTGCCACATCGGAGGTCATGTAGGTCATGCCTACAACAGGGAGAGGACGTCCGTCTTTTACAAAATAGTCCCTGCTGCGGGTAATCACTTCCCCTTCTGCCAGCAATGCTGCATCTTGTCCCCAGAAGCCTTGACGCAAGGTCCGAACTTCACCGTCAGGAGCCTGCGCGTGGCATATGATTCGATACAGCCCACTTTCAAGGGAAACCGGGAGAAGTATACGTTCGAAACGCTGCTCACCGGAAAGTTCCATCTCCAGTCGATGGCTCCATACCGTTTCCGTCGTGCCACTTGTGCGATCCTCATGCTCGACCGTTATGTCGAATGTCCACAGCTCAGACGTTGTACGCCTGCTGCCTGCACGCTGTAAAATCTGGCCTTGAAGTGTAAGTACAGCCCGTTCATCTGGCTCATACGAAGCATAATTTGTTTTCAGGGATAACTCCGTTACACCTTGCGCACAGAATTGCGCCCACTTCACAATCTCGTCAGCGCCATCCTGCGTCCAGAATGAGGTAGTCAGCGGCAGCTGCACAAATATCCATCGTGAACCAACGAAAGTCCCGCGGGAGTTTTCCCACAGAACGACCGGAGCGGCGACACTGCGTCCATCCTTGCTCATGCCACGAAGTAACGGATAAATCTGCGTACTCATGGGGCCGGATGAACCCATCTGGTGGGGCAGATCACTTGTTTTGGTTGTATGTGGAACCAGATTCCATGTATCTGCCTTCTCGAACAGTCCCTCTTTCCCAGTGAGAAGCAGGATCTGTTCAGATGACGTGTACGACTGCACATTCGCAGCAGATACGTTCAACGCCTCATGAATATAGAGTTCCTGATGATACGCGGTCTGCTCGGACTCTACAACCCATGCCCCATTCTCATATCGAACCGGACGTTTAAAGGGTTCGCCCCCCACACTGATCAGGCTTCCGCCCTGGTGCAGGTAAGCTGCAATCTCCGTCCAGGCGGACTTGGGAAAATAGGGTGCATGCAGATTGACCAGACATCCTTCACCAGCCGTGGCCTTCAAAATCTCTGCAAGTTCATCGGCGTTTACAACGGTGATCTCTTTGACTGCTTTCCATGCATTCAGAGCCTGCTCCGTTGGAAAAGCACCATCCACTGGAAACGCAGGGTCAGCGAAGATAATCAGCTTTTGATCATTAATTTGGATACTCATAACAGGCCATCCTTCATGGATTTATAGACCAACTGGGAGAACAGGCTGTTGGACCATGCAAACCATTTTCGTGTAAAAATCGTTGGATCATCGGCGTGGAAGCCTTCATGCATATACCCCGTATCTGCATCTGTCGCTTCGAGCATGCGAATAATCTCCAGTTTCTCCTCGGCAGACTGCGCAGTCAGTCCCTGCATGGATAAGCCCATATGCCAGATGTAATCGGGCGGTGTGTGTGGGCTACCAATTCCTTTGGCAACCTTGCCTTCATAATAGAACGGGTTCTCTTTGCTCAGAACGAAGCGGCGCGTATTCTGATAGATCGGATCATCCGCTGTAACGTAACCCAGATATGGAATGGACATGAGTCCAGGTGTACCGGCATCGTCCATGAGACAGTGGTTGCCATAACCGTCCGTCTCGTATGCATAGATCGGTCCAAATTCCGGATGACGATAAATCCCGTACAACTGAATACCGTGATCCACGTCCTGCTCCAGATCCTTCAATTCCTGCAAAAGTTCCATATCCCGGAACACCCACTCCGCAAACTCCTGCATTTGGCGCAATGCAACAACCGCAAACATATTGCCAGGGATATTGTAGTGGAAATCACACGCATCATCACTGGAACGGAAACCGGACCAGATCATACCCGTGTAGTTGACTGGCATACCTTTTCCGTGATTGCGCAGGGAATCTGTTGGGATACCGTTATTGCGAGTAAAGCGATATGGAGATTGTTCCATGTGATGCTGTTCGACTTTGAACAGGTCCACGATTTTACGCATCGCTGCTTTGAAGCTTGAATCGAAAATGTCAGTCAGTTCGGTTTCCTTCCAATATAAATAGGCCAGGCGCACAACGAAACATAATGAGTCGATCTCAAATTTGCGTTCCCACACCCAAGGTGACATCTCGGTCTCGTCCGTGGTGTTCCAATGCCAGTCGTTGGCCGTCTCATTGAAGGCATTAGCATATGGATCGATGTGAACATACTGGATATGACGTTTGATCAGCCCACCAATGATGCGCTGCAGGTCCTCATCTTCCTTTGCAAACGGAATGTAATGTACCACCTGCTCCACGGAATCACGCAGCCAGGAAGCCGGAATATCTCCCGTGATAACAAAAGTCGTACCGTCCTCCATCAACTTGGTTGTTGTTTCGATGGTGTTGGGGAAGCAGTTTTTGAATAATTGAAGCAGTTTTGGTCGGTGAGCCAGTTTCTGTTCTGCTTCTTCGAGCACGGCCTGAATGGATTGTGGCAAAGCAACAGGTGGCATGGGTATTTTGGGTAATCTGAACTGTTCCATGGATGAGTGCAACTCCTTAAACAAATTGAATGGTGTAGCTATAGGATGAAACAAAATTTACACGGGACCACTGCGCGGTCAGAAATATCCTCCGATCGCTGTTATCCCCAGATTTTTTTGATTCCCTTTTCTAAAGGGTAAATCCGGGGATAAAGGCGAACGCTTCGCTTCTTCGAATTCTTTCTGTCCTCTCCGTTATCGTGTAAATGTTTAGTTGAACATGTATAGCTCAAAAATATTTCAAAAAGGTTTACCGCAGTAGCACGGTTTGTATTTCGTAAGGTTTAAAAGATAGTGTAATCTGGCCATGGGTATGGGCCAGTGGTTGGACGGGTTCTTCCAGTGCGTTGGAGTGGTACGCTTGCTCAAAGGCATGTGGCCATTGCAATGTGATGGTTTCGCGTTTGCCTGATGATTCATAGAAACGCAGCACAGTGCCTTGTCCATCCTCTGCCATTTTGACGGTATCCAGAATGACGTGATTACTATTAAAGTTAATCCAGGAGCCTGTTGCTGGACGTACAGGTGCCGCATTTGCATTTGCAGTTGCAGTTGCATCTGCAATTGGATCGACTTCAGTACCTCCGCTCTGCTGTACCTGCTCTATCTGCTGCTCTTGTTGTATCTGACCCTTTTGATGCACTTGTTTCACTTGCTGTACTGTCACCTCATGATTCAGCTCGGCGGCCTGACGTACGGTGTGTGCTGTTCTCCAGTCTCCGTCGTGTGGATACAGGGAATAGGTGAATTCATGTTCTCCCAGATCAGCCGTGCGATCAGGCCATTTTGGTGCTCGCAGCAAGGACAAACGAATGGTGCTTCCCTGCACGTCGTACCCGTATTTGCAATCATTGAGCAGGCTCACGCCGTATCCATATTCGGAAACATCCGCGAAGCGGTGTCCACAGACTTCATACTGCGCTTGTTCCCAGCTTGTGTTGCGATGTGTTGGGCGTTCCAGTGAGCCAAATGGAATTTCAAATGTTGCCTTGGAGGTCACCACATCAATCGGGAAACCAACTTTCAGAAGTTTGTGATTTTCGTTCCAGTTCACCTGTGTCTGGAAGTCGATACGTCGTGAATCATGATAAAAGACGATATCTTGTGTGATTTCCGATTGATGTAGCTTCCAGCGGAAGCGCAGGACATCTTTCGTTGAACCCGCCAGCACCAGCTTTTTCTCCAACAGTTCCACTTCGCCAGCAATCTGTTCCTCATAACGACTGTCGATATCCCATGCATCCCAGAGCGTTGGACGATCGTGGAAGAAGTGAAGTTGATTACCACGTTCTCCCGGCTTCAGCATCTCACGCTCTGCATTTTTATCCCACAGGCGGGTGATCTCCCCACGTTCATTGAACTGCACATGGTAAAAGGCGGTATCCCATGTATCATTAAAGGTTGGTTGTGCGGCAAGGGTGGTCATTTCCCGTACATTCGTTTCCCTTGTATTTTCCGGTACAAGCCAAATCGTTTTATATCCAAACGCCGGAATGTCTGTCACGAGAATAGACATGTTGCCATCCTCCCGATCCATCCGCAAGCGCTGACCTTCTTCATCGATGCCGTAGCGATCCAAGCCATCCTGCACAGGAAGTTGAACGACTGCACTCCGTTTCCAGCCCAGGCTGTTGAATACAACATAGGCTACTGAACCTTCCGGTCCCTCTGTGTTGATACCCGTTGTCAATGCAGCAATGCCTTGATCCAGTCCGGTTCTGCCCAATTCAAATACCTGTACATATTCCTCATTCGAAGTGACGTAGGACTCCGTAATTGCCGAGCCCGGAATAATATCATGAAATTGATTCAGCAAAATCAGCTTCCAGCCTTCATGCAGATTCGAACGCACTTCAGCTTCTGCATCTGCCTCCATATCTGGCAGAGCGAGTGTATTCCACAGCTCAGCTTCTCGATACAGAACCTCCGCTTTCCGGTTGTTGCGCTTATTGCGCGCATGGGTCGTGTAGGTTCCCCGATGTAACTCAAGATACAGATCGCCATGCCACTTCGGAAGTACAGGTTGCTCCTTTTCAATTCCGGCAAAGAAAGCTCCAGCTGTGCTATATCGGCTCGCAGGCTGTCCAACCATCAAGTCTGCGCGATCCACATACTCCAGCATCTCGCGTGTTACGCCACCGCCGCCATCTCCGTGTCCGTATAGAAGCATATGCTCCGGATGAGCCGCTTTCTCACGGTAGGACTGCCAGTGATCATGAATATCCTTCGGCAACGTATGCTCGTTAACACCATGATTGAGGTAGGACAGGATCGGTGTGCCGTCAATGCCCACCCAGTGGAAGAGATCGTATGGAAACACATTTGTGTCGTTCCATCCGAGCTTTGTTGTCATGAAATATTCCACATTGCCATGCTTCAAAATCTGTGGCAGGGAGGCACAATACCCAAACGTATCCGGCAACCATTCAATCTGTGATGTCTTGCCAAACTCCTCCATATAGAAACGCTGACCATATAACATCTGGCGAATCAGGGACTCCCCGCTCGGGATGTTCAGATCCGGCTCAACCCACATGCCGCCAACCAGTTCCCAGCGGCCTTCTACAATCCGCTGCTTCACCCGCGCGTAAAGCTCGGGATCATGCTCCTTCAGAAACGCATATAGTAAGGGTTGGCTCTGGGAATAAACATAGTCCGGATATTCATTCATGAGTGCATCCACGGTGGAGAAAGTACGGCTCGTTTTGCGTACCGTCTCACGTACAGGCCACAGCCAGGCAATATCAATATGGGACTGTCCCACCATATGCTCCAGACCTTCCGCGTTTCCACCAATCTCACGCACATGATGCTTCAGATTATTCTCAATCTGACGAATACCCTCTCCCTGCTCAATCTCTTCTGCTGACATGCCTACAAATTGATCCATCGCACGATACACCAGTTCTAACAGGCGAACCCGCCGAAAGTCACTTTCCGGTAGCAACACAGCCGAATCACGGACAATAATGACGGTATACATCAGACTACGAACCGCTTCATTGGGTCTCACCAGCAAGCTCGTAATTGATGTGATTGGCGGCTGAATAACCGCCTGTTGATTCAACGGGTCTACAGGTTCAGGTACCGGATCAAACATCTCGATCTCCAGTTCTGGAGCGTTTCCGACTTTGGATGGATCAAGCGTGACGTAGGTATGATTGCGGTCAAGGCCCTGATAAGAGTTCCCATTTACCCGAAGCAAGCCTTCTCCGCCTGTCTCAAATACAAGCCCATAAGGTGTTTGCTGCCATGTAGCAGGAATCTCCAAACGTGTTCTGAAAAAATAAGTCGTTCCCTGTTTGCTCGGAAAACGCTCAAAATCTTGCCCTTCGGGGTACTCACCCTGATCCTCATACTGTCCTGGCACATGATAATAAGCGCGGGTAATGTCCCAGTTGCGCAGCTGTAATTGCTCCAGCCACTGATGTTCGGACAACTCGCGAATAAATCGTCTGATACGTTCCAACGTCTTACGCCTCCCCTACGGTCAGTTCGGCTATTTGCGTATCGTTTACGCTGCTGCCGATATGAATATGGAATTGTCCCGGTTCAACGACAGGCTTCAAATCACCACCAATATACTGCAGTTGCTCGGCCCCGATGTGGAATTCCACGGTCTGTGTCTCTCCCGGCTCCAGGTTCACTTTTGCAAACCCCTTCAGTTCCTTGGCCGGACGAGTTAGTGAGCTGACCACGTCAGAGATGTACATCTGTACAACTTCTGCACCTGCATAACGGCCGGTGTTGGTCACGTTCACCGATACCGTAACTGAATCATCAGTTGTCATAGATGCAGCACTCAGCTGCGGTTCACTGTACTCATATGTGGTATAGCTAAGTCCGTATCCAAATGCATAACGTGGCTCCAAATCCTCTTCGAGGTAACGTTTGCCTCGGGAACGTTTGCCGTTATAATAGATCGGTAATTGGCCGACATGCTTCGGAATGGAGATCGTCAATTTGCCTGACGGATTCACATCACCGAATAAAATATCTGCAATGGCACGCCCGCCCTCTTGACCCGGATACCACGCCTCCAGAATCGCATCGGCATGTTCATCTACCCAAGGTTCAGTGATGGGACGACCATTAATGTAAACAACGACAAGTTTTTTGCCGAGCTTGTGAATCTCCTGAATGAGTTCCAACTGTACTCCGGCAAGACCCAACGTCATCCGGTCGATCCCTTCGCCACACTCCATATCATTCCAAGAGTTATCGGACACATTGGAAGCACCCGTTTTCAGATCGATCGTTCCTTCTCCAAAGTCACGTGCACTGGAGCCACCAACCACCATAATGACCGTATCTGCCTGGCTGGCAACTTCAAGGGCACGCTCGAATCCTTCTTTCGAATCACCTTTGATCCGGCAGCCTGGTGCATAAAGAACCTGATCTGTACTGCTGTCACCAGTCAAAGCACCAACAGAACTCTTCTCCGTTTGCCCATCCACATGATTAGCCAGCTTAATGCGAATCCCATCCAGTACCGTCGCCACTTTCGACTTCGGTTGCGGAGATGTGTAATCGCCCAGTTGATTGTAGGCCTGATCCGCATTTGGGCCGATCACGGCAATCCGGCCCACATTTGCTAACGAGAGAGGTAACGTGTCAGCCTCATTTTTGAGAAGTACAACCCCTTCCGCAGCCAACTGGCGTGCCAGTTGAATATGCGCTTCACTTCCAATGACTTCTGCTGCCCGATCGGCATCCACATAAGGCTGTTCGAATAAGCCCAGTCTGAACTTCAACGCCAGCACACGAGAGGCAGCCTGATCCAGAACCTGCATATCAAGCTTGCCTTCTGTCACAGCCTGCATCAGATATTGCCCAAACATCTCACCGGACATTTCCATATCGATGCCTGCCTCAATCGCCTGTACGGAAGCTTCCATTCCATCCGCCGCGACATCATGCCCACTTGCCAGCATGTTAATCGCACCACAATCCGTAATGACCAGACCGTCAAAGCCCCAATCCTTACGCAAAACATCTTCCAGCAATTCCGTATTCACGGTGCAAGGCGTGCCATCAATTTCGTTATATGCTGGCATGATCGACGCAGCGCCCGCTTCCACCGCTTTGCGGAATGGATAGAGATCCACTTCCAGCAGTTCGCGCCAGCCCATATGTACAGGCCCTGCATTACGTCCACCTTCCGAGCTGCCATAACCAACAAAATGTTTCAGCGTTGCCGCTACTGTATCCCCACGGTCAAGACTTTCACCCTGTAGTCCTTCCACGGAGGCAACCGCCAGTTCCCCGATAAGATACGGATCTTCACCGAAGCATTCCTCGGTACGTCCCCAGCGCGGATCACGCACAACATCCAATACCGGAGAATAGGTGACCGCACCACCTTGGGCACGTGTCTCCCGTGCTACTGCCTGGCACATCTCCCGGTATAGATCCACATTCCATGTACTCCCCAGTAAAAGGGGAACTGGATAGACCGTTCCGTCAATGGCCATATGTCCATGCGAACATTCCTCTCCAATCAGGATGGGTATCCCCAGTCTGGAATGCTCTACCGCATAACGTTGAATCAGATTGACCGCCTCAGCACCTTCTCTGGCGGATAGTCCATTTTCCAGCGTAACGCCAGTCCAGGGATCGGCCCGAAGTGCACCATAGAGGGAGCCGACGCCCCCATTTTCCACTTGCTGTTTAAAGGAATCATTTAACGTGATGTTCTCTTGATCATTCGTATAGGTCTGCCAGCCAAATGGCTGCGTAAGTTGACCTACCTTTTCTTCCGTAGTCATCAGGCTAAGCAGGTGTTGTACCCGTTCCTCTACGGATTTGCTTTGGTCCTTGTAAGTCATCAATCTGCATCTCTCCAATCCTATAACGTGATCCGGTTATTCTTTGACCGCGCCTACCGTCAGACCCTGTACGAAATAACGCTGGAAGAACGGATAAGCGAATATAATCGGCAACGTAGCAAGCACAACCATCGCCATTCGGGATGTATCCTGCGGAATGGACTGCATGGCTGCCAGACTCATCGAACTGTTAGCAGAGTTCTGCTGGATAAACTGGATACTCGACTCAATCCGCATTAACATGGATTGCAGCGGTACCAGATTCGGATTATCGATGTATAACAGCGCATTGAACCAATCATTCCAGTAACCGAGTGTACTGAATAACCCGATGGTTGCCAGTCCCGGCAAGGAGAGTGGAACCACGATTTTCATAAAGGTATAGAACTCACCGGCGCCATCAATCTTCGCCGATTCAATGACTGCATCCGGTACACTGGTGGAGTAGAATGTACGCAGGATCATAATATAGAAGGCATTCATCGCCAGCGGCAGAATCAGTGCCCATAACGTATCTTTCAACCCAAGCAGCTGGGATACGACCATATAGGTTGGAATCATCCCGCCGTTAAACAACATCGTCAGAATCGCAAAGATGGAGAAAAATCTCCGATACCTGAAGCTCTTGCGAGAAATCGCATACGCATACAGCGACATGAGAATCAAACTGATAATGGTACCGAGTACCGTCACCAGGATGGTAACTCCATACGCCCGCAGCAGCGTGTCCCCACTCTGCCAGACAAACTGATATGCCGCGAGACTCCATTCTGCCGGAATCAGACGATACCCATCACGGGCCAGTGCTTTCTCGTCTGTAAACGAGATGATAACTACAAATATAAAAGGAAATACACAGATCAGAGCAAATAGACCGGCGATGATGTTCATGATCACGTTCCATCCGTTGGATACGTGGTGGAAGTCGCGTTTTTTAACGAGCCTTGCTTGAGCCATAGTGGTTCACTCCTTTCCCTGTCCTAGAATAGGCTACTGTCTTTATCTACTTTGCGAACAACATAGTTGGAGATAATAACAAGCACAAAGCCCACCACGGATTGATACAATCCCGCTGCTGTACTCATGCCGATCTCACCACTAGTTTTCAAACCTCGATATACATACGTATCAATAACATTTGTCACGGAATAAAGCGTACCCGAATCCCTTGGCACCTGATAGAAGAGTCCAAAGTCGGCATAGAAAATGCGGCCTACGGCCAGCAAGGTCATAATCGTGATGATGGGCGACAGCAACGGAATCGTAATATTGCGAATCTGCTGCCATTTGCTTGCTCCATCAATCATGGCTGCTTCATACAGTGATTTATCAATCCCCAGTATGGAAGCCAGATAGACAACGCTGCTATACCCGATGGTTTTCCATAACGCTACGAATACCAGAATATACGGCCAATATTTCGCCTCAGAGTACCACTGAATTGGTTCCATCCCAAACCAGCCGATAATCTGATTCAACATCCCGCGGTCCATGCTCAAGAAGCTGAATGCGAAGTAACCAACGATAACCCAGGATAGAAAATACGGCAGAAACATGCCAGTTTGATACAGTTTGGCGAGTCGTTTATTCACTAGTTCCGAGAGCAGGATTGCCAATGCCACAGCAAACACCAGTCCCAGGAAGATAATGGCGATGTTATAAAAGAGGGTGTTGCGTGTAATGAGCCATGCGTCACTTGTGCTGAACAGGAATTTGAAATTGTCCCAGCCAACCCATTCACTCTTCATCAGACTTGCCCAGAACCCTTCACGGCTGAACCGATATTCTTTGAAAGCAGCCACCGTGCCCACAAGTGGCAAGTAGGAGAAGAAGAAGAACCAGATGGCGCCTGGCAGCACCATGAGCAGCATGACTCGGTTTCTAATCAGGTTTTTCAAAAATGTAGTCATTGTGGATATCCTCCTTCAGGCTTGAATGAAAAAGGACCGGACGCGATAAGCAACCGCCCGATCCTTACGATGTACTGTTACTTGTTTTCCGCTCTCCAGGCATCCAGCTGGCTTTGGGCTTCAGCCATTACTTTCTCCAGTCCGGCTTGATTGAACTTCTCAATCACTTGATCCAGATTGGCTGCCGGGTCCAGTGTACCTGTCATCAGTGCTGCCCAATATTGCTCTTTCACGTTCTGTACCGCTGTCAGTTCGGACGATACATTGCTTGCATCAAAGTTAAAGCTGAGGATCGGGGAATTGACACCTTCAGCGTTAAACTTCTTGAACTCATCCCATTTGTTATCCGGGTCATTGCTGTTCAGATAGAGCAGCATGTTGTTCCCAAGGGAGTATGAAGGCATATCGTAGTTTTTCGATTCAGGCAGATTTTCCATATGCGTGTCATCCACTTTTTTGTAGTGTGTGCCCTCAATACCGGAGTCCACCATATTACGCAGCACAGGATCTGTATTGAGCAGGTTCAGGAATTCCATCGCTTTCTCCGGATATTCCGAGTTCGCCGAGATGGCCATAATGGAGCCTTGTACAGATGTATTCGTTATAATTGCTTCACTTGCAGGTGTTGAAACGACTTGATAACCGTAACTTGCAGACCATTGATTGTCCGCGAGCGGTTGAGTCTGTGCACGATCCAGGAACCAGTTGCCCGATGTTGTCAGGTCGTTCGTGGAACCTGTTGTTGCTGCTTCTGCCGATACATAACCGGCTTTGTAGTACTTGTGCATCGTGGTTAGTGCTTCTTTCATTTCAGGTGTTTCCAGTATGTTCACGAGCTTATAGTCTGTTGTATCCAGCTTGATTGCCATTGGCAGATTCTGAATGACATAGTCATATGGCACGTAAGGAACATAGTTTTTATCCATGGCAAATGGTGTTACACTCGCCTCGTTTTCCTTAATTGTTTTGAGCAGAGGCTCCAGACTGTCTAACGTACGAACGCCAGAGATGTCCAGCTTGTATTTATCAACCAGCATTTGGTTAAAGCGCCATACCTCTTGTTGTGGCAGCTCTTTGTTGGCTGGAATTCCGTAGTTGTGTCCGTCTACCTTTGAACCGCTGAGGAATGCAGGATCAATGGTCTTGGTGATATCCTGACCGTATTTAGCAAGCAAGTCATCCAGTTCGAGGAATGCACCTTTTCTGGCATTTTGTACATAATCGAATCCACCCGAAGAAGTGAACAGAATGTCCATTGGCTCACCGGATGCTACGTTAACCTGCATCTTCTGCGGGTAGTCACCCCAGTCAACCATCTTCATCGTTACCGTGGCATTAATTTTCTCTTTGGTATACTTGCTCACTTCTTCCATCACTTTGTTGACGTCTTTCTGAGGGGTACCGATGGTATACCAGATCAACTCTACTGCGTCATCTCCAGTTCCTTCGGATTCTGAAGCATTTTTGCTTCCTCCACAGGCACTAAGAACAAGTGTAACAGCCATTAACAATGCAAGAACGAGTGAGAAGCGTTTTCTTTGTTTACTCATTTCTTTGATCCTCCCTTTTTGTGTTCCTTTAGGCTCTACTTACTAACTGCTTTAACCTTATCGAATGAAAGCATTTACAAAAAGAAGATAAACTTAAGTTTTCGAGGTACAAATTAAAGAGAAATCGTCCTTGGACAACTATTTTGTACCTGTTTAATTAAATCGCTTACATGAAAAAGACATGCCGGGTAACGTATGCCATGATTTTCATCCATGCCATTCCTGTTCCCGATATGTCTCTTGGCTCTCTGTCCGCATGGTTGGATCTACCCGTCACCGAATTAACCAAACACCTTGAAATCCGTCGGTGAAATGCCCACATATTTGCGGAACTGTTTATAGAAATACCCCGTCTCCCAATACCCCACATTTCGTGCAATCTCCTGTACCTTCAGATTGGAATTGCGTAGTTGCTCCTTTGCACGTTCAATCCGGTATTTGTTGATATATTCGGCAAATGTCTCTCCGGTCTCCTTATGGAACAATTGTCCCAAATACACCGGATGCAGATGATAGTGGGCACCCAATAGCTTCAAGGAGAGCTCTTCTGCGTAGTGTTTGTCGATATGCTGAAGCACCTGGTTCACAATCGGATTCTTCAGATCCTGCAATAGGGATTGGATCGTCTGCGATCCAACCTGCTGAAGTGCCCGAACGAGCTCATCAAAAGTACCACTGTCCAGTACAAGTTGAAGCCCTTGTTGGTATATGGCAGACTCATCCGAGTGTTTGATGCTCTCCAGTTCCATTTTGAAGCGAATCACAACTTCCAATGCGGTATTCTGTAACTCCCCAGGTGTAAGCCCATCGCGATGCTGTTCAAAATCCATGCGAATCCGGTCGGCAAGTTGTTCTGTATTGCGGGACAGAATGAGTTTGGCGTACTCCCTCCAATCAATGAAAAAGGTCGCCGTTGAATTTCCGCACCTTTCCAGCATGGCATGGTCGATGACTTTAAGCTCGGGATAAATCATCACATACTGGAGTGCTTTTTTGGCCTCGGCATAACTGGTCGGCGCATGGTATAACCCTTTCATCAATCTGCCTGCTCCAATGCGTGCCGCCGGATGGGTTACGGTTATCGCATCAGATAATGCCTGCAGGCCATCCATTAACTTCTGTTCCTCGTCACTCGTACCCTGAATATTGGCAATAATGACGATGTCTCCATCGATATCATGAAATACGTTCAGATGGCGTCTGTCTCTAAGCATCCCCTCGACGCGTTCAAACATGCCAGCTGTCTGCCCTTTGTCCCGCAAGACGGCCACAGCAACGTAAGGTGCGTCTAGCGAAAGGTTCATAAACTGGGCACGTTCTTCAAATTCGGTAGCTGCAATCTGTCCCGTAAGCCACCGATGAAGAATATTATCTTTCAGAATCTGAATGCCATACGCATCATCGGCTTGAGGTGACACCATATGGTCCAGTTTGGACGCTGTGTTGCTCAGCGTGGATTCCAGTTCCTCCACATTAATCGGTTTGAGCAGGTAGTTTTCGATCCCCAGCTGCATGCCTTCCTTCAGATATTCGAACTCATTGAAACCACTGAGGATAATGACCTTAAGCTCAGGTTGCACTCGCCTTGCTTCCCGAATCAGATCGAGACCATTCATGAGTGGCATGGATATATCCGTAATCAGAATGTCCACAGGCTGAGAAGAGAGTGCATCTAAAGCCGCCTGCCCATTGCCCGCATGATTAACAATTTCCATTCCAAATGAAGACCAATCCACAATATCGTATAAGCCTTCAATGATGAACGGCTCATCGTCCACAATAAACACCTTGTACATGTTAAACACCTGTCCCTTCTGTATGTGGATAACGCACCCTGATCCGTGTTCCTTCTCCGAGGGTGCTCTCTATGGTGATACCGAACTCTGGCCCATACAGGAAGCGCAATCGACTATGAACACTGCGCAGCCCGAACATCTGACCAGACTCTTCAGGACGTTCCAGTTCTTCAAGGATTTCCGTCAGGCGTGCCGGATCAATGCCTTTGCCATTATCTTTGACTTCCACTTGCACCACATCATCTGTCTCTTCCACAACAATCGATAATCGGTTATCCGAACGTTCTGTCTGAATGCCGTGTACGACATAATTCTCAATGATGGGTTGAAGCGAAAGTTTCACCACCGGGTGTTGATAATAAGCAGCGTCGATCTGGATCGTATATATAAAAATATCCTTGTAGCGGATTCGGAATAACTCCAGATACAAGCGGCAAGCTTCCATCTCATCCTTCAGCGTATAGTTCTTCTTCTGCTGGACCAGGCTCTTGAACAAAACGGATAGGCTGTAAATCATTTCGCCGACGTCTCTCGCCCCCTGGGATATGGCCCTCATCCGAATCACTTCAAGTGTATTGTAGAGAAAGTGAGGATTGATACGCGCCTGTAATGCAACCAGCTCGGTCTCCTTCTGTTTGATCTCGGCTTTGTAGACCCGTTCAATGTACAGATTCAGCTCATCCAGCATATCGTTGAAGCTATGTGAGATCTGCCCCAGTTCATCATCACGCGGATCGTCGATGCGAGCCGTCAAGTTGCCATATTTCACTTTTTGGGTGAAGCGAATAATTCGACGGGTTCGTTTGGCAAAGTTAATAATGAAAAATGCCGGAACCAGCACAGCAAATAAAATACATACAATACTGATCGAGATGATGGTATTGCGAATGCCCGCATAGGTTTCAGCCATCTCTTCTACCGGAACGGTGCCAATGACCACATAACCCTGATCCGCGGAGACAAACTTGTTCACATACATGTTCTGCTCCTTTTTCATCGAATCCATATCCGTCTGATCAAACAGAGAATCGGCCACATTCACATAGGGGTACTGCTTGCCATAATAATGGTTGTTGGAGTCAAACAGGACTGTGCCTTTGGCCGATAACACCACGATTTCTCCCTTGAGATTACTCTCATAGTTATCCAGTGCGTTGCCGATTCCCTCCGAGTCAAAGAAGACAAGAAACTGGCCCAGATTACGAAGGGTCTGTGTATTGTTAATCGGTACGCGGATGGAGTAGAGCGCAGGGTCCCATTGATTAATCTCTTTGCGTATCCAGTAATTGGGTGCACTGATATTGGGCGTTTCCATCGCCATCACGTCCGGAATATAGGAATGAGCCACATTGGCGTCCAGCTTGCGGAACTGCTTGTGTTGATTAAAGGTAGACAGATCCTGCTGCTCAGCGCTATATAACATCAGTTGGTTAATCTGCGAATTACGATCCATAATGTTCTGAAAATGTTTCAACACATCGGCCGAATAGTCATCCTGATTGGCATAGTATCCATTGGTCATGTGCTGTACATATTCAGCGTAGGAGTGATTCATCAGATACGTAATGTTGGCGGAGAGCGCCTCATTCTGATGCATGTCCCTCACCATGTTTTGTACCGATTCATACTGCTGATGAATGTACCGATCCACATGTTCCATCGCCGCTTTCTGGATTGCCAGTTCCCGGCGAATCGTGGAGTCGGACACCGACAGGAAGATGATATAAGACAATGTAATGATCGTGACAATGGATATCATCGAGAAGATCAGTAGCATTTTCATAAACATATTATTTTTGAAGAAATTATTGTAAACGCTAACAATTTTCAAGTCGCATGTTCCCTCCGATGCTGTTTTCCTGACTATATAAGTAGAACTAAAGATTATTAACACTGACACTACGATGACAGAATAACCTTCCAATCGCTGTTATCCCCAGATTTCTTTGATTCCCATTTTCTAAGGGGAAAATCCGGTGATAGCATATGCTTCCGATGCAGTTTTCTTTCAGAAAGCTTTTAGGCGAACGCTTCGCTTTTTCAGGTTTCTTCTGTCCTCTCCGTTATCGTGTAAAAAATTAGTTCAACTTATATAGAATTATATCATTAGGCTTCTGACATTAACTTGTCACTTGCAACTTTTCTTTAGTTTATATCTGTGTTTCTTTAATTTCACCCTATTTAAAAACGCTTTCATCCACTATCGTTAACCATAAGTTTAGCTTTGTGTAAAAGAATACCTTACATTCATTCCACTTG
Organism: Paenibacillus sp. GQ49; assembly: GCF_059759055.1. NCBI lineage: Bacteria > Bacillati > Bacillota > Bacilli > Caryophanales > Paenibacillaceae > Paenibacillus > Paenibacillus sp. GQ49. Next base: position 180,729 of record NZ_JCAXEL010000013.1, read on the forward strand.
AAGGAGGAACAGCATGACACGCAAACTCAAAGCAAAAGGCATCATTCCCAAGGTAACCGCCATGGTCCTTACTACGGCTCTGCTTGGACAAGTTGTTGCATCATCCGTTTATGCAGGAGACACACTCCCTTACACCGGTGAAAGTGCCAAAGGGGTGAATCAACCCTATCAACACGGGTACACCTCGGCCCAGATTCTGAACTGGACACCGGAAAGTGATATCCATGGTGATCTCCTTCGTGCCCATGTTCCCTTGCAGCCCCGTAATGAAGCGTTCGCTGCCACACAGGCTTATCCTGAGCTTAGCCCGGACACCCAACTGTTCACAATGAGTGGTGATTACGGCAATGCATTCTTCGATAGCACACCTTATACCAATGAATTCAGCCAGTATCTATTTAATTATTGGCAATATACAGACTACTACAGCTATTGGCACGGCATGGCCTCTGCGGGCGTACCTGAGGAGCTGTATGACCCGAGTAAGGAATGGACGGAGAAATACTTCGAGTTTGGTATTTTAAACATTCCGAATCCAGCCTACACCAATGCAGCCCACAAAAATGGCGTTAAGTCCATTGCTAACATCTTTTTCTCAGACAATGACCGTGGACCACAAACCTATAAACAAATGCTGGTCCAGGATGAAAACGGTAATTTCCCTGTGGCCGAGAAACTGGCCGAGATGGCAGAATACTACAACTACGATGGATATTTCTTCAATCAGGAAGAGGTTGCCCGGGGTGTTGCCCCTGAGGATATCGCTTCCTACAAGAAATTCATGAAATATCTAAGAGATAAAGGCCTGTACGTTCAGTGGTATGATTCCACCATCAATACAACAGGCAAGATTCAATACCAGAACCAATTCAATGGACTCAATAGCCCGTTTGTGCAGGATTCCGTTCTCGGCAGAGTCTCGGATTCCATCTTCCTGAACTATGTATGGAACCACAAGATGCTCCGCGATTCCCGCGACCATGCTCTCAGCCTGGGACTGGATCCACTGGAAACTGTATTTGCTGGTGTTGAAGGTGGTCATGACAAATTCGGCCGCTGGAAGCAATCCTATGACCTGCGCCATAACCTGGATGAGAACGGTCAACCCATGAACAGCATCGCGACACTGGGTGCCGACTTCACCCACAACGCCCTGGATGAAGAGATGGGCGATGGCAGCACCAATCACCGAGCTGAGGATGAGTACCAGTGGATGACCTTTGTACGTGATCGTGCGTGGTGGTCTGGTCCAAATCAAGACCCGACAGATGCACGTCGTAATGCTTCTGCCGATCTGTCGGATGTGTATGCTTCTGGAGCTAACTGGGATGGGATTGCCGCTTATCTTACCGAGAGATCCGTCATCAACGGCTCCAATTTTGCGACAAGTTTTAATACAGGTCACGGTCTGAAATATTATGAAGACGGCGCCGTCTCGAACGATAAAGAATGGTCGAATATCAACATTCAGGATATCCCTGTCACTTGGCAATGGTGGATGGATAGTAAAGGTGACAAGCTCAGTGTTGATTTTGACTATGGTCCAACCTACGAGAAAGGCGCGAGGTACAACTATGACTCCATTGGCGCGTTTAATGGCGGCAGCTCTCTCGTGGTGAACGGTACACTGAACGCGGACAACTTCCTTCGCTTGTACAAGACCGACCTGTCCGTCAACGTGCAATCGAAACTGGAGCTGACGTATAACAAACCGTCCACCAGCGACACTTCTTCCCTGCATGTTGGGCTGATCTTCGAAGATGATCCATCCAACGTGGTCAATGTGGAAGTGCCTCAGTCAGGCCAGCATACGGAAGGCTGGAAGACAACTTCGCTGGATTTGAGCTCCTATCATGGAAAAACCATTGCCGCTATGGGGTTATCTTTTGACCCGAATGGCAAAGCGATTGAGAATTACCAGATGAATATTGGCGAGATCCGCATTTCCGACGGTTCAGCGGCTGTACCGGATGCACCGACCGGATTCCATAATGCCAAAGCACTGACCAACACCGATGAACTGGTTGTCGCATGGGACATGAAGGACTATTCAGAGGTCAAACAATACAATTTATATGAAAATGGCGCCTATGTAGGCGGTGTGTATGATTCCACTTTTTATATCAAATCGCTAAAACAGCCGTCTGGTGAACTGTCCATTCGTGCGGTTGGTGCAGATGGTACCGAGAGTGAAGCAACCGTCCTGCCTTACGATCTGAATGCAGCCGTTCAGAATATAGATGTGAAATTCAAAAAGAATGGCGACGCTATTGTAAGCTGGAAAAACCCGAAAAAAGCGAAAGATTCGGGCAAAGGTAAAAGCAATGAGTCTATTCAACTAACACTACAAACCGAATACACAAAAGAACCTTTCACCAAGTCACTTCAGGTTAAAAAAGGAAAACAATCTGCCGTCCTGACCGGACTTCCGACCAACGGTGAGCATTACGTGCTGAACATCGCCATTGGCGGGCAGAACCCGGTAACCCATACCGGACAGCTCGCAGATCTTCAGATTACACCATACGCCAAGGAAAAGGTCACGGTAAAAGATGGAAAGTATACACTTTCCCTCCCGGATCTGGAGGATTGGTACAAGATCTATGTATATGAAAATGGGGTGGCGCGCGAGTTCGGAGTCACTTACGTTTCGCAGAAATTCCCGTATATCATTCGGGGAAGAACAAAGCTGAGTGAACTGACCTTCACGCCAGCGTCCAGCAGCAGCTCTTTGAAGCTGGTCATTGAGGATTATGCGGGCAATCAGGCCGCTACGATTTTGAGATAATACTGCAAAGTATTTTTTGTGTACACCAGCATAACAGTAATGAAAACAAACAGCCCTTCACTTCCAAAAGGAAGTTGAAGGGCTGTTCTTGTTGATCTAACAATAAATATTCTGCCCAACAGCTATTAAACAGCTTTCCCGTTAGCATAGTCCTTCGGATAAAATTGAGGATAGATGCTTGCGCAACTTCTTTTTGTCTATTTTATCCACGGCTGTTCTCGGCAAAGTATCCACAATGAACAGTTGAGTTGGCCATTTGTACGGAGCAAGGTGTGGCTCACAAAACGCCCGCATCCGCGTCAGATCCATACTTTCACCATCCTGTAACACTATGAAAGCGACGAGTTCCTCTCCTTCGTCAGGAAGAGAATGTCCGATTACGGCCGCCTCGCTTACCGACTCATGGGTCACAATAACATGCTCCACTTCGGCGCAAAACACATTGGAACCGCCCACAATAACCATATCCTTCAAGCGATCAAACACATAAAGGTAACCTTCGGCATCCAGACAACCGACATCCCCAGTTCGAATCCAGCCATCGGACATGGTCTCGGCAGTAGCCTCCAACTGGCGCCAATACCCCAGCATGGTCTGTGCACCCCGAACAACGATTTCTCCAGCCTCGCCCGTAACTGTCTCACTTCCGTCCGTATCTAATATCCGAACTTCGAAGGCCTGCTCACCTTGGGCAGCCAAGTCAGCAGGACGACCTACGGATCGAAGGCGAGGAGGATCGCCCATATGCTGAGCAGGAAAAAGGCGGCTTATGGACATTCCACATTCCGCTTGTGAGTAGTTGTTCACAATGATAACTTCAGGAAATTGCGATACGACCTCCTGTAGTGTATCCGGAGAAATAATGGACCCTCCGCAGCCAATAAGCGATAGACTCTTCAAGTTTCTACCTCCTACGGATGCCTCGCGGGTAAGATCACAAAGCAGTTGGCCTACTGTGCTGAGTTGTGTAATCTGATCACGTTCAATAGCTTCCATAATGCGGTGTACATCCGCTGGGTATTCGTCTAGAAATACAAGACAGCCTCCGGCAGCCATGGTCGCCCACAGCTGGAATTGACCCACCAGATGGGATAGGTTGAGCACTAACACACGACGCCTGAGATCATGACCGAAGCCTCCAGAAGGCGTAAGTTGATTCCAAGCAGCCATACCACGATGCGAATGCATGACCCCTTTTGGCCGACCAGTTGTCCCACCCGTATAAATCAGGACTGCCGTATCGTCTACACTTCGTTTGAAATGGTCTTTTGGAGAGAACGCGGGTTCCTGCTGTAAAAGAGCAGCGAGCGAACTGCTAATCGTCCCTTCTTCGTCTGTCGTGAATAGTTTTGGACAATACCCAAGAAGCTTTACCGTGGCAATAGCTGCTTTAGCATGTTGGTCATCATGAATAACCATATGTGGTTCTGCATCCTGAAATATGGCAGCGAGTTCAGGTACTGTTAGCATAGGAGAAGGAACGAGTGGTATAGCACCGATCCCAACTGCTGCATAAAACGCAACAACGAGCTGGGGATCTGGATCACCTAAAAGGGCAAATCGATCACCGGCCCGGAGACCTTCAACATATAGGGCATGACTGAGTCTTGCAACCAGACCGTAAAGCTCCCCATAACTCATCGTTTGCCCATTTCGCATTAAAGCAGGTTCTTCAGGGTACAGACTTGCTGCAATTGGCAATCGTTCGGATAGAAGCAAGCAATTACCCCCAACATTTAAATTTCCATTTCTCCGTTAAGAAAACTATGGAATAAAAAGAGAGTAGCATATATCTGGAATAATAAGTAATCACCATCCCCTATTAAACTCATAAATCCTGCTGATATTACAGTTCTGCCAACAGACGATCCTGCCATTTACCCTACTTGCTAACTTTTTTAGGTAGTCCCAATTGGGCTGTTTTTTAAACTGATTTACAATTATGGAGGTAGCCCTTAAGGGCTTTTTTTGTCCGTATTTTCTAGGGTATACACTTTCCCTAAAGGTTACCAAAAAGGATCGTTAGCATTTTGGCAACGATCCCTATTGTCATCCGTTAGTTTAATGAACCTCAATTATGCATTTGAATAATTAATCGAAACCACTCCTGGTTAACTACGGAACGAAAGATTACCCCAAGTACCCAAAGAAGAACTTCGGCTCCTGCTCCTAGTTTGTATCCTCCCATAGTTGAACGGAAAAGAAGTATCTTTATATACTAAAAGTGAGGCCTTTACATCTAAAGTAATCTTCAACTTGTTTAACAAAAAAGTCATAACGTCTCTTTAACCATTTAAGTGACCTACTCATGATGTTTGTAATTATACATATATGAGCGATCCGGTAGGACGTCCAATTTTTTTAAAAATAATCCCAACCTTTATTTCGCCTGGCACACTATATAATTGTCAGGAATTACAGATGCAACTATGGAGGCAAAAAATGGACTCAATTGGTACAAACGGAAAAGAAGCGGCGGAAGCGATTCGGAGCTATGTCAAACCGATTTTCGGTTTTGCGTTAAACCGGGTCAAGCAGCGGGCCGAGGCGGAGGATCTGGCTCAGGAGATTATGCTGCAGTTGTTGAAATCCTTCTCTGGGGTGCGGGACATTAGAAGCCTTGACGCTTACGTCTGGACGGTTGCACGATACACTTGGGTGAATTGGTTGAAAAAGCGTGCGCACGCTCCCCAAGCGATCGAAATCAACGGCATGTCCGAACTGTCGACCGCCCCTTCCCGAGAGCCGCTTGACCGGTTGCTGGTAACCGAAGCTTACCGCGAGCTGCGCCGAGAAGTCGCGTTTCTGTCCGACATCCATCGCCGGATCGTGGTCATGCATTACTACGACGAGCTTAAAATCGGCGATATCGCGATTGCTCTGAACATTCCTGTAGGCACGGTGAAGTGGCATTTGAGCGAGGCCAAAAAGAAGTTACGGAAAGGGATGAAACGTATGCGTGCAACAGGAACTTTAAGTGTCAATCCGGTCAGCATGGGGGAAATGGGCCATTCCGGTTCGGCCGGCAGCCTGGGCGAAACCAACGATTTTCTTGGACGCGCCTTGGCGCAAAATATCGTTTACGCGGCTTATCATAAGGCGCGTACCATACATCAAATCGCGGAAGAGCTCGGAATGCCGCCGTCTTTGCTGGAAGGCGAAGTCCGGCACCTGGCCGATTACAATTTTCTCATCCAAACCTCTCCCGGCAAATATCAAAGCAATACCATCGTCTGGGACCTCTTCGAGTTAGCCGTAGCTGGTCATCAATTCTGGCAAGATTGCGCCGCCGAAGTGGCCGATGTTCATTTCGACGCGTTAATGGAAGTTCGCCGGCAAGTCGAGGATAGCGGAGTGTACGTTCCGGACGGCGACTATAACTTCCTGCTCTGGACCTTGCTGCCCAAGAACGTCGAGGAGCAATCTTGGCGGAGCATGCCGGCGGGCGACAACTTCGATGCGGTCGCACCAATGCGAAAGGACGGAGGTCAGTATATTGCCTATGCGGCGTTGAACACGAGCAGCAATGCCGATCCGGGTTTTGATTTGAGTAGTTACATCACCTTCGGTCCGTCGCTCCGCTACGTCGAAGAAAGCCCCTTATACTTGTGGCAATTCAATACGTACTGGAGTGACCGCCAGGTGGATTGGCGTTCCCTGGAATACCGGAATGTCGAGATTTGTCATGCGTTCCAACAAGGAGAACTGCCCGACAACGAAGAGAACAGTGAGCAATATTCGTTCCTGCTGGAGAAGGGGTACATCCGCAAGACGGAGGAGGGGTACAAGTTCAATGCGGTCTGGATCGACTCTCCGCAAACGTTGGATCGGTTGAACAAGGCAATGCCGGATTTGTCCGCTCTGTATGCCCCTGCTGTCGGCAAGCTCTACGATAAAATGCTCAAGCTGTTCCTGCAAAATCAGCCGAAGCATTTGGAGCCGCAGCTTGCTTACATGGTGAGAGGCAACACCGGCGGAGGCCGACTTATCGCTTATATTTTGAAGCATTTAATCGATAACGGGAAGTTGAAACCGCCGTTGCCGCACCAGCAGAAGACGATTTCAACCTGGATGGGGCCGGTCAAGTAAGTCGGTTCGGAAATGTATACGAAGAATAGTCGTTCCCGGACGGTGGCCGTTTTTACACAAAACTCTGTCTGTCCAACGAAGTGATTAGGACATCGCTATTTCACAAGGCCCCCTCCTGAACGTATGGAAATGATTAAAAACTACCCATGACGCATGTGCGTCATGGGTAGTTTTTAATCGCAATCATATAACGTTTCCCGTTAGCTTAATACTCAAACTTTATGGTTCTATATTTTCAGTACCTTTAGAAAAGCGAAAGGTTACCTCTAAATTACTATCCCCTCTAATTTCATCTATAGTTTTTGAAATCATATGGGAGTACCTCTGATATAACCAGTCTGTGGCAAACTGATCTTGACCTGAAATAATGAGGGTGTTGTCAATTTGAATTGCTGTAGCACTTGTAAACCACCTATCAAAGCTTGGCTGAGAGATTTGGTCTTTTATTTTTTTTAGAACTGACTTCCAAATGTCATTCTTGTTATTAAGTATATTCGTTCTAGTTGCATGAGCATCATTCTCTTCTTGAGTTAGGAAATAATCTACGGTATTATTAAAAATCTTGGATAATCGAACTAATATATCAATATCAGGTAAACAATCACCTCTCTCCCACTTTGAAACAGCCTGATGACTAACTTTTAAAACCTCACCAAGTTGTGTTTGCGTCATGGATAACTCTTTACGGTTTCTTGCTATGATCTCCCCGACCCTCTTAATATTTATCATTGTTTCACCTCCTACAATGAATATTAGTTCAGGAACTTATTTATGTACATCTAATTGTGGTTGAAACCCTCTTCAAATTGCAACTCATAGTTTCATTAAACTATC